>NZ_CP060825.1:2116250-2765000 GCF_014489615.1 Streptomyces genisteinicus
CGAACGCGACCTCACCACCAGGACCGCATGCCCCGGTTGCGCGCAACCGGGGCGCAGCAACCTGGCCACGCAATTTCGCGCAACCCGCCACCGCACGCGCAGCGCTCAGAACATGCTGATACCTCCACCCCGAGAGGAGCCCCGGCATGACGCTCAGGTTCATCGGCACCACCAGCGAACACGGCAACTGCCCCACCCTGTACGAGGTCGAAGAGACCGGCGACCTCGTCGTCCAGGGCGACGAGATCGACGCCGGGCACCGCGCCCAGCTCCGCGACCTCGGCGTCGCCGAGACCGCCGTCGTCATCCCCCGCGAGCTGCTCACCCGCTTCGCCCCCAAGGAGTAGCCCGTGCCCGCCCTGGTCCCCTTCGAGGAGATCACCCACCTGTTCGCCGACTTCCAGCACACCGCGTTCCGGCTGGAGACTCGCCACGGCTACGCAACCGACCGGGCAGGCGCCCGGTTCCAGGCGTTCCTCCGCGGCACCCACCCCGCCCCGGAACCGGATCACCCGTGGAACGTGAACGTGCGCGAGAAGACAGCGGCCGGCGCCCGGTTCACCCGCGTCCGCCTCGTCGACGACCCACCCACCGACGGGCAGCGGTTCCTCATGGCCACCGCAGCGGGGAACACCGAGGCGGGCGAGAGCATCCGCGTCCTCGGCCGCGCGGCCGCCCGCGGGCTGGGCCTGCCCGACTTCGACTTCTGGCTCTTCGACTCCCGCACCCTCGTGCGCATGCACATCGACGAGGACGACGTCACGGTCGGAGTCGAGGTCGTCGACGACCACGAGCAGGTGCTCGCCGCCTGCCGCGCCCGAGATGCAGCCTGGTCCGCCGCAGTCCCCACTGACCTGGTCTGGACGCGGGTACGGTCCACCGTGTGAGCACGGACTTCCAGACAGGCAGGCAGGCCCTCGGCGCACGGCTTCGCGAGCTGCGCGAGGACGCAGGCCTGACCGGGAAGGACCTGGCCGAACGGCTGGGCTGGCAGCGCTCCAAGGTCAGCAGACTGGAGACGGGGAAGCAGACGGCGTCCGCTGTGGACCTCGAGTCCTGGGCGGACGCCGTCGGCGTACCCGAGCAGGCTCCGGACCTCCGCTCCCGTCTGCGCGGCCTGGAGTCCCAGCAGCGTTCGTGGCGCCGACAGCTCGCCGCCGGGCACCGGCCCGTGCAGGAGCGGTACGTCGTCGAGTACCAGGGTGCCGCGAACGCGCGAGGCTACGAGGCCACGGTGATCCCCGGCCTGTTCCAGACGGCCGAGTACGCCCGGCACCTGCTTGCCCAGGGTGCCGAGCTGATGCGCTCGCCCCGGGACACGGACGCCGCCGTCGCCGCGCGGATGCGCCGGCAGGAAGTGCTGTACGAACCCGGACGCCTGTACCGGGTGCTCGTGTGGGAAGGCGCGCTGCACGTCCTGATCTGCCCGCCCGCCGTCATGGCCGGGCAGCTGGACCGGCTGGTGAGCCTGATCGGGACGAGCACGGTGGAGTTCGGGATCGTGCCGTTCGGGCGGCAGATGCCCCTGACGGCGAAGCACGGGTTCTGGATCTTCGGCGGGGACAAGGTCGTCGTCGAGACCATCAACACCGAGCTGACCTACGACAGCGCCGAGGACGTCGACCTGTACGGCCGGGTCTGGGAGCAGCTGCACGACGCCGCCGTGCACGGGCCGCAGGCGCACCGGCTGATCGCGAGGGCGCGGGCCGGCTTGGCCGGTTGAGCAACCGGCCGCAATCGCCGCGGGGTCCGCGCAATCCGGCGCAACCGGCCCGCCGCCGCGGGGGCGCCGCTCCTACCGTCCTCGGTATGGACGCCCACATCCGCCCCTCGGGGGCTGCCGGCGCGGGTACGGACGGCTGGTGCCACTGGCACAAGGGCCCGTCCGGCTCCGCGGAGTTCGTCGACGTGCTGGAGCGCCAGTCCGGCCCGCCGATCGAGTTGTACGCCTGCGCCCCGTGCCGCGAGCAGCGCGGCCTCGTCCCCGCGCCCGGCCGGGTGGGAGCATGAACGCGCAGCGGCACTGGTCCCCGATCCTGGACGACATCCCGCCCGTCCGTATCCCGAGCCCCTGCTGGGCAGCGCACCCCGCGCGGTACCTGAACTGCACGCGTCCCCCAGGGCACAGCGGAGACCACGAGGACTGCTACGACGAGGTTCGCTGGACGAACACCGGCCGGGACCCGCAGTGGTGACCCCGGCGCTCCCGTTCACGCCGCATGCCGGACCCGGGAGATCCCGCCGGCGTCCGCCCTCACGACGGAAGCATGGAGCGGGCGATCCTGCTTCGCCTGCGGCCGCCCGCTCACCGTGGGGGCCGTCCACGTCGGCCGCGCCATGGGCAGGAGCGGCGTGCACGACATCGGCGCCGAGGTGTTCGCCTGCCCCTGAGCCTCCCGCCCGGGCCGTTCCGTCACGAGGTGCGGGAACGGAGCCCCGATCGCGTCCGCGATCTATAGCAAGGAGTCGACCAGCGGGCAACGTTTCTGGGACTAGCAGCTCATGGGGCATGAGGCCCGCCGCTGCTCTGTCGTACCTTGGGCGCGTGAGGCGCAGACGTGTCCCCCTCCGCGCTTGAGATACGCCGCTCGATGCCCTCCGAGTGCGCGGGGGGACTGCCTCACGCATCGGTGATCGCCGAGCGGACCGGCATGGGCCGCTCGTTCCAGCATGAGATCGGGTACGGCAGCGTCGCGGCCGTGAGTGACCGCCCGCGTTGATGTCAGACGTGGATGTCAAAGGCCCCCAGCCTGAACCGGCTGGGGGCCTTCGCACTGGTGGGCGCGGACGGTTTCGAACCGCCGACATCTGCTTTGTAAGAGCAGCGCTCTACCCCTGAGCTACGCACCCGTGGATGAGGCAACACCCTACATGGCGCACCGCGCGCACCTCCAAACCGTTGAAGGGGCGGGGCCGGGTGCTGGGGGTAGCCCCACCTCGGGGAGGGTGGGTCGCCGCATCGATCCAGGGTGGTGGGTGTACGTAGCGTGAGGAGGGTCAGTCGGTAGGGACCTTCAGGGGGAAGCATTCTCATGCGCTACGTGTCGGGTGGGCGTCGTCGGGTGGGGCGGGTCGGGGTCGCCGTGGGCGGGGTCGTGCTGGTCGCGGGGGCGGTGGGCGGGTGCGGGAGCAGCGGGGCGGAGGACGCCCCCGTGGAGAGCAGGGCCTTCCCGTTCAGCGGGACGTCGCTAACGATCGCGTCCGACAACAGTGCGCTGGAGATCGTCGCGGCGGATGTCCGGGACGTCGAGGTCACGCGGCAGGTGGACGGCTGGGTGGTCTTCGGGAACGGGCCCGAGAAGTCCTGGCGGCTGGAGGACGGGAAGCTCGCGCTGAAGGTCCGTTGCGAGGGTCTGGTGAGCAACTGCGGGGGCCGTCACACGGTCAGGGTGCCGAAGGGCGTCGCGGTGACGGTCGAGGACGACAACGGCGGCGTGACGGCGAGCGGCTTCACCACGGCGCTGAAGATCACCTCGGACAACGGGAAGGTGGAGGTTCGGGACTCCAGCGGCCCGCTCGACCTCTACACCGACAACGGCGGGGTGGTCACCGAGCGTGTCACCTCGACGACCGTGAAGGCCGGGTCCGACAACGGGGCGGTCCGGTTGCGGCTGGACGCGGTGCCCGAGCGGGTGGAGGCGGTCAGCGACAACGGCGGGGTGGAGATCGGCCTTCCGGGCGCCGGTGCGCCGTACGCGGTGACCGCGAGGAGCGACAACGGGGACGTCGACGTGTCCGTTCCCAGGGACGACGCCAGCGACCGTGTGGTGTCCGCCCGCAGCGACAACGGCAAAGTGGTGGTGCGTACCGCGAACTAACGGACCCGTGTGTTCGTCCTTCTGGTGGGAGTATTGACCCGGAACGGGCAACGTCAGGGCGGACACGGCACGGGAGAGGGATGTGACGGCGAGACTCGCGCGGCGGCATCACGAGCCAAGGGCGCGCGCCGTCCGTGACGTCCTGGGACTGATGCTGCTGCCCGTGCCTCTGCTCGCCGTCGCGACGGCGGGCGCGTTCGCCGGTGGCGGCACCCGGCGGTGGTTCGGCGGGGGGCGTGGCGAGAGCCAGCGGGCCGACGCGCAGGCCGCGAAGGACGCGGCGGCGGCCGCCTTCTACGAGTTGGACACGGCGCAGCGTGATCTGCGGATCTCGATCGAGACGATCAGCGCGGTGGACAGCTCGCCGGCGGCCCGGCAGGCGGTGGAGGGTTTCGCGGCGCTGGGGCGGCGTATCGACGAGGTAAGTCACGCGTACATCACCGCCGTCGACGCGCACGACCTCGACCGCGACGACCTGGAGGCGTCGGCGGCCGCTCAGGCGCGGACGCAGCTGAACGGCGCCAAGGACGAGCTCGTACGGGTCAAGGGCGAGCTGGACCGCTTCGGGCAGGGGCTCGGGCCGCTGCTCGACAAGGCGGAGACGCAGCTCGCCCGGCTCGCGCCCGCCGTGGAGCGGGCTCGGCAGGCGCTTCTCGCGGCGAGCACCGCTCTCGACGCGGCGCGGGGCTCCGGTCTGCGGGCGGACGATCTCGCCGCGCGGCTGGCCGCGCTCGGCCCCGAGCTGACGAAGCTCAACGAGGGTGCCGGGCGCCACGGCGTCCCGGAGACGCTTCAGCGGGCCGACCGTGTGCTGCGTGACGCCGAGGCGGTGCGGATCGAGGCGGAGCGGCTGCCCGAGCGCGCCGCCGAGATCGACAAGCGGCTGGTGTCGCTGCGCACCCGCGCGCAGGCCCTGACCACCCGGACGGAACAGGTCGATCCGGTGCTCAGCGAGCTGCGTCGGCGTTTCACGGCGGCGTGCTGGCAGGACCTCCAGCCGGTGCCGGAGCAGGCCGCGCTCAGTGTGCGCAGGGCGGAGGAGAAGCTGAAGGAGGCCGGCACGGCGCGCGAGGAGCAGCGCTGGCCGGACGCGACGGCTCTGCTCTCCACGGTGCGCGCCCTGCTGAACAGCACCGACGAGGCGGTCTCGGCGGCCGGGGACCGTCTGCAGCGCCTCAACGCCGTGTCGAAGGATCCGCAGCAGGAGATCGAGCGGACCCGGTTCGCGATCCGTGACGCCCAGCGTCTGGCGATGGCCGGCCGGCACACACCGGACCCGCGGCACGCCCGTCCGCTGGACGATTCGGTGGCGCGGGTGGAGCGGGCCGTGGAGGGGCTGGAGGGCCGCCACCCCGACTACTGGCACTTCCTTCAGGAGATGGAGGCGGTCCGGCGGACGGCGGCGCATGTGGTCGAGCAGATCCGCGAGGAGCGCGGCGCCGGGCACTGAGGAGCCGCCGGCCGCCGGAGAACCGGGTAGGGGCGTGCAGGACCGAGGGCCCCGGCCCGCCCGCGTTGTCGGTGCGGTGCCGGTGGGCGGATGCTGGAGGAAGCGGGCAGGGGCCCGCGCACGCCGGCCCGCCCCGGCCGGTACGTAAGGAGGCCGACGATGGCCGGACACGTACTGCACCGCCCGCGCTCCCGCACAGACCGCCCCGCCCCCGCCGGAGCCCTCGGCGGCGGGGAGGTCCCGCAGCCCCCCGCGACCCGGCCGCCGGCGCCGTCCCGGCGCGCGGGCGGGCACGGGGTACGGGAGCGGCAGCGCATCAGGCTGGACGAGCACCTGCCCGTCGATCACCGGCTGAGCCGGGTCTACCGTGTCGGCGCCGGGCTGATGGGACTGGTGCTGGTGGTCTTCGGCGTCCTCGGCCTGATCGACCGGATCGGGTTCTTCGACACGCAGGGCGACACCGTGGCCGGTCTCAGCACCAACGGCGCGCTGAGCATCCTGTCCATCTGCGTGGGCCTGCTGCTGTTCGTCGGCATGGTGATCGGCGGCAACGTCGCCTCCACCCTCAACATGACGTTCGGCATCCTCTTCATCGCCAGCGGGTTCGTGAACCTCGCCCTGCTGGACCGCAGCTTCAACCCGCTCGCCTTCCGGATGCAGAACGTGATCTTCAGCTTCGTCGTGGGGCTGATGCTGATGTGCTTCGGCATGTACGGCCGGGTCAGCGCGACCCTGCCGCACGACAACCCGTACTGGAGGGCGCGCCACCCCGAGGAGGCCGCGCGTGAGCAGCGTGCGCGACGGCGCCGGGAGGCACTGGAGGCCGACGGTGCGGCGGCGTACGGTGCGGCGGGCACGGCCGTACGGTACGGGCGGCGCTGACCGGCGCGCCGGAAGCCGCGGAAGCCGCGGGAGCAGCGCGAGCAGCGAGAGCCGCGGGAGCGGGCCGCGAACGGGAGCCGGAGCGCGAGCACTGGACGTCCCGGGAGCGCCCGCGGTCCCCGGCCCCGCCCCACGCCCCGACGCCCGCGCACCCGATGCCCACGCGACCTGCCGGAGGCGGCCCGCCTGCCGGTAGCCTGACCGCATGCCTCGTTACGAGTACCGCTGCCGCACGTGCGGCGACACCTTCGAAGTGAGCCGTCCCATGGCGGAGTCGTCCGCTCCGGCCGACTGTCCCGCAGGGCACGGCGACACCGTGAAGCTGCTCTCCGCCGTGGCCGTCTCGGGCTCCGCGTCCGCGGGCTCCGGTGCGGCGCCCGCCCCGTCGGGCGGCGGTGGCGGCTGCTGCGGGGGCGGCTGCTGCGGCTGACCCCGCGACGCGTCGCGGCCCGGCGCGAACGGGCGCCGCGCACAGTCAGACGCCCAGGCGGCCCGGCACCCGCCGCACGCGGTCCGGCCGCACGCGGCCCCGCTACGACCCCAGATGCCGCAGCACCGCCAGCACACGCCGTGAATAGCCGGTCGTGCCGCTGAGGCCGAGCTTGTCGAAGATCGCGTTGATGTGCTTCTCGACTGCGCTCAGCGAGACGTGCAGGCGGGCGGCGATGGCCGCGTTGGTGTGCCCCTGCGCCATCTCGGCGAGGACGTCCCGCTCGCGCGCCGTCAGCCGGGCGAGCGGGTCGGTGCGGGTGCTGCGGGCGAGGATCTGCCGCACGACCTCGGGGTCGAACGCGGCCTGCCCCCGCGCCACCCGGGCGAGGGCGTCCAGGAACTCGTCCACCTCGACGACCCGGTCCTTCAGCAGGTAGCCCACTCCCCCGCCGTCCGAGGTGAGCAGTTCGGTGGCGTAGCGCTTCTCCACGTACTGCGACAGCACGAGCACGCCCGTGCCGGGCCACCGGCCGCGGATGTCGAGGGCGGCGCGCAGCCCCTCGTCGGTGTGGGTGGGCGGCATCCGCACGTCGGCCACGACGACGTCCGGCGGGTCGGCCGCGACGGCCGTGAGGAGGGCGGTGGCGTCGCCGACCGCGGCAAGAACCTCGTGTCCCTCCTCGGCGAGCAGGCGGACGAGCCCTTCCCTGAGCAGGGTCGAGTCCTCGGCGATGACTATGCGCACGGCAGCTCCGCGGTGATCCGGGTGGGTCCGCCGGCCGGGCTGTGCACCCCGAACCGGCCGTCGAGTGCGGCGACCCGCCGGGCGAGCCCGGTCAGGCCGCCGCCTGCGGGGTCCGCCCCGCCCGTGCCGTCGTCCTGGATCCGGAGCAGCAGCCGGTCGCCGTCCCGCCCGACGCGCACCTCGACGCGCGTGGCACCGGAGTGCTTCACGACGTTGGTGACGGCCTCGGAGACGACGAAGTAGGCGACCGTGCCGGTCTGGCGCGGAGGCGGTACGGGGACGGTGTAGTCCAGGCGCACCGGCAGCGGGGTGCGTTCGGCGACGGTCTCCAGGGCGGCGCGCAGGCCGGCCTCGTCGAGGACGGTCGGGTAGACGCGCCAGGCGACCTCGCGGAGTTCGACGAGGGCGCGGCGGCTCTCCTCGTGGGCCTGGAGCAGGAGTGCGTCGGCGTGGGCGGGGTCGTGGCTGCGGCGGGCCCGGCCGAGGAGCATGCCGAGGGCGACGAGCCGCTGCTGGACGCCGTCGTGCAGGTCGCGTTCGATGCGGCGGCGTTCCCCGTCGACGGCCTCCATCATCTCGGCCCGGGTGGTGGCGAGCTGGGTGATCCGGCGTTCGAGTTCGTCGTGGTGGCTGGGGCCGAGGAGGCGGCGGGCGAGCTGTTCCTCCAGCATGACCGTGCCGAAGACGCCCTGGCAGGCGAGGAACAGCAGAAGAAGTCCGCCGAGATTGCTGAACGCCACGGCCAGCGGGTAGGCGATGTCGTCGAGCCACCATGCGTAGACGAAGAGGGAGCTGTACGCGATGCCGACGAGGACGAGAGCGGCGACCGCCCCGCCGAGCAGGCCCAGGGTCCAGCGGACGGCCAGGTACCGCAGCGCGCGGGCGTCGTCGGGTGCGGGGGCGATGCGGATGCCGAGGAGCCGGCCGAGCCTGCGGCGTTCGACGGCGAGGAGCGCGGCGGCCACGGCGCGCACCGGTCCGGGCACGCCGCGTGCCGTCCCGGGGCGGGCGCCGGCGAGGAGCAGGACGAGGCCGCCGAGCAGGACGAGGGGCAGTTCGACGACCGCGGTCGCGGCGCCGAGTGCGCAGCCGGCGGTGAACCGGACCGTCCGTGTCGCCAGGGTTCTCATGACCGGTCACGCTAGCGGCCGGCACCGGGCGGGCGCATTGAGGAAAACCGCAGGAAGCCGGGCGGTCGCAGTGAGGGAAACCGCAGGATGGTGTGCGGTCGCCTTCAGGGCTTCTTCAGCTTCGGCTTTCTAGCGTTCGGCCATGGACACGCAGATGGTCAACGTCGCCGCCGACAGCGCCCCGGGGTGGGTCACCGGCCTGATGGACGCTCTCGGGGCGCCGGGGGCGGGGATAGCGATCGCGCTGGAGAACCTCTTCCCGCCCATTCCCAGCGAGGTGATCCTGCCGATGGCCGGGTTCGCCGCGAGTCAGGGGCAGATGAGCCTGGTCGCGGCGCTGCTGTGGACGACGGCGGGCTCCGTGGTGGGGGCGCTCGCGCTGTACGGGGTGGGCGCGCTGCTCGGCCGGGAGCGGACGATCGCCATCGCGGGGAAGCTGCCGCTGGTGAAGACGCGGGACATCGAGCGCACCGAGGCCTGGTTCGTGAAGCACGGGCCGAAGGCGGTGTTCTTCGGGCGGATGATCCCGGTGTTCCGCTCGCTGATCTCGGTGCCCGCGGGTGTGGAGCGGATGTCGCTGCCGCTGTTCACCCTGCTGACGACGCTGGGCAGTGCGCTGTGGAACACGGTGTTCGTGCTGGCGGGGTACGCGCTCGGCGAGCGGTGGGAGGACGTGACCGGGTACGTGTCGACGTACTCGAAGGTGGTGGTGGGCGTCGCGGTGCTGGCGGTCGTCGTCTTCCTCGTGGTGCGGGTGACGAAGTCGGGGGCCGGGACGCGCCGCCGCACCTGAGCGGCGCGCCGGAGTGCGAGACGGGGCGCGTGGCGCCCGGCCCGGGCTGCCTGCCCGGGCCGGGCGCCACGCGCCCCGTCCGTGTCCGGGCCCCGAGCGGGACCGCGCGCTCGGGACCCCGTGTCTCACGCCCCCGTCGCGCGGGCGGTGAAGCGGCGGAGGATCTCCTCGCCCGCCGCGACGCCCTGGTGGTGGAGGATCTCGACGTGTGCGGCGCTCCAGCCGGCCTCGGTGAGTTCGCCGTGGCCGGGCTGCCAGCCCTGGTCGGCGGCGAGGAGCAGGTCCGCGTCGAGGAGGGAGTCGCCGGCGGCGAGCGTCAGGCGCGCGCCGGTGCGGCGCGCGACCTCGCGGACGGCGGCGCTCTTGGTCAGCGGCCGCGGCACCACGTAGATCTTGCGGCCCTGGAGGGAGACGGACCAGCCGCGTTCCCCGGCCCAGCCGGAGAGCTCCTTGACCCAGCCCTCCGGAAGGAGCGGCCGCTCGACCACGAGGTAGGCGAACAGGTCCTCCGCGATCCGTTCCTTGCGCAGCCAGGTGGGGTCGGCGGTGGCCGCGAGGTGGGCGCGGATCTCGGCGAGCGGGGCGCATTCGTCGTCGAGGCGGGCGGCGACGGCGGCACGCCAGTCGCGGTCGCTGACGCCGTCCACGAGCAGGTGGCCGCCGTTGGCGCAGATCGCGTACCGGGGCGGGCGGCCGGGCAGGCTGATGCGCTGGTACTGCTTGCGGGTGCGGGTCGTGGTGGGGACGAAGAGGGCGTCCTCGGTCAGCCGGGCGAGGATGCCGGCCGCCGTCTCGGTCATGTACGACAGGGGCCTGCGCTCGTGGACCTCGACGCACAGCAGCCGGGGCGCGTCCGCGTCGGGCATGGTCAGGGCGAGGGCGGCGCTGGAGTAGATCAGCGTACGGTCGAGGTCGCTGGCGACGAGCACGGTCATGCCGACACCGCCTTGCCGTCGGCACCGGTGGCGCCGCGCGTGTACTGGGGGTGGATCAGCCCCACGCAGGTGTACGGGAGGCCGTCGACCTCCTCGACGGGTACGCCTCGCTGTTCGGCGAGGAGTCTGACGTGGTCGAGGTCGGCGCCCGCGCCCCGCTTGGCGAGGATCTTCCAGGGCACTCGGCGCAGCAGTACGCGGGTGGTCTCGCCGACGCCGGGCTTGACGAGGTTGACGTCGTGGATGCCGTACTCCTCGCTGATGCGCTCGACGGCTGCCCAGCCCTCCCAGGTGGGGGCCCGGTCGGGGGCGGCGAGGAGGTCCTTGGCCTCGGCGTCGACGGCGTCCGCGACCTCGTCGAAGCGGGCGGCGACGGTGTCGAGGAAGTGGCCGGAGACGTCGGCGCCGGCGAGGTCGCGGTAGTACTTGGCGCCGTGGAAGTCGTCGGGTCCGACGAGGTCGGCGCGCAGGACGGTACGGGACACGAGGCCGGAGACGGTGGAGTTGAGGCAGGCCGAGGGGATGAGGAAGTCCTCGCGGGTGCCGTAGGTGCGCACGCAGCCCCCGGGGTCGGCGAGGACCGCGATCGAGGGGTCGAAGCCGTCGAACTCGCGCAGTGCCTCGGCGAGTTCGCGGGTGATGGCGCCCTTGCCCGTCCAGCCGTCGACGAAGACGACGTCGGCGGGGTCGTGGTGGGCGGCGAGCCAGCGCAGCGCGTTGGCGTCGATGCCGCGGCCGCGCACGATGGAGACGGCGTAGTGCGGCAGGTCGAGGCCGTGGCGGTGCCGGGCCCAGCGGCGCATCAGGACGCCGACGGGCGTGCCCGCGCGGGCGAGGGAGACGAGCACGGGACGGGGCGACCGCTCGGCGAGCACGGTCTCGGTGACGGTGCCGACCGCGCGGGCGATCCGGGCGGCGGAGGTCTCCAGGGCGTCCTTGAACAGCTGCTGGTAGCGCTCGCTGGGCTGGTACTCGACCGGCAGGGACTCGGCGTAGTGGGCGCCGCCGCTCTGTATCGCCTCCTCCCGCTCCTCGGTGGGCGCTTCCAGTTCGGTGTCCGAGAGGTCCTGGAGCAGCCAGCCGACCTCGTCGGGCGCGTAGGACGAGAAGTCGGGTCCGCGGAGCGGATCGGGAAGCATGGAGGCCCTCTCGTGGGCGGTCGGGGACTGGGCGGCCGGAAACCGGACGGCCGGGGCAGGGGCGGTGAGGGCAGGGGCGGTGGCGGTCGGCGCGGCGGCGGAGCCGGCGTTCTCCCGCCGGGCGCCGGCCGGGACGTACGAGGGGATCACGGCGAGCACCACGTGCGGGGTGTGGTCCGCGAGCCGGGCCAGCAGGCCGTCGGGTGCGTGGAGCGCGGCGGTGTCCGCCGCCGAGTCGACGACGGCGACCACGGCGTCGAAGCCGCCGCCGGCGACGTTGTAGGCGTAGCGCTCGCCGGGGCCGTCCGCGGGGTCGTCGTGGGCCGGGAAGACGATCCGGGTGCGTATCGCGTAGCCGGGGTCGTCCACGGCGAGGACCGGTGAGCGGGTGGTGGTCGAGTAGCGCACCTCGGCGACGGCGCCGGTCTCCTCCAGCGCGGTCGCGAGGCGCAGCGGCGCGTACATCAGCTCCTCGAAGCCGAGGACGAGGACGCGGCGGGCGGGGCCGAGGGCTTCGGCGAGGGTGGCGGCCATGGCCGGCAGGGCGGCTTCGAGGCCGGCGCGGTGGCCGGGGAGGAAGCCGTGGCGGCCGCCGTCGGGGAGGCCGGCGGGCCAGCGGAGGCCGATCCGGGTGTGGGTGCCCGGCCGGGAGCCGTCCGCGGGCCCGGTGCGCTCGCCGCCCGGCCCGGCGCCGTCCGCCGCGGGCCCCGTACCCTCGCCGCCCGGCCCGGCGCCGTCCGCCGCGGGCCCGGTGCGCTGCGCGGTCGCGCCCTGGGCGCGCTCCTGCTCGGCGACGAGGGCCTGGCCCCTGGCCAGGACGCCGTCCGGGAGGCTGACGGTGCCGGTGGCGGTCGCCACCAGGTCGACGCGGGCGCCGATCCCGGCGGCGAAGGCGTCGAAGCGCTCGCGGTCGCCCTCGCCGCGCATGTCCACCAGGGCGACGATCACGTAGCGGCGCCGTGGATGGCGTTCGTGCAGGTCGCGGATGGTGTTGAGGACGGTGTTGCCGGTGGAGAACTCGTCGTCCACGAGGACGAGCGGGCCGTCGCCGGCGAGCAGCAGCGGGTCCTCGGGCAGCAGCAGGTGGCTGGTGGCGTGGGAGTGGGACTCCTCGAAGCCGCCGGCCGGGTCGACGCCGGCCACGGGACGGCGGGTGGAGTGGAGGTACGGGGCGAGGCCGACGCCGTCGGCGACGGCGTGGCCGAGGCCGGTGGCGGTCTCCGCGTAGCCGAGGACGACGGCGCGGGCGGCCTCGTCGGCGCCGAGCAGCGTGCGCACCCGCACGCCCAGGTCGCGGCCGGTGCGCCAGACGAGCCCAGGGCTCTGCGGCACGTGCTTGCCGAGGACGTTCGACACGAGCAGGTGGGCGCGCTTGGGGTTGCGCCGCAGGGCGAGGCCCAGCAGTTCGGGGAGGCGTTCGTCGCCGTCGAGCCCCACTCCGAGCCGTTCGGCCACCCAGCTGCCCGACCACACCACGTTGTCGTCCTCTTCTCTCATCAGCCGGCGACCCCCGCCGCCAGCAGGTCCACGAAGCCCACGTCCTCGGCGGCGACGCCGAAGGCCTCGGCGCGCCGGAGGGTGCGTTCCGCCCAGGCGCGGTGGGGCTTCACCTCGTTCATCTTGTTCGTGTACGCCGAGCGCAGCACCCCGCCGCCGTCCTGTTCGGGGCGCAGGATGTCACAGGCGTCGCTGTACTCCTCGTGGGTGACCACGGAGAGTGCGTGCACGGGCGCGACGTGGGAGGGGTGGATGCAGGTCTTGCCGAGCAGGCCGTTGGCCCGGTCGAGCTGGATCTCGCGCAGCAGTCCGTCCATGTCGTGCTCGATGAGCGCGGCGCGCAGGTCCTCGGCGCTCCCCTCCAGGAAGGGGCTCTGCCTCAGCTGCGGCTTGAACATGCGCTCCTGCGTCGGGAAGTACTCCCAGACGGGGCCGGTGATGGTGAACCCGGTGCCGTCGGAGCGGCCGAGGACGTTGACGACGTCGGCGATGACGGAGGTGACGATCCGCACGTCGTAGGCGGTCATGTCGGGCGAGCGCCGCAGCCCGTAGGCGGAGCAGAAGTCGGTGACGCCGAGCCGCAGGGCGAGGACGCGCTCGCGGTACTTGTCGACGGTGTGGGCGATGCCGGTCAGGGTGTCGGCCCGGGTCTCCAGGTAGAGCAGTTCGGGCGACTCCAGGACGGGCATCGCGAAGAGGCGGCGGCCGCTCTCCGTCTCGGCGGTGGTGAGCGCCTCCAGGAAGGGAACGCCCCGCTCCTCGGTGAACTTGGGAAGTACGAATCCGGACAGCAGGCGCCCGGCGGGTCCCATGCGGTGCACGAGGTCGGGAATCTGCTCGGGACGGCGGACGCGGACGAAGAGCAGGGGCAGCTCGGCGTCCCGCGTGTCGAGGTCGGCGAACTGCCGGACCAGATTGGCCTCGGCCGCCTCGACGTCCTCGTCGCCGATGGAATCCTCCAGGCACAGCACCATGGACACCACGCCGCGCCCGGTCTGCTTGATCACGTCGTCCGCGAGCCGGGGCCGTGTGGCGGGGCTGTAGAGCGTGGCTCCGAGAGCGGCCGCGAGCATGCTCGCGGGCGAGCCCGCGCCGAACTCGGCCGGCTGCCGGTGGAAGAGCCGCTCCCGGACAGCGGGCGGGACGTGCCCGAAATGACGCATATGAATACCCCGTACTGCCTTGGAGGCCTGACGACATGTGGCCGGTAATAGTACGTAGGGCGAGGTGTCCGCAGTTCCCCGCCTGCATGACATTCAGGTAACCCGCCCCTTTCCTCCCCGCACGGCAGGGTGGTCCGATCGTGGTCCCCGGCGCCCTGGAGCGGCCCCCGCGTTGTCCCGGGGCCGTCCGGACAGGCAGGATGACGAGCATGACGCACACGATGATGAAGGGCTCGAACGTCCCTCTCGATGCCACGGCCGTCCGGGCCGTGCTCCGCTGGACACCGGGGTCCGGCGTGCCGGACGTCGACGCGTCGGCCCTGCTGCTCGGTCCCGGCGGTCGTGTGCGCTCCGACGAGGACTTCGTCTTCTACAACCAGCCGCGCCATCCGTCGGGTCTGGTGCGGCGGATGGCGAAGAAGCGCGAGGGCGACGCCCTGACGGACACGGTGGAGGCCGATCTGTCGGCGCTGGACGCCGGAGTCGACCAGGTCGTCATCGCCGCCTCCTCGGACGGCGGCACCTTCCAGAACGTCCGCGACCTGCGGATACTGCTGTACGACGCCTCCGGCGACGGTGAGCCGCTGGCGGTCTTCGACGTGCGGCCGGAGACGGGCGAGGAGACGGCGATCATCTGCGGCGAGCTGTACCGCCGCGGGGACGGCTGGAAGTTCCGCGCGGTGGCGCAGGGGTACCCGACCGGCCTGGTGGGGCTGGCGACGGCGTTCGGGATCTCGGTGGACGAGGCGGAGGCCGCCGCGGAGCCCTCCTCCGCGCCCGAGCCGCCCGCCGCTCCCCCGTCGCCTCCCGCGCCCGCCTACGGCTACCCCCCGTCCGACGACGCCGTGACCCGGCCCGGGTACGGGTACCCCCACAACGCCCCGCCGCCTCCGCAGACGGCTCCGGCGCCGGCTCCCGGGTACGGCTACCCGCAGCCGGCCGCGGCGGCCGCGTTCGCCCCGGACCCGAACTTCCGCCTGCCCCCGATGGGGCCGCAGTTCCAGCGCCGCTGACGCGGCGGCCGGCCGGGCGCCGGGGTCCGCGGTCCGGGCCCCGGCGGGCCCGCGCCGGCGGTCCGGGTGCCCGGTCGCTACACCCGGCTCTTGTAACCGCGTCCCCACTGGAGCCCCCATCCGTACAGCCGGTCGAGCTCCGCCTGGAATCCGTAGACGAACTTCATCTCGCGCCGCACGATCAGGTCGCCCTTGACGTTCTCCACGGAGAAGACGGCACAGGAGCGGGCCTGGGGGGCGCTTTCGTCGAGTTCGATCTCCACCCGGGGGCCGTTGCTCGGGTAGAGGGTGCAGTGGGCGTGGGTGCGGTCGAAGGCCGGGGTCTGGTCGTAGATGTAGACGAAGAACAGCAGCCGCTTGATCTCGTCGCGGTGGTCGAGGTTGACGTAGATCGTCTCGCCGGACGAGCCGCCGAAGCGGTCGTCGCCGCTGAGGCGGACGTAGGGCGCCTCGTTGAGGCTGCCGAGGAAGCCGCCCAGCGGCTGTACGACGCCCTTGCTGCCGTCGGCGAGTTCGTAGAGGCAGCCCAGGTCCAGGTCGACGTTGACGATGCCCTGGGTGTGCGCCTGGACGACGTCGGGCTTGAAGAGGTCGAACGGGCGGCGCAGCAGGCCGCCCTGGCGCGGGCGGCCGTCGAGGTCGGAGGTGCGCATCCGCCAGGAGAGGTTGACGCGCAGGTTGCCGGTGGCCGCGCCCTGTTTGGTGAGCGAGACGGACGGGCGCCGCCTGCTGAGCCCGATGGAGTTGGTCGCCGCGCTCCCCGAGTCGAACTGTGCAGCCCTGCCGCGAAACAGGTTGTCCCAGATGGCCATGCCCCACCCCACACAATCGGTCCGTCGTGCCCCACCGCATGCCGCGGGGCGGTCGCGAGGCCATGACCTCGCGACCGCCCCGTTCAGAGCGTTCCCTCCGGGCGGAGGGTGTCACACACGGGAGTCGGTCACACGCCGGACGAGATTCCGGCCTTGTCGCCCGACCCGCTCCCCTCGGCCGCCGCCACGCGCTTGTTGCGCACCACGGAGGACCAGAAGGAGGCGCCGATCAGCACCACGCCGAGGAGACCGGTGATGATCTCGCTGATCTCGTAGCGGATGGTGACGAGCAGGATCGTGGCGAGCGCGCCGATGGCGTAGTGCGCGCCGTGCTCCAGGTAGACGTAGTCGTCCAGGGTGCCCTCGCGGACGAGGTAGACCGTGAGCGAGCGGACGTACATGGCGCCGATGCCGAGGCCGAGCGCCATCCAGAAGATGTGGTTGGTGATGGCGAAGGCGCCGATGACACCGTCGAAGGAGAACGAGGCGTCGAGCACCTCCAGGTACAGGAAGAGGAAGAACGCGGCCTTGCCGGCCAGGCCGACGGCGGAGACCTGCTTGCCCTCGCGCTTGGCCTTCTCCTCCTCCTCGTGCTCGCGCTCCTCCTCTTCCTCCAGCTTGTCCTCGAAGTAGCCGGAGAGGCCGCCGACGACGAGGTAGGTGATCAGACCGGCGATGCCGGCCAGCAGCACGGTGGCCGTCTTGTCGGCGTGGCCGGAGCTGGTGTGCGCCTCGACGGCGAAGTACATCGCGGACAGCAGCAGGGCGATCAGGGCGACACAGGCGGAGAGCATGTCGACCTTGCCGAGCTTGGCCAGCGGCTTCTCGATCCAGGACAGCCAGGTGTGCTCGCGCTTCTCGAAGATGAAGTCGAGGAAGATCATCAGCAGGAACATGCCGCCGAAGGCGGCGATGGCCGGGTGGGCGTCGGTGACGAGCGCCTCGTACCGGTCGGGGTCGTCCATGGCCAGCTGGACGGCCTCGATCGGCCCGACCTTGGCGCTGATGGCGACGATCACGACGGGGAAGACCAGCCGCATGCCGAAGACGGCGATCAGAATGCCGATGGTCAGGAAGATCTTCTGCCAGAAGGCATTCATCTTCTTGAGGATGCCGGCGTTGACGACCGCGTTGTCGAAGGACAGCGAGATTTCCAGGATCGACAGGATCAGTACGATCCCGAACGCCTCCCAGCCCCACTGCCAGGCGGCGAAAGCAAGGCCGGCCGCCGTCACGGCGAACGACCAGCCGAAGGTTTTCAGAACCACTGGCTACCCAATCGTGTATTGGTCCCCCGAGTGAAGCCTGAGGGAGGTGCTCCCCCGCGCCGCACGCGGCTTTACGAAACGTTGACCCCGAAGTCTAGAGCGATGCCGCGCAGGCCCGACGCGTACCCCTGGCCCACGGCCCGGAACTTCCACTCGCCCCCGTACCGGTAGAGCTCGCCGAAGATCATCGCGGTCTCGGTGGAGGCGTCCTCGCTCAGGTCGTAGCGGGCGAGCTCCTGGCCGTCGGCCTGGTTGACCACGCGGATGAACGCGTTGCTGACCTGCCCGAAGGTCTGGCCCCGGTTGTCCGCCTCGTGGATGGAGACGGGGAACACGATCTTGTCGACGTGCGCCGGCACCGCGGAGAGGTCGACGATCAGCGACTCGTCGTCGCCGTCGCCCTCGCCCGTGAGGTTGTCGCCGGTGTGCTCGACCGAGCCGTCCGGGCTCTTGAGCTGGTTGTAGAAGATGAACCACTCGTCGCCGAGAACGCGCCCGTTCTGGCAGAGGAGGGCACTGGCGTCGAGGTCGAAGTCGGCTCCGGTGGTGGAGCGTGCGTCCCAGCCGAGGCCCACCAGGACCTGGGTGAGGTTGGGTGCGGCCTTGGAGAGGGAGACATTGCCTCCCTTGGCGAGCGTGACGCCCATGATGATGTGTCCTCCCCTGTGCGGTCGTTGTGCGAGGCACGTCCGGCGCCGCACGAAGCGTGCGGCGCCGGACGTGGAGTGCTGCGGCTCAGACGTTGACGCCGAAGTCCTGCGCGATGCCGCGCAGTCCGGAGGCGTAACCCTGGCCGATGGCGCGGAACTTCCACTCGGCGCCGTTGCGGTAGAGCTCGCCGAAGACCATCGCGGTCTCGGTGGACGCGTCCTCGCTGAGGTCGTACCGGGCGAGCTCGACGCCGTCGGCCTGGTTGACGACGCGGATGAACGCGTTGCGCACCTGGCCGAAGGACTGCTGGCGGCTCTCGGCCTCGTAGATCGAGACCGGGAACACGATCTTGTCGACGTCGGCGGGGACCGCGGCCAGGTTGACCTTGATCGCCTCGTCGTCGCCCTCGCCCTCACCGGTGAGGTTGTCACCGGTGTGCTCGACGGAGCCGTCGGGGCTCTTGAGGTTGTTGAAGAAGACGAAGTTGCCGTCGGTGGCGACCTTGCCCTCGGCGTTGGTCAGCAGCGCGCTGGCGTCGAGGTCGAAGTCGGTGCCGGTGGTGGTCCGGACGTCCCAGCCCAGGCCCACGGTGACCGCGGTCAGGTTCGGCGCGGCCTTGGTCAGCGAGACGTTGCCGCCCTTGCTGAGGCTGACTCCCACGAGTCCCTCCATTGGTGTTCAGGGGCAGCGCCCCCGTAGTGCGTTCCTGTACGGATCTACGAAAGAATCCTAGTGACCGGTTCCCCACGGAAACAGACTTTCGCTCCCCGGTTCGCCCGGTGAATGCGCGAGAGGAACGGTTTCCCCTGTGGCGTCCGGCAGTTGCGCCGGCTCCCCGGTGGTCGGCCGGGGGTCAGAGGGTACCGAGCGCCGCGACGTACTCGTTCAGGTCCCGGGCGTCCGGGAGGCCGTTGAGGACGGTCCAGCGCACGACGCCCTCCTTGTCGATGATGAAGGTGCCGCGCACCGCGCAGCCCTTCTCCGCGTCGAAGACGCCGTAGGCGGTGGAGACCTCGCCGTGCGGCCAGAAGTCCGACAGCAGCGGGTACTCCAGGCCCTCCTGCTCGGCGAAGACGCGCAGGGTGTGGATGGAGTCGTTGGAGACGGCGAGCAGCTGGGTGTCGTCGTTGACGAACGACGGCAGCTCGTCGCGCAGGGCGCACAGCTCGCCGGTGCACACGCCGGTGAAGGCGAACGGGTAGAAGAGCAGGACGACGTTCTTCTCGCCGCGGTAGTCCGAGAGCGAGACGGTGCGGCCGTGATTGTCCTTGAGGGTGAACTCAGGAGCCTTGTCGCCGACCTCGATCGCCATGGAAACGCATCCCTTCAGTGAGCCGAACCGGTGAATGCCCACCTTACGGGCTGCCGAACCGTCCCGGCGGGGGAGCCCTCACCCGGCACGGAACCGCCCCGGCGGGAAGCCCCCCGCCCGGTGCGCCGGGCAGGCGCGAGGCCCCCGCCGACCGGGTGGTCGGCGGGGGCCTCGCGATGCTGTCGGGGGCGCTCCCCGGGCCGCGGCGGGCGTGGTGCCGCCCGCGGTCCTCAGCGCTTCTTCGCCGCCGCCTTCGGCGTGACGAGGCGGGTGCCCGCCCAGTCCTTGCCGGCGCTGACGCTCTTGGTCTGAGAGAGCCCGGCGGTGGTGGCGGCGTCGCCGATGTCGCTGGGCTCGACGTAGCCGTCACGGCCCGTCTTCGGCGTCAGCAGCAGGATCTGGCCGCCCTCTTCCATGTACGCGATGGCATCGACCAGCGCGTCGGTCAGGTCCCCGTCGTCGTCACGGAACCAGAGCACCACGGCGTCGGCCACGTCGTCGTAGTCCTCGTCGACGAGGTCGCTGCCGATGGCCGCTTCGATGGCCTCGCGCAGTTCTGTATCGACGTCGTCGTCGTAGCCGATCTCCTGGACCACCTGGTCGGGCTGGAATCCCAGCCTTACGGCCAGGTTCGTCTCCGCGTGGTCCGCGGTCGCGCTCACGGCTTGCCTCCTGATCTTGATTCTTGGGAATGCCTGCGGCCACGCGCGCAGGCGTGACGTTGACCGTAGTCCACACGGGCGGGACCGATCGCGCAAGTACCCGGCCGCGGGGACCGCCGAAACAGTGACGTTTGGGGCCGTCCCGGCGCAACTCCTGGCATGCTTCCCACCTCGGCCGGCGGGACGTACACACCATTCATCACCCTTTGCGCCATACCTACCCCTCGATCACCGGTCGGAACCGAACGGCCGAACGAAACACTTGAGCGCCTTGGGCGTAAGGTTGCGATTTGACCGGTCCCCCACCGGCGGCCGGCGCTCGATGACGAGGAGTACGGGGGTTACCCCTCGGTAGAGGTGACGTACGCCTCCCCGCGGTACACGATGGGAGGCGGTGCGACAGCTCGTCCGTCATCACGTCAGTGCGTCTTCCCGCCTCGTGTGGCGGCAGGCGCCCAACAGCGAAGGAATAGCGTGGCTTCCGGATCCGATCGCAACCCGATCATCATTGGCGGCCTTCCCAGCCAGGTCCCCGACTTCGATCCCGAAGAGACGAAGGAGTGGCTGGACTCCCTCGACGCCGCCGTCGACGAGCGGGGCCGCGAACGCGCCCGCTACCTGATGCTCCGCCTGATCGAGCGGGCCCGCGAGAAGCGCGTGGCCGTGCCCGAGATGCGCAGCACGGACTACGTCAACACCATCGCCACCCGGGACGAGCCGTTCTTCCCGGGCAACGAGGAGATCGAGCGCAAGGTCCTCAACGCCACCCGCTGGAACGCCGCGGTGATGGTCTCCCGCGCGCAGCGCCCCGGCATCGGCGTCGGCGGCCACATCGCCACGTTCGCCTCCTCGGCCTCCCTCTACGACGTGGGCTTCAACCACTTCTTCCGGGGCAAGGACGACGGCAAGGGCGGCGACCAGATCTTCTTCCAGGGGCACGCCTCCCCCGGCATCTACGCGCGCGCGTTCCTGCTGGACCGCCTCAGCGAGCAGCAGCTCGACGCCTTCCGGCAGGAGAAGTCGAAGGCCCCGTACGGCCTGTCCAGCTACCCGCACCCGCGGCTGATGCCGGACTTCTGGGAGTTCCCCACCGTCTCCATGGGCCTCGGCCCGCTCGGCGCCATCTACCAGGCGCGCATGAACCGCTACATGGAGGCGCGCGGCATCGCCGACACCTCCGACTCGCACGTGTGGGCCTACCTCGGCGACGGCGAGATGGACGAGCCCGAGTCGCTGGGCCAGCTCTCCATCGCCGCCCGTGAGGGCCTGGACAACCTCACCTTCGTGGTGAACTGCAACCTCCAGCGCCTCGACGGCCCGGTGCGCGGCAACGGCAAGATCATCCAGGAGCTGGAGTCGCAGTTCCGCGGCGCCGGCTGGAACGTGATCAAGCTGGTCTGGGACCGCACCTGGGACCCGCTGCTGGCACAGGACCGCGACGGCGTGCTGGTCAACAAGCTGAACACCACCCCCGACGGGCAGTTCCAGACGTACGCCACCGAGACCGGTTCGTACATCCGCGAGCACTTCTTCGGCGGCGACCACCGGCTGCGCTCCATGGTCGAGAACATGACCGACCACCAGATCCTGATGCTGGGCCGCGGCGGTCACGACCACCGCAAGATCTACGCGGCGTACGCGGCGGCCCGTGAGCACAAGGGCCAGCCGACGGTGATCCTCGCGCAGACGGTCAAGGGCTGGACGCTCGGCCCGAACTTCGAGGGCCGCAACGCCACCCACCAGATGAAGAAGCTGACGGTCGCCGACCTGAAGGGCTTCCGCGACCGGCTCCACATCCCGATCACCGACGCCCAGCTGGAGTCCGGCCTGCCGCCGTACTACCACCCGGGCCGGGACTCGGAGGAGATCCAGTACATGCACGACCGCCGCAAGGGACTGGGCGGTTACGTGCCCACCCGTGTCGTGCGGGCGAAGCCGCTGGAGCTGCCCGGCGACACGACGTACGCGGCCGTGAAGAAGGGCTCCGGCCAGCAGTCGATCGCCACCACCATGGCGTTCGTCCGGCTGCTCAAGGACCTCATGCGGGACAAGGAGATCGGCAAGCGCTTCGTGCTGATCGCGCCGGACGAGTACCGCACCTTCGGCATGGACTCCTTCTTCCCGAGTGCGAAGATCTACAACCCGCTGGGCCAGCAGTACGAGGCCGTCGACCGTGAGCTGCTCCTCGCCTACAAGGAGTCGCCGACCGGTCAGATGCTGCACGACGGCATCTCGGAGGCCGGCTGCACGGCCTCGCTGGTCGCGGCCGGGTCGGCGTACGCCACCCACGGCGAGCCGCTGATCCCGGTGTACGTCTTCTACTCGATGTTCGGTTTCCAGCGCACCGGAGACCAGTTCTGGCAGATGGCCGACCAGCTGGCGCGCGGTTTCGTCCTCGGCGCCACCGCGGGCCGGACCACGCTGACCGGCGAGGGCCTCCAGCACGCCGACGGCCACTCGCAGCTGCTGGCGTCGACCAACCCGGGCTGTGTCTCCTACGACCCGGCGTTCGGCTTCGAGATCGCGCACATCGTCCAGGACGGGCTGCGCCGGATGTACGGTCCGGACGCCGAGGACGTCTTCTACTACCTCACCGTCTACAACGAGCCGATCCAGCACCCGGCGGAGCCGGAGGGCGTGGACGCCGAGGGCATCGTCAAGGGCATCCACCTCTTCCGCCGCGGCGAGCAGGGGCAGATCCCGGCGCAGATCATGGCGTCCGGTGTGGCCGTGCCGTGGGCCGTCGAGGCCCAGCGGATCCTCGCCGAGGAGTGGAACGTCCGGGCCGACGTGTGGTCCGCGACCTCGTGGAACGAGCTGCGCCGGGAGGCCGTCGAGGCGGACCGGCACAACCTCCTGCACCCGGAGGAGGAGCAGCGGGTGCCGTACGTGACGCGCAAGCTGTCCGGCGCCGAGGGCCCGTTCGTGGCCGTGTCGGACTGGATGCGGTCGGTGCCGGACCAGATCTCGCGCTGGGTGCCGGGCGCCTACACCTCGCTCGGTGCGGACGGCTTCGGCTTCGCGGACACCCGCGGCGCCGCGCGCCGGTACTTCCACATCGACGCCCCCTCGATCGTGCTGGCCGTGCTGACCGAGCTGGCCCGTGACGGCAAGGTGGACCGCGGTGTGCTGAAGCAGGCGATCGACCGCTACCAGCTGCTCGACGTGGCGGCCGCCGACCCGGGTCCGGAGGGCGGCGACGCCTGACCGGAGAGCCGGTGAACACAGGGCGGGTGCGGGGCCGGCGGCCCCGCACCCGCCCTTCTCTACGTCTCCCAGACCTTGAAGGCGCGTACCCGGTGCGGGGATTCGGGGACCCAGGTGCCCTTGCCGGGATAGGTCTCGAACTCGCCCGTCTCGGCGCATTCGGCGGACTGGTAGGTGGTGACCGGCCTGCCGGTGCGGTTGGCGAGCGAGGCGGCCGTGGTGCCTGCGGCGAGCGGGACACAGGCCTCGATGTCGAGGCCGGACAGGTCGTGGACGCGGCGTGCGCCCTGGAATCCGCTGCCCGCCCACAGGCACAGCTCGCCCGCGGCGCAGTCGCCGAGCCGGGGAGCGGAGCGGGCCGGCGCCCCTGCCGTCCCGGGCGGGGCGCCCGGGACGGCAGGCGGGGCGGCGAAGGCCGCCGGGGCGGGTCCGGGGGCGGCCGTCGCGGCGGACGGGGCGAGGAGGGCGGCCGGTGCCAGGAGGGCGGCGGCCAGGGCGGTGGGGAGAACGGTCGGGTGGCGCATGCGGAAGTACCCCCGTGCGGTGGCTGTGCGGACGATGCGGATGAACGCGGACGACCGCAGCGTGTCCCGCCGCCGGGGCGTGCCGGAAGAGCGCCCGTTCATGATCATCCGGATAGGCGACAGCCCCGCCGGGGCTCCCGGCGGGGCTGTTCGTGTGCGCGCGGTTGACGCCTCGGCGGCGCCCGGGTGCGTCAGATGTGACCGACGCCGGCACCCGCCTCCGCGTTCTCGCCGCGCTTCGTCAGGGTGGCGACCAGGGCCGCGACCACGGCGACGACGCCGGCGACGGTGAACGCCAGGCCCATGCCGGACATGAAGGTGTCGTGGATGACGTCACCGATACGAGTGAGCAGGTCGGGCGTCATGCCGGGCGCCTGGGCGAGCTCGCCGGGAACGGCGCCGAACTCGGCGGCCTCCTCCAGCCGGGGGTCGGCCGGGACCGGGATGCCCGCCGCCTGCCAGTTGTCCGCGAACTCGGCGCTGACCTTGGAGGACATCACCGCGCCGAGGACGGCGGTGCCGAGGGCGCCGCCGACCTGCATGGCGGCCTGCTGGAGGCCGCCGGCCACACCGGACAGCTCCAGCGGGGCGTTGCCGACGATGACCTCGGTGGCGCCCACCATGACCGGGGCGAGGCCGAGGCCGAGCAGGGCGAACCAGAGCGACATGGCGAAGGTGCCGGTGCCGTCGGTGAGGGTCGTCATGCCGAACATCGCGGCGGCGGTGCAGACCATGCCGCCGACCAGCGGGACGCGCGGGCCGAACTTGGTGATCAGCAGGCCGGCCAGCGGCGAGGAGACGATCATCATCGCGGTGAGCGGCAGCAGCCGCAGACCGCTGTCGACCGGGCTCAGGCCGCGGACGCCCTGAAGGTAGAAGGTCACGAAGAACAGGCCGCCCATGAAGGCGAAGGCCATCAGGACCATCAGGACCGTGCCTGCCGAGAGCGGCACGGAGCGGAACATCCCGAGCGGGATCAGCGGCTCCTTCACCTTGGTCTCCCAGACGGCGAAGAGCACGAAGAGGATCACCGCGCCGCCGAGGCAGAGCCAGGTGTTGGTGCCGCCCCAGCCCCAGGACTCGCCCGCCTTGATGAGGCCGTAGACCAGGGCGCCCATGGCGCCGGAGAGCAGCACGATGCCGGGGATGTCGAAGGAGCGCGGCGCGTTCTCGGCGCGGTGGTCCCTCAGGATCACGAGGCCGAAGGCGAGGGCGACGACGCCGACGGGCACGTTGATGAAGAAGACCGACTGCCAGCTCACGTGCTCGACGAGGAGACCGCCGACGATCGGGCCGCCCGCGGTGGAGGCGCCGATGACCATGCCCCAGATGCCGATGGCCATGTTGAGCTTCTCGGCCGGGAAGGTGGCGCGCAGCAGGCCGAGCGCGGCCGGCATCAGCAGGGCGCCGAAGAGGCCCTGGAAGATGCGGAAGACGATCACCAGGGCGATGGAGTCGGACAGACCGATCGCGGCGGACGCGGCGGCGAAGCCGGCGATGCCGATCAGGAAGGTCTGCCGGTGGCCGAAGCGGTCGCCCAGCTTGCCGGCCGTGATCAGCGCGACGGCGAGGGCGAGCAGATAGCCGTTGGTGATCCACTGGACCTCCGACAGCGAGGCGCCCAGGTCCTTCTGGATGGCCGGGTTGGCGATCGCGACGATGGTGCCGTCCAGCGCCACCATCATCACGCCGATGGCCACGGCGAACAGGGTCAGCCAGGGGTGGCCGCGCAGCCCCTTGGCGGGTGCGGGCAGCTCGTCCCGGTGACCGTCCGGCTCTCGCGGCGCCTTGTCGACGGTGGTCTGACTAGTCATACGGGGAGGCTAATGTCAGCGACTGACAGTTGACAAACCAGTTCACAAGTCGGTAACTGTCATGTCGCTCACAGGTAGGCTGAACTGGTGAAAAGCGCGAAAAAGCGCCGAGCGGCAGTCGACGACGAGGACGGTGGCGTGGCGGTCGAACCGACCGGACTGCGGGCCCGCAAGAAGCAGCGCACCCGGGACGCGCTGGTGCGCGTGGCCCTCGAACTCTTCACCGCCCAGGGATACGAGGAGACCACCGTCGACGAGATCACCGACGCGGTCGAGGTCTCGCAGCGCACGTTCTTCCGCTACTTCGCCGGCAAGGAGGACGCCGCCTTCGCCGTGCAGGAGATGACCGAGTCCCTCTACCTCGACGCGCTGCGCGCACGCCCCCCGGGCGAGCCGCCGCTGGAGGCGATGCGCCAGGCCGTCTTCGCCGTCTGGGACGTCATCGAGGTGGCCGTCTCCGAGATCGTGCCCCTCGAACTGCACATGCGCAGCTTCCGGATGATCGAGTCCACCCCCGCCCTGCTCGCCGCCCATCTGCGGCGCTCGGCCGAGGCGGAGGAGGTGCTCGCGCAGCTGATCGCCGACCGCGAGGGCCTGGACATGGCGCTGGATCCGCGGCCCCGGGTGGCGGTCGCCGCCTTCAGCGGGGTGATGCGGGTGACCGGACGCCTGTGGAGCCAGGGCGAGGACCTGCGTCCCGAGGCGGTGCGCCGGCTCACCGAGACGTTTCTCGACCATCTGACACCGGCGCTGGCCGGTGACTGGCGGGGCGGCGGCGCGGCCGTCCGGGGGACCTCCGCCGAGCGCGCGGCGCACACGGAACGTCACCTTCCCGCACTCTAATCCCCTCGCACGCGTGATCTGCCTCACGCTGCGCGTACGCGCGGGCACGCGTCTCCTAGGGTGTCCCGCAGTGACTTCCTTCGACTCCACCCCGAACCCGACCGCATGGCGCGCACTGTTCGTCCTCACGGTCGTGCTGATGATGCTGGCGACCACCGGATGGACGGCGGTACGCCAGCACACCGGCCCCCGCACGCAGCTCGCCGCGGAACTGGCGGCCTGGAACAAGGACCGGATCGAGGGACGCGCACTGCCGTCGCCCGATGCCGGGCACGCCCGGCTGGCCGCCTTCTTCGCGTCCGTGGGCACCCGGTCGGGGGCCCGGCTCGCCGCCGACTACCCGCGCATCATGGGGAATCTCGACGGCGCTCCGGTCACCCTGCGTTATCGGGCGAACCGGAAGGCGCTCGCCGCGTCGTGGTCCAAGGAGAGGGAGCGCGTGGCGAATCCGGCGCTCACCGCCGAGGGCCACCACGAGGCCGTGCGGCGCATGCACCGGTTCAGGGCGCTGATGGCCGAGGACCGCCAGATCCTCGCCTTCGACCCGTCCGGCGCGGGGCGGGTCGCCGAGGTTCTGGGCGATCTCGACCGGGCCGAGCGGGTGTCCGTGATCGTGCCCGGCGTCGACACCAACCTCCTCACCTTCCAGAAGACGGCCCGCAAGTACTCCGCCCCCGTCGGCATGGCCCAGTCGCTCTACGCGGCCGAGCGGGCCGCCGCGCCGCGGGTGCCCACCGCCGTCATCGCCTGGGCCGACTACACCTCCCCTGTCGGTGTCGGCGTGGACTCCGCGATCGGACGGCTCGCCGAGAGCGGCGCCCGCCGGCTGACGTCGCTGACCGAGGCGCTGCCCGGGGACTCCCGGGTCGCCCTGTTCTGCCACAGCTACGGATCGGTCGTCTGCGGCGTCGCGGCCCGCGACCTGCCGGCCCGGGTGGAGGACCTCGCCGTCGCCGGCAGCCCCGGCATGCGCGCCGAGAACGTCGCCGGGCTCGGCACCGGCGCCCGGGTGTGGGCCACCCGGGACGGCGACGACTGGATCGAGGACGTCCCGCACCTGGAGGTCGGCGGCCTCGGGCACGGCGAGGACCCGGTCACGCCCGAGTTCGGCGCGCGGGTCGTCTCCGCCGCGGGAGCCGTCGGCCACACCGGCTATTTCGAGCCGGGAACCGAGAGCGTCCACAACTTCGCCGCCATCGGGGTCGGCGCGTACGAGGGCATCAGCTGCGCCGCCGACGACGACTCCTGCCGCCGTGACATCGCCGCCGTCTGAAGCCGGTATTCCGCACTGTTTTGCGGTGACCGGCCGTCCTGACGCGCGTAGAGCACGGCAGAAGCTGCTTGCCTCACAGGGGCGACGGACAGGCGTCGGCCGCATACGATGAGGCACATGGGTGACGTTCTGGCGGGAATTCAAGCCACGTGGGAGTTCGAGACCGACTCCGTGCTCATCCGCTTCGAACGGGGAATCCGCACGCCGAAGCTGTTCTCGGCACTGCGTGAACGGCGCATCCCGCACGAGGCGTTGGCCGGGGTGACGCTCTCCCCCGGCAAGCGGGGCACGGTGGTGCTGCGGGCCGAGCCCAGACCGGGCGCCGACCCGCTGATGGAGGCGGCCGCCGGTCAGCTGAAGGACACCTCGGACCCCTACCGCCTGGTGCTCCCGGCCGAGCGCGAGACCCTGGCCGAGTACTACGCCGACGAGCTGCGCGCCGCCCTGCCCGGCGACGCGGACTCCCCCGCCGACCGCTACCTGGTGGCCGCGCCCGAGGGGCCGCTGGGCTTCAAGGCCTACGACGGCAAGGCCTCGTTCGACGGGTCGAAGGTGTCGTTCCGCTGGTTCTGGACGGGGGCGTCCACCGCCAAATGGAAGGCGGGCGACCAGAGTTTCCCGCTGGCCGAGCTGAGCGGCGTCGAATGGCGTTCGCCGGAGATCCTGGAGGGGTACCTGCGGCTGCTGCGCCGCGATCCCGACGGCTCCGGCGCGACGCAGCCCGACCAGGACCCGGCCGCTGTCGTCTTCGGCCTCGGATACGGGCCGGTGCACGAGTCCCTGCCGTTCGCCGCCGCGGTCCTTCAGGCCGTTCGCACCCACGCCCCGGCGCCCGCCCTCGCGGCGGCCCGCGCCTCCCGCCGCGACCCGGCGGACATCGCCGACCGGATACGCCACCTGGGAGACCTGCACGGGGCGGGACTCGTCACCGACGAGGAGTTCCATCTCAAGAAGGCGGAACTGCTCGCCGAGCTGTGAGGCCGGCGCGGGGTGCGCCGGCCGTAGGCTGGTGCACCTCATGGCCGACCAACCCGATCTCCGCCGCCGGATGACCGGAGCCGCCCGGCGCGCGGCCCGAGTCGTCGCCGCCGACCTGGGCTCACCGTCCGAGTCGACCGCCGCGCTCCTCGGCGGCGCCCGCTCGCGCTGGGTGCGCCTGCTGCCGTACGTGGTCGCCGTCGGGCTCGTCTCCTCGCTGCTGCCCGTCGGCGTCACCGTCATGACGCAGGACTACGGGCTGAACGGCGCGCTCGCCGGGGCGCTCGCGACCGCGCAGAGCGCGCCGCTGCTGCTCGCCGTGCGGCGCCCGATGCACGCCTGGTGGATCGTCTTCACCGCCGACGTCGTGACCGCGTTCGCGCTGCTGGGCGCCGACGGCACCGAGGGGCGGACCTGGCCGTGGACGCCGATGGCCGTCGTGGGCTACCTGTTCCTGATGGCCGCCCTCGGGCTGCGCGAGCCGCGCCGCAGGCTGGTCGCCGTGTGGCTGGCGACAGGGGCGGCGGGCCTGATGTTCGAGCTGGTCTCGCAGCGGCACAGCGACGGCGTCCACCTCCTGCTCTTCGTGCTGAGCGGGGTGGTGCTCGCCCTCACCGGCACGCTGCGCGAACGCGACGAGGTGCGGCGGCGGTTGCTCGTCCAGGAGACCATCAGCGAGACCGAGCGCGCGCAGCGCACGCTGTTGGAGGAGCGCACCCGGATCGCGCGCGAACTGCACGACGTGGTCGCCCACCACATGTCCGTGATCACCGTGCAGGCCGACTCGGCGCCGTACCGCATCGACGGCCTGCCGGAGGCCGCCCGCGCGGAGTTCGCCTCGATCGCGAGCGGGGCGCGCGAGTCCCTGACCGAGATGCGGCGGCTGCTCGCCGTGCTGCGCAGCGACGGCGCGGACGGCGAACGGATGCCCCAGCCCGGCCTGGAGCGGGCCCAGCAGCTCGTGGAGGCGACCGTGCGCGCGGGGGTGCCCGCCGAACTGTCGCTCCAGACCGGCCTGGACGGCCTGCCGGACACCGTCGGCCTGTCGGCGTACCGGATCGTGCAGGAGGCGCTCGCCAACGTGGTCCGGCACGCGCCGGGCGCGCCGACCCGGGTGTCAGTGTCGTCGGACGGGAGTCATCTGACGGTGCTGGTCGTCAACGGGCCGCCGTCCGGGCCCGTGTCGCCGCTGGAGGGCACCGGGACGGGGCACGGTCTGGTGGGGATGCGGGAACGCGTACGGCTGACCGGCGGCACCCTGGACACCGGCCCGCTGCCGGACGGCGGCTTCCGGGTCGCCGCCCGGATGCCCCTGGACCCCGGGTCCACCGGGTCCACCGGGTCCACCGGGTCCACCGGGTCCACCGGGTCCACCGGACATAACGAGCGGATCGAGGGCGGCAGTTGACCATCCGCGTGATCATCGTCGACGACCAGGCCATGGTGCGGGCGGGGTTCGCCGCGCTGCTCGCCGCGCAGGCCGACATCGACGTCGTGGGCGAGGCCCCCGACGGGCGCCGGGGCGTCGAGGTCAGCCGGGCCACCCACCCCGACGTCGTGCTGATGGACGTGCGGATGCCCGAGATGGACGGGCTCGCGGCGGCGCGGCTGCTGCTGGATCCCCCGGCGGGCGTCGTGCACCGTCCGAAGGTGCTGATGCTGACCACCTTCGACGTGGACGACTACGTGTACGAGGCGCTGCGCGCCGGCGCGTCCGGCTTCCTGCTCAAGGACGCCCCGCCCGCCGACCTGATCTCCGCCGTGCGGGTGGTCGCCGCCGGGGAGGCACTGCTCGCGCCGTCCGTGACCCGGCGGCTGATCGCGGACTTCGCCGCGCAGCGCCCCGCGCCCCGCCGGGACCCGGCGCTGCGGCTGGCCGGGCTGACGCCGCGTGAGACCGAGGTACTGGAGCTGATCGCCCGGGGCCTGTCGAACCAGGAGATCGCCGCACATCTCGTGCTCGCCGAACAGACCGTCAAGACGCACATCGGCCGGCTCCTCGCCAAGCTGGGCCAGCGCGACCGGGCCCAACTGGTGATCTTCGCGTACGAGTCGGGGGTCGTACGGCCCGGCGACGCCCCGCGCTGACCAGCGGCTTCGCCCCGTCCTCCCCACGCCGGGGGCGCCCTCGACCACGCTGCGGACGGGCGTGGCGCGACGGTGCCGGAGCAGGACGCTCCGGCGGCGCGGCCGCCCGGGGCGGCGGGCGCCCCGTCTCCGCCACCCCCTACTCCGGTATGACACCGCGGTCGGCACCGCGGTGTGACGTGCCGCCGGACGTCTTCTTCCTACCTTCCTGCCCTCGGTACGGACGGGGAGGAAGGGAGGCGGCTCCATGCGCCGCTACAGGAGGACGCTGGTCGCGGTCGCGCTGACGACGACCGTGGTCGCGGGGACGGCCGGCTGGGCATCGGGCACCGCCCAGCGGCCCGTGACCGGCCCGGTGCCGGGAGCCGCGGCATGGGTGGCCGACCCGGTACTCGACAGGCCGCTGCCCGACCCGGCGACGGCGGAACCGGCCGAGGTCGCCGCCTTCTTCGCGTCGACGACGGAGGCCGAGGACCGGGAACTGACGCGGCGGCACCCGCTGGTCGTCGGCAACCTCGACGGGGCCCCGGTTGCCCTGCGTCTGGCGGCCAACGCCGTGGCCGTGCGCGGGACCGCGTTCGCGCATCTCGCGGGCCGCTCGGTCCTCGCCTTCGACCCGCGGGGCCGGGGGCAGGTGGCCGAGGTGTTCGGGGACCTGGAGCACGCCCGCCAGGTGTCGGTGGTGGTCCCCGGTTCCGATGTGGACGCGGGCACCGCCGACCGCGCGTCGGACCCGTACGGCACCCCGGCCGCCATGGCGCGGGCGCTGCGCGCCGCGGCCGGCCCGGACACCGCCGTGGTCGCCTGGACCGGCTACACCACTCCCGTCGGCGTCGGGCTCGACGCCGCCACCGGCGGGCTCGCGGAGGCGGGCGCGGACCGTCTGGCGCGGTTCACCGCGGGGCTGACCGCGGCCGGGGCACCGCGGCCCGCGCTGTTCTGCCACAGCTACGGCTCGGTGGTGTGCGGGCTCGCCGCCTCCCGGGCCCACGCCCGCGACCTGGTCGTGCTCGGCTCCCCCGGGATGCGGGCCGGCCGGGCGGCGGACCTCGGGACGACCGCCCGGGTGTGGGCGGCGAAGGACCCCTCCGACTGGATCTCCAAGGTGCCGAACGTCCGCTTCGCCGGGCTCGGGCACGGCAGCGACCCGGCCGCGCCCGCGTTCGGGGCCCGCCGCATCCCCGCCGAGCGGGCCGAGGGCCACACCGGCTACTTCGCACCGGGCACGGACTCCCTGGCCGCGTTCGCCGCGATCGCGCGGGGTGAGGTCCGATGAGGGGCGCGACCGGGACGAGGCGGTTCGCGCACCCGGCGGACGGGAGCGCCGAGTCGGGGCGGGGCGGTGGCGCGGTGGTGCGGGTGCGGGAGCGGGCCCGGAGGGTCGCGGGGCGGATCGAGGCGCGGACGCCGGCCGACCGGGACCGGGCCGTCGACGGCCTGCGGGCACTGGCCCTGCTCGCGGTCCCGGCCGGGCACTGGCTGCTCGGCGGATTCACCGTCGGCGACGGCGGCGCGCTCCACAACGCCAGTCCGCTGTCGGCGTTCGGTTTCTTCGCACCCGTGAGCTGGGTGCTCCAGATGCTGGGGATCTTCTTCCTCGTCGGCGGCTACGCCTCCGTGCGCTCCTACGAGCGCCGCGCCGGCGGTACCGGCGCGTGGCTGCGGCAGCGGCTGGCCCGGCTGGGGCGTCCGGTGCTCGGGGTCACGGCGGTGTGGGCGGTGCTCGCCCCGGTCCTCCACACGCTGGGGGTGCCCTCGACCACGCTGCGGACGGGCGCGACGCTGGTGATCCAGCCGCTCTGGTTCGTCGGGGTGTACACCGCGATCACCGCGTTGACCCCGCTCTGCGTCCGTGCCGCCCGGCGCGCGGGCGTCTGGGCGGCGGCACCGCTGCTCGGGGCGGTCGCGGCCGTGGACCTGCTGCGGTACGGGCCGTGGGCGGACGCCGTACCGGGCTGGCTCGGCGCCCTGAACATCCTCCCGGGCTGGCTCTTCGCCTACCAGCTCGGTGCGGCCTGGGGCCTCGGCCGCGCCGGACGGCGCCATGCCTGGGGCCTGGCGGTGGGCGGGGCGGTGCTCTTCGCGGTGCTGCTGCTCGTCTTCGGCTATCCGGCGTCGATGGTGGGCGTCCCGGGCGAGGCCCGCACCAACTCCCATCCCCCGTCGCTGCTGGTGCTCGCCCTGGCGGCGGCGCAGAGCGGCGCGGCGATGCTGCTGCGGGACCGGCTGGGGCGGGCGCTGCGGCGTCCGGCGCTGTGGGCGCCGGTCGTGGTGATCAACCTGTGCGCCATGACGATCCTGTGCTGGCACCAGACGGCGATGCTGGCCGCCGCCGTCCCGGCTTCGTTCGCCGGGGCGGTCCCGGGGCTGACCACCGCTCCGGACACCCTCGGGTGGGTGGCGGCCCGGCTGGCGTGGCTGCCGGTGCTCGCCTGCCTGCTGGCTCTGATCGCCCGCTGGGCCCGTGTCTTCGAGACCCCGTGGACCTCCCGTGTGCGGGTGCCCGTGCGGGCGGCGGCCGGTGTGGCGGGCGTGGGGTTCGCCGTGTGGGCGCTGGGGTGGGCGTGAGGGGCCCAGGCTCCGCCTCCGGGGCTCCCGCGGCCCGGTCGCCGGCGGGGCCGACCGGCCCGGCCCCGCCGCCGGTGGTCCGGCGGCCACCGCGGCGCCCCCTGCGAACCGGGCCCCGCCCGGTCCCGTACCGCGTCCCGCGGCCCCGGTCCCCCGCGGTCCTGGTCCCTGGCTGTCCGGCGGCCGCGGACCCGGGAGGCCGCCCCCGTGTGGAGGCGGCCTCCCGCACCGCGCCGCCGAGCCCGGCGGGGCCCGCTACTCCCGCGCCGCCGACGTCGACGACATGTCCGGGTAGCGGTCGCCCGCGACCTTCCCCGCGATGGGCTCCAGGGCCGCCAGCTCCTCCGGGGCGAGACGGAGGCGGGTGGCCGCCACGTTCTCCAGGAGGCGGGTGGTGCGGCGGGTGCCGGGGATGGGGACCACGGTGAGTCCGTGGACGTCGGCACGCTGCTGCACCCAGGCCAGGGCGACCTGCGCCGGGCTCGCGCCGTGCTCGGCGGCGATGGCGCGGACGGGCTCCAGCAGGGCCGCGTTGGTCCGGGCGTTGTCCCCGGTGAAGCGGGGCTGGAAGCGGCGGAAGTCCTTCGCCGACAGGTCCGCTCCGGCGTCCTGGAAGGCGCCCGTCAGGAAGCCCCGGCCGAGCGGGGAGTACGGGACGAACGCCACGCCGAGCTCCGCCGCAGCGCCGACCGCGCTGCGTTCCACGTCCCGGCTGAAGAGGGACCACTCGGACTGGAGGGCCGCGATGGGGTGGACGGCGTGCGCCTCGCGCAGTTCGGCGCCGGTCACCTCGCTGAGGCCGAGGTGCTTCACGAGGCCGCGTTCGACGAGTTCGGCCATCGCGCCGACGGACTCGGCGAGCGGCACGCCGGGGTCGCGGCGGTGCATGTAGTAGAGGTCGATCACGTCGACGCCGAGCCGCCGCAGGCTCCCCTCGACGGCGGTACGGATGTACGCGGGGTCGTTGCGGACGGTGCGCCGGTCGTCGCCGGCGGACCGGTCGATGGCGAACTTGGTGGCGAGGGTGATCTCACCGCGGTGGGCGGCGACGAACGGCGCGAGGAACTCCTCGTTGGCGCCCTGCCCGTAGATGTCGGCGGTGTCGATCAGGGTGACGCCCGCGTCGAGTGCCGCCTGGAGCGTGCCGCGCGCCTCGGCTTCGTCGGTGTCGCCGTAGAACTCGCTCATGCCCATGCAGCCGAGGCCCTGGACGCCGACGAGGGGCCCGCCGGTCCCGAGTTCCACCGTTGCGATCGTGTGGTCGGCCATGATGTCAGCCCTTCTGGGACACCCGGCGGGCGTCCCCGTAGAACTCGATCTTGTGGTCAAGCACCGCGAGGGTGTCCTGGAGTTCGGCGATGCGCTGGACGACGTCGTGCCGGGTGCGGTGGAGCAGTTCCCGGCGGGCTTCGAAGGTGTGGTCGCCCGCTCTGATCATCTCGGCGTAGGCGACCATGTCGGCGACCGGCATACCGGTGAGGCGGAGCTTGGCCACGAAGGCGAGCCAGTCGAGGTCGCGGTTGGTGAAGCGCCGCTGCCCCGTGTGGGAGCGGTCGATGTGCTGCATCAGTCCGATCCGCTCGTACCAGCGCAGGGTGTGGGCGGTGAGCCCGGTGAGGGCGGCGACCTCGCTGATGGTGTAGCGGTCGCGGCCCTCCGGCCGGGGGTGCGCGGCGGGTGCGGACTGGCAGAGGTCCTTGGGAGCACCGGCGCGGGCACCGGGCCGTCGGGCGGTTCGTGCCGGAGTGGTCTCGATCACCGTCATCCCTCCACGCTAGAACCTTCGAGTGCACTCGAAGCAAGAACAATCCGATGGCGTCCGGAATACGGCGGGTCTAGCGTGCGGCGCATGAGCATCGCACGCCGCGCCGTACCGGGCGACGCCGGGGAACTGATCCGTCTGCGCACCGTGATGCTGGACTCGCTGCGGGGCGCACCGCACCCCGACACCGGGTGGCAGCCCGCCGCCGCGGCCTCGCTGCGCGACCGGCTCGCGGACCCGTCCGGCGGCCTCGCCGCGTTCGTCGTCGAACGGCCCGGTGGCGGGCTCGCCGCCTGCGCCGTCGGGACGATCGAGCGCCGGCTCGGCGGCCCGGACGACCCCGAGGGCTCCGTCGGCTACGTGTTCAGCGTCGCCACGGACGAGGCCATGCGGCGCCGCGGGTACTCGCGGGCGTGCATGGAGGGACTGCTGGGCTGGTTCCGCGAGCACGGCGTCCGCCGGGTCGACCTGCGGGCCTCGGAGCACGGTGAGCCGCTGTACGCCTCCCTCGGCTTCGTCCGCACCCCGGATCCGGCGATGCGGCTGAGCTGGTAGCCCTGCCCTCCGCGGGCGGGGGCCCGGGGACGGGGCCCCGCGCCTCCCCCGCGCCTCCCGGGTGCGCGGCTGCGGCGCACCCGGCCGTGCCGGCCGGCCCGCGGCACCCTCTAGGCTCGTGGGCATGCAGAGCCTGGCGATGATCGAGAACTGGCCGGTGCCCACGGCGGCGGCCGCAGTCGTACGCGCGGACGGGACCGTCGCAGGTTCCCACGGCCCGGCGGACCGGCGTTTCCCGCTGGCGTCCGTCACCAAGCCGCTCGCCGCGTACGCGGTGCTGGTGGCGTACGAGGAGGGGGCCGTCGAGCTGGACGAGCCGGCCGGACCCGACGGCGCCACGGTGCGCCACCTGCTCGCCCACACCTCCGGCCTGGCCTTCGACGAACACCGGGTCCAGGCGGCCCCCGGCACCCGGCGGATCTACTCCAACACGGGTTTCGAGGTGCTGGGCGACCACATCGCGAAGGCGACGGACATCCCGTTCGCCGACTATCTCCACCAGGCGGTGCTGGAACCGCTCGGCATGACGTCGACCACGCTGGACGGCTCGCCGGCGAAGGACGGCGTGTCCACCGTCGGCGACCTGGTGCGCTTCGCGGCCGAGGTGCAGGCGCCGCGGCTGCTGGACGCGCGGACGGTGCTGGAGGCGATGACGGTCGTGCACCCGGGCCTGTCGGGGATACTGCCGGGCTACGGCAGCCAGAAGCCCAACGACTGGGGTCTCGGTTTCGAGATCCGCGACGGCAAGTCGCCGCACTGGACCGGCGCTTCGTCGTCGCCGCGCACCTTCGGCCACTTCGGCCAGTCCGGCACGTTCCTGTGGATCGACCCGGACGCCGGGGCCGCCTGCGTGGCCCTCACGGACCGGGCGTTCGGCCCGTGGGCGATCGAGGCGTGGCCGCCGTTCACGGAGTCGGTGCTGGCCGAACTGCGGGGCTGACCGTCGGCGTGGGGCGGGCGGGGCCGTCCCCGGTCCCGCCCGGCGAGGTGTCGCAACTCGCCTGCGGCCGGGGTCCGTCGGTACCGGAGAGCCGGACCGGCGGGCGTCCCCACTCGTCCTCCGCGTAGGCGACGGTGCACACCAGCTGCCGCAGCCCGAGGTCGTCCACACCGGCGAGCGGCACGTCGACGGCCGCGTCGATCACACCGCCGGAGATCGTGATCTCGACATCGGCCCGCTCCGGCAGGGTGGGCGCGTTGTGCAGCCCGGCCTCCCGCTCGCGGGCGTTCGGGCCGTCGAGGAGCGCCGCGACGGTCTTCGCGGCCGCCGGGGGGACCCGTTCGGCTCCGGTGGCCGAATCCGGGCCGGACGTGCCACGGACCGCCTCCGGGCCCAGGTCGTACTGGCCTCCCCAGGCAGAGCCGTCGTCGAGGAACCGCGGGACGGGGACGAGCGTTCCGTCCGGTGTCAGGAAGAAGAGGAGCAGCCGCGCCTCGCGTGCCGGGAGCACGTCGATGGTCGCCGGCCCGCCCGCCTCGATGACGTCGGTCGGCTGGATTCCCATGCCGCACCCGGCGAGGGGTATCAGCGCCGCGAGGGCGGCGAGCCTGCGCGCGGTCCTTCTCATGCCGTCGCCTCCTCCGGGTCCCGGACTCCCGTCAGCGGGATCTCGACGGTGAAGACGGCGCCGCCGTCCGGACGGTTCGCCGCGCGGACGGTTCCGCCGTGCAGGCGCACGTTCTCCTGGGTGATCGCGAGGCCCAGTCCGCTGCCCGTGGACCGGGTGCGGGCCGCGTCGGCCTTGTAGAAGCGGTCGAAGATGTGCGGCAGCACCTCGGGCCGGATGCCGTCGCCGCTGTCGGCGACCTCGGTGACCAGGGTGTCCGCGCGGACCGACACCCGGACGGTGACCGGTTCGGCGCCGTGGCGCAGCGCGTTGCCGACGAGGTTGGCCACGACGATGTCGAAGCGGCGCGGGTCGAGGCGGACGCGGACGCCGTCGGGCAGGTCGGTGCGCACCCGGCCGTCCCAGTGCCGGTGGGCGAGGGTCTTGCGGACGGTCTCCGCCGCGTCCACCTCGTCGGTGTTGAGCTCGGCGGCGCGGGCGTCGAAGCGGGAGATCTCCATCAGGTCCTCGACCAGGACGGCGAGTTTGCCGGTCTCGGAGCTGATCAGCCGCACCGCGCGGGCGGTGTCGGGGTCGAGCCGCTGCGCGTCCTCGTCCAGGACCTCGGTGACGGCGAGCATCCCGGCGAGCGGGGTGCGCAGTTCGTGCGAGACGTCGGCGGCGAAGCGCCGGGCCCTGGCCTCGGCCTGCTGGAGTTCCTCCACGGAGCGTTCGAGCTCTCCGGCCGATTCGTTGAACGTCCGTGCCAGGTCGGCCAGTTCGTCCCGGCCGCGGACCTCGATCCGGGTGTCGAGACGGCCGCTGCCCATGGACCGGGCCGCGCCGCGCAGTTCGCGCACCGGACGCAGCACGCTGCGCGCGGAGAGCAGGGCGGGGACGAAGGCGATGGCGAGTCCGGGCAGGGCCCCGTCACGGGCGGCCGTGAGGAGGGCGTCGACGTTGGCCTGCTCGTCGGTCATCCGCATCACGGCGAACAGCACGAGCCCGCTGTGCAGGGAGGTGGTGTTGCCGGTCCTGACGGAGACCGGCATGCCGATGGTCAGGTAGGGGACGCCGTCGCGGACGACGCGTTCGAAGCTGCCGCGCGAGGACGTCAGCGCGGTGCGCCGCAGCTCGGGGGTGATGACGGTGGAGGTGGGGTTCTCGCCGGAGGAGACGCGCAGGCTGCCGTACTCGGCGAAGACGATCCAGGGATGGGGCTTGGCCTTGGACGCGATGACGAACAGCATCTCCCGCAGCGTGGGCCCGTCGACGGGCAGCCCGGTGCCGAGGGTCTCGACCTGCTCGCGGAAGGAGACGACGGCGGTGTCCTGCGCGCTGGCGAGCACGGCGTTGCGCGCCTCGCGGTAGGTCAGGGCGGCGGTGGTGCCGGCGCTGACGGCGGCGACCAGCAGGAAGGCCAGTACCAGGCGGGTGCGCAGCCCGAAGGGGAGCGCGCGCCCGCGGCGGGTGCGGGAGGCGGCGCGGGGGGTGCGCCGCGTGCGGGGGGTGCGGGGGGTTCGGGCGGGCTCGGGAGGTGCGTTCACCGGGTGGTCACCGCAGGGGTCGTCTCGGGGGTCGTGGACGACCCGGGGGGCTCGGGGGTCACGGGAGGCTCGGGGGTCACAGGGGTCCGAAGCGGTAGCCGAAGCCCCGCAGGGTCTGGATGTAACGGGGGCTGCCCGCCGCGTCCTCGATCTTGGTGCGGAGCCGGCGGACGCAGGCGTCCACCAGCCGCGCGTCCCCGTGGTAGCTGTGCTCCCACACGTGCTCCAGCAGCTGCTGGCGGCTGAAGACCTGCTCGGGGGCGGCGGACAGGTGGAGCAGCAGCTTGAGTTCGGAGGGGGCGAGGGCGAGCCGTTCGCCGGACTTGGCGACGGTGAGCCCGGCGCGGTCGATGGCGAGGTCGCCGTGGAACTCGACGGCCGGCCGGCCGGTGCCCGGTTCCTCGATGCGGCGCAGCACGGCCCGGATGCGGGCCTCGATCACCTCCGTGCGGGCGGGCTTGACGATGTAGTCGTCGGCGCCCGCCTCCAGCCCGATGACGACGTCGAAGTCGTCCCCGCGCGCGGTGAGCATGATGATCGGCAACTGGCTGTCCTCGCGCACCCGGCGGCAGACCTGGACGCCGTTCATGCCGGGCAGCATCAGGTCGAGGAGCAGCAGGTCGGGCCGGAACTCGCGCAGCGCGTCGAGTCCGGCCTCGCCGGTGGCGGCGGTGCGGACCTCGTGGCCGCGGCGGCGCAGCCCGAGCTCGACCCCCTCGCGGACGGAGGGGTCGTCTTCGATGAGGAGGACGCGGGGCATGGCGGGTGCTCCAGGGGATGGTCGGTGGCGAGGGGGTGGTCAGCGGCGGCCGGGCAGGGCCCGGCGCAGCCGGACGGTGGCGCCGGTGAGGAGCGTGTCGAGCTCCCGCAGCCGCAGGGGGCGGGCGAGCAGGGCGAAGACGGCGACGACGGCGGCCGCTCCGGCTCCGGCCGCCGCGAGCGCGCCGCCGGGATCGGCCCAGCGGGCGGCGAGGTACCCGAGCAGCGCGGCGGGGAAGGCGGCGGCGAGCAGCCTCAGCTGGGCCCCGAAGGCACCGGAGGCGGCCCGGTCGCCGGCGGCCGGGCCCGCGCCGTGGAGCGGGGAGAGGTCCGGCCGGCCGGCCGGGCCCGGGGCGGCCGTGCCGCCGGCGAGGCGGCGGCGCAGGACCAGGGCGGTGACGGCCCAGCCCGCCCACAGCGCCACCGAGTACGCCCCGGCGATGCCGGTCACCGCCCACCGGGCGGGCAGCGCTGCGAACGCGGCGACGGAGAGGCCCGCGTTCAGGGCGGCGATCACCAGGTTGAGGAGGAAGGGCGTGCGGGTGTCGGAGAGCGCGTAGAAGGTGCGGGAGAGGACGTACTGGCCGGAGAAGGCGATCAGTCCGGGCGCGAACGCCGTCAGGGTGCCCGCCATGACGGCGATGTCCCGCGCGTCGGTCTCCCCGTACTGGAAGACGAGGGCCATCACGGGCTGCGCGAGGGCGCCCAGCAGACAGGCGGCGGGCACGACGGCCGCGGCGGTGGTGCGCAGCGCGTACGAGACGTCCCGGCGCACGGCGCCGGTGTCGCCGTCGGCGGCGGAGGCGCTCATCCGGGGCATCAGCGCGGTCACCAGGGAGACGGTGACGATGCCGTGCGGGACGGCCCACAGGACGTAGGCGTTGGTGTACGCGCTGAACCCGGCGCCCTCGATCCCGGCCGCCTGCGCGGCCGCTCCGGCGTCGGTGGCCAGCCGGGTGGTGACCCAGTACGCGGCCTGGTTGGTGAGCACCAGCAGCACCAGCCAGCCCGCGTTCCGCAGCGGCCGGGTGAGCCCGCTGCCCCGCCAGTCGAAGCGGGGCCGGAAGCGGAAGCGGGCGGCGCGCAGCGAGGGCAGCAGGGCGAGCGCCTGGACGGCGATGCCCGCGCTGGTGCCCCAGCCGAGCAGGGCCGTCTCGCCGGGGGTGAGCGTGCCGCCGTCGCCGGTGGCGAGGTAGAGGGCGAAGACCGCGATCACGACGACGTTGTTGAGGACGGGCGTCCACATCATGGCGCCGAAGCGGCCGCGGGCGTTGAGCACCTGGCCGAGCAGGGTGAAGACGCCGAGGAAGAAGATCTGCGGCAGGCAGTACCGGGCGAAGGCGATCGTCATCTCGGCCTGGCCGCCGTCGTAGGCGGTGTAGACGCCGATGATCGCGGGCGCGGCCCACACGGCGGCGCCGGTGAGCGCGAGCAGGGCGAGGACGCACACGGTGAGCAGCCGGTCGGTGTAGGCGGCACCGCCGTCCGCGTGCTCCTTGCCCGCCCGGACGAGCTCGGGCACGAAGACGGCGTTGAGCGCGCCGCCGATCAGCAGCATGTAGACGATGGTCGGCAGCGCGTTGCCGACGGCGTACCCGTCGGCGACGAGGCCGACGCCGAGCGCGGAGGCGACGACGGCGGAGCGGGCGAAGCCGGTGGCCCGGGACACGACCGACCCGGCGGCCATCACCAGTCCGCTGCGCAGCACCGACGGCGTCCGGCCGGGGGCGGGCTTCGCGGCGCCTGCCGCGGCGTCCTCGGCGGCGGCCGTCTCGTGCGGGGCCCCGGCGGGGGCGCCGCCCTGTCCGGGCACGGCACCGGGGGGCGCGGCGGTCGCGCCGGCCACGGTGCGGTCGCCGCTCACCGGCGTGCCAGATATGCCTGGAACGCCCGGTACAGCGCGTGGTTGGCGGTGCCGTCCAACGGCTTCTCCCATTCCCCCAAGGTCTCGACGACCTCGCCCCCGGTGCCGAGCTTCCAGCGCAGCAGTCCGTGTCCCCTCTCAGCGGGGTCGAGGGTGGAGGGTACCCCGCGCATGTCGTACACGTCGGCGCCGAGTGCGTGGGCGTCCTGGAGCATCCGCCACTGGAGGAGGTTGGAGGGCCGCACCTCACGGCGGTGGTCGGCCGAGGCCCCGGTCTGGTACCAGACCCGGCCGCCGACGCGGATCATGGTGTGCGCGGCCAGGATCTCGCCCTGGTGCCGGGCCAGGTAGAGCGTCATCCGGCCGGGCTCCTCCGCGTTGAGGGCCGCGTACTGCCGCTCGTAGTAGGCGAGCGAGCGGCCGAGCCGGAAGCCGTCGCGCTCCTCGGTGATCCGCAGCAGCCGGAAGAACTCGGGCAGGTCGGCCGCGCTGCCGACGACGGTCTCCACTCCCTCCTTGCGCGCCTTGCGCACATTGCGCCGCCACTCCTGGTTGAGCCCGGCCCACAGGTCGTCCACGGAGCGGCCGGTCAGCGGGACCCGGAAGACGTAGCGCGGCTGGGCGTCCCCGTCCTCCTCCCCGCCGCAGCGGTGCCAGCCCCGGGCCCGCAGCCGCTCGGAGACGGCGGTGCCCAGCGGGTCGACCTCCCGGGCCAGGACGTCGGCGAGCCGGCGCCCGGGGGCGGCGGCCGCCTTGAGGCGGGCCGCGTCCCAGCTCCGGTGCGCCGGTGACGGGCCGATGCGCACAGCGAACACCCCGGCCGTGCGCAGGGTCTTCAGCAGCGGGTCGAGCCAGCCGTCCAGGTGGGGGTCGGCCCAGTCGGCGACGGGGCCCTCCGGCAGGTAGGCGAAGTACTTGCGCGTGCCCGGGAGTTGGCGGAGGAGCACCAGGGCGACGCCGGTGAGGTCGCCCTCCTCGGGCCGGGGCCCCCAGCCGAGCAGCAGGGACCGCCAGCCCTCCTTCACGTCGGCCCAGGAGGGGCACTGGAGGAAGCCGGGGCCGAGGGCGTTCCCGGCGCGGGACGCGAGGAAGGCGCGGTACGTCTCGCGGCTGATGGGGGCGAGCGGCGTCTGCTGGCCTCGGTCGGCCGGCACGAGCAGTGCGGACACGGTGGTGGGACCTCTCTGGTCACGCGTCTGGTCACGCGTCTGTCGTCGCGCGATCACGCGGAATGCGGTGGAACGCCGTGGACTCTCACAGCCCCGCGTGACCGGTCCGCACGGCGAATATGACCGGACGATGACCGTTGTGACGCAACGGCCGTCACACCGCCCCGCACCCTCTCACCTGGGGTTTCTCCGCCCTACTCTCGGCCTATCGGATTCCGGCGGACAGGCCGGACGACAACGGAGGACCCATCCCATGACCGTGAGACGTGCACAGGCCGGCCGTATACGTGTCCGCGCCGCCGCTGCCGCCGTGCTGCTGGCCCCGCTCGCCGCCTGCTCCACGGGCTCGGGAGGGACCGGCCCCGACGACGGGAAGCCGGGCGAACGGGCCGGCGACGGCCGCCCGGCGACCGTGACCGTCACCCCGAACGGCCGCTCGGTGCGCGCCGGTCAGCCGGTGACGGTGACGGTCTCCGGCGGCACGATCGCCTCGGTCACCGTCACCGACGCGAAGGGCCGGACGCTCAAGGGGGCCGTCGGCAAGGGCGGCTGGCGGTCCGAGCGCAAGGCCGTCCCCGGCACCACGTACACCGTGAAGGCCGTCACCCGCACCGAGGGCGGCACGGAGAAGACCACGTCCACGTCGTTCACCACCGCCCCCGCCGACAAGGTCAACAAGGTCGACTGGCGTCCCGGCGAGGCCGTCACCGTCGGTGTCGCGCAGCCCGTGTCCCTGGTCTTCGACAACCCGGTCACCGACAAGGCCGGTGTGGAACGGCAGTTGAAGCTGACCACCTCCAACGACACCGAGGGGTCGTGGGGCTGGATGAAGGACTGGTCGGGCCGCGACCGGGTCGACTGGCGCCCGAAGACGTACTGGGAGCCGGGCACCGAGGTCACCCTCCGGGCGGAGCTCGACGGCACCGACTCCGGCAAGGGCGGCGGCTTCTTCGTCCGCGACTACACGACGAAGTTCACCGTCGGCTCCCGCCAGATCGTCCGGGTCGACCTGGACACCCACGAGCTCACGCTGGAACGCGACGGCCGCACGGTGCGGACCATCCCCGTCTCGGGCGGCACCCCCGGCGGCATCAAGCGCTCCTGGGGCGGCACCTCGGTCCTGATGGCGAAGGAGGGCACCATCAACATGAACTCCGAGACGGTGGGCCTCGCCGACGCCTACGACAAGATGGTCGACTACTCGATGCGGCTGACCTGGTCCGGGATGTACGCGCACGCGGCGCCCTGGAACAACAAGTACATGGGCAACGCCAACATGAGCTCGGGCTGCATCGGCATGAGCGACGCGAACGCCGCCTGGTTCTACGCCCAGGTCCGCCCGGGCGACCCGTTCGAGATCAAGGGCAAGGACACCAAGGGCGTGCCCGACCCGGGCAACGGCTTCGGCGAGTGGAACGTCTCCTGGGAGAAGTGGCAGGACATGAGCGCCCTCGCGTGAGCCCGGCACGCACGGGAGGGGATGCGGGAGCCGCCCACGGGGGGCGGCTCCCGCCGTCAGGCGGTCTCCTGCGCCTGCGCGCGAGGTATACGCATTGATATACTTCCGGCCGTGCTGGAGAGCGAGTGGGAAATCTTCGTCGTCGACGAGGTACGTGACTGGATCGACGGCCTCGACGGGGCGGCGCATGCGCGAGTCGTCCAGGCTCTGGATGCCTTGGCCGAGGGCGGCCCGGGGCTCGGGCGTCCGCTGGTCGACACCATCACCGGCTCCGCTCTGAAGAACCTCAAAGAACTTCGCCCTGGCACCACACGAATCCTGTTCGCGTTCGACCCCTGGCGCTCGAGCGTTCTCCTGGTGGCGGGGGACAAACGAGATCGCTGGAGCGAGTGGTACCAGGAAGCGATTCCGCTGGCCGAGTCCCGCTACACCCACTACCTGAGTACGCGCACGGAAGAGGAGGGCACACCATGACCGGCTACTCACGCTGGAAGGACGTCCGCGCCGAACACGTCGAGCGTGCGGGCGGAGAAGAAGCCGTGGCAGAAGGCAAGCGACAGCTGCTGGCCGAAGTCCTCGGGCACCGTCTCGCCGAGATCAGGGCCTCCCGGGGACTGACGCAGGAACAGGTCGCGGAGCGCATGGGGGTGACCAAGGGCAGGGTCTCCCACATCGAACAAGGAGCGATCTCGGGCCAGGAGGTCCTCATCCGCTATGCCACGGCGCTCGGCGGCGAACTCCACCAAGCCATCTACTTCGACAACGGAGACATTGCCGCCATCGCCTGATCCGCGTCGCGGGCCGGCGCGGCAGCCGGCACCGGGGCGCGACAGCACGGCACCCTATGCGGGACGCAGCGCCACAGCGCATACCCTCCGCACCGGGCGCGTCCGCAGAGAGGACCGGGCAGCACCTCCCTTGGTTGCCCCGCACTTCCTTGAGACTGTTGCGGTTCGAGGACCATGCGGACGTCTTCTACACCGAGGACATGATCGCCGGCCATATGACGGCCAACCCGGAGACTTTCAAGGAAGCCAGCCTCCATTACGCTCACTTGCAGGCGTCAGCCCTCTCCGTCAGGGATTCGGCGGCGCTGATCGCCCGCGTGATGGAGGAGCACTATGGAGAGCACAACGCAGTGGCGTAAGTCCACGTACAGCGGACCCACCGGCGGCGACTGCGTCGAGGTCGCCGACGGCTGCCCCGCCGGCGCCGTCCCCGTGCGGGACAGCAAGCGCCCGGACGGCCCGGTGGTCACCGTCGGCGCCGGTGCCTGGCGGGCGTTCGTGGACGGGCTCCGCTAGGCGTATGCCGTCGATCGACGCGCTGCTCCCGCTCGGCCCCGGCAAGGACCTCCCCGCGCTGCGCGCCTTCGACCCGGAACTGCTGGCACGGTACGCGGCCGACCGGGGCAACCCCTGGTGGCGGCGGCGCCACTGCGTGCACGCCCTCGCAGGCCGCGTCCCTCGGGCGTGCGTCCCGGAGCTGATCGCGCGGGTGAAGGACACCGGGGACACGGGCGAGGTGCGGATCGCGCTGCTCGATGTCCTCGGCGACCGGCCGGAGTTGCTGCCGTGGGTCCGCCACGAGGACCGGCGGCAGGAGAAGGGGACCGGGATGCCGGCTGCCCTGCTCCGGGCACGCGGACGGCTCGGCGACCTCTCCGCTGTGCCCGAGCTGTCCGCGATGGCAGCCGACCCCTGGCCCCGCAACCGGCAGGCGGGCGAGGCCGGGCTCGACGCCCTCGCCGCCCGCCACGGCCCCGCCGCCGTGCTGGCGCTGCTGGACGAGGAGCGCCCGCAGGACCGCATGGTCCGGGTGCGGATGCGGGCCCGCGCGGACGAGGACGTCACCGGCGCCCTCGCCGATCCCGACCGGGCGGTCGCCCATCTCGCCGCGTCCCTCGCCGACGACGCGGACCGGCTGCGGGCGTGCGCCGCCGACCCGGACTCCCCCGCCGAGGCGGCGCTGTGGGCGGCGTACGCCCTCCACCGCCTGACCGAGGACGCCTCCGCCGCCCGGGAGGTCTGGGCACGGCTGGGGTGCCCGCGCGTCGAGGTCGGCGGGCTGGACGAGGAGACGCGCGCCGCGATCGTCCACGCGTACGCGCCCGACTGCCAACGGCTGAGCGATCCGCGCTGGCGGATCGAGGCCCTCGTCACCGCGCCCCCGGCGCCCGTCGACGTGCGGGATCAGCTCCGGCGCGCGGCGGCCGCCCTGACCGGCGCGGGGTTCGAGCACGGGGCGCCGGTGTCCATCGGCGAGCACAACCACCAGGGCGAGGGCAGCTACTGGGTGCTCCCGCGCGGCGATCACCCCGTGTTGGTCAGCACCCTGGGGCGCTTCGTCACCTGCCACGACCCGGACCCGGCCGTCCGCCGCGCCCTCGAAGCCGCCGGGTTCCGGTGGTTCGACCCCGCCGTCGACGACGTCACCGTCACCGGCCTGTGCGTCTACTTCTTCGGGAGCCGGGAACCGCTCGGCGCGGGCGATCTCCTCTTCTACTGGCAGGACTGAGTACCGGCAGGCGCGAGTACCGGCAGGACGAGACGCCCCCGCCCCTGGGCCGGCCTCTCAGCCGCCCATCTCCCACATCAGCACCTCGGCCGGCCCGCCCTCCGCGGCGAGTTCCTGCCCCCGCGCGCCCGTGATCCGTGCCGCGTCGCCGGCGGCCAGCTCCTCGCCGCCGAGCCGCGTCAGGCCGCGCACCACGTGCACGTAGACACAGGCCGCCTCGGGCACCGCCGTCCGCTCCCCCGCGGCGAGGCGGCGGACGTGCAGCAGGGCCCCGGCCTCGGGGAGCGCGTACGGCGTGGAGTCGGCGATGCCCCGGACGATCTCGTACGCGGGCGCCCCGCCCGGGTCCTTCGGCGCGAGCCACATCTGCACGAACACCAGCGGGGTGTCGCCGTCGTTGCGCTCGACGTGGCGGACGCCGCCCGCCGCGCTGAGCCGCTGGACGTCGCCGGGGCGCACCACGGTGGAGTGACCGGCCGAGTCCCGGTGGGTCAGCTCGCCCTCGACGACCCAGGTCACGATCTCGGTGTGGCTGTGGGGGTGCTCGTCGAAGCCCGCGCCGGGTGCGAGGCGCTCCTCGTTGCAGGCGAGCAGCGCGCCGAAGCGGAGATTGTCCGGGTCGTAGTGGCTGCCGAAGGAGAACGCGTGCAGGGACTCGATCCCGGCCGCCGGATCGCCTCCGGGGTACCGGTCGCCGGAACGGTGCACGGAGGTCACGGGTGCGGTCACGGGGTCCACGGTAGCCGGGGCCCGCCGCGGCGCGGACGATCGCGGAGAACCCCGGCACTCGGAGCCCGCGTCCTGATAAGGCACTCTTGTCCCCGTGTCCGAACCTCCTGCGAACGCCTCCCACCCGCACTCAGCGACCCTCCGCCGCCTGGAGCAGTCGTCCGGCCGGCTCGCGGCGAACGCGATCGCCCGCATGGACGAGACGCTGCCGTGGTACCGCGCCATGCCCCCGGAGAACCGGTCGTGGATCGGGCTGGTGGCCCAGGCCGGCATCGCCGCCTTCACCGAGTGGTTCCGGTATCCGGAGGCGCCGCAGGCCATCTCGACCGATGTCTTCGGCACCGCGCCGCGCGAGCTGACCCGGGCCATCACCCTGCGCCAGACCGTGGAGATGGTGCGCACCACCATCGAGGTCATGGAGACGGCGATCGAGGAGGTCGCGGCCCCGGGCGACGAGTCCGTGCTGCGCGAGGCCCTGCTGGTCTACGCCCGGGAGATCGCCTTCGCCACCGCGCAGGTGTACGCGCAGGCGGCGGAGGCCCGGGGCGCGTGGGACGCGCGCCTGGAGTCGCTGGTGGTGAACGCGGTGCTGTCGGGCGAGGCGGACGAGGGCGCCGTGTCCCGCGCCGCGGCCCTCGGCTGGAACTCCCCCGACCACGTGTGCGTGATCCTCGGCACCGCGCCGGACGGCGACAGCGAGCTGACCGTGGAGGCCATCCGCCGGGCCGCCCGGCACGCCAAGCTCCAGGTCCTGACCGGGGTGCTCGGCGACCGGCTGGTCGTCATCGCCGGCGGCAACGACAGCCCGCTGCACGTCGCCAAGGCGCTGATCGGCCCGTACGCGGCCGGTCCCGTGGTCGCGGGCCCGATCGTGCCGGACCTGCTGGCCGCGACACGTTCCGCCCAGGCGGCCGCGGCGGGCCTCAAGGCGTGCGCCGCGTGGCAGGATGCACCCCGGCCGGTTCTCGCGGACGATCTCCTGCCGGAACGCGCCATCGCCTCCGACCCTGCGGCGCGCGAGCAACTGGTGGAGGAGATCTACAGACCGCTCGAAGAGGCGGGTTCGGCGCTGCTGGAAACTCTCAGTGTCTATCTGGAGCAGGCGAGCAGCCTGGAGGGCGCGGCCCGGATGCTGTTCGTTCACCCCAACACCGTGCGCTACCGGCTGCGACGTGTGACAGACGTCACCGGATGGTCTCCTTCCGACGTCCGTTCGGCGTTCACCCTGCGAATCGCCCTCATTCTGGGACGTCTGGCCGACGCGGACTGACGATCCGGGGCTTTTGTGGGACACCGACAATTCCCCCGACGGTTCTTCGTCCCTGTCCCCACGGGTGTCCGGGGCCGTCCGCAAGAGAGAGTGTGAGGGTGCTCGTACTCGTCGCTCCCGGCCAAGGCGCTCAGACGCCCGGCTTCCTGACCCCCTGGCTCGAACTCCCCGGCGCCGCCGACCGCGTGGCGGCGTGGTCCGACGCCATCGGACTCGACCTCGCCCACTACGGCACGAAGGCCGACGCGGACGAGATCCGTGACACCGCGGTCGCCCAGCCGCTGCTGGTCGCCGCCGGTCTGCTGTCCGCGGCCGCACTCGGCGACATCACGCCCGGCGCGGTCGCCGGCCACAGCGTCGGCGAGATCACCGCCGCCGCGTTCGCCCGCGTCATCGACGAGACCACCGCACTGCGCCTGGTCCGCACCCGGGGTCTGGCCATGGCCGAGGCCGCCGCGGTCACCGAGACGGGCATGTCGGCGCTGCTCGGCGGCGACCCGGAGGTGAGCATCGCCCACCTGGAGAAGCTGGGCCTCACCCCGGCCAACGTCAACGGCGCCGGTCAGATCGTCGCCGCGGGCACCATGGAGCAGCTCGCCGCCCTCGCCGAGGACAAGCCCGAGGGCGTCCGCAGGGTCGTTCCGCTCAAGGTGGCCGGCGCGTTCCACACCGTCCACATGGCGCCCGCCGTCACCACGCTGGAGAAGGCCGCCGCGGACATCGCGCCGTCCGACCCGGTGGTGCCCTACGTCTCCAACCGCGACGGGCAGACCGTCGCCTCCGGCGCCGACGTCCTCGCCCGGCTCGTCGGGCAGGTCGCCAACCCGGTCCGCTGGGACCTGTGCATGGAGACCTTCACGAAGCTCGGGGCCACGGCTCTCCTCGAGGTCTGCCCCGGCGGTACGCTCACGGGTCTCGCCAAGCGTGCGATGCCGGGTGTCGAGTGGGTCGCGCTCAAGACTCCGGACGACCTCGAAGCGGCCCGCACGCTGCTCGCCTCCACCGGTGCCGCCGACGCCGCCGGGACCGCGGGCACAGTCTGACAAGGGAGCCGTACAGCATGTCGAAGATCAAGCCCAGCAAGGGCGCCCCGTACGCACGCATCATGGGTGTCGGCGGCTACCGCCCGACCCGTGTGGTGCCCAACGAGGTGATCCTCGAGAAGATCGACTCCTCCGACGAGTGGATCCGCTCGCGCTCCGGCATCGCCACCCGCCACTGGGCCTCCCCGGAGGAGACCGTGACCGCCATGTCGGTCGAGGCGTCGGGCAAGGCGCTCGCCGACGCGGGCATCGCGGCCGAGCAGATCGGCGCCGTGATCGTGTCCACGGTGTCCCACTTCAAGCAGACCCCGGCCGTCGCCACCGAGATCGCCGACAAGGTCGGGGCGGGCAAGCCCGCGGCGTTCGACATCTCGGCCGGCTGCGCGGGCTTCGGCTACGGCCTCACCCTCGCCAAGGGCATGATCGTCGAGGGCTCCGCCGAGTACGTCCTCGTCATCGGCGTCGAGCGGCTCAGCGACCTGACCGACCTGGAGGACCGCGCCACGGCCTTCCTCTTCGGCGACGGCGCGGGCGCGGTCGTGGTCGGCCCCTCGGACGAGCCGCACATCGGCCCCACGGTGTGGGGTTCGGAGGGCGACAAGTCCGAGACCATCAAGCAGACCGTGCCGTGGAACGACTACTACGTGGGCGACGTCTCCCGGCTGCCGCTCAACGAGGCGGGCGAGGTCAAGTTCCCCGCCATCACGCAGGAGGGCCAGGCGGTGTTCCGCTGGGCCGTCTTCGAGATGGCGAAGGTCGCGCAGCAGGCTCTCGACGCGGCCGGCATCGCGCCGGCCGACCTGGACGTCTTCATCCCGCACCAGGCCAACATGCGGATCATCGACTCGATGGTGAAGACACTGAAGCTGCCGGAGCACGTCACGGTCGCCCGCGACGTCGAGACCACCGGCAACACCTCCGCCGCCTCGATCCCGCTCGCCATGGAGCGGCTCCTGGCGACCGGACAGGCGAAGAGCGGCGACACCGCGCTCGTCATCGGCTTCGGGGCGGGTCTCGTCTACGCCGCGACGGTCGTTACCCTCCCCTAGGCGCCGTCGGACCTCCGCACGGCCCTGCCACACCCTCTCTGAAACACACCGAAGGAGCGCCAACATGGCCGCCACTCAGGAAGAGATCGTCGAAGGTCTCGCCGAGATCGTCAACGAGATCGCCGGCATCCCGGTCGAGGACGTCCAGCTGGACAAGTCCTTCACCGACGACCTGGACGTCGACTCGCTGTCCATGGTCGAGGTCGTCGTCGCCGCCGAAGAGCGCTTCGACGTCAAGATCCCGGACGAGGACGTCAAGAACCTGAAGACCGTCGGCGACGCCGCGGACTACATCCTCAACCACCAGGTCGCCAAGTAAGCACCTGGGTCGTCTGACGACGCGCTGGTCGCCACCCTCGGTGGCGCCGGATCGATTCCGCACCCTCTGACAGTGGAGAAAGAATTCCTGTGAACTCGACCAATCGCACCGTGGTCGTCACCGGTATCGGCGCAACCACACCGCTGGGTGGCGACAGCGCATCGACATGGGAAGGCCTGCTCGCCGGGCGTTCGGGCGTGAAGCCCCTGGAGGGCGAGCGCTACGCCGAACTCCCGGTCCGCATCGCCGCGACCGCCGCGGTCGACCCGGGCGAGGTCCTGCCCCGCCCGCTCGCCCGCAAGCTGGACCGCTCCGCGCAGTTCGCGGTCATCGCGGCCCGTGAGGCATGGTCCGACGCCGGGTTCACCGCCCCCGCGGGCGAGGACGAGTCCGTCGCGCCGGCCCGTCTCGGCACCGTCATCGCCTCCGGCATCGGCGGCGTGACGACCCTGCTCGACCAGTACGACGTCCTCAAGGACAAGGGCGTGCGCCGGGTCTCCCCGCACACCGTCCCCATGCTGATGCCCAACGGCCCCTCCGCCAACGTCGGCCTGGAGGTCAACGCCCAGGCGGGCGTCCACACCCCGGTGTCCGCGTGCGCGTCCGGCGCCGAGGCGATCGGCTACGCCGTGGAGATGATCCGCACCGGCCGTGCCGACGTGGTCGTCGCCGGCGGCACCGAGGCGGCCATCCACCCGCTGCCCATCGCGGCGTTCGCCAACATGATGGCGATGTCGAAGAACAACGACGAGCCGCTGAAGGCCTCCCGGCCCTACGACACCGGCCGCGACGGCTTCGTCCTCGGCGAGGGCGCCGGCGTCGTGATCCTGGAGTCGGCCGAGCACGCCGCCGCGCGCGGCGCCAGGGTCTACTGCGAGGTCCTCGGGCAGGGCCTGTCCGCCGACAGCCACCACATCGCGCAGCCCGAGCCGACCGGCCGCGGCATCGCGGCGGCCCTGCGCAACCTGCTGGAGACCACGGACCTCAAGCCGGCCGAGGTCGTCCACCTCAACGCGCACGCCACGTCGACGCCGCAGGGCGACGTCGCCGAGATCAAGGCGCTGCGCGCGGTCCTCGGCGACGACCTCGACCATGTCGCGGTCTCCGCCACCAAGTCGATGACGGGCCACCTGCTCGGCGGCGCCGGCGGCATCGAGACGGTCGCGACCGTCCTCGCGCTGCACCACCGCACCGCACCGCCCACCATCAACGTCGACGAGCTCGACGAGGCCGTGGAGGCGGACGTGGTCCGCGACACCCCGCGGGCGCTGCCCGAGGGCACGATCGCGGCGATCAACAACTCGTTCGGTTTCGGCGGCCACAACGTGGTCCTCGCCTTCCGCACGGTCTGATCCCACCGTCCGGCCCCGGCAGGTCGGCCGCAACGACGACGAGGCCCCGCGCCCCCTCAGGGGGGGTGCGGGGCCTTGTGGGTACGGGGGCTGTGGGTTCACAGGCTGTGGGCCCGGACGCCATGTGCCCTGGCGCTGCGTGTCCAGGAACCGTGTGTCCGGAGGCTGTGTGTCCAGGAACCGTGTGCCTTGGCACCGTGTGTACGCGAGCCGTGTGCCCAGACGCTGTGTGTCCAGGCACCGTGTGTCCAAGCGCTGCGTGTCCGGAGGCCGCATGTCCAGACGCCGTGTGCCCGGGGACCGTGTGCCCGGGGTCGGCGCGTCCGCCGGGACCGTGCGGGGCGGGGCCGTGCACCCGGGCTGCGTGCCTCCGCGAGGTGCGGCGGGGGCGCCGGGCCCCTGTGAGCCGCGGGTACGCGCCCCGGCGGGCATCCGCCTCCGGGAGGCCCTGCACACCCCGCGCCGCCGGGCTCCGGCCCCGGCCCGTACCCGGTACGTGCACGGAGGGGGCGCCCGCCTCGGCGGGCGGAGCCTCAGACCACCTGGTGCAGCCAGCGCACCGGCGCACCCTCACCCGCGTAGCGGAAGGGCTCCAGTTCGTCGTCCCACGGCTTCCCGAGCAGCTTCGCGATCTCCGCCTCCAGCTCCGTCTCGCCCCGGGAGGCCCGGCCCATGGCGGCACGCAGACGGTCCTCGGGCACCAGGATGTCGCCGTGGATGCCGGTCACCGCGTGGAAGATGCCGAGGTCGGGAGTGGCGCTGTAGCGCTCCCCCTCGGCCGTCGCACAGGGCTCCGCCGTGACCTCGAAGCGCAGCAGGTGCCATCCGCGCAGGGCGGAGGCGATTTTGGATGCCGTGCCGGCCTCGCCGCGCCAGGAGACCTCCGCTCTCCAGGTGCCGGGGGATGCCGGCTGGCGGATCCAGTCGAGCTGGACGCGTGTGCCGAGCACCCCCGCGATCGCCCACTCGATGTGCGGGCACAGCGCGCGCGGTGCGGAGTGAACGTACAGAACGCCACGTGTCGTCACCGGGACCTCCAGTGTGGGACGAGGGTCACCTTCCCAGCGGCCTCAGTAAACAGCATCCGGCGCGAAACTCCACAAAAGGGACATCATGTGACGTGATGTAATTTACTGGCGCCGATGGGCGGGGATGCCTCAGGGTCGACGGGGAAAAGCTACCGTGCGGGCGGCCCCGAGGGGTGACGTACTCTCGGTCCCGGGCCCCTGCGCACCAAGCTTTCACCCGGCAGGAGTCGGACGCCGGTCTCGGGAGGGGATCAGAGGATGCGTCAGCGTCCGGCAACACGCCGCACGCGTGCGGCCCGAGCGGCCGCCGCCGGTCTCGCCGCCCTGCTGACGGCCGCCCTCGGCGCCTGTGACACGCCGTCACCGCACGAGGCCGCACCGGGCACGGCGACCCCGAAGCCCTCCCCGACGCCCACCACCCTGTGGGACCGCGCACCGCGTTCCGTCGCCGCCGTCGGCGACTCCATCACCCGCGGGTTCGACGCGTGCGCGATCCTCGCCGACTGCCCGGAGGTCTCCTGGGCCACCGGTTCCGACGCCGGCGTCGGCTCCGTCGCCCTGCGCCTGCTCGGCCCCGAGCGGGTGGCCACGCACAGCTGGAACCACGCCGTCTCCGGCGCGGACGCCTCCGACCTGCCCGGCCAGATGGCGAAGGCGGCCGCGCACAAGCCGGAACTGGTCACGGTGATGGTCGGTGCCAACGACGCCTGCGCGGACTCCCTCGACCGCATGACGCCGGTGACCGCCTTCCGGGAGTCCGTCACGGCGGCGATGGAGATCCTGCGCGAGGAGGCCCCCGAGGCGCAGGTCTACGTGTCGAGCGTGCCCGACCTCAAGCGCCTCTGGGCCACCGGCCGGGACGACGCCCTGGGCAGCCGGATCTGGCAGCTCGGCATCTGCGCCACCATGCTCGGCGACGCCCACGACGACGGCCCGGCGGCCGAGCGGCGCCGGGACACCGTCCACCAGCGGGTGATCGACTACAACGAGGTCCTGAAGGACGTCTGCGCCCGGGACGAACGCTGCCGCGGGGACGGCGGCGACGTCTTCGGCTTCCGGTTCACCGGGACCCAGTTGAGCCGGTGGGACTGGTTCCACCCGAGCAGGGACGGGCAGCGGCGGCTGGCCGAGATCGCCTACCGCCGCATCACTGCCCCGTAGCCAGGAGCGCCGCACGCGGCGATACTTCCGCCCACCCGACGGAAGGACTGCCGTGTTCCGGATACGCCCCCGCGTCACCGTGCTCGCCCTGGCCACCGCCCTCGCCCTGGGTGCCGCCGTCGCCCCGCCCGCGGCGGCGAGCAGCACGGACCCGGCCCCCGCGCCCACGGCCGAGGAGCAGCGGCTGACGCGTGCGGTCCCGCAGGAGATCCTGCGGCGCAGCGGATTCGACGGCGTGGCACCGGCCTTCGCCCGCTCGCTCGCCGCGGCGGACACCTACCGGGAGGCCGAGCGGGCCGTCGCCCGCCACGCCCGCTCCCTGTGGGACCGCGCCGTGGACCGGGCCCAGGGAAGGGGCCCGGCCCTCGGGGACCTGAGCCGGGACGACGACCGGCCGCTGTACTGGGCGCGGCTCGGCATGACGTCCCAGCTGCGGGTCTGGCAGCCCGCCTTCGGTCTCGACGACACCCGGCGGGCCCAGCTGATGGACCGCCTCGAACGGGCGTCCCGCGGACAGGACTCCATGGACTTCCCGGGCGGCAGGGGCGTGCGGCGTGTCGTGCTCACCGGCTTCGACCCGTTCACGCTGGACCGCGACATCCGGATCAGCAACCCCTCCGGGGCCACCGCGCTCGCGCTGGACGGCACCTGGATCAGCACCCCCGACGGCCCCGCGCGCATCGAGACGGCCGTCTTCCCCGTCCGCTGGGACGACTTCGCCGCCGGCACGGTGGAGCGCGCCCTGCGCCCCGTGCTGCCGCGCGCCGACCTCTTCACGACGGTCAGCCAGGGCCGGGTGGGGCGGATCGACGTCGAGCGGTACAACGGCGCCTGGCGGGGCGGCTTCGCCGACAACGACAACCTCTCGCGCACCGGGACCGTCCCGGTGGCCGACCCGGCGACCCAGCCGCAGTGGACCACGACCACGCTGCCGTACGCGGCGATCACCGCGGCTCCCACGGGGCGCTTCCCGGTGTACGACAACACCTCCGTGACCGAGGTCCCGGCCGGCGCGACCGCCCCGGTGGTCCGCCCCGGGGGGCCGACCCCCGGGTCCGCGGCACGCGCCGGAGGCGGCGGGGACTACCTCTCCAACGAGATCGCCTACCGCGCCACCCTGCTGCGCGACCGGCTCGGCCTCACCGTCCCGGGCGGCCATGTGCACACCCCGGTGCTCCAGTTCGGGGCGGGGAACACGAGCGAGATCACCGACCCGGAGTTCGTGCGGAACCGGCTGGACATCATCGCCCAGGTGCGGGCCGTCGTGGAGGTCGCCGCGTCGGCCTCCTGAGCCGCGAGCACCCTCCTGAGCTGCAAGGGGACCCCGCCGGGCGGCCCGGCCGGGGTCCCCCGCATGATGGGCCCATGAGAATCGCGGCAGCACAGTTCCCCTCCGTACTCGGCGGCATCGAGGAGAACGTGCGCAGCATGACGGCGCTCGTCGAGCGGGCCGGCGAGCAGGGCGTGCGCTTCGTGGCCTTCTGCGAGCTGTCCGCCAACGGGTACCTGCTCGACCCGATCGCCGCCGGCCCGGACGCCTGGCTCACCGAGGACGACGCGCGCCTGGAGCCGCTGCGGGAGGCCTGCCGCCGGACGTCGACGGCCGCGCTGATCGGCTGCGCGGCCGTCACCGGCGGGGAGCGCCCGGCGATCGGCGCGCTCGTGATCGGCCCGGACGGCGAGCCGCTGGCCCGCTACGCCAAGACGCACCTGTGCGGACCGGAGCAGGACGTGTTCGCGGCCGGTACGGCCGACGGCCGCTTCGTCCTCGACGGAGTCCGTTTCGCCGTCGCCGTCTGCTACGACAACCGCTTCCCCGAGGTGGCGGAGCGGGCGGCGGCGGACGGCTGCGAGGTGTACGTGGCCAGTTCGGCCCTGGACGCCGCAAACGACTCGTTCGAGACGGTCATGCCCGTCCGCGCCCGCGACAACGGGCTGCACGTCCTGCTCGCCAACCACGTCGGCGGCGGCGACGCGGGCGACTGCCTCGGCGACAGCGGTGTCTGGGGGCCGGACGGCGCCCTGCTCGCGTCCGCCGGGCGGACCGCGCCGGGACTCGTCGTGTGGGATCTCCCCACGCGGTGACGGTCCGTCATGGGCGGCCGTAGACTCTGCCCATGCGGCAGGAGGGGGAACTGGTCGACGGGCGGTTCCGTCTGGAACGGGTCCTCGGCCGGGGCGGGATGGGCCGGGTGTGGCTCGCCGAGGACGAGCGGCTGGGACGCCGTGTCGCGCTGAAGGAACTGCTCTTCCTCCACGGCACGGGCGAGGAGGGAGCGCGCCGCTTCGACCGTGAGGCGCGGGCACTCGCCCGGATGCGCCACGACGCGGTGGTGGCGGTGCACGACCTGCTCTCCCATCTGGACCCGCCGGCCATCGTGATGGAGTACGTGGACGGCGCGTCGCTCAGGGACGTGCTCCGCACCTCCGGGAAGCTGCCGTTGCCGGAGGCCGCGCGCCTCGGCCTCGCCGTCCTCGGCGCCCTGCGGGAGGCCCACGGCAAGGACGTCGTCCACCGGGATCTGAAGCCGGCCAACATCCTGGTGGCCGGCCCCCGGGTCGTCGTCACCGACTTCGGCGTCGCCCTGCTCGGGGACATGTCGCAGATGACCGGTCTCGGCGGCACACCGGGGACGTCGCTCTACATGGCGCCCGAACAGCTGGAGCACGACCGCGGCAGCGCCGCCTCGGACCTGTGGTCGCTCGGGGCGGTGCTGTGGGAGGCCGTCGAGGGGCGGCAGCCGTTCGGCAGGACGAGCCAGGCGGCCGTGGTGCGCGCGATCTGCGACGAGGAACCGCCCGAGGCGGAGCACGCCGGGGCGCTGGCGGACGTGATCCGCGGCCTGCTGGTCAAGGACCCGGCCGCGCGCATGACGGCGGAGGAGGTGGCTGCGGCCCTGGACGAGGCGTCCGCGGCGCTGGACGAGCCGCCGCTCCGGGCGCTCGAGCGCCCGGCCCCGGCGCCCCGGGCCGGCTGGGGCCCGCCGCCCGGGACCGGTCGTCCTCCCGCCCCGGACTCCGGCCGACGGCAGACGGACCCGGCGGACGCCCCGGACCCCGGCCCCGCGCCGACCGGCGGCACGCTCGCACCGGCGCCTTCGCCGGTCTCCGCCGGGTGGAGCCCCGGTCCTCCGCCGGTTCCCGCGGGTCGGGGGGAAGCGTTCGGCCCACCGCCACGGCATCCGGCCCCGGCCGCCGCCGGACCGGCAGACACCGTGCACACCGAGGTCCCGCCCCCGGCCGCGAGTGCACTGTTCACCGGGCCCCCGCCGCCCCGCACGGACACGCCCGCGTCGGGCTCGCTTCTCCGCGGGTATCTGCACGGCAATGCCGCTGCCCTGTTCCTGTCCAGCGATGTGTCCGACTTCCTGCGCAGGTTCAACGCACGCGGTTCCAAGCAGCGCCGTGCCGACGGCGACCCGGTCGGGCCCCCGCCCGAACCGTCCTCCCCGGACGCGCCGCCGGCGGCAGACGAGCCGCCGCCCGAACCCTCCCCGGCGCCTCCCGCCTCCGGCGTACGCCCCGGCTGGGGTGCGCCTGCACTCCCGCCCGAGCAGTCCCCGCCCAAATCGCCCTCCCCGGACGCGCCGCCGGCGGCAGACGGGCCGCCGCCCGAACCCTCCCCGGCGCCTCTCGCCTCCGGCGTACGGCCCGGCTGGGGTGCGCCTGCACTCCCGCCCTCCGGGGCCGTCACCCCGCCGCTGTCGGCGCCCGTCCGGGAACTGCTCGGCTTCTGCACCACCAGCACATGTCCGGACGAGAGAGCCCTGCTGCTCGCGCTGACGAAGGCCGCGCGGAGCCTCACCCCGCCGCAGATCGCGGAGGCCGTTTCCGCGCTGCGCGTGTTCGGAGGCCGTGCGAGGGAGGCGAAGACCCTGCTGCTCCAAGCAGGGCAATGGCTGCCGACCGACGAAGTGATTCTGCTGAGCGACCATCTGCGCGGCGAGCACAGGCATGACGAGGCCGACCTCGTCATGGTGGCTGCGGCACGCCTCCGGGGCACCGCCGCACTGCACGCCCTCCTGACGGCGCTGGGCGGCCCCCGCGGCCAGCGGAGATCCGAGGCGTGGCTCACCCACTCCCGTCGGGACACCCAGGTCGTGCGGCGGGCGGCAGGCTCTCGTCTGCCGGATCAGCGGGCGCCGGAGCGAACCGCCCCGCCGGCCGATCCGCCCGCGACGCCGGCCACCGCCGCGCCCCGCACCGACGGGACGGCCCCCGGCCCGGCACCGCTGCCCTCGGCGATCGACCCGCCGTTCACCCTGTACTGGTTCGCCGTGCCGGTGGTGCGGCGGGTCGTCGTGGCGGATCTCCGGCCGCGTGTGGTCGCCGACCTGCGGCCCGGTGTCTGGTACCTGGCGGTCGGGCAGCGCGGCCAGGCACTGGTCGTCCGGTTGGAGGACGGCCGCCACGGCCTGCTGCACGACACCAGCGACCTCCAGCGCGGCTGACCTCCGCCGGTCACTCCGACCGCCGCACCCAGTCCCCCGCCCCCGCGCCTCAGCGCCGTGGGCCCTGCCCCGCCTCGGGCCACACCACCGGCGGCGGCACGGTACCTGCGGCGGAGCCGCCCCGGCCGGCGTCGCCGGGGATCTCCCCGCCGGCAGTCTCCCCGCCGGCCTTGCCCGCAGCCTCCGACCCGTCCGCCCGGTCGGCGTCCGGCGCCAGGTCGCGGGCCATCAGCGTCGCCCCGGCGACCGCCCCCGGCATCAGCAGCACGGCGACGAACGGCACGAGGAACGCCAGCACCAGCGGTACGCCGAAGCCGAGGACGGCCGCGCGGCGGGACCGCAGCAGCCGCAGCCGCCGCTTCAGGTCGATGCCGCGGCGCTGCATGGCCACCGAGGTCAGCTCCTGCGTGAGGAAGAAACCGGAGACGCAGAAGCCGATCAGCGGCACGACGGTCTGACCGGCCACGGGGATGAAGCCGCACGCGAACAGGAGCACCCCGCAGAGCAGGACGCGCAGCAGGATCCGCAGCGAGTCGCGGGCGGAGATCCACAGTTCGCGCCAGAGCGGCAGACCGGACGTGGGCACGTCGCCGCCCTCGGTGCGGTCCACGTGCTCCGACAGGGACTCGTAGAAGGGCTGTCCGACGAGCAGCGTCACGGCGGTGAAGGTGATCACCGACAGGAAGAGCCCGAGGACGAAGAGGAGCGCGGTGAGCGCCCCGCGGAACGTGCCCTGCCAGGGCGAGGACCAGTCGTCGGCGAACGGGGTCGCCCAGGCGACCAGGTCGTCGGCGAACGCCACCAGCCCGGCGAGGGCCGCCGCGTAGAGCACCAGGGTCACCAGCCCGGGCAGCAGCCCGAAGCCGAACCACCGGCCGTGGCGGGCCACCCATCGCTGGCCCTTCATCAAGTAGCCGAAGCCGGCCCCGAAATCGCGCATCGGGCCAGCCTATCGGGGTGCCTCTTGTTGTCCGGCGGGCGAACCGGTAGACCCTGCGTACTGATCGTGTACCGCATCCTTCGGCCTCACCCTCCCGGCATCCGAAAGGTCCGTACCGCATGGGAACATCCCGACCCGTCGTGTTCCGTGCCGCGCTCACCACGCTTGCGGCCGCCCTCGCGGGCACCCTGCTCGTCCCGCCCGCCGCCACCGCGGCCCCCGGCCGTGACGAGCCCCGCTCCCACCCCGTGCGGGAGGGCGGCGGACGGGACACCGCGGCCGCCCGCACCCCCGCGTCCCTGTCCGGGGCGGCGCTCACGGCCCGCTCCCCCGCCCCGGCCCGCACCGGGGGTTATCCGCGCGAGACGGTGCTCGACCTGCCGCCGGAGAACCCCGCGGACAAGTCCCTCAAGCTCGGTCTGGCGCCGTACCATTCGCTGGCCCCGCGGCTCAACGCCCTCCAGCGGCTGGGCGACCGGGTGAGCGTCGAGGTCGCCGGCCGTTCGGCGGGCGGCCACGAGCTGTACCTCGTCACGGTGACCGCTCCGGAGAGCGCGGCCGAGGCCCGTGAGCAGGACAGGATGCGGGACCTGATCGCCGGCGATCCGGCGCGGGCGGCGAAGGACCGGCGGATCGGGGCCGCATACAAGACGCCGGTCCTCATCAACAACAACATCCACGGCAACGAGTGGGAGGGCACGGACGCGGCCCTGGAGTTGGTCGGGGAACTGGCGAAGGCGAAGGACGCCCGCACCGCCTCCCTGCTGGCCCGCAACCGGATCATGCTGAACGTCACGGCGAACCCGGACGGCAGGATCGCGGGCACCCGTGCCAACGCGGCGGGCTTCGACCTCAACCGGGACTTCGTGACCGCGTCGCAGCCGGAGACCCGGGCGATCCGGCGGATCGCGATCGAACGGCAGCCCGCCGTGATGCTGGACCTGCACGGGTACGTGAACGGCACCCTGATCGAGCCGACGACCCCGCCGCACGGCGAGAACTACGAGTACGACCTGTTTCTGAAGAACGCCTACGCCAACGCGCTCGGCATGGAGGCCGCGGTCAACGGCCTCGGCTACACGGCCGAGAAGGACGGGGTGCGGCCCGCCGTCATCCCGTTCCGGGACGAGAAGGAGGGCTGGGACGACTGGCCGCCCGTCTTCACCCCGCAGTACATGCCGTTCCAGGGCGCGGTCGCCTCGCACACGATCGAGTTCCCGATGACCGTCAACAACAGCGCCTACACCACCCTGCCGGTGGCGGAGCTGCGCCGCCGGGCCGCGATCAACACGGACATCGCCGGGGCGGCGATGCGCGCGACGCTGGAGTACACGGACACCCACCGCGCTTCGGTGATCGCCGACCAGATCGAGACGTTCCGCCGCGGGGCGGCCGGTGAGGCGCAGCGCCCGGTGTCGGAGGAGACCGTGCCCGGGGTGCCCGGCATCGGCCCGGAGGACGTGTACACGACCCGGTTCCCGCGGGCGTACGTCATCCCGGCGGGGCGCGGCCAGCGGTCGGCGGTGGCCGCGGCACGGCTGGTGGACCATCTGGTCGCGAACGACGTGCGGGTGGAGCAGGCGCGCAGCGGTTTCGTGCTGGCGGGCCGCGCCCACCCGGCGGGCTCGTACATCGTCGACATGCACCAGCCGAAGCGGGGCATGGCCAATGTGATCCTGGCGGACGGGCGGGACATCAGCGCGGACGTCTCCACGATGTACGACATCTCGGGGTGGAGCCTCGGCCTGCTGTGGGGGGCGACCGTGGAGCGGTCCGAGCGGCGGGCGCCGCGGGTGCCGACCCGGGCCGTGCGCGCGGCGTCCGCCACCGGGTACGTCGCCCCGTACGGCGACCTGGGGCTGCGGCTGGACGACCCGGCGGAGCTGGCGGCCGTCAACTCCCTGCTGGCGCAGGGTGTCCGGGTGCGCCGTGCGGCCGACGGCTCGGCGGTGGTGCCCGGTTCGGCGCGGGGTGCGGCCCGGGTCCTCGCGGAGCGGCTGGGGGTCCGCTTCGAGGCGGCGGCACGCCGGGGCGTGACGGAGATGCGCCGCACCCGGGTGGCGGCGGCGGTGACGTCCGGGGAGCTGTTCGCCCTGCGTGAGATGGGGTTCGGGGTGGAGCCGGTGTCCACGGCGGTGCTGAACGCGGGCTTCGACTGGTCGCGGGCGGACGCGCTGTTCGTGTCGGCGGGGCTCGACCACGGGGCGCTCACTCCTGCCGCGCGGGCGGCGTTCGGGGCGAGCGGGGTCCCGGTCGTCGGGCTCGGGGAGACGGGCGCCGCGTTCAACGCGGCGGCGCGGCTGCTTCCGGTGACGGCGGTGACGGGCAACGGCGACGCCAACGGGGTGGTGCGGGTGACCAACTCCGGGGGTGCGATCACCGGCGGCGCGCCCGGGCACACGTTCGTCTACGCGCCGGGCTGGTTCACCGCGCTCGGTGACGGGGTGCGGGTGGAGCAGTCGTACGGTGCCGGGAACCCGCTGGTCGCCGGTCACTGGCGGGCGGAGGAGGACGGCGGCGGCGGTCCGTCGGAGGCGTCCGGACGCGCCTCGGTCGTCTCGGGCACCGCGGCGTCCGGCGCCCCGGTGGTGCTGTTCGGCACGGAGCCGCTGTTCCGGGCGCACCCGAAGGGGATGTACGCGCAGATCGGGCGGGCGCTGCTGGCGCGCTGACGCGACGGCCCGGGGTCCCTCGTCCCGTGCGGGGCGAGGGAACCCGGGCGTGCGGTCAGACGGCCAGGTCGACCGTGATGTTGCCGCGGGTGGCCTTGGAGTACGGGCAGACCTGGTGGGCCTTCTCCAGGAGGTCCCTGGCGGTGGCGGCGTCGACGTTCGGGATCGTGGCGGAGATCTTCACGATGATCCCGAAGCCGTCGTCGTTCTTGCCGATGCCGACCTCGGCGGTGACCGTCGAGCCGCTGATGTCCGCCTTCTCCTGGCGGGCGACGACGCCGAGGGCACCCTGGAAGCAGGCGCTGTAGCCGGCGGCGAACAGCTGCTCCGGGTTGGTGCCGGCGCCGTTGCCGCCCATGGCCTTCGGCGGGTTGACGACGACGTCGAGCACGCCGTCGTCGGTGGCGACGCGCCCGTCGCGGCCGTTCTCGGCGGTGGCCACGGCGGTGTAGAGCACGTCGGACTGCTGGATGGACATGAGTCGTTCCTCCTGCTGGTTCGCCGCGACTCGCGCCCACGATCGCGACGGCTGGGCATGAGCCTAACGGGTGAACGTCTCAGCCCAGCGAGACGATCATCTTTCCGGTGTTCTCGCCGCGCAGCATCCCGGCGAAGGCGTCGTAGCCGCGCTCGATCCCTTCGACGACGGTCTCGTCGTACTTCAGCTCGCCCGAGGCGATCCAGCCGGCGACGTCCTCGGCGAACTGCCGCTGGAGGTGCTTGTGGTCGTTGACCAGCATGCCGGTCAGCCGCAGCCGCTTGCCGATGACCAGGGCCAGGTTGCGCGGGCCGGGGGTGGCCTCGGTGTTGTTGTACTGGGCGATCATGCCGCAGATGGTGGCGCGGCCGCCGACGTTGAAGGACGAGATGGCGGCTTCGAGGTGGTCGCCGCCGACGTTGTCGAAGTAGACGTCGATGCCGTCGGGGGCGGCGTCCTTGAGCTGCTGCGCGACGGGGCCGTTCTTGTAGTTGAAGGCGGCGTCGAAGCCGTACTTCTCGACGAGGAGCTTGACCTTCTCGTCGGAGCCGGCCGAGCCGATGACCCGCGAGGCGCCCTTGATCCGCGCCATCTGGCCGACCTGGCTGCCGACCGCGCCGGCCGCGCCGGAGACGAAGACGGCGTCGCCCTCCTTGAAGGAGGCCACCTCGAACAGGCCCGCGTAGGCGGTGAGTCCGGTCATGCCGAGCACTCCGAGGTAGGCGGAGAGCGGCGCGAGGGAGGCGTCGACCTTGACGGCGTGCTGGGCGGGGACGCTCGCGTACTCGCGCCAGCCGAGACCGTGCAGCACGTGGTCGCCGACCTCGAAGCCCTCGGCCGCGGAGGCGACGACCTCGCCGACAGCGCCGCCGTCCATCGGGTGGTCGAGCTTGAACGGCGGGGTGTAGGACTTCACGTCGTTCATCCGGCCGCGCATGTAGGGGTCGACCGAGAAGTGCAGGTTGCGCACGAGGACCCGGCCCTCGGCGGGCGCGGTCACCTCGGTCTCGCGGAGCGCGAAGTCCTCCGCCTCGGGCCAGCCGTGCGGACGGGCGACGAGGTGCCATTCACGGCCGGACGCGGGAAGTGCGGACATGCTGCGAGCCTCCAGGAGAGCTTCGTAATACTTCAGAACCTGAAACAACCATGCAGCTGAATATTTCAGATTGTCAAGCATATGGGTATCGTGGTGCCCATGGCCGCCCAAGGAACAGACCCCCTGACCGTCGAGGTCGTCGAGCTCATCGGCTCCGTCGTGGCCCGCTACCACGACGAGTACGAGCGGGCGGCCGCCGAGCACTCCCTCACCGGCGCCCAGGCCCGGGTTCTCGGGCTCCTGTCCATGGACGCGCTGCCCATGCGCCGCATCGCCCGGACGATGAAGTGCGAGCCGTCGAACATCACCGGCATCGTCGACCGCCTGGAGGTCCGCGGTCTCGTCGAGCGCCGCCCCGACCCGGGCGACCGCAGGGTCAAGCTGGCCGCGGCCACCGACGAGGGCCGGGAGCTGGCCCGGCGGCTGCGCACCTCGCTGGACTTCGCCCGCGAGCCGCTCGCCGAGCTCACCGCCGTCGAACGCGCGCTCCTGCGCGACCTGCTCAGACGGATGCTCGGCGACGCCACCGGGACCTGAGACGCCCGGGTCCGCGCGTCACAGGCACCACCACAGGAACCGCTCGCACGTCGGCGACGGCGACGGAGCGGGCGCGGGCCCGGACGGCGGCGGGGGCTGCTGGGACGGCGCCTGGGTGCCGGGCCCGTCCGACGGGGCGCCGTCCGACGGCGAGGGCGACGCCGACGGTCCGGAGCCCTCCTCCGACTCCCCGGTCGCCGACGGCGAGGGGCTCGCCTCCCCCTCGGCGGCCTCCGCCGTACCCGTGCCGCCCGTCTCCGGCCCGCGGACCGGCACCGCGGTCCGCCCGGCGGACGGCGACCCGGACGAGGCCACCGGCTGTTCCGTGACCTCCGCCAGCCCGTCGGGCACCGGCTCCTCGGACGGGGTGGGCTCGGCCGTCTCCGACTCGACGACGGCGCTCTCCCGCACCGCGGTCGCCGCGCCGTCGTCGCCCGGGCCCTCCGCGAACTGCGCGAAGCCCAGCGCGCCGGCGGCCAGCACCAGACCCACGGTCCCGATCGCCAGCCTGCGCCCGCGCCTCCTGCGCGCCCTGCGGCCCACCGGAGCCGGCTTGCGGCGCGACGCGGCCTGACGGCGGGCGCTGCGCGGCCCCGGCCGTGCGGGTTCCGGCTCGGGCTCGCGCTCCAGCTCGTGGACGACGGTGTCGGCCGCCGGGGCGGCGAAGCTGAGACGGCGGAGCTCCTCGACGGGGGTGCCGCACCCGGCACAGGCCAGAGCGCCGTTGAGGTGCCGTCCGCACGGGTGGCAGTAATCCATGGCCTTGGGAGGCTATGCGGAAGGAACGTTCGAGAGGCGGGCCGCTCTGTGAGGATCCTGTGTGGAATCACATCCTCCGCGGCGTGCCCGCTCGCGGTGTCCCCACCCGGCGCGCGGGCAGGATGCCGGGCATGAGCCCCGACGCCCCCTTCGGCCCCCTCGACTTCCAGCTCGTCCTGCTCCGCCGGATGGCCGACCAGCGGCCCGAGCTCGTCGACGACGCCCGCCGCCGGCTCGGGGTCACGGTCTCCGCGATGCGCGAGGCGAACCGCCGCTGGCAGGCGATGTGCCGCTCCCCCCGGGCCCGCGGCGCGCTCTCCCGCTACCGCTCGGTGCTCGGCGCCCCCGAGGCGTCCGGGCCCCGCCGCATCGGTGACCTGGAGTGCGAGGCCCACCTGTGGCCGGTGCCGCTCTGGCCCGGACTGCGCTTCGAGGTGCTGGCCGTCGCCGGGAGCGGGGCAGTCTGGAACGAATGGCTGGTGCGGGCCCCGGGTGCCGCGGGACCCGTGCTGCGCACGGCGGACGACCTCGTCCCCTGGTCGTGCACGGTCGACGAGGTCGCCCGCGCCTTCCCCGGGGCCCGCCCCCTGGAGGGCACCGCCCCCACCCGCTTCCGCCTCGCCCTCCCCGGCTCCGGGACCCCCGCCACGGCCCTCACCGCCGACTTCACCTGGGGACTGCTCCAGACGGTGGAGTGACGGCCGCTGCGCGGTCCGCGCGACGCGCTCCGCGCACGGGCCCTCGGCCCGCGGCACGCCACCCCCGCCGGACGGGCCCGGGCCGGGCCCGTCCGGCCCAGCCCAGCGCGCGCCCCCGCCCGTCCGATCCGACGATGCGAACACGTACCGCACTCGGGAGGACTTGTCATGACCGTCAGCCTTGAGCAGCTCCGGCGCTGCCATGTCGCCGTCGACCTGGGAGCCGCTCGGACCCGTGTCTTCGTGAAGGGCGCCGGGCTCGTCGTCGACGAGCCGAGCGTCGCCGCCGTGAACACCCGCACCGGCGCCCTGATCGCCGTCGGAGCGCTCGCCGAGAAGATGACCGGCCGCACCCCGGACTACATCCGCGTCGCCCGCCCCGTCTCCGGCGGCACCGTCGTGGACATCGAGATGGCCCAGCGGATGCTCCGCCACCTGCTCGGCGAGAAGCTCCGCCGCCAGCTGCGCCGCAAGCCCCGCCTCAGGGCCGCCGCCAGCACCCCCCACGACAGCGACCCGCTCGCGCAGCGGGCGACGGTGGAGACCCTGGTGGGGCTGGGCGCCCGGCGCGTGGAGCTGGTGGACACGCTGATCGCAGCGGCCGTCGGCTGCGGTCTCCCGGTGGAGCAGCCCACGGCCACCATGATCATGGTGTGCGGAGCGGCGACGACGCAGATCGCGGTGCTCTCGCTCGGCTCGATCGTGACCGCCGAACGCATCCCGGTCGGCGGCAACGCCATCGACTACGCCGTCATCCAGCACCTGCGCCACCAGCACGAGCTGCTGCTGCCCAGCCAGTCCGTCCGCCCCCTCCAGCTCGCGCTGCGGGGCAACGGCCTCACCGCACAGGGACCGGCGGTCACCGAGATCCACGGCCGGGACGTCGCCACCGGCCTCGCCCGGTCGGTACGGGTCGACACGGCCGCCGTGCGGGACGCGATCCACACACCGCTGACCTCCGTGCTCGACGGCATCGGCAAGGTGCTGCGGGTGTGCCCGCCGGACCTGGTGGCCGATCTGGTGGACCGCGGCATCATGATGGTCGGCGGCAGCGCCCTGCTGCCGGGCCTGGACCAGATGCTCAGGGACGCCACCGGGATGCCCGTGCAGATCGCCGAGCGGCCGGACACCTGCGCCGTCCTCGGGCTGGGCGCGATGCTGGAGGGACGGATCAGGCCGATGGTGCTGGACCCGCTGGCGGACGCGATCCCCGAGGCGCAGGCCGGCGTGCGCACCGAGTTCCTGAAGCTCGGCGACGGCGACCGCGCGAGCGTGACCGCGGGCGCCGGCCCGGTGCGCGACGACGCCGCCGACGACGGATTCTGAGGCGCCGCGTGACGGACGGGGAGCCGGGGGCGCCGGCCGCCCGCGGCGCCCCGCCCGGCGGTTCCCGGGACCTCTCCGGCCTCCTGGAGGCCGTCATCGGCGTCGGCAGCGAACTCGAACTCCGCCCGGCCCTCCAGCGCATCGCCGACACCGCCGCCCGGCTGACCGGCGCGCGTTACGCGGCGCTCGGCGTGCTCGACGCGGAGGGCCTGCGGATCACCGAGCTGTTCACCCACGGACTGACCGACGAGGAACGCCGCCGGATCGGGAAGCTGCCGAGCGGTGCGGCCGGACTCGTCGGCGAACTCATCCGCAACCCCTCCCCCCTCCTCCTGGACGACCTCACCGAGGACCCCCGTTCGTGCGGGGTCCCCGGCGGGCACCCCCGGATGCGCAGCTTCCTCGGCGTCCCCGTGCGGGTCGGCGAGGAGGTGTTCGGCAACCTCTACCTGACGGAGCGCCGGGGCGGCCCGTTCGGGGACGAGGACCTGGCGCTGGTCACGGTCCTCGCGTCGCATGCCGGGATCGCCGTCGAGAACGCCCGGCTCTACGAGACGGCCCGCCGCCGGGAGCGCTGGATCGAGGGCGCGGCGGCCGTCACCACGGCGCTCCTCGCCGGCCACAGCGCCGACGACGCGCTGACGGCGGTGGCGGAGCAGGCGAGAATCCTCGCCGGGGCGGCCGCCGGGGTGGTGCTCCAGCCGACCGGCGAGGGCGGGATGGAGATCGTCGCCGCGTCCACGCGGGACGACCCCGAGGGCCTGGTGGGGACGACGATCCTGCCCGGATCGCCGGTGCTGGTCCAACTGCTCGGCGGGGAGCCGGTCTTCGTCGAGGACTCGGCGACGGACCCGCGGATGACCACCGCGGTGCGCGGCCGCTTCGGCCCGTCGATGATGCTGCCGCTGCAGAGCGGCGGCCGTCTGATCGGCACCCTGGCGCTGCCGCGCCACCGGGGGGACCGCCCCTACACCGCCGTGGAGCAGTCGCTGGCCTCCCGGTTCGCCGCGCACGCCGCGCTCGCCCTGCTGCTGGCCGACGCCCAGCACGACCGGGAGCGCCTCGCGGTCTACGAGGACCGCGACCGGATCGCGCGGGACCTCCACGATCTCGTCGTCCAGCGGCTGTTCGCGACGGAGATGATGCTGGAGTCGACGCGCAGACGGGCCGCCGAGGAGGAGACCGCGTCGCTGATCGGGCGGGCGGTGGACGAGCTGGACTCCACGATCCAGGAGGTCCGCACGGCGATCTTCGCGCTCCAGCAGCCGCCCGCCGACGCGCCGACCACCTTCCGCGGCCGGGTGCTGCGCGAGACGCGCGGGGCCGCGGTGCTGCTGGGCTTCTCGCCGTCCGTCCGCTTCACGGGGCCCGTCGACGCCCTGGTGCGAGAGCCGCTGGAGGGCCGCCTGCTGGGCGAGCTGCGCGGCGCGCTCGCCGCGGCGCACCGCCGGGCGGGGGTGTCGCGGGTCGAGGTGGCCGTGGACGTGACGGTCCGTCTGCCGGACGGCGGGGACGGGGTCCGCCTGACGGTGCGGGACGACGGCACGGGGGAGGACGGCGACCGGGGCCCGCGGGAGGACGGTCACGGAACGCGGGAGGACGGAGACGGCACGCCGGAGGACGGCGACCGGGGCACCGTCGTCGTCTGGGAGGCACCGCTGCACGGCCGCTGAACCCCGCGCGGGACTCCCTCGTACGGAGCAGTCCAGCGCGCCCGGACCAGGCCGGATGCCTTGACTGGGCTGGTGGACACCGTCGCGAAGCCCTCGCCCGCGCAGAGCGCGAAGCCCTCCGCCGCCGCGTACCGCAACCTGATCATGGCCACGATCGGGTTCACGCTCACCTTCTGGGCGTGGAACCTGATCTCCCCGCTCGGCGGCGCCTTCAAGGATCGTCTGGACCTCAGCTCGTTCCAGCAGTCGCTGCTGGTCGCGGTGCCCGTGCTGGTCGGGTCGCTGGGCCGTATCCCGGCCGGCGCGCTGACCGACAAGTACGGCGCGAAGCTGATGTTCCCGCTGGTGTCCGCGCTCACCATCGTGCCGGTGCTGCTGCTGATCCCGGCCAAGAACTCGTACGCGGCGATGCTCGCGGTCGGGTTCCTGCTCGGGCTCGGCGGCACGACGTTCGCGATCGGCATCCCCCTGGTCAACTCGTGGTTCCCGCCGTCGGACCGCGGGCTCGCGCTCGGCATCTTCGGCATGGGCATGGGTGGTGTGGCGCTGTCCGGCTACTTCACCCCGCGGATCGCCGACCACGGGGTGAACCTGCCCTTCGTGGTGGTGGCCGTCGCCCTCGCCGTGTACGCCGCCCTAGCCGCGCTGCTGATCACCGACCACCCGGACCGGAAGGTGCCCACCACGACGCTCGGGCAGCGGCTGGGGCAGGCCGGACGGCTGCGGGTGACCTGGGAGCTGTCGGCGCTGTACGCGATCGGGTTCGGCGGCATCGTCGCGTTCGGCGTGTACCTGCCGACCTATCTGAAGACGTGGTACGAGCTCAGCCCCACCGACGCGGGCACCAAGGCCGCCGGATTCGCGCTGGTGACCGTCGTGTTCCGGCCGTTCGGCGGCTGGCTCTCGGACCGGGTCCATCCCGCCGTGGTGACAGCCGGCGCGCTCGGCTTCGTGGCCCTGCTGGCGATCGTGCAGGCCTTCGACCCGGAGCTGGACCCGGTCGGCACCATCGCCCTGCTGTGCATGGCGGCCGGGCTGGGCACCGCGAGCGGCAGCGTCTTCGCCCTCGTCTCGCAGGTCACCCCGCAGCCTCAGGTCGGCAGCGTCACCGGCATCGTCGGGGCGATGGGCGGCCTCGGCGGCTTCGTGCCGCCGCTGGTGATGGGCGCGATCTACAGCTCGCAGGGCTCGTACTCCATCGGCTTCATGCTGCTGTCCGACCTGGCGCTGGCGGGCTGCGTGTACGCGTACGGGCGGATGCGCACCCTGCGGCCGAGCGCCTGAGAAGCCAGAAGCGCCCGAGAACGGGCAGAGGCCCCCGCCGGGCGCCCCCTGTCTTCCCCGGGCACCCGTGCGCGCGGCCGCCCGGGCGACGATGATGCACCGGAGAGCCGCGCCCGGCGTGCGCGGCACGAGATCCGGAGGTCGACGAGTGAGTTCCCTCTTCCCGGCGCTGTCGGTCGCGCCCGGTGGCCCGGACCCGGTGGCTCTGCGCTTCGGCGAGCGGTCCCTGACGTACGGACAGCTGGCCGGCGCGGCCGGGGCACTGGCCGCCCGGCTGCGCCGGGACGCGGGGGCGGGGCGGGTCGCCCTGTGGGCCACCCCGGCCCTGGAGACCGCGGTCGGCGCCGTCGCGGCACTGCTGGCCGGCACCCCCGTCGTCCCGCTGAACCCGCGGACCGGGGAGCGGGAACTGGCCCACATCCTCGGCGACAGCGCACCCGCACTGGTGCTCGCCGCACCCGGCGACCGGCTCCCGGCGGCGCTGGACGCCCTGGCCCGGGTGGACGTGGCGGTGGACGGCGAGGGGCGGCTCCCGGACACCGAGCCGGAGCCGGACGCCGCGGCGCTGGTCGTCTACACCTCGGGCACCACCGGACCGCCCAAGGGCGCCGTGCTGCCCCGGCGGGCCGTCGCCACGACCCTGGACGCGCTGGAGGACGCCTGGCAGTGGGACGCGGACGACGTCCTGGTGCACGCGCTGCCGCTGTTCCACGTGCACGGTCTGATCCTCGGCGTCCTCGGGCCGCTGCGCCGCGGCGGCGAGGTGCGGCACCTGGGCCGCTTCAGCCCCGAGGGCGTGGCCCGGGAGCTGGGCTCCGGGGGCACCATGCTCTTCGGCGTGCCGACGATGTACCACCGGATCGCCGAGTCGCTGGACGGCGACCCGGAGCTGGTCAAGTCCCTCGCGGGGGCACGGCTGCTGGTGTCCGGCTCGGCGGCGCTGCCGCTGCCCGACCACGAGCGGATCGCGGCGGCGACCGGGCGGCGGGTGATCGAGCGGTACGGCATGACCGAGACGCTGATGAACACCAGTGTGCGCGCCGACGGCGACGCCCGGCCGGGCTCGGTCGGGGTGCCGCTGCGCGGGGTGGACCTGCGGCTCGTGGAGGAGGACGGCACCGAGATCACCGCCATGGACGGCGAGACGATCGGCGAGATCCAGGTCCGGGGCGCCCACCTGTTCACCGAGTACCTGAACCGGCCCGACGCGACGGCCGCCGCCTTCGACGGCGACTGGTTCCGCACCGGCGACATGGCGGTCCGCCCGGCGGACGGTTCGGTCCGGATCGTCGGCCGCAAGGCCACCGACCTCATCAAGAGCGGCGGCTACAAGATCGGGGCGGGCGAGATCGAGAACGTGCTGCTCGACCACCCGGCCGTGCGCGAGGCCGCCGTGACCGGGGAACCGGACGCGGACCTCGGGGAGCGGATCGTCGCCTGGGTGGTGGCCGCCGACCCCGCCTCGCCGCCGAGCGCCGACGACCTGACCGGACACGTCGCCGCCCAGCTCTCGCCGCACAAGCGTCCGCGCGAGGTGCGGTTCCTCGACGTCCTGCCGCGCAACGACATGGGGAAGATCATGAAGCGGGCGCTGCGCGATGGCTGACCCCGGAGTCCGGATCTCCGCCCGCGAGGCGATCGCCCTGGTCTGCGACACGTTCACCGAGCACGAGCTCGGCGAGGTGCCGCCGGCCGGCGACGGACCGCTGGGCTGGGAGGGCTACGGAGCGGCCCGCGACCGGGCAGCGCGCCGGACGGGCTCCGCGGAGTCCGTCGTCTACGGCGACGCGACCTGCGGCGGCGTGCCGTGCGTGGTGCTCTCCTTCGAGTTCGGTTTCCTCGGCGGCTCGCTCGGCGAGCGCACCGGGGACCGGCTGGAGGCCGCGTACGCCCTCGCGCGCGAGCACCGCCGGCCGCTGGTGTCGCTGATCGCGACGGGCGGCAGCCGGATGCAGGAGGGCATGGTCGCGCTCGGGCAGCTCCAGCGCGTGGCGCGGGCGTCCGTGCTGCTGCGCGAGGCGGGCGTCGGGCACCTCGCCGTGCTGCGCGACCCGACGACCGGCGGCGGCTGGGCGACCCTCGGCGCGGGCGCCGACGTGGTCCTCGCGCTGCCCGGGGCGCAGGTCGGCTTCGCGGGCTCGCGGGTCCGCCCGCCCGGGGCGGACCCGGCGGCATACTCGGCCGAGGGCCAGCTCGCGGCGGGACAGGTCGACGCGGTCGTGGCGGAGCACGCGCTGCGGGACACGGTCGCCTTCTGGGCCGGGGCCCTCGGCGGGGGCACGGGCGAGGCGCCGGAGGCGGCGCCCGTGCCGCGGGCGCTGGGGCCGGACGTGCGGCTGCCGCGCTCGGGCTGGGACGCCGTGCGGGCGGCCCGGGACCCGGGGCGGCCGCGGGCCGCGGCGTACCTGGACGACTACTTCACCCGGCGCGAGCCGCTGCGCGGCGACCGGTGCGGCGGCGACGACCCCGGCATGCTCTGCGGGGTCGGGCTGCACCAGGGGCGGCCGGTGGCCTACGCGGCCCAGGCGGGCACCGCCACCCGGCCCGCCGGCTACCGGACCGCCGCCCGGCTCGTGGAGTTCGCCGGCCGGCTCGGGCTGCCGGTGCTGACGCTGGTCGACACCCCGGGCGCGGCCAACGACGCGGAGGCGGAGCGGGCGGGCGCCGGTGCCGCCATCGCCGGCCTGTTCGGGGCGGTCGCCGCCGCGCGGACCCCCGTGACGAGCCTGCTGATCGGCGAGGGCGGTTCCGGCGGGGCGCTGGCCCTGGCCGCGCCGGGCCGGACCTGGGCCACACCGGACAGCTACTTCTCGGTGATCGCCCCGGAGTGGGCGGCCGCGATCCTCAAACGGGACCCGTCGCGTGTCGCGCACACGGCCGACCAGCTGCGGCTGCGCCCGCAGGACCTGGCCGAACTGGGCGTGATCCGGGGCATCGTGGGGCCGGCGCCGCACTGAACCACAGCACGGAAGCACGCGAAGGGCCCGGCGCGGATGCGCCGGGCCCTTCGGGGTGCGGGGTGCGGCGGTTACCGCACGCCCACCGCCCGGATGATCTCCTGCTTCACCGAGCCGCCGCGGTCGTCGGACGCCGAGGCGCGCACGGAGATGTGGTCGGCGCCGGACGGGACGCGGACCGAGCCCTCCCAGGCGGCCGCCTTGCCGCGGACGCCGTCGAGTCCGACCTTCGTCCAGGTCTTCCCGTCGTCGAAGGAGACCTCCAGCGTGCCGCCGGTGATCCGGCCCGTCTTCTCCGCGCCCTCGATGTACTCGGCGAAGATGCCGAGGTCGAGCCTCTTGCCGCCACGCACGTCACCGCGCAGATCGGTGTCGATGTCGAACCCGAGGTTGAGGAGCGGCAGATAGGTCCGGCGGTCCGAGGGGGTCTCGCCGGAGCGGAAGGTCCACTCGGAGTGGCCCTTCACGGCGAGCCGCCAGCGCTCCGGGTCGAGCGTGGTGTCGGTGACCACCCGGTACGTCCGCTCGGCCGGGTCCGCGTCCCAGTGGTTGAGGCCGGAACTCATCTTGCGGTCGATGCGTTCGCCGTCCACCCAGAGTTCGGTGAACTGCGTCATCGAGGTGTCGTTCCACACGTCGCCGAAGCCGGTGTGGTCGGGGCCGGAGTCGCCCCAGCCGGGGGTGTTGAACGCGAGGTCGTTGCCGGTGCGGGTCTGGCCCCAGCCGAGGCCGGTGCCCAGCCACGGGTGCAGCACGGGCTTGAACCAGTTGAGCTCGGAGCGGGTGCCGCCCCGGTAGGAGGGGGTGCCGCTGCGCTGCTCGATGGCGCCGGGGCCGTTGCTCATCGACTCGTGCCAGCGCTGGCCGGGGCCGGTGGACACGTAGTCGGTGCGCTCGGCCGGGAAGGCCACCTTCTCCTGGAAGCCGAAGCCGATGGGGAAGGTGTCGGTGACCGAGTAGCGGTACTCGCCGCCGTCCGCGGGCTTCGCGGCGTGGAACTTCGTGTCCAGCACGGCGAGTTCGCGCTTGGACGGGCGGTAGGTGAGGTCGCGGTCGGGCACGCGGCCCGGGTGGCCCTGGGAGAGGTCGTAGACGTACGGGGTGTACCGCGTGCCGTCGAGCTCGACCGTGCGGGCGCGGCGGGCGGCGTCGGCCAGGAGGGCGCCGTCGGCGGCGTTCACGGTCGCCACGTGCAGCGGCCGGTCCTCGTACGCCTCGGTGCCGAACCACTGCATCAGCCGGCCGGGGGCGGCGTCGGTGACGAACAGGGCCACCGCTCCGGCGTCCTGGGCACGCTGGGCGATCTGCGCGGGAACACCGTCCCCGAGACGGACGAGGACGGCCTTGCCGCGCACGTCCTTGCCCTGGAAGCCGGCGGCCGAGCCGTCGCCGGCGTCCACGACCGCGAGCCTGCGGCGGCCGTCCAGGACGGCCGTCCCGCCCTGCGGGGTGGCCTCCGAGAGCTGCCTGCCGCCCGCGGTGACGCTGAGCACCGGCTTGCCCAGGCGCCAGACGGTCCGGTACTCGAAGGTGCCGGTGGCGGGCTTGTCGGTCGGGGCCGCGAAGATGCTGTCGTACTTCGGCGGGACCTGCACGGCGCCGCCGTAGGAGACGCCGTTCGCGTCCCGGTCGAACTCCATCAGCACCTGTCGGGTCTCGGTCCGGCGGTCGACGTCCGCCGTGAGTTCCCGCAGCTCGCGCCCGTCGAGGGTGATCTCCCGGTCGCGGTCGAGGGTGATCTCGGGGTCGGTGAGGAAGCCGAGGCCGAGCGAGTCCGCGCCGTGGCTGCCGCGCACGTCGAGGAAGGTGCTCACGGTGTACGTGCCCGGCTTGAGCCGCAGTTCCAGCGTGCCGGACTCGCCGACGGCGGCCGGGAAGGGCTCGGCGCCGGCGGCCAGCCGCTGGACGCCGAGGCCGGCGGGGGCGGGGGCGCCGTCGCGGTCCTTGACGTGGACGGTGAGGGTGTAGCGCTCCTCCTCCTTCACCAGGCCGAGGGCGGTGCGGGCGACCGTCTCGCCGCCGGCGGACGCGGTGACGCTGCCCGAGGAGTTGCCGACGGGGGCGCCGGTGCCGTCGCCGGTGACGGTGGTGGACGCCGTCGAGCGGGCGGGCACCGTGAGGCGGGAGTCCGCGACCGAGGCGACGCCCGCGGGCATGCCCTCGATCGCGAGGTCCAGGGTGACGGGGGCGTCGGTGTGGTTGGTGTACGTCACGGTCTTCGTGACGGGCTTGTTCTCCTCGTAGGGCCACGCGTAGAAGCCGAGGTCGGCGGAGCCCGTGGCGGTGACCGTGGCGCCGACGGCCGAGGGCACGTCGAGCCGGCCCGCGCCGAGCGCGTACGCCGAGGCGTCGAGGCGCTTGGACGTCGACATCAGGGCGTCCTTGAGCTGCTGCCCCGTCCAGTCGGGGTGCTTCTCGGCGAGGAGGGCGGCGACGCCCGCGACATGCGGGGTGGCCATCGAGGTGCCGCTCATCGCCTGGTAGGGGCCCTCGCCCGGGGCGAGCCCGGAGCGTGCGGCCAGGATGTCCACGCCGGGGGCGGACAGGTCGGGCTTGAGCGCGTTGTCGCCGAAGCGGGGGCCCTGGCTGGTGAAGTAGGCGGCCTCGTCGGCGGAGTCGACGGCGCCGATGGTGAGCGCGGAGTCGGCGGCGCCCGGGGAGCCGATGCTGCCGGGGGCGCCGGAGTTGCCGGCCGCGATCACGAAGAGGGCGCCGGTCTCGGCGGAGAGCGTGTTGACGGCCTGGGCCATCGGATCGGTGCCGTCCGACGCCTCGCGGGAGCCGAGGCTCATGGAGACGATCTTGGCGTCGATGTCCTTGGCGGCCCACTCCATGCCCGCGATGATCTGCGACTCGCTGCCGGAGCCCTCGTCGCTGAGCACCTTGCCGACGGCCAGTTCGGCACCCGGGGCGACGCCCTTCTCCCGTCCGTCGGAGGCGGCGCCGCTGCCGCCGACGGTCGAGGCGACATGGGTGCCGTGCCCGTCGCGGTCGGCGACCTCCTGGCCCTCGATGAAGCTCTTCGTCTCGGCGAGACGGTCCTTGAGGTCGGGATGGTCCGCGTCGACGCCGGTGTCGAGGACGGCGACCTTCACCCCCTTGCCGGTCAGCCCGGCTTCCCACGCCTTCGGGGTGCCTATCTGGGCGTTGGACTCGGCCATGTCGGCCTCGACGCGCCCGTCGAGCCACACCTGCGAGACACCGGCGCCGAACGCGGAGCGCGAGCGCCCCGAGGTGACGGAGTCCCAGAACTCCCCGGAGGCCGCCGCCTCGACCGCCGCGCCGCCGATGCTCGGCAGTCCGCGGACCGTCTCCGCGCCGCGCGGCGCGACGGCACGGGCGCCCTTGCCCCAGGAGACGATCAGCGGCAGGCCGGCCTCGCCGTGGAGACCCTGCTCGATGAGCCCGGTCACGTCGAACAGCCGCTCGTCGAGGACCCCGGCGGCCAGGTAGGGCCGCGCCTCGTCGGGCACCACGGTGATCCGGCCGTCGGAGACCTCGCTGCGCACCGCGCCGGTGGCGCCCCGGGCGCGGTCGACCGTGACCGTCTTCCGCTCGCCGCCGAGGTCGGTGACGGTCACCTTGTCGCCGGTGATCAGGGTGACGGTGTGCGCCGCGTGGGCTGCGGCGGTGGCGGGACGGCCGGCCGCTGCGGCGGCCGGATCACGGTCCGCACCGGCGGCCAGGGCCTGTCCTGCGGGGAGCAGTACGAGCGAGAGCCCGGCGGCCATCAGCCGGGCCCGGCGCCTCGCTGGCGCTCGTGTCATGGGGAAGCCTCTCCTCGTGAACGCCCGGTCGACGGGGGGTGATGCCGGGGCGTTGCGCAGCAGTCTGGAGGCTTGGAACGCGCTTGCGGGCCGCGGGACCTGGCGGTTAGCTGCCATGGCGGCTGCCCGCCAGGGGGCGTTCGGGGTGTTGCGGGCGTTGCGGGGTGGGGTGCGCTTCTCGGGCGTTGTCGGACGCTGTGGCGGCGGGACGACGGGCTGCGGGGCCGGAACAACTGGGTGGCCTCGGGCCGTCCGGCGACCCCGGACACGGTCACGCACAGGGCCGGACCAGCCGGGAGGCCTCAGCCCGTCCGGCGACCCCGGACACCGTCGCGGGCCGTACCCGCCCGCCGGCCCGCGGCCGGACCACCGCACGGCCCCGGCAGCACACCGGTCCCGCCCGGGCAGCGCCCGGACCCCGACCGCCTCAGACCCGTCCGGCCGGGACGGGAGCAACCGCCGCGTGCAGGACGGCCTCGCGCGAAGGCCGCGGCGACGGGCCGGCGGCCGACGACGGCGTCGCCTGCCCACCGGTGACCGGCGGCGGGTCGCAGGCCTCCGGCGCGCAGGACACCTCCCCGGGGAGCGGGCCGTCGACCTCGGTGGCGTCCGGCGCGGAGTCGTCGCCTCCCCGCAGGGGGCCCGCGTCAGGGCGTCCGGTGGCCGTGGTCGCCCAGAGCTGGGCCGGGGAGTCGTCGCGCACCCTGACCGTGACGGGGGCACCGGCGTCGGGCGACACCGGCACGACCGCGAGCCCCTCGTTCCAGCGGGGGACGATCTGCCCCGTGATGGTCAGGTCGTAGCGGACGTCGGTGCCGTCGGGGGCGGCGCGGCCGGTGCAGGAGCCCGCGACAACGATGCCATCGAGTCCGCGCGAGTCCAGGCAGAGCCCGGGGGCGAGTGCGCTGCGCAGCCGGCCGTCGGTCTCGTACACCCAGCGCTGGCTGGGGGCCGCCGAGCAGGCGGCCATCAGGATGTCCGCGTCCGCCCGGGCGTCGCCGCCGGCGAAGTCGACGCACAGGTCCGCCTCGACGTTGCGCAGGGAGAGGGTGACCGGTCCGGCCGGGTGACCGGCCGAGGTCGTGGAGGGCAGCGGGGCCGACGGGGTGCCTGCCGACGGGTCCCCCGCCCCGGGAGCGGGGCGGGCGCTGCCGGTGACCGTTCCGCCGGGGGCGGCGGGGCCGGCGTGGTCGGGCTCGTCGTCCGGCCAGAGGGCGGTCGCGAGGCCGGCGACGAGCAGCCCGGTGACGGCGACGGCCGCTCCGATGCCGAGCGCGGTGGGAATCGTCCGCTCGGCGGCGGCCCGCCGGCCGCGCAGGACCAGGTCGGGCAGGGCGGCCCGCGCCCGGCCGGACCGGGAGTGGCGGCCGCGTCCGGCGGGCCCCGGCCCGTCGGACCGGTTCTCTCCGCCCGCCCTGAGCCTGGCCTGGCGGCGCCGTCCGGGCCGGGAGGCGAGGTAGGGGGCCGCGGCGCCGCCGAGCAGCCCCTCGGCGAGGAGGACTCCGAGCCGTCCGCCGGTCTGGTCGAGCTGGTCGGCGGCGTCCCGGCAGTAGCGGCACTCGGAAAGGTGCACCTGGATGTCGGGGATGAGTTCGCCGCCGCGCCGCAGGGATATGTCGAGGAGCCGGTTGTAGTGGCGGCATTCCCGGGTGGGGGCGTGTTCGCGGTGGGTGCGGACGCAGGTCTGGCGGAACTGTTCGCGCGCCTGGCCGAGTTGCTCGGAAGCGAGGCGGGGGTCGATTCCGAGGAGGCCGGCGGGGACGGATATCCCTTCGGCCTCCGTCTCGGCGTGCCAGAGCAGCACCTGCGGCACCATGGGCATTGCGTGGAATGCACGGGCCACCAATTGGCGGTTCTCGGCCGGTGGTCCGGGAATCGTGAGACCCGGCAGCGCCGTGGTGACGTCCGGGTCGGCGGCCCAGCTCCTGGCGATGTGCCGGGCGGTGACCAGAAGGTGGGGGCGCACGGCCCCCGTGACCCCGTTGCGCGCCAGCGCGTCGAGTACCTGGGCGAAGGCGGCCGTGGCCAGCATGGAGGCCGTCCGCGCGGAGGGCGCGCAGGCCGCCGCGTAGTCGAACAGGGGCTGCCAGTGGCGTGCCAGCAGACCGGCGACGGGGCGGGCGGGCCGGGCCGTGTCGTCGGTCCTCAGTGCGGCGGCGAGTTCCTCGTCGGAGCTCCCGGTCACCTGTCCGGCGGGCGGGGAGGGCACGCTCCCGGGCGTGCTGGGGTGCTGCATAGACGTCTTTCCATCCATGGCAATGCGGTGGGGGGTTGCGGTTTCGGCCATCGGCTCCGGCCGGCGGGTGCCGGCGGCCGGTCGAAAGGGGCGCGCCTGTTGGTACACACCTTCTGGTGGCGATGCCCTCTCTTTTGGAGAGGCCCACCCACAGGAAATTCGAACGGTTGATCAGAATGGCGTTTGTTCGGATGCGAGGAGGCTCACCCTGGCACAACTTCCCCGCCATGAACAAGAGTTCCGTTCTTCCCGCCATTCCCCACCGCACAGGATCGGACAACTTCAGGGGCCGGGAACCGCTTTCTGCGAAGGCCGACGAGTACGGCAATGCCACCCCAATGGAGGGCCGCTCCTCGACGTTTGCCCGAAAGCGGCCCGAACTCGTCCGGGTTACCGCACGAAACCCCTTCACTTCTGCACACCCGCCCCCGGAAAAGACACGTTCGGCGACCCGCCCGCCCCGGCACGGCGCCGCCGGTACGCTGCGCTCCGACGAAACGTCACGAAAGGGGATCAAGGTGGCCACTCGCCTCAATCCGTACCTCAGCTTCGCCGGTGACGCGAAGCAGGCGATGGAGTTCTACAAGAGCGTCTTCGGAGGGACCCTCACGTCCCACACCTTCGGCGAATTCGGCGGGGCTCCCTCGGAGGAGTACACCGACAAGATCATGCACAGCATGCTGGAGACGGGCAGCGGCTACACCCTCATGGGCGCCGACAACCCGCCCGGCATGGAACACCGCCCCGGCACCAACTTCTCCGTGAGTCTCAGCGGTGACGACGCGGACGAACTGCGCGGCTACTGGGAGAAGCTCTCCGCCGACGGCACCGTGGCGGTCCCGCTGGAGAAGCAGATGTGGGGCGACGTCTTCGGCATGTGCACGGACGCCTGCGGCATCTCCTGGCTGGTCAACATCACGGGCACCGACGCCTGACCCGTCCCGGCACGCGGGTCACGGCCACCGCGCGGACGGCCGCCGCCTACGATGGCGGACATGATCCGGCGACAGCGGCGGCGCACGCCCCGGGCCCACGGCACACGGGCCCGCCTGCTGCTGCTCCTCGCCGTGCTCACCGGACTGCTCGCGATGCACGGCCTGGTGTCCGCACCGGCCACCGCCGCCCCGGCCCCGGCCGGCCACGTAGCGGCCGCGGAGCATCCGCCGGCCGCCTCCCACGGCCGCACCGACCCGGCACCGGCCCCCGCCTCCGCGGCCCGTGCCGCGGAGGCGGCCGTGCACGACGGCCACGGCGGCGCCGACGGCCACGCCGAGCACGCCGACGGCACCTGCGCGGCGAGCGGGCTCGGCGGAGCGCCGGCCCTCCCCGCACTCGTACCGGGACCCTGCGCCCCGTCCCTCCCGGCTTCCGCGGCCGCGTGCGACGGGCGCACGGGCGAGTCGGGCCGCGGCCCGCCCGCGCTGAGCGAACTCCAGGTCCTGCGCATATAGGCGTCCCCCGCGGCGCCGCCCTCCCCGGGCGGCCCCGCGCCCGTACGCCCTTCTCCGCGAAGCCCCGCGCCCCGGGGACGCCCCGCCGCGCCTTCCTCAGGAGCCCCACGACTCCGCCCGGGAGCACGCGCCGGAGCCCCCTCGGCCGGCGGCGCTTCGCGCCCTTCGCAGCATCAGGAGTCGCATCACCATGACCGCAATGAGTTCCCCGGCCCGCCGGGCCGCCGTCCTCGCCGCCACCACCGCGGCAGCGCTCGCCCTCGCCGCCTGCGGGTCCGGCGGCGGCAGCCCGTCCGGGCACGGCGCCCACAGCTCCCCGGCGGCCTCCGCCCCGGCGCAGTCCTCCGCGGGCCACAACGCCGCCGACGTCACCTTCGCCCAGGGCATGATCCCGCATCACCGCCAGGCCCTGGAGATGTCCGGACTGGCCGCCACCCGTGCCTCGTCGGCCGAGGTCAAAACGCTCGCCCGCGAGATCAGCACCGCCCAGGACCCGGAGATCCGGACGCTGTCCGGCTGGCTGACCTCCTGGGGCGAGCAGGTCCCCGCCCCGGACGCCGACCCCCACGCGGGGCACGGGGCGGGCCACGGGATGTCCGGGATGATGTCGGACGACGACATGGAGCGGCTGCGGACCTCGTCCGGCGCCGCGTTCGACAGGGCGTTCCTGTCCCTGATGGTCGAGCACCACGAGGGTGCCGTCGAGATGGCCGAGACCCAGAAGTCCGAGGGCTCGCACGCGCCGGCCAAGGCGATGGCCGAGGAGATCGTCACCGCGCAGAACGCCGAGATCTCCCGGATGAGGAACCTGCTGGAGAACTGACACCGGGGCCGCCGCGCGACAAGCCCCCGGCTCGGCCGCACCGCACCCGTGGGTGCGGCCGAGCCGGGGCAGGGGGTCCGGGACCGGTTCGCCCGGTCGTCGGCGCTCGGCCGCCGGCCGAGCGCGTCGACCGTCCGTCAGCGGCCGTCGTGTGAGCCCTCCGCGGGGCAGGGACCGGTGCCCCGCGGCTCGCGAGAACCCCCGGCCCCGCGCCGCTGTGTGCCCGCGGCGCGGTACGCGGTGTGTCACGGCCGGGAGCCCGGGGCCGGCCGTGGCATGATCGGTGCGGCCCGCGGCACCGTCCCGCACCCCGGCCACCGGGGTCCCGGCACCCTTGCGGCGCATACGAAAAACGCCCCTCGGCGGGGGCGTCTTCGCACTGCTGAACCGTTGCTTCGGTGGGGCGGGTGGGACTCGAACCCACGGCCGACGGATTATGAGTCCTTTTCGGGTCTTCCGATCGGTCCCCGCTCTTGCCTCGATCTTCCTATAACCGCAGGTCACAGGGCCTGTGCTGTTCTGCTCCTGCGCCGGCCTTCCTGATCCTTCCGGGTCCTTCCGTCCCCTGCGTGTCCCCTGGCGGTCCCCCGAGAGCCCTCCCGTGGAGGTCGCCTAGGATGCCCGCCTGGATCGCCGCAGGTTGAGCGGTGGGAGAAGTCGAGGTCTCGAACTCGCTCGCAGCGGAGTGCCTTTCCGTCATGCCGGGCTACGACCGACGTTGTCAGTGGTGCCTCATAGACTGTCGTCAACTGCTCAGATGGGGGGATGCGTTGGCGACGATTCCCGTTCAGAAGCGCCAGGCACAGGATCCGGACTCGAGCGTGCCACGACTGCTAACCGTGGTCGACCGGGTATTGGAGGGCGATGTAGTACTGCCCAAGTTCCAGCGGAATTTCGTTTGGACTCGGCAGCAGATCCTCGATCTGCTCGACTCCGTAGCGCGTAACTACCCCATCGGCAGCATCCTGCTGTGGCAGAGCACCGAGCAGCTTGCGAGTGAGCGCACGGTCGCCGGGCTGGCCGTCGGCGAACACCGCCACGGCTATCCGGTGAACTACATCCTCGATGGACAGCAGCGACTGGCGACGATCTGCGGGGCGCTGCACTGGACCCCGGATGGTGACACTGAGAGTAACTGGAACATCGTCTACGACCTCGAAGAGCAGGCGTTCAGGCATACGGACACCCTGGAGGACCCACCCTCGCACATCATCCCGGTCCGGCTGCTCTCCAACGGCTTCCTCTTCGCCAACCGTGCTTCGAAGCTCGGCTCTGAGGACCTGCAGGAGCGGGCCGAGGAACTGTACAACCGCTTCTCGAACTATCAGATCGCCGTAGTCACCCTGCGGGGCATGCCGTCGACCGAGGTTGCGAAGGTCTTCGAGCGGATCAACAGCACCGCGACCCCGCTCACCGTCGTCGACCTGATGCGGGCGGCGACCTGGAGCCCGGAGTTCGACCTCAAGGACGAGATTGACGAGCTGCTCGAAGTCCTGAGCCGGAAGCAGTACGGCAAGGTCGACACGAAGACCATGCTGCGCACAATCTCCGCCGCTGCCGGGTTCGGGTTCTCTCGCGAGGACATGAACCAGCTGCGGAATCTGAACAAGGATGAGCTGGAGGAGGCGGTCAAGGCCGCCGTCGAAGCATCCAAGCTCGCGGTCGACTTCCTGACCACGCATGTCCGCACGCCCCGTGCTGCTGCCCTGCCTTACTACAACCAGTTCGCGGTCCTGGTCGAGGTCTTCCGCCAGGTACCGAAGGCCACGGCAGCCCAGTACGACGCCATCGAACGATGGTTCTGGCTCACCGCCAGCGGCGAGTACTTCAAGGGTTGGAACGCGCGGCAGATGACGGACGACCGCGAAGCGGTCCACAGTTTCGCCTCGGGTCGGACCGATGAGATCGAGGTCAGTGCGGGCGTGCCGCGCAGCGTCCTGTGGCGCCGCAATCAGTTCAGGGCCACGAATGCCCCGTCGAAGCTGCTCGGCCTGTTGCTCGCCGAGGCGCACCCACTGGACCTCCGCAACGGCCGCCGGATCGACACGGACAAGGCGCTGTCCTGGCAGAACGACAAGGAGTTCCACCACTTCTTCCCGAAGTCGTTCCTGAAGAAGCAAGGGCTCAACGTGAGCCAGGCCAATGTTTGCGCCAACTTGATCATGCTGAGCTCCGTGTCGAACATCGCCATCAGCGACCAGCCACCATCGGTCTACCTGAAGGATCTGTGCGAGACCCAGGGCAAGGACACGATCCGTAAGCGCCTGGCGACCTGCCTCATCGAGGAGGTTGCCTTCGAAGCAGCCCTGCGGGATGACTACGAAGGCTTCCTCCGCGCGCGCTCCGAAACCCTCCACAAGCGCCTGATGGAACTCATCGGCTCGTCCGCTGCCGGTGCGCAGGAGCATGTGGCATTCCCCGACGACGGCGGGAGTGGGAGCAGCGATACGGACGAGCCGATCGACCGGGATTCCGCAGACTGAGCGGGGCATGCGCATGCGAGTCAAAGACATGCCGGCGACCGACCGACCGCGGGAGCGGCTGTGGCTCCACGGCGCTGAGGCGCTCGCTGACCGAGAACTACTCGCCCTTCTTCTGGGCTCAGGCATTCCGGGGCAGGACGCGGTCCAGCTGGCCAGCGAGCTCCTTGCGGCGCACGGCGGGCTCCGCGGCCTGGCTCGGGCAGACCCTCAAGCCCTCGTCCAACTCCCGGGGATGGGCCAAGCGAAGGCGGTACGGGTCGCGTCAGCCTTTCAACTGGCCCGCCGCCTACGGAACTCGGACCTGCTCAGTCCTGACCGAGTCACAAGCACCGCTGACCTCGCCGCAGTCACCGCACCACTGCTACGCGGGCTACACCACGAACGCGTAATCGTCGTGGCCTGCGACGCGTCCGGCAAGGTCCTCCGAATCGCCCGCCTGACGGACGGTGCCACGGACCGCAGCCTGATCCCGGTGCGCGACACTCTCGCCCTGGTCCTGGCGGCCGGCGCTTCGTCCTTCGGCGTGGCCCACAACCACCCCTCGGGCAACCCCGAACCCAGCATGGCCGACCGACAGGTGACCGAACGTCTGCGGGATGCGGCACAGACGGTCGAACTACGGTTCCTTGATCACGTGGTCGTGACGGGCACCGCCTGGCGCCGGGTCACAGCTGGCCGGTGAAGGCGGCGTTGAGGATGGAAATTCGTAGTGCCGCGAGCACATGTGACCGTTCCTCTGCTGCCTCTGACACCTGAACAATGCGATTGAGTTGCGAAGAAATACGCTTCTGTTCGGGTAGAGGCGGAAGCCAAACCGTCTGGGCAGCAAACGCCTTGATCCCCAAGGTTCTATTCCGGCCAGCGGATCCGGGGGAAGCGGCTCTGATCACTTCCAGGCCTGGCCCGATTGCAAAAAAGAATCTAAGAAAGCCAGAATCTGCGATGCCTGAATCGACCCTGTACGTCATGAACCGATGCGACCCGATATACCCTCGCTCGGATTCCCCCGCAAGCGCCACCGCCCCTTCCCACGCAAAGATATTACTGAATAGGAGATCACCGGGCTCAATATGAAATACTCTCTTAGCTCCGATTTCTTCACCCGTAACCGGAGGCTTGTGAATTACACCCCGACCAAACGACCTGATACCAATCTCGCGATAGATTGCTTCAGGTTGCACATCGACGGGCCTCCTGCTCAGCTCCAGAAATTCGCCGATGGAAAACCGATTCCCTGTCTCCTCATCCGCGAGATTACGGATGGAGAGTTCTTCGAGCTCCCTTTGAAGTGCTTCGACCTCCTGAAGGGCATGCCGCTCACCTACGAGAATCTCACCAACCACGTCGAGAGGGGCGCGATGGGCGAGGTCATCTCCTGCGCGAGGATTGGACAGTTCGAGGCTGTATCCATTTGCCTCGACCTCGGCGATCGAAACCTTCCAAGCCTGATCTGTCTGCTTGCGCTCAAACCGCCTCTCGCCACCCCACCATTCTACGCACCCTGCGAACTCCTCATATCGCATGGGCTTGGTCTTGCTGTAGCCGCGCCGCCCCTCCGGAAGCGGCAGTTCATAGAACCAAGTCTCCTTCGTCGAACCCGCCTTTTCGAAAAATAGAATATTGGCGGCAATTGGGGTGTATGGAGCGAAAACGCCCTGCGGGAGGCGCACGATCGTGTGGAGGTTGCACTCCCGCATCAGCTTCTGCTTGATCTTTGCGCCGACGCCGCCGCCGAAGAGGACGCTGTTCGGAAGGACGATCGCGCACCGGCCCCCGGGCTTCAGCCGCTCGATCACGGAGTAGAGGAAGAGCCACGCGGTCTCGTGCGTCCCGACGCCAGCTGAGTCGAAGGCCGCCGCTACCGACTTCTCCTCCTCGCCGCCGAACGGAGGGTTGGTGAGCACCACGTTCACACGGTGCTTCGGGCTGCTCTCCTCCCGCATCTTGCGCAGCGCGTTCGTGCGGATCACGTTCGGCGCGTCGATCCCGTGGAGGAGGAGGTTCATCATCCCGAGCAGATACGGGAGCGGCTTCTTCTCCATGCCGCGGATGTTGTGGTGGAGTTCGGCCAATTCCACCCGGGATCGCGGGAGCTCCTTCAGCTCCTCGTAGGCCTCCACGAGGAACCCGCCCGTACCACAGGCCGGGTCGAGGATGGACTCGCCCAGCCCGAGGAAGCTCTGCTCGACCATGAACCGGATCACCGGTCGTGGGGTGTAGAACTCGCCTGAGTCACCTGCGGCGTCCCGCATCTCCTTCAGGATTGATTCGTAGACGAAGGCCATCGTGTGGATGTCATCAGCGGAGTCAAAGTTAATACCATTGACTACGTTGACCAGGTCGCGTAGCAAGGTGCCCGAGAGCATCCGGTTGTTGACATCCTGGAAGATGGTGGAGATCACATTCCTGGGATCTCCCTCCTCATCGCTTTTTAGGTCACGCAGATACGGGAGGAGCTTCATGTTGACGAAGTCGAGGAACTCCTTCCCCGTAAATTCGGTTCTTGCTCCCCAGCTCTTCCAGTCGTATGGCGGCTGGATCACGCGCTCGTAGCCAAGGATCTCCGCCTCCCGCTCCTCCTCCACACACACGTCGAAGGCCCGGAGGAACAGGATCCACGTCAGCTGAGGCAGGCGGTCCAGGTCGCCGTTGAGGCCGGCGTCCTTACGCATGATGTCGCGCGCCGACTTGATGGCCGACTGAAGTTCCGCGCGGGTTCGCTTCTTGGGATGGGCGGGTACGTCAATGGCCAGTTGGCTGGTGGTGTCCTGCGGCGGCATCAGTCTTCCGTTCCGGTGCAGACGGTCACAGCTCGCGCCCAGAATTCGCGCACTGCGGTCAGCGCGTGGTCCAAGGTCGCTGTGGTCTCGGTCAGTCCCTCGGCGAGGGATGGATACGTGTCCCGCCACAGCGGTGGTGGGTCGGGAATCAAGTGAGGGACGGCATGTGTGTCCCGGATCGTGAAGACATGCCGCACTACGCCGCACAGCTCCGCGTCGGCGGCCATGCCCGTCTCGATCAGTAGCACGAGATCAGCCAGGTCCTTAACCCTCGTGTTAGGACGGTCACCGTATTCACGTGTGAGGGCGTGTAGCTTTTCGGCGAAGTGCTGCCGCCGGTCCACGGCCTCGATCGTCCGGGCGGGGATTCCGGCGAAGTCCAGTGCCCCGAGGAGCGGCAGGGGTTCCGTGGCCGCCACCTCCTCGCCGCGGGCGGCGACGTCGATCCGGACACCGGCGAAGGGCTTGCCGCCGAGGCCGGCTTCGACGGAAAACCTCCACGCCGGGCGCCCCCCGGTATAAGCGGCCAGTTCCACCGGCGCGGGAACCCGGAAGGTGAACCAGTCCCCGTCCGGGTCTTCTGCGAGCGCATCGAGCAGTGCCTCGCGGAGCATGCCGCCCGTCAGTCCGGTTTCCCGGATAGCGAGGTCCATGTCCTTGGTCGCTCTGGCGCGATTCCGCAGCCGGAACTCAAGCGCAGCCCCGCCCTTGAGGATCCATTCAGCCTCCGAATCTGCTGAGAGCCGTGCCGCGATACGGTCGAAGACCACTCGGCGGCGTAGGCGTCCCAGATCTGTGGCTTCAGTCTCCGACTGGCGCTTCAGCCTGACCTCCAGCGCCCTACGGAGTGCGACAGCGTCCTGGTATCGCTTCTCCTTCACGCCGTCACCTCCCTCAGCGCGCGCTCTACGCCGAGTTCGGCTCGCGCTCCGAGTTCCTGGGCTGCGCGCAGGAGACGGCGTCGTGTGGTCAGGCCCCGCGAGAGTGCCTCGCTCACTGCGGAGTCGACTACGTCTTGATCAACCGCGTCAGCGGCGCTCTCCGCAATGGCTCGCAGGGGTGTGGTGACCTTGAAGCCCTCGTGCTGTTCGACGTCCGCAGCGCCCAGAGCGGCGCGGTGCAGCACGACAGCCGAGTCCCTGGCACGAAAACCCGGCGGTACGGTCAGGTGGATCTCCGCCGGGTTGGCGATGCCCAGGTCGTGTACAGCAAGGGCCGTCGCGTGCGACACCACAGCCCGGTCCCGGCTCCAAAGGGACCAGCGGACCAAGTGGTCCGTGTCGGTGCTCGGAAGGTCGAGATACTCGCGGAAGCGGTAGATGCCGCGGTCGATACGGATCCAGTTGCGGCGACCGACATGGAAGTGCTGAGCCTGGTAGGAGTAGCCGGCCTTGAGCGCCTGGGCGGCCGTGAAGTAGCCGCGCTGGCGGGCCGCAGTGCGCCAGAGTCGGTCGCGAGTCGTGTCATCCCCAAGCACCATGAGAGCGTAGCAGCAATACTCTTCCTAGTTTCCTTTAGCTTCACGTAGATCGACACGTGAAACTAAAATCAGGATGTAGTTACGCGACATCGAAGATCCGCTTGCCCAGGTCGTCGATCGCCTCGTGCATCTGCGGAGCCCCGCCGAACCGTGCGGCCAGCTGCCGGATCGTACCCAGCTGCTGGAAGGGTGGTACGCGCAGCGCGCTCGCCTCCAGCTCTGCGGCGCCCTTCTCTGCGAAGCGGTCCAACAGCGCGTCCAGCACCTCCCTGGCCTCAGGTGCGAAGCTCTTGAGGAACTGATCGTGCTCACGGCGTACCCGGTGGGCCCGCTCGGAGCGGCTGATCAGCGGCAGTTCCCAGGCCGCGTTGATCAGCAGATCGACAGGGTCGGCCTCGGGGTGATCGAGCTTGCGCAGCAGGTCCTCTTCCGTGATGCCGATCTCTTCGCCGCTCAGGCGCTCGCGAAGGGTGTTGCGACTCTTAGCGGTGGCCCACTGCGTCCTCAGATCCGTCGGCGACAGCTTCAGCTCCAGCACGCGGTCGTGAACGTATTCCCGATACTGGACCATGCGCATGGACTGGCCGTCGGGGTGCAATTGGTAGTGCATGTCGTTCCAGACGAAGACCTCCACGCCGTTGACGTAGATGCGCCGGGTACCGCTACTTTGGATCTCATCGACGCGATCCTCGTCCGTGACCACCGTCCCGTCGTCGTCTGCAGGCAGTACGCCTCCATCACCTGACTGGAAGTCCACTTCGGGCTCTGCGACCTCTTCGGCGGGGCCGTCTGGGCTCTCCAGCTCTTCGCGCTCGATCAGCTCTCCCTGCTGATCTGTCCGGTCATTGATGACTCTCAGCGGCGGACCGTCGAACTCGGGATCGTTGAACAGAACAGTCGCATCGACGAAATCGATGATGTCGAAGGACCCCTTGTCTATGTCCAGGCACAGCCGCGTGCCTCGCCCGATGATCTGCTTGAACTGCGGCATGGAGTTGATCCGGCGCACGATCACGATGTTGCGGGCCGAGGGGATGTCCACGCCGGTCGTCAGCATCTGGCTGGTCACGGCAATCACGGGCTCGTCGGTGTCGTCCCGCCGGAACCGGTCCAGGAGCTCCCTTCCCGGCTTGCCGTCGTCATCGGTAATCCGGCAGACGTAGTCTGGGTAGCGTGCGACGAGGTCGAGGTTCGCCTGGTTGAGTGCGGCAACCATGCGGTGTGCGTGATCGTTGTTCTCACAGAAGACGATCGTCTTCGCCATCCGGTCCGTATCGGTCAGGTAGCTCGTGAGGTACCGCGCTACTTCCTCGGTGCGCTCCTCAATGGCGAGGGCCTTCTCGTAGTGGCGCTGGGTATAGACCTGGTCCGGGATGGGGTTGCCGGAAGTATCGAGCTGCCCAGGTTCGGGCTTGAAGCCCGTCATGTCGACATTCAGGTGGACCCGTCGAAGACGGTACGGGGCCAGGAAGCCGTCCTCGATTCCGTCCTTCAGGGAGTACTCGTAGACCGGCTCACCGAAGTACCCGTAGGTATGCCGGTCCGAGTCCGCGATCGGCGTCGCGGTCAGACCGAGTTGAACGGCCTGGGAGAAGTGGTTGAGGATGCCTCGCCATCTACCCTCTTCGGCCGAGCTGCCGCGGTGGCATTCGTCCACGATGATCAGGTGGAAGTAGCCCGGAGGGTACTGGCTGAAGAGCGCAGCTTCGTCCCCACGGCTGCTGTCCAGCGACTGGTACAGCGCGAAGAAGATCTGCCGGGCTCGCTGCACCCCTCCGCTGATCTTGTGGACTACATCTCCGAAGACTGGCTCGAAGTAGTCATCCTTCGGCTGGTCAACCAGGATGTTGCGGTCAGCCAGGTAGAGCACACGGGGCTTCTCTCCTCCGGTCCACCCGCTCTCGCGCAGCTTTGAGACCAGCTGGAACGCGACCATGGTCTTACCGGTGCCTGTGGCCAGGGTCAGCAGGATCCGCGTCTGGCCACGGGCTATCGCCAAGAGCGCCTCGTTGACCGCTCGACGCTGGTAGTACCTCGGGCGTTTAGGGGTGAGATCGTTGTTGCGGAGCCGGTGGTCGAACTGGGCGAGGATGAGCTCACGCTCCAGTTCGGTCGTGATCTTCTTCTCGCCGCAGTACCGCTGCCAAAGTTCCTCCGGGGACGGGAACGACGACACCCGGTGCCGGTTGCCGCCGATCTCGATCTCCCAGATCTCGATGCCGTTCGTGGCGTAGGCCAGAGGCAGGCCCAGTCTGCGTGCGTACCGCTTGGCCTGCTCGATACCGGCTGCGACATCCACACTCGTCCGCTTGGCCTCGACCACCGCGAGGGGCACGTCGTCGCGGTACTCCAGGACGTAGTCCGCTATCAGCGCCCGCTCACGCCGATGCCGCCGCGGCGACACCACGAGCTTGCCGTCGTTGATCGAATACTGCTCGCGGATCTGATCTTTGCTCCAGCCGGCCACGGACAGCGCCGGTAGCACGAAGGCCCGGCACGTCTCCTGCTCGGTCAGTCCCCCTGCGCTCGCCATAACAAGATTCGTACATCAGGAGGAGGGGTCGAGGGGCGAGAATCCGTCACCCGAGGGAGGAATCTAGGCTCTGGGGATTCGAGAGCGCCACCGTCAGGTTCTTTGTGTCCACCACACGTCCACACCTCGCGAAGCGAGCTTCCGTTTCCGCCGGCCAAGCGTCGGTTTGCCCCAGCAACGAAGCGGCTCCTGCACTCGCCCCCGAGCGATCGAGTCTACTGGTCAACGAATTGCGCTCCGTTGAGGGCAAGTCAGGCTCCACGCGCGACGTCCCCGGCTCCCCCTCGGGGCAGTCGGTGAGGGCACCGAGCATCATCGCCAGGCTGTTCGAGGCGCACACCAAAAGCTCCGATCGATGGTGCCCCGCCGAGTGGTGTAGCAGCGATCACGACGAAAGCGCAGTTCGAGGCACTGATTCGCGTTGCCATCCATGCGACTGACCTGATGCTGCGTCAGCGCACCACGCCCGCGACATTGAGGTGCCAGCTATAGGCTCGGCTTTCATTCAGGCCAGCCCGCGGGCTCCACGACGGACGTCGCGGCGGCCAGCCCTCACCTGACACACAGTCAGGCCGTCCATGGCGTCGGGGCCGGTCGATGGGGATGCGACCTGCGGCTTCACCTTGATCACAGCTAACCACGTGTCGGGGCATTCCCCTCCGATCTACCCATCCTCGCCACCGTGAAAGAGACCGACGACTCCGGATGGCTCTGGAGCAGGTGGTCACCAGACGGTAGTTACGTGTGGTGGAGGCAGTGCCCGGCCTGTGGGTACGTCGGCGACGTGTTCGGCGACCTCGGCGTCGACGGCTGCTGGTCCCCCTCCAGGGGGGACTGTGACCACCTCGAAGGGACAGTCGGCATCGGGCTCGCCAAGTCGTTCTTCCGCCCCTTCTGTGGACTGGTCTTGACCCACGGCGAGGAGCTCAATGCGGCAGGGATCGAACTCATCGCGCCTTGAGAGACGGGCGCGCTCGTCACCGAGACGCACCGACACGAACTCGGCCGGGGCTTTCGCCGATCAGGCTTCGATGACACGCGCTCAAGGTTGGACGGTACGGGGGCAACGGAAAGAAGCCCTCCATCGAGTGCCGCATGACACAGCCGAACTGCAGTTCCTAAAACCTCGTGTCCCCTGAGCGTCCCCTGGCCACGGTCCCCCGCCAACCCGCCGCCTCTCCAGTCACTCCATCACCGCAGGTCACAGCCCACGGGCAACCCTAGACTCGCGCGTTCACTGAAGTAACGGTCAACGGAGTGACATCCGTTGAACCAGAGTCCCAGATCCGGGCACCCGAAAAGACGTTTGCACAGGTCAGAACGTTTCTCTGACCTGCACTTGGTGGGGCGGGTGGGACTCGAACCCACGGCCGACGGATTATGAGTCCGCTGCTCTAACCGGCTGAGCTACCGCCCCCAACGGCGCGTCGCGCACACATGTGCGCGCCGTCTGCCGCAGCATAGCCGGTCATACGATCTCCTGCCTCGCATGGTCGGCAACGCCTGACCATGAGGACTCCGCTGGTCGCCGCCCGGTTCCCGGTCCGGCGCGAAAGATCCGGCGGGCGGCGGGCGGGTCCCGCACCCGCCCCCTGGCAGAGAAGCTCGCAAAGAAGAAGGAGGGCCCTCGCGGGCCCTCCTCCGTATCTGCTCCCCCGGCTGGACTCGAACCAGCAACCCTCCGGTTAACAGCCGAATGCTCTGCCAATTGAGCTACAGGGGATCGCGCTCCCCCGACTGGACTCGAACCAGTAACCTGCCGGTTAACAGCCGGCTGCTCTGCCAATTGAGCTACAGGGGATTGCTGCGTGTGCACCGAACGTACCTACCGGATGCGTCCCGGAGGGCGTGTGCTCGCTGCGACACATACATTAGCGCAAGCAGGGGGGTGCTCCGCCAATCGGTTCCGCGCAGGGTGATCAGGCGCCCCGGCGGGTAGGCGGGCAGCACCGACGCAACGGAAGGTGACACCCATGCGGTACAAGCTCACGTTCGTCGCCGGACTGGCCCTCGGCTTCGTGCTCGGCACACGGGCCGGGCGCGAGCGGTACGAGCAGCTCAAGAAGTCCGCGCGACAGATCTCCCAGAACCCGGCGGTGCGCAACGCCGCCGAGTCCGCCGCGCACAACGGCCGCGAGGCCGCGGGCAAGGCGTTCCACGCGGTGAGCGACAAGGTCGGGGACCGGGTCCCGGAGTCGGTCGCCGGGCGGGTGCGCTCGCTGCGCGAACGCGGCTCCGGCACCGAGGACGACTGGGGAACGACCAACACCTGACCCGCCCGCCCCCGCGCGTACGGCAGAATTCCGGACATGGGGATAGTCGCCGGACTCGACAGCTCGTCCGAGTACACACGCATCGTGGTCTGTGACGCGGACACGGGCGCCGTGCTGCGCCAGGGGTACGCGCCGCATCCGCTGGAGCCGAAGTCCACCGAGGCCGATCCGCAGGCCTGGCTGCTCTCGCTCGGCGAGGCCGCGGGCGGCGGGCTGCTGGAAGGCGTGCAGGCCATCGGTGTCTCGGCCCAGCAGCACGGCCTGATCACGCTCGACGCGCAGGGCGGCCCCGTGCGCCCCGCGCTGCTCGGCAACGACCGGCGCGCCCAGGTCGCCGCCGCCGATCTGGTGGACGCGCTCGGCGGGCGGCAGGCGTGGGCCGAGGCCGTCGGGTCGGTCCCGCAGGCGGCCCTGCCCGTCGCCAAGCTCCGCTGGCTGGCACGCACCGAACCGGAGGCCGCGCAGCGGGTGGCGGCGGTGCTCCAGCCGCACGACTGGCTGGTGTGGCAGCTGCTCGGCCGGCCCGCCCGCCGGACCACCGACCGCGGCGGCGCCTCCTGCACGGGCTACTGGTCGGCCGGCACCGGCGCCTGGCGCCCCGATCTCGTCGAGACGGCCCTCGGCCACCAGTGCGCGCTGCCCGAGGTGCTCGGGCCCGCGGAGGCGGCGGGCACCACCCCGGAGGGGCTGCTGATCTCGGCCGGCACGGGCGAGACGATGGCCGCGGCGTTCGGCCTGGGCGTCCGCACCGGCGACGCGGTGGTGTCGCTGGGGGCCTCCGGCTCCGTGATGGCCGTCCACCACGAGGCGCTCGCCGACTCCACCGGGATGATCACCTCGTTCGCCGACGCGACCGGCATGCACCTGCCCGTGGTGCACACCCTGAACGCGGTCCGGGCGCTGCGCGGCACGGCCGAGATGCTCGGCGTCGAGGCGCTCGGGGACCTGTCCGAACTCGCGATGAAGTCCACCCCCGGCGCGTCCGGCCTGGTGATGCTGCCCTATCTGGAGGGCGAGCGCACACCCCAGCTGCCGCACACCGCGGGCACCTTGAGCGGGCTGCGGCGGGAGTCGATGAAGCCCGAGCACCTGGCGCGGGCCGCGTTCGAGGGCATGCTGTGCTCGCTGGCCGACGCGCTGGACGTGCTGCGCGGGCGCGGGGTGGAGGTGCGGCGGGTCTTCCTGCTGGGTGCCGCGGCCGAACTGCCCGCGGTGCAGGCCGTGGCCCCCGCGGTGTTCGCCGCCCAGGTCGTGGTTCCGCAGCCGGCGGACTACGCCGCCATCGGAGCGGCCCGCCAGGCGGCGTGGGCGCTGGGCGTGGCGCAGGGGACGCTCTCCCCCGCCGCTCCGCCGGCCTGGCAGGGCGCCTCTGCGCAGGTGTTCGAGCCGGGCGAGGACGCGGACGTCGGCATGGCCGTGCGCCAGCAGTACCGGGCCACGCGGGAGCAGATCCACCCGGGGGCGTTCGCCCAGGGGCTGTGAGCGGCGCCGGACGGACCATGCCCGCGCGGGCATGGTCCGTTCTTGACCGGGGTTTGAGGAAAACCCCGGGAGGTTCGCGGACCGGGTGCCGGAAGATGGGGGGCATCCAACCCCCGATCGCGCCGAACCCGAGAGACACGTGTGCTGATACGACTCCTGCGGACCTACCTGGGCCCGTACAAGAGACCCATCGTCCTGCTGGTGCTGCTGCAACTGCTGCAGACCGGCGCCACCCTCTACCTGCCGACCCTCAACGCGGACATCATCGACGACGGTGTCGTCACCGGGGACACGGGCGTCATCCTGTCCCTCGGCGCCCTGATGATCGGCATCAGCGTCGTCCAGGTGGTGTGCAACATCGGGGCCGTCTTCTACGGGGCGCGCACGGCGTCCGCGCTCGGGCGGGACGTGCGGGCCGACGTGTTCGGCCGGGTGCAGAGCTTCTCCGCCCGTGAGGTCGGGCGCTTCGGGGCGCCGTCGCTGCTCACGCGCACCACCAACGACGTCCAGCAGGTCCAGATGCTGGTGCTGATGGCGTTCACGCTCATGGTCTCGGCGCCCATCATGTGCGTCGGCGGGATCGTGCTGGCGCTCGGGCAGGACGTGCGGCTGTCGGCCGTGCTGCTGGCCGTGGTGCCGGTGCTCGGCATCTCCGTGTCGCTGATCGTGAAGCGGATGCGGCCGCTGTTCCGCACCATGCAGGAGCGGCTGGACGGGGTGAACCGGGTGCTGCGCGAGCAGATCACCGGCAACCGCGTGATCCGCGCGTTCGTCCGCGACGGCTACGAGACGGAGCGCTTCCGGGGTGCGAACCGGCAGCTGACGGACGTGTCGATGGCGACGGGCCGGCTGATGGCCCTGATGTTCCCCATCGTCATGACGGTCGTGAACGTGTCGTCGATCGCCGTCGTCTGGTTCGGTGCGCACCGGATCGAGAGCGGCGGGATGGAGATCGGCGCGCTCACGGCGTTCCTCGCCTATCTGATGCAGATCGTGATGGCCGTGATGATGGCCACGTTCATGTTCATGATGGTGCCGCGCGCCGAGGTGTGCGCGGAGCGCATCCAGGAGGTGCTGGACACCGAGTCCAGCGTCGTCCCGCCGAAGGCGCCGGTGCGCGAGCTGCGGGCGCACGGGCATCTGGAGGTGCGGGAAGCGGACTTCCGCTATCCGGGGGCGCAGGAGCCGGTGCTGCGGTCCGTGTCGCTGGCCGCCCGTCCCGGCGAGATCACGGCGATCATCGGGTCGACGGGCAGCGGCAAGTCGACCCTGCTCGGCCTCGTCCCCCGGCTGTTCGACGTGACGGGCGGCGAGGTGCTCGTGGACGGCGTGGACGTGCGCAGCCTGGACCCCGTGCTGATGGCGCGGACGGTCGGGCTGGTCCCGCAGAAGCCGTACCTGTTCACCGGCACCGTCGCCACCAATCTGCGGTACGGGAACCCGGAGGCGAGCGACGAGGAGCTGTGGCGGGCCCTGGAGGTCGCGCAGGCCGCCGACTTCGTCCGCGGTCTCGACGCCGGGCTGGACTCCCCCGTCGCCCAGGGCGGCACCAACGTCTCCGGCGGGCAGCGCCAGCGGCTGGCCATCGCGCGCACGCTGGTGCAGCGGCCGGAGATCTACCTGTTCGACGACTCCTTCTCGGCGCTCGACTACGCGACGGACGCGGCGCTGCGGACGGCGCTCGCGGCGGAGACGGCCGACGCGACGGTGGTGATCGTCGCCCAGCGGGTGTCGACGATCCGTGACGCGGACCGGATCGTCGTCCTCGACGAGGGCCGGGTCGTGGGGACGGGCAGCCATCACGAGCTGATGGAGGGCAACGAGACGTACCGGGAGATCGTTCTCTCGCAGCTGACGGAGGCTGAGGCCGCATGAGCGGGCCGGGTGCTGCACGGATGATGGCCGGCGGGTCGCCGGCCGACCGTTCGATGGATTTCAAGGGCTCCGGCCGCCGGCTGCTGCGGCGGCTCGCTCCCGAGCGGGCCCTGCTGTGGGTGATGCTGTGCGCCGCGGTGCTCTCCGTCGCGCTGTCGGTGATCGGGCCGAAGATCCTGGGCACGGCGACGGACCTGGTCTTCGCCGGGGTCGTCGGCCGCGGGATGCCGGAGGGGGCCACCAAGGAGCAGGCGGTCGAGAGCGTCCGGGAGGGCGGCGACGGCTCGCTCGCGGACATGCTCGGCGGGGTGGACTTCACCCCGGGCGAGGGCATCGACTTCACCGCCGTCGGCCAGGTGCTGCTGCTGGCGCTCGCCGTGTACGTGGGCGCGGGCCTGCTGATGCTGGTGGCGACCCGGATGTCGATCAAGGTGATCAACCGGACCGTGTACCGGATGCGCGAGGACGTGCAGACGAAGCTGGCGCGGCTGCCGCTGTCGTACTTCGACAAGGCGCAGCGCGGCGAGGTCCTCAGCCGGGCCACCAACGACCTCGACAACATCTCGCAGACGCTCCAGCAGTCGATGGGGCAGCTGATCAACTCCCTGCTGACGATCGTCGGCGTGCTGGTGATGATGTTCTGGATCTCCCCGCTGCTGGCGCTGGTCGCGCTGGTGACGGTGCCGGTGTCGGTGTTCGTCGCGGCGCGGATCGGCAAGCGGTCGCAGCCGCACTTCGTGCAGCAGTGGAAGTCGACCGGCACCCTGAACGCGCACATCGAGGAGATGTACACGGGCCACGGGCTGGTCAAGGTGTTCGGGCGGCAGGACGAGGCGGCGCGGGACTTCGCCGAGCAGAACGAGGCGCTCTACGAGGCCGGTTTCCGGGCGCAGTTCACCAGCGGCATGATGCAGCCGGTCATGTTCTTCGTGTCCAACATCAACTACGTGCTGGTCGCGGTGGTGGGGGGTCTGCGGGTCGCCTCGGGTTCGCTGTCGATCGGCGACGTGCAGGCGTTCATCCAGTACTCGCGCCAGTTCTCGATGCCGCTGACGCAGGTCGCGTCGATGGCGAACCTGGTGCAGTCGGGAGTCGCGTCCGCGGAACGGGTCTTCGAGCTGCTGGACGCCGGGGAGCAGGAGCCCGACGCGCCCGCGGGCGAGCGCCCCGTGCTGCCGGAGCGGCCCGAGGGCCGGGTGGCGCTGGAGAAGGTGTCGTTCCGCTACGACCCCGACAGGCCGCTGATCGAGGACCTGTCGCTCACCGTCGAGCCGGGCCACACGGTGGCGATCGTCGGCCCCACGGGCGCGGGCAAGACGACCCTGGTCAATCTGCTGATGCGCTTCTACGAGGTGACCGGCGGGCGGATCACCCTGGACGGCGCCGACATCTCCCGGATGGCCCGCGAGGACCTGCGCTCCGGCATAGGGATGGTCCTCCAGGACACCTGGCTGTTCGGCGGGACGATCGCCGAGAACATCGCCTACGGCGCCTCCCGGGCGGTCACCCGCGAGGAGATCGAGGAGGCGGCGCGGGCCGCGCACGCCGACCGGTTCGTGCGGACGCTGCCCGACGGCTACGACACCGTCATCGACGACGAGGGCGCGGGGGTGAGCGCGGGCGAGAAGCAGCTGATCACCATCGCGCGGGCGTTCCTGTCCGACCCGGTCGTCCTGGTCCTCGACGAGGCCACCAGCTCGGTCGACACCCGGACCGAGGTCCTGATCCAGAAGGCGATGGCGCGCCTCGCCCACGGGCGGACCAGTTTCGTGATCGCCCACCGGCTCTCCACGATCCGGGACGCGGACGTGATCCTGGTGATGGAGGACGGCTCGATCGTGGAGCAGGGCACGCACGACGAGCTGCTGGCGGAGGGCGGGGCCTACGCCCGGCTCCACGCGGCGCAGTTCGCGCAGGCGGCGGTGGAGGTGGAGTAGCGGCGCTCCGCCTCCCGGCCCGCGTGCCGCCGCGCCGTCCCCGGCGCGGCGGCACGCGCCGTACAGGGCGGCAGGCTCCGTGCAGGCCGGGTCAGTCGAGGTAGCCGCGCAACTGGTCGGCGAAGGCGTGGTCGCGGAGCTTGCCGAGGGTCTTCGACTCGATCTGGCGGATGCGTTCGCGGGTCACCCCGAACAGCCGCCCTATCTCCTCCAGGGTGCGGGGCCGCCCGTCGTCGAGGCCGTACCGGAGCTGGACCACCTTGCGTTCGCGTTCGCCGAGGGTGGAGAGCACCGCCTCCAGGTGCTCGCGCAGCAGGAGGAAGGCGGCCGACTCCACCGGGGACGCGGCGTCGCCGTCCTCGATCAGGTCGCCGAGCGCGACGTCGTCCTCCTCCCCCACCGGGGCGTGCAGGGACACCGGTTCCTGGGCGAGCCGCAGCACCTCGCCGACCCGCTCCGGCGCCAGGTCGAGCTGGGCTGCGACCTCCTCGGCGGTGGGCTCGTAGCCGCGTTCCTGGAGCATGCGCCGCTGGACGCGGATGACCCGGTTGATCAGTTCGACGACGTGGACGGGCACCCGGATGGTGCGGGCCTGGTCGGCGAGGGCACGGGACATGGCCTGGCGGATCCACCAGGTCGCGTACGTCGAGAACTTGTAGCCGCGGGCGTAGTCGAACTTCTCGACCGCCCGGATCAGGCCCAGGTTCCCCTCCTGGACGAGGTCGAGCATGGTGAGCCCGCGTCCGACGTAGCGCTTGGCGACCGAGACCACGAGCCGGAGGTTGGCCTCGATCAGCCGGCGCTTGGCGACGCGGCCCATGACGACCAGCCGGTCGAGGTCCACGGCGAGCCGCGAGTCGGGGTCGGGTGTGCGGGCGAGGCGTTCCTCCGCGAACAGCCCGGCCTCGACCCGGCGCGCGAGCTCGACCTCCTCGGCCGCGCTGAGCAGCGGGATGCGCCCGATCTCGCGCAGGTACTGGCGGAACAGGTCGGAGGAGGGGCCCGCGGTGTCGGCGGCCCGGGCGGGCCGCGGCGCCGGCTCGGGCGGTTCGAGGTCCGCGGCGGGCTCGTCGGGGAGGGCCTCGGGGTGGCCGTCGGGCCGGCCCTGCGCGGGCACCTGCCCGACCGGGGAGACGGCCGCTGCCATGGCCGGTTCGGTCTCGGGCTCGGTCAGGATCCGGGTCTGCACGCGACCTCCAGGGTGATCGCTGCCGGTCGGGGGCGTACGGCAGCTTCCGAGGGCTCAGGCACCGCACCCCAGTGTGGCGTACGACACAACCCCGCCACGAGGGGCGTGCGGCGACTTTCTGGGACGGGGTGTGACCGGGCGGTTACTCGGATGCCCCCTTGTGTGGGGGTCTGGCAGGATCGGCCGATGCGAACGGACGGGGACGGGACGTACGAGACCCATGTGACCGTCCGCTGCGACGGGCAGCCCGGCCGTGAGCGGCTGGACGCCTGGCGCGGGTCTACAGTGCCGCCGCGCCCTGGTTGCGCAGGGCCTGGCGGTACTGCTGGAGGACCCAGAGCTCGTTCGCGACGGCCGTGTACCGCTCGGGGTCGGCGCCGTTGCCGAGGCGGGCGAGGCTGCCCTGGACGTCGGCGATGCGGCGGTCGACGGCGCGCAGCCGGACCCGGACCAGCTGTTCGCCCGCGTACACCTCGTCGACCGCGCGGGCGTGGATCGCCTCCACCGCCAGCTCGGTGACGAGCGCGCGCGCCGCGTCGTCGGGCGCGGTCTCGCGGACCCGGGCGAGGTAGCCGGGGGTGTCCTCGACGCCCGACTCGGCGCCGCCGGCCTCCATGATGGTGTGGCGGACCGCCGCGTACGGCGGGGCGGTGAACTCGTCCGTGCCGTAGGCGTCGAAGGCCGGGGAGACCAGGGCCGGGTACTGGAGGGCGAGCTTCAGCAGCTCGCGCTCGGTGCGGTGGGCCGGGCTGCGGAGGTTGAGCGCCGGACCGGTCGGGGCCTGGGGCACGGGAGGTGTGTCGTACACCGGGGTCCTGCGGTCGGGGCCCGGCCCGGCGGGCCCGCGGCCGCCGCCGCGCTCACGGGCCCAGCGGGCGAGCTGGGCGACGCGCTTGACCACGAACTGGGTGTCCAGGATGCCGAGGATTCCGGCGAGCTGGACGGCCGACTCGTGCTGGATGGCGATGTTCTTGATGGCGGCGACGACGGGCGCCGCCTCGTCGAGGGCGGCGGCACGGCCCGCAGGGGTCTCCAGGTTGTGGCGGGTGACCATCTGCCGGATGGCGAACTCGAAGAGCGGGGTGCGGGATTCGACGAGCTTCAGCACCGAGTCGTCGCCCTGCGCGAGCCGCAGGTCGCACGGGTCCATGCCGCCGGGGGTGATCGCGATCGAGGTCTCGGCGGCGAACTTCTGGTCGTCCTCGAAGGCGCGCAGCGCGGCCTTCTGCCCGGCCGCGTCGCCGTCGAAGGTGAAGATCACCTCGGCGGTGGCGTTGTCCATGAGGAGCCGGCGGAGGATCTTGATGTGGTCGCCGCCGAAGGCGGTGCCGCAGGTCGCGATGGCGGTGGTGACCCCGGCGAGGTGACAGGCCATCACATCCGTGTAGCCCTCGACGACGACGGCGCGGCTGGTGCGGGCGATCTCCTTCTTGGCGAGGTCGATGCCGTACAGCACGTGCGACTTCTTGTAGATCGCGGTCTCGGGGGTGTTCAGGTACTTGGGGCCGTTGTCGTCCTCGCGCAGCTTGCGCGCGCCGAAGCCGACGACCTCCCCGGTGATGTCCCGGATCGGCCACATCAGCCGCCCGCGGAAGCGGTCGATGGGGCCGCGGCGGCCCTCCTGCGAGAGGCCGGAGAGCAGCAGCTCCTTGTCGCTGAAGCCCTTGCCGCGCAGGTAGCGGGTGAGGTGGTCCCAGCCGGCCGGGCTGTAGCCGACGCCGAAGTGCTGGGCGGCGGCCTGGTCGAAGCCCCGCTCGGCGAGGAACTTCCGGCCGGTCTCCGCCTCGGCGCCGTCCAGCTGCTCCACGTAGAACTCGGCGGCGATCTTGTGGGCCTCGACCAGGCGGATGCGCTCGCCGCGCTGGTGGGCCGGGTTGTAGCCGCCCTCCTCGTAGCGCAGGGTGATGCCCGCCTGGGCGGCGAGGCGCTCGACCGTCTCCGAGAAGGAGAGGTGGTCGATCTTCATCACGAAGGCGATCGTGTCGCCGCCCTCCTGGCAGCCGAAGCAGTGGAACAGGCCCTTGCTCGGGCTGACCTGGAAGGAGGGGGACTTCTCGTCGTGGAACGGGCAGAGTCCCTTGAGGTTGCCGCCGCCCGCGTTGCGCAACTGGAGGTATTCGGACACGACGGCGTCGATCGGGACCGCGTCCCGTACCGCCTTCACGTCGTCGTCGTTGATCCTGCCTGCCACGGGGGAAGTCTACGGCGACCCCGTGACACTCCGGTCAGCCGCCGAGCGAGGCGAGCGGTACGGCGGGGTCGCCCAGGGCCTGAGGGTCCACGAGAGCGCCGGAGCGGACGAGGCGCTGGATGTCCTCGGTGACGTCCCACACATTCACGTTCATCCCCGCCAGCACCCGGCCGCCGCTCAGCCAGAAGGCGATGAACTCGCGCTTGCCGGCGTCGCCGCGGAGCACGACCTGGTCGTACGAGCCGGGCGGGGCCCAGCCGGAGTACTCCATGCCGAGGTCGTACTGGTCGGAGAAGAAGTACGGCACCCGGTCGTACACGGTGTCCCGGCCGAGCATGGCGCGGGCGGCGGCCGGGCCGCCGTTCAGGGCGTTCGCCCAGTGCTCGACCCGCAGCCGGGCGCCGATCAGCGGGTGCTGGTGGGCGGCGACGTCACCGGCGGCGTAGATGTCGGGGTCGGAGGTGCGCAGCCGGGCGTCGACCGCGATGCCGCCGCCGTGGGCGCGGTCCGCGAGCTCCAGACCGGCGCTCTCCGCGAGCGCGGTGCGCGGGGCGGCCCCGATCGCGGCCAGGACCTCGTGCGCGGGGTGCTCCTCGCCGTCGTCGGTGCGGGCGGCGAGGACCATGCCGTCCTGGCCGGTGATCTCGGTGAGGCGGGCGCCGAAGTGGAAGCGCACGCCGCGCTCGCGGTGGAGGTCGGCGAAGACCTGGCCCAGTTCGGGACCGAGGACGCCGTGCAGCGGGGTCGGCTCCGGTTCGACGACGGTGACCTCGGCGCCGTACCCGCGGGCGGCCGCGGCCACCTCCAGCCCGATCCAGCCGGCGCCGGCGACGAGCAGGTGCCCGTTGTCGCGGCCGAGGGCGGCGAGGACCCGGCGCAGCCGGTCGGCGTGGGCGAGGCGCCGCAGGTGGTGGACCCCGGCCAGGCCAGTGCCGGGGATGTCCAGGCGGCGGGGCTCGGCGCCGGTGGCGAGGAGCAGCTTGTCGTAGTGGAGCACGGTGCCGTCGCCGAGGCGGACGGCCTTGGCGGCGCGGTCGATCGAGACGGCGGTCTGGCCGAGGTGGAGCTCGATCTCGGAGCGGGCGTACCAGCCGGGCTCGTGGACGAAGACGCTGTCGCGCTCGTCCTTGCCGCTCAGGAAGCCCTTGGACAGGGGTGGACGCTCGTACGGCCGGTCGCGCTCGTCGCCGATCAGGATCACCCGCCCGGTGAACCCCTCGGCGCGCAGCGTCTCGGCCGCCTTGGCTCCGGCGAGTCCACCGCCGACGATGACGAAGGTCCGGTGTGCGTCGACCACGTGTTGCCTCCTCTTCAGGTCCTGTTCGGCCTTCTGCGAGCGTCCCGCACCGAGCGTGCCGGCGAAAGGGGGAGTGCCCGTCCCGGGGTCTTTCGTCCGGATCGGGGCGGCGACAAACGATCACCGTACCCGGAGCGGGGCCGGGCGGCCGTCAGCCCCGCTCCGGCAGCCGGGCGGCCGTCAGCCCCGCTTCGGCAGCCGGGCGTGCAGGGTGCGGGCCGACGCGTCGGTGAGCGACGCGATCTGGTCGACGACCACCCGCTTGCGGGCCCGGTCGTCCGGCGCCGCCTCGAACAGCGCCCGGAACTGGGGCTCCAGCCCCTCCGGGGCGCGGGCGGTGAGCGCGTCGGCCAGTTCGGCGAGGACGACGCGCTGGTCGGCGCGGATCTGCTCCTGCTCGGCGCGGCGCATCACATAGCGGTCGGCGACGGCCTTGAGCACCGCGCACTCGTGGCGGGTGGCCGGCGGGACGACCAGCTCGGCGCCGTACCGGGTCAGCGGGCCGCCGCCGTACGCCTCGCGGGTCGCGCCCTCGGCCGCGAGCGCGAACCGGCCGATGAGCTGGCTCGTCGCGTCCTTCAGCCGGGCCTGGGCGACGGCCGAGCCGTCGTAGTGGTGGGGCCACCACGGTGCGGCGGTCAGCCGGTCGAGGGCCTCGGACAGCTCGTCGGGCGTGGTGCCGGCGGGCACGTAGCGGCCGATGGCGACCGACCAGACGGACTCCCGCTCGGCCGGGGAGAGCAGGAGGGCCGGATCGATGTGGCCGGCGTGCAGACCGTCCTCGAAGTCGTGGACCGAGTACGCGACGTCGTCCGACCAGTCCATGACCTGCGCCTCGAAGCAGACACGGCCGGCGGGGGCGCCCGCGCGTACCCAGTCGAAGACCGGCAGGTCGTCCTCGTACACGCCGAACTTGGCGGACGCGGGGTCCCGCGGGCTGCCGCCGCGCGGCCACGGGTACTTCGTCGCCGCGTCCAGTGCGGCGCGGGTCAGGTTGAGGCCCACGCTGACCGGCTCGCCGGTCGCGGGATCCGGCGCGAACCGCTTGGGCTCGATCCGGGTGAGGAGGCGCAGGGACTGCGCGTTGCCCTCGAAGCCCCCGCAGTCGGCGGCGAATTCGTTGAGCACCTGCTCGCCGTTGTGGCCGAACGGCGGATGGCCCATGTCGTGGGAGAGGCAGGCCGCCTCCACCAGGTCGGGATCGCAGCCGAGCGCGGCGCCCAGTTCGCGCCCGATCTGGGCGCACTCCAGGGAGTGGGTGAGCCGGGTGCGGGGGCTGGCGTCCCACGTGTGGCTGCGTGTGCCGGGCGTCACGACCTGCGTCTTGCCGGCGAGCCGGCGCAGTGCCGAGGAGTGCAGGACCCGGGCCCGGTCCCGCTGGAAGGCGGTGCGCCCGGGGCGCTTGTCGGGCTCGGGCGCGAAGCGCTCGACCGCGGCCGCGTCGTAGCCCCGGTCCGCGCCGGTGCGCGCGGCGGGGGCCTCGGGGTCGTGCGGCCAGGCGCCGCCCGGCACCGCCGGGGCGGTGCGCTCGGCCGGCGTCTCGGGGTCGTGGGGCCAGGTGCTGCGGTCGGTGCCGGTGGTGCCAGTGCCATCCATGCACCGAAGGTAACCGTCCCCACCGACGCCGGGTGCCGATACCGGGGCGCCGCGCCCGCGGGGGCGGGGGTGCGAGGCCGGGGTGACGCCGCGCCCGCGGGGCCGGCCGCACGGCGGCCGTCCGCCCGCGCGCCGGGCGTCGGCGCGTGGCGTGTCCGGGAGGCGGTCAGACCGCGGTCAGTTCGCCGCGGAGCAGGGCGCGCGGGCGGGCCGCGAGAGCCTGGTCGTAGCGCCTCAGGAGGAGGCGGGCGATCGCCGGGTGGGTGCCGAGCGGTTCGGCGGCGATCCACGGCGCCGCCTCCGCGCTGCGGGTGGCGAACAGGCCCGGCGCGGCGAAGTAGGAGGCCACGGCGATGCGGTGGCGCCCGCGGGCCGTCAGGGCGCGGACCGCCGCGGGGACGGTCGGCGCGAGGGCGGAGGCGTACGCGGCGACGACCGGGACCCGGAGGCGTTCGGAGAGCAGGGCGGCCGCGTGGCGGGTGTCCTCGGCCGACTCGGGGTCACGGGACCCCGCGGACGCCAGCACCACCGCGGCGCGGCGGCTGCCGTTGTCGTCGTCCTGCCAGCCGGCCTCGGTGAGGCGGACGGCGAGTGCCTCGGCGAGCAGCGGATGCGGGCCGAGGGGCGCCGCGACGCGGATGTCGGCGCCGGGCACCCGCGCCGCCGCACGCGGCAGGTCGTGCTTGACGTGGTATCCCCGGCTGAGCAGCAGAGGCACCAGCACGGCGGGAGCGCCGCCCCGTCCGGCGACGTCGTCGAGGGTGTCGTCGAGCAGCGGCTCGTTCAACTCGATGTGACCGAGGCGGACGTCGAGGCCGGGGCGGAGTTCGCGGACCCGGTCGAGGAGCGCGGTGACGGTGCGCACGGCGCGCGGGTCGCGGCTGCCGTGGGCGACGGCGACGAGGGAGGGCCGCTGGGTGGTCGGGTGCATGCCTGGCGGGTTCCGTTCAGTCGGACGTGACTCAGCTGGCTGCCGAGCTGAGCGGTGATGCGCGTGAGCAGCTGCGCGGTGGTGTCGAAGTGCGCGGTGCTCTCGCGGGGCGTCGGTGCGGGAAGGGGCAGGGACTCACGAAGGTGTTCCGGCTCCGTCATGACCCGATGGTGGCGGGCGCAGGTTGCCTCCTTGTTGCGCGAGGGTGACGGCGGTTTTCGCCGCGCTCACATCCCGGTGTTCTCCGGTGGGGCCTTCGCCGGATGCGGTGCCGGGGCGGGAACGCTCACCGCCCCCCGTCCGCGGCCGGGGCCGCGGTGGCCAGCCACACCCGCAGCGGGCCGACCGGGACCAGTCCGTGGCGGGTCGCGGCGGCCAGGTCGTCGCCGTGCTCGTAGCCGACCACCGGGACGCCCGGCCACATCCGGCTCACCGCCGCGAGGCAGCCCGCCCAGGCGGCGTCGGGATCGGCGCCGTCCGCGGTGAAGAGGTTGGAGACGCCGGCGGCGGTGCCGTCCGCCGTGACCACGGCACCGGCGACCGGCGCTCCGGACGGGCCGCGGGCCGTGAGGACGGCGGTGTCCGCGTCGCGCAGCAGCTCGGGACGGAAGAGCCCGGCGAGGCCCTCGCCGCCGTCCCAGGCGTCCGCCCAGACGGCGAGTTCGCGGGCCGTCGCCACCCGCTCCCACCGGGATCCCGCCGGCGCGGGACGGGCCGGTCCGTCCGCGGGCCGGTGCAGCCAGCGCGCCTCGAAGAGCACCTCGAATCCGGCCGGCCCGAGGTCGAGGGCGGCGAAACTGTCCTTGACCGAGGCCCCCGGGGCGGCCGTGTCGGTGCGGGCGAGGAGGTCCGCCGCGGACGCGCCGCGGGTCAGCGTCACCGCGTCCGGGTAGAGCGGCGGCGTCCGGCGGGCACTGGTCCAGGCGTCCGGGGCGAAGCTCCCGGACGTGCCGTGGGCCAGGCACATCGTGTGGCACCACCGGGCGTTGTTGCGGGCGGCGAGCTCCACCCTGTCGTCCCTCGTCATGGGCGCATCCTGCCAACCGGCACACGGGCGCCGCGAACCTTTTCCGGCCCCGGGACGTCTGTCCGGGGGGAGGGATCATGCATCGGATGCGCGAGTGGTGGTCGGCGGGCGGGGCGCGCCGCAGACGGCGTGTGACGCAGGCGGTGATGGCGGGGTGCGTGCTGGGGCTGCTGCCGGCGACCTGGACGCACGCCGTCGCCGACAGCAGGGTGCGCACGGTGGCGGAGGCGCCCGCGCACGGGGTGGCCGTGGTGTTCGGCGCGGGGCTGCGGGACGGCCGGCCGACCCCGTATCTCGCGCACCGCCTCGACGCGGCCGCCGAGCTGTACCGGACGGGCAAGGTCAGGGTCGTGCTGGTGACCGGCGACAACAGCCGCGTCGAGTACGACGAGCCGGACGCCATGCGCGGCTATCTCACGGGGCTGGGCGTGCCGGACGACAGGATCGTCAGCGACTACGCGGGATTCGACACATGGGACTCGTGCGCGCGGGCGCGCAGGATCTTCGGCGTGGAGCGGGCGGTGCTGGTGACCCAGGGCTTCCACATCCGGCGGGCCGTCGCGCTGTGCCGGTCCGCCGGCATCGACGCGTACGGCGTCGCGGTGGCCGAGCCGCACGACGTGACCTGGTACTACGGCGGTGTGCGGGAGCTGTTCGCGGCGGGCAAGGCGTCCCTGGACGCCGCCCTCCGCCCCGACCCGCGGTTCCTCGGCGACCGGGAGACCGGCGTCCACGAGGCCCTGGCGGCCGAGGGCCGTTGACCGCGGACCCGCGGACCCGTGGACCGCGTGTGACGCGAGCGGGCTGCGGGAGCGGGGCGTGCGGGGTACGCGCGGCCGGTCCGGTGCGCCCCGGACCGGCCCGCCGAGGGCGCAAGGTGCACGCGGACGACCGGCACGGCACGCTCGCTTACGGGCGCGCGGCAGGCGACAGTGAGCCGCATGAACAAAGACGTGGCAGTGCTGCTCGCCCGGCATGCGGAGGCTCTCGACCTGTTCACCGCACGGGTGCACGCCGTCCGGGCGGACCAGTGGGACGACCCGACGCCGTGCACCGACTGGTCCGTACGCGATCTCGTCAACCACCTCACCGCCGAACAGCTGTGGGTGCCCGCCCTGGTGACCGACGGATCGGCCCCGGACGACGTGGGCGACGCCTTCGACGGCGACGTGCTCGGCGACCGGCCCGGCGTCACCTGGGACGCGGCCGCGCGGGCGGCGCGGAACGCGTTCGCGGCCGAGGGCGCGCTGGAGCGGACCGTCGTGCTGTCCTACGGGCCGGCCCCGGCCGTCGCGTACTGCTCCCAGATGACGGCGGACGCGGTGGTGCACGCCTGGGACCTGTCCCGGGCGATCGGCGCGCCGGAGCACCTCCCCCACGACCTGGTCGCCTTCGCGCTGGACGAGGTGACGCCGTACGCGGACGACCTCGCGGGCACGGGCCTGTTCGCCCCGCCCGTCGAACCGCCGCCGGCCGACACCCCGCAGTCCCGCCTGCTGGCCATGCTCGGCCGCCGCGGCTGACCGGGGCGACGAGCCACCCGCCGCAGGCCGGCCGGGGACGCCCCGCGCCGGGGACGGCCGGGCGACCCGCCGCAGGCCGCGCCGCGTGCCGTGACCGCGCCGCGCCCCCTCACCGGGCGGCGCGGCACACACGGAGGGGCGCGTACCGCGCCCGTAATGCGCGGCGTGCGCCGGCGTAACACGGCTGTTCCACGCTGGCACCATGCGCGACGAGACCATCGACACCCACTGCCCCTACTGCGCCCTGCAGTGCGGCATGAAGCTGCGCGCCGCCGCGGACCCGGCGGACGGCACCGAACGGACCGTCGAGGTGGTGGAGCGCACCGAGTTCCCCGTGAACCGGGGCGCGCTGTGCGGCAAGGGCCGCACGGCGCCCGCTGTTCTCTCCTCCCGGGTGCGCCTGACCGGGCCGCTCGTCCGATCCCACGCCACCGGCAGGCTCGAGGAGGCCACCTGGGAGGAGGCACTGCGTACGATCGCCGACGGTCTGGGCCGCACCCGCGCCGAGCACGGCGCCGACGCGGTGGGCGTCTTCGGCGGCGGCGGACTGACCAACGAGAAGGCGTACACGCTCGGCAAGTTCGCGCGGGTCGCGCTCGGCACCTCGCAGATCGACTACAACGGCCGCTTCTGCATGTCGTCGGCGGCCGCCGCGCACACCAGGGCGTTCGGCCTGGACCGCGGCCTGCCGTTCCCGCTGGAGGACATCCCGCGGACCGGCTGCGTGATCCTGGTCGGCTCCAACCTCGCCGAGACCATGCCGCCCGCGCTGCGCTACCTCACCGAGCTGAAGGAGAACGGGGGCACGCTGATCGTCGTCGACCCGCGCCGCACCCGGACGGCCGAGCAGGCCGACCTGCACCTCGCGCCGCGGCCCGGCACCGACCTGGCGCTCGCCCTGGGGCTGCTGCACATCGTGGTCGCCGAGGGGCGCACCGACGACGCCTTCGTCGAGGACCGGACGACCGGCTGGCCCGAGGCGCGCGCCGCCGCCATGGCGCACTGGCCGGAGCTGGTCGAGCGGATCACCGGTGTCGGCGTGCCCCAGCTCCGCGAGGCCGTGCGGATGTTCTGCGACGCCCCGACGGGCATGGTGCTGACCGCGCGCGGCCCCGAGCAGCAGTCCAAGGGCACCGACACGGTCGGCGCGTGGATCAACCTCTGCCTGGCGACGGGCCGTGCGGGCCGGCCGCTGTCCGGGTACGGCTGCCTCACGGGCCAGGGCAACGGGCAGGGCGGCCGCGAGCACGGGCAGAAGGCGGACCAGCTCCCCGGCTACCGCAAGCTGGACGACCCGGCGGCCCGGGCGCACGTGGCCGAGGTCTGGGGCGTGCCGCCCGAGTCGCTGCCGGGCCCCGGGCGCAGCGCGTACGAACTGCTGGACGCGCTCGGCCGGGACGTGCGGTCGCTGCTGCTGATGGGCTCCAACCCGGTGGTCTCCGCGCCGCGCGCGGCCCACATCGAGGAGCGGCTGAGGTCGCTGGACTTCCTGGCCGTCGCGGACGTCGTCCTGTCGGAGACCGCGGCCCTGGCCGACGTGGTGCTGCCGGTGACCCAGTGGGCCGAGGAGACCGGCACCATGACCAACCTGGAGGGGCGGGTGCTGCTGCGCCGCAGGGCGCTGACCCCGCCGGAGGGGGTGCGCAGCGACCTGGAGGTGCTGCACGCGCTGGCCGGGCTGCTGGGCCACGAGAAGGGCTTCCCCACCGACGCGGAAGAGGTCTTCGAGGAGCTGCGGAGGGCGTCCGCGGGCGGCCCGGCCGACTACTCGGGCATCACCTACCGCAGGATCGCGGAGGAGGACGGGGTGTTCTGGCCCTGCCCCGGCACGGCGGACGACGGGCCGGTCCATCCGGGGACGCCGCGGCTCTTCCTGGACCGCTTCGCGACGCCGGACGGCCTCGCCCGCTTCGTGCCGGTGACCCACCGGCCCGCCGCGGAGGAGCCGGACGCCGAGTACCCGGTGCTGCTGACGACGGGCCGGGTGGTGGCGCAGTACCAGTCGGGGGCGCAGACCCGCAGGGTCGGCGAGCTGACCGCCGCGGCGCCCGGTCCGTTCGTGGAGCTGCACCCGCAGATGGCGGAGCGCCTGGGTGTGGCGGAGGGCGACCCGGTGGCCGTGGTCTCGCGCCGCGGGCGGGCCGAGGGGCCGGCCCGGGTGACCAACGGGATCCGGCCGGACACGGTGTTCATGCCGTTCCACTGGCCGGGCGCGGGGCGCGTCAACTCGGTGACCAATCCGGCGCTGGACCCGACCTCGAGGATGCCCGAGTTCAAGGTGTGCGCGGTGCGGGTGGAGGCGGCGGCCCCGGGAGCGGGCGCGGGGGCGGGGGCGGAGTGACCGGCGGGCACGGGGCGCGGGGACGGCCGGGCGGCAGCGGCGACTGCGCCCCCGGGCGCGGGCGCGGGGTGACCCGCGCCCCCGGTCATGCCGGGCCGGGAGTGCGGGCGACCCAGTCGCCGCCCGGGATCGGCGCCCCGTCCGCGGCCAGTTCGCGGGCGACACCGGCGGCGGCCAGGTACACCCAGGCCCGCTGCGGGGTGCCGTCCTCGCGGACGACCTCGCGGACGACCCGTTCGTAGAGGTTGCGCGGGTGGCCGGGCGCGATGTGCTCCTCCAGCTCGTCGAGGGTGCGCAGCAGCCCGGCGTGCTCCCCCGGCGCGGCCGTGACCACGGTGCCCGCGACACGGCCCGGACCGGCCGGGTCGTCCACGGCGTACGGATAGCCGGGGCCCTCGTAGAGCAGCGCTCCGTGCAGGACGGCGTCCCGTTCGCCGGCGGTGCGGCCGGCGAGGAACAGCGCGTGGTTGCGCTCGCCCGGACGGAGCGTGCCGTAGACGAAGAACGGGAGCTCGACGGTCACGGCGCCGTGGTCTCCGCCCGCACCCAGTCCGCGTAGGCGGCGGCCGCACGGACCGCCGGCACGGCGATGATCTCCGGGGTGTCGTAGTCGTGCGCGGCGGTCAGATGCGCTTCGAGCGCGTCGTAGCGTGCGGGGGTCGTCTTGAAAACGACCTGCCACTCCTCGGCGGTCTCGATGGCCTGCTGCCAGTGGTACACGGAGGTCACCGGAGCGGAGATCTGCGCGCAGGCGGCGAGCCGGGCCTCGACGGCCCCCTGGGCCAGGGCGCGCGCCTTCTCGGCACTGTCGGTGGTGGTGGTCACGGTCAGCAGCGGCGGCGCGGCGGGTCCTCGCTCCACGGCAGGGGCTCCTTCGTCGGCGTCTGGCGGGGCGGGCGCGGCCCCTCGCGCAACCGTACGCGCCGGCGCCCGGCCCGCCGGCCGCCCCGGCGGCGCCCCGGGGCCGTCCTGCCCGCCGCGCGGGGCCGGGCCGCCCCGGGACCGCATCCGGGTTCGCGGCTCAACTCCCGTACGGGTGGACCTCCTTGGCGCTCCGCAGGGCCGCAGCCCACCAGGCCACCTGGTCGAGCATCGTCTTGGCGGCGGCGTCGGGTCCCGCCGGGTCGCGGTGGTTGCCCTCGTCGTCGAAGTGCGCGCCCGCGTTGTGGAAGGAGACGGTGTCGCGCACGGTCACGGCGTGCAGCTCGGCGAAGACCTGCCGCAGCTGCTCGACCGCGCGGAGCCCGCCGGACATCCCCCCGTACGAGACGAAGCCGACCGGCTTCGCCTGCCACTCGCCGTAGTGCCAGTCGATCAGGGTCTTGAGCACGGCGGGGAAGGAGTGGTTGTACTCGGGCGTGAGGACGACGTACGCGTCGGCCGCGTCCAGGACCGGGGTGACCTTGTCGAGCGCGGCCCGCGCCCAGGGCGACGGCCGGTGGGAGAGGGCGCTCGGGAGCTCGGCCTCGCCGAGGTCGATGTAGTCGGTCTCGAAGTCCTCGCGCAGCCGTGCGCGGGAGAGGAACCAGTCGGCCACGACGGGACCGAACCGGCCCTCGCGGTTGCTGGCGAGGACGACGGCGAGCTTCAGCGGCGCCTGTGCAGGCGTGGTGGTGTCCATGCCGAAGACTCTCCGACCTCAAGCCCACTTGAGGTCAAGCCCGGATGCGCGACCGTCATGCCGTCACGGCGGGTCACCCGTTCGCCGCGCGGCGTGCGACACGCCGACCGGCGCCCGCACCAAGCCTCTGACCTGCGAGAACCGCACCTGTCCAGCGTGACACGCGGCGAGGCGCCGACAGAATCTGATGAATCATCAGCAGGCATGGGGCGCGGTTCGGCTCTTATCTCGAAGCAGACGCACCTCGCACCACCCGCTCCCGGAGGACCCCATGCGCACCACCGTCCGCCTGCTGACCGGCGCCGCGCTGACCATGGCCGCGATAGGTCTGGGCACCCCGGCGACCCACGCCGGCGACTTCGGCACGCTCGAGATCTACCCGCAGACCGCCGCCCCCGGCGACACGGTCGCCGTCAGCACGGAGGCGTGCGGCAAGCGCGGGCACGGCGTCGGCGACGCCAGCTCGCTCGGCGCGGGCGAGTTCAAGCTGTGGCCCGGCACCCACAAGGAGACCGTGGTCGGCGAGTTCACCGTGCCCGACGACGCCCGGTCCGGGACGTACGGGATCGGCGTGCTCTGCAAGAACGGCAAGGAGGCCACCGGCGACGTGACGATCCGTCACCACCGGCCGAGCGGCCATGTGAAGACCGGAGTCGGCGGCAGCGTCGGCCCGGACACCACCCAGATCGCGGCGGGCGCGGGCGTACTGGCCGCTGCCGCCGTCGGCGGGACCCTGCTCCTGCGTCGCCGGGCGAGCGGCGCGCAGGGCAGCTGACGGGGGCGGCCGAGGCCGCTCCCGTACCGCCTGAGCCCCCGCTCCCGCCAGGTCCCGAGCCGGCGGGGGCGGGGTGCAGTCCGTTCCCGGGCGCGGCCCTCCGCGCGGCGCGTCCGCGCGACGGTGCGCCGGCACCCTTGCCGCCGCGCGGCCCGCACCCGCACCCGCACCCGGGATTCCGGGGGAGAACCGGAGACGAACATGACCGCCAAGGCCAAGGGCTGGGGCCTGGTCCTCGCCGTGTGCGCGGGACTGTGGCTGGTGCAGAACGGCTCGCGGGACGTCACCCCGCCCATGCCGTCGGCCGCCGAGGCCTTCGCGGCCGGCCCCAACCAGCACACCGACGCCGCCGCCGACCCGCTGCCCCCGTCGCAGCCGCTGCGGCTGCGCATCCCCGAGATCGACGTGGACGCCCCGGTGACCGGGCTCGGCCTCGAACGGGACGGCAGCCTCCAGGTCCCGCCCGACTCCGACCGCAACCTGGCGGGCTGGTTCCGCGAGGGCACCGCCCCCGGCGCAGAGGGGACGGCGATCGTCGCGGGCCACGTGGACAACGCGAAGGGCCCCTCGGTCTTCTACAGCCTGGGCGCGCTCAAGAAGGGCAACCGGATCGAGATCGCGCGCGAGGACGGCCGCACGGCGGTCTTCACCGTCGACGCGATCGAGGTCTACGAGGCGGACGCGTTCCCCGACGCCAAGGTCTACGGGCCGAGCGAGCGGGCGGAACTGCGGGTGATCACCTGCGGCGGCGGCTTCTCCGAGAAGACCGGCTACCGGGGGAACGTCGTCGCGTACGGGCACCTCATCGGGGTGCGCGCGTAGACAGCTGCCGGCCCACGGTCGGCGAGCGGCGGAACAGGCGGCCGGCGGAACAGGTGGTCCGGTGGACCAGGCGGCCGGCGGAACAGGCGGTCCGCCCGGACCAGGCGGCCAGCGAACCGAAAAGCTCGCCATGGCAATAGTAGCCATGTACATTATCTGCATCGGCGGACCCCGCTCCGGGCCCGCTCGTATACGGATGCAGAGGAGACACCATGTCCACCGCCCCCGCGCCCGCGCCCCTGCTGGACAGCCGGATACTCGGCCGCGCCCACTACGCGGCCCGTGCCCTGCTCGACCGCGAACTGGCCCGCACCGGCCACGCCTTCCTGCACTCGATCGTGCTCGGGGCGCTCGCCGCCGAGGGCCCCGAGGCCGAGCGGGACGCGGTCGTCGCGTACGCCGTGCGGACGGTGAAGGTCTCCCCGGCCGACGCCCGGCGCGCGCTGGCCGACCTCGTGGACGGCGGCCACGCCCGGGTGGCCGGCGGCGAGCCCGCCCGCGTCGCGCTCACCGCCGAGGGCGACGCCCTGCGCGCACGTCTCGCGGCGTTCTCGGCCCGGACGGCGCCCCAGGTCTACGGGGACGTCCCCGCCGAGGACCTCGCCGTCGCGGCCCGGGTCCTGCTCCGGGTCACGGAGCGGGCCGAGGCACTGCTCGCACGGGCGGACGGGCGGGCCTGAGAGCGGCCGCGGCAGCCCCCGGCACGCGGCAGGGCCCTACGCGTTCCACTGGTCGAAGCCGAGCTTCGCCACCAGGGAGAAGACCACCACCAGCAGCACCCCGCGCACGAACCCGCTGCCCCTGCTCAGCGCCATCCGGGCGCCCGCCATGCCGCCGGCCAGGTTGAAGACGGCCATCAGCGCGGCCAGCTGCCACAGCACCGTGCCCTGGTAGGCGAACATCGCCAGCGCTCCGGCGTTGGTGCAGACGTTGACGATCTTGGCGGTCGCGGAGGCCGTCAGCAGGTCGAGGTGGAGCACCGCGGTGAGCGCCAGCACCAGGAAGGTGCCGGTGCCGGGGCCGAAGAGGCCGTCGTAGAAGCCGATGCCGCCGCCGACGAGAACGACGGCCGCGATCGTCCGGGACCGGGTGACCCGCCGCCGGTCGGCCGCGTCGGCGGTGCCGAAGGAGGGCCGCAGCAGGACGAAGGCGGCGACCGCGAGGAGCACGACCATGATCACCGGGCGCAGCACGTCGCTGCTGATCCCGGCCGCGAAGAAGGCTCCGGTCATCGAGCCGGCGAGCGCGGCGAGCCCGATCCGCACGGCGGTCTTCACCTGGACCGGGGCCTTGCGCACATAGGTGACGGCCGCACCCGTGGTGCCGACGATGGCGACCGCCTTGTTGGTGCCCAGGACGTGCGCGGCGCCGGTGTTCGGCAGCCCCAGCAGGAGGGCGGGCAGAAGCAGCAGGCCGCCGCCGCCCACGACGGCGTCGATCCAGCCGGCCGCGGCCGCGGCGATGCACAGGACGACCAGTGTGGTCAGTGATATGTCGGGCACTCGCGCGAGCCTACGGACGCGATAGGTGTGCCGTCCAACGATCCTCGGGAGACTTGAGCGAGCTCAGAGCTTCGCGCCCCCGGCGGCAGGGCCGGCGCCCTGCGGCGCGGCACGCGCCCGATCCCCTCACACGGCAGCGGGGCACACGCTGAGGGCAAGGTTCCCCATGGGAAACAGAAGGGATCCGGACGGGAAACACCCGCGACGCACGCTGCTTCCATGACATCGGAGATCGTGGTGATCGGCGCCGGCACGGCAGGCGCCCGGCTTGCGCGCCAGCTCGGCGCCGCGGCCCGCGTCACCGTCATCGGCGAGGAGGACCACGCCCCCTACAACAGGGTGCTGCTCGCCGAGGTGCTCGCAGGACGGTACGCCCCCGAGGTGATCGCGCTGCCCGAGGTGCCGGTGCGCCGCGGCGTGCGGGCGACCTCCGTCGACCGGGAACGGCGGCTCGTGCACTGCGCCGACGGCACCTCGGTCGGCTACGACCGGCTGGTGCTCGCCACCGGCTCCAACCCGGTCCTGCCGCCGCTGCGCGGCATCGGCCCCGGCCTCCCGGACGGCGTCCACCCGTTCCGGACCCTGGACGACTGCGCGGCCCTGTCCGCGGCCGCCGGTCCCGGCACCCGGGCCGTCGTCGTCGGCGGCGGCCTGCTCGGGGTCTCCGCGGCCCGTGCGCTCGCCACCCGGGGCGCCAAGGTGGTGCTGGCCCAGCAGGGCGAGCACCTGATGGAACGGCAGCTCGACGCCTCGGCGTCCGCGCTGCTCCGCACCCACCTGGAGTCCCTCGGCGTCGAGGTGCACACCGAGTGCCGGGTGCGCGGACTGCGCACCGGCGCCGACGGCGCGGTCGGCGCCGTCGTCCTCGCGGACGGCTTCGCGCTGGACGCCGAGATCGTGGTGCTGGCCTGCGGCGTCCGCCCCCGGGTGGGCCTCGCGGCCGACGCCGGGCTGGAGGTCCGTCGCGGCATCGTCGTCGACGACGAGCTGCGCACCTCCGACCCGTACATCCACGCCATCGGCGACTGCGCCGAGCACGACGGGGTGGTCCACGGGCTGGCCGGCCCCGCCCTCGAACAGGCCGATGTCCTCGCCTCGGTGCTGAAGGCCGAGGAGGCGCCCCGCTACACGGGCTTCCGGGCGCTGACCCGGCTGACCCTGACCTCCGTCCCCGAGGCGGATCCCACCGCGGCGCCGCTGGACCTCGCCGCGTTCGGCGACCCCACCCCCCGCCCGGGGGACGACGTGGTCCAGCTCGCCGACGCCACCCGGGGCGCGTACCGCAAGGTCGTCGTCCGCGGGGACCGGCTCGTCGGCGGCGTGCTGCTCGGCGACCTCGCCTCGGTCGGCGCCCTCGCCCGGGCCTGGGAGGGCGACGAGGCCCTCCCCGACTCCGTGCCCCTGCTCCACCTGCTCACCAATGATGGAGGCCTCTGACATGGCTGCGACGTCCGCGATGTCCACCCCCGCGATCAGCCCCACGATCGTGGTCGTCGGCCACGGCATGGTCGGCCAGCGCTTCCTGGAGGCCCTCGCCGACCGCGGCGTCACCGAGCGCGCGCGCGTCGTCGTGCTCTGCGAGGAGCCGCGTGCCGCCTACGACCGCGTGAAGCTCACCTCGTACTTCTCGGGGAGCACGCCCGACGACCTGTCCATGGTCGAGGACGGCTTCATGGAGAAGCACGGCATTGAGCTGCACCTCGACGACCCGGCCGTCTCGGTCGACACCGCCGCGCGCACCGTCGTCTCGCGGGCCGGTGTGACGATCGCCTACGACACCCTGGTGCTGGCCACCGGCTCGTACCCGTTCGTGCCGCCGGTGCCGGGCAAGGACGCCGAGGGCTGCTTCGTCTACCGCACCATCGAGGACCTGCTGGCCATCGAGGAGTACGCGAAGACGTCCCGCGTGGGCGCGGTCGTCGGCGGCGGGCTGCTCGGCCTGGAGGCGGCCGGCGCCCTGAAGGGCCTGGGCCTGGAGACCCACATCGTCGAGTTCGCGCCGCGGCTGATGCCGGTGCAGGTCGACGAGGGCGGCGGCGCGGCGCTGCTGCGCACCATCGAGACCATGGGGCTCTCCGTCCACACCGGCGTCGGCACCCAGGAGGTCGTCGCCGGGGAGACGGGCGCCGTCACGGGCATGGCCCTGTCCGACGGCTCGGTGCTCCCGACCGACATGGTGGTCTTCTCCGCCGGTGTGCGCCCCAGGGACCAGCTGGCCCGGGAGGCGGGGCTCGCGGTCGGCGAGCGCGGCGGCATCGTCGTCGACGAGCAGTGCCGCACCTCCGACCCGGCGGTCTTCGCCATCGGCGAGTGCGCGCTCGCCTCCGACGGACGCGTCTACGGTCTGGTGGCCCCCGGATACGAGATGGCCGAGACGGCAGCCGCCGCGCTGGAGGGCGAGGTGTCGTCCTTCACCGGCGCCGACCTCTCCACCAAGCTGAAGCTGCTCGGCGTGGACGTCGCCTCGTTCGGCGACGCCCACGGCACCGCCGAGGGCTGCCTCGACGTGGTGTACTCCGACTCCCGTGCCGGGCTCTACAAGAAGCTCGTGATCGGCGCCGACGGGACGCTGCTCGGCGGCATCCTGGTCGGCGACGCCGAGCAGTACGGCACCCTGCGGGCCTTCACCGGATCCAAGCCGCCGGTCTCCGCCGAGCAGCTGGTGCTGCCCGCCGGCGCGGGCGCGCCCGTGGCGCTCGGCCCGGCCGCCCTCCCGGACGAGGCGGTCGTCTGCTCCTGCCACAACGTCACCAAGGGCACCATCCGCGGCGCGGTCACCGACCACCGGTGCACCACCGTGCCCGAGGTGAAGAAGTGCACCAAGGCCGGCACCGGCTGCGGCAGCTGCGTCAAGGTGCTGGGACAGCTCGTCAACGCCGAACTGGAGGCGTCGGGCGTCGAGGTCGACAAGGGCCTGTGCCCCTGCTTCGGCCAGACCCGCCAGGAGCTCTACGAGATCGTCCGGGCCCTGCGCATCACCTCCTACCAGCAGCTCCTCGACGCCCACGGCCGTGAGGCCGCCCGCGGCGGCAACGGATGCGAGGTCTGCAAGCCCACCGTCGGCTCGATCATCGCCTCGCTGGCCCCGACCATCGGCGCGAGCGGATACGTGCTGGAGGGCGAGCAGGCGGCGCTCCAGGACACCAACGACCACTTCCTGGCCAACATGCAGAAGAACGGGTCGTACTCGATCGTGCCCCGCATCCCCGGCGGCGAGATCACCCCGGAGAAGCTGATCGTGATCGGCGAGGTCGCCCGGGACTTCGGCCTCTACACCAAGATCACCGGCGGTCAGCGGATCGACCTCTTCGGCGCCCGGGTGGACCAGCTGCCGCAGATCTGGGGCCGGCTGGTGGACGCGGGCTTCGAGTCCGGGCACGCCTACGGGAAGGCGCTGCGGACCGTGAAGTCCTGTGTGGGGCAGACCTGGTGCCGGTACGGGGTGCAGGACTCGGTCCGCATGGCGATCGACCTGGAGCTGCGCTACCGGGGCCTGCGGTCGCCGCACAAGCTGAAGTCGGCGGTCTCCGGCTGCCAGCGCGAGTGCGCGGAGGCCCAGTCGAAGGACTTCGGCGTGATCGCCACGGCGAACGGCTGGAACCTCTACGTGGGCGGCAACGGCGGCGCCACCCCGCGCCACGCCGACCTGCTCGCGCAGGACCTCTCCGACGGCGAACTGATCCGGCTGATCGACCGGTTCCTGATGTTCTACATCCGCACCGCAGACCGCCTGGAGCGGACCTCCACCTGGCTGGAGCGGATCGAGGGCGGCCTCGACCACGTACGCGACGTGGTGGTCGACGACTCGCTGGGCATCTGCGCCGAACTGGAGTCGCTGATGGCCGACCACGTCGCCGGCTACCGCGACGAATGGGCCGAGACGCTCGACGACCCGGAGCGCCTGATGCGGTTCGTCTCCTTCGTGAACGCGCCCGACGTGCCCGACCCCACGGTGAAGTTCGTGCCCGAGCGGGACCAGGTCAAGCCCGATCTGCCCCTGCTGACCATCCGTCCGCTGGACGAAGCACTGGAAGGAAGCGCCGCCCGATGACCATCGCCCCTGAGAAGACGGACGTCCAGCTCCAGATCAAGATCGGCGGGGACTGGCTGGCCGTGTGCCCCCTCGCCCGGCTCATCCCCGGGCGCGGTGTCGCGGCGCTGCTCCCCGGCGGCAGCCAGGCCGCGCTCTTCCTGGACCGCGACGGCCGGCCGTACGCGATCGACAACCGGGACCCGTTCGGCGGGGCTCAGGTCCTGTCGCGCGGTCTGATCGGCACCGCGGCGGGCCGCCCGTACGTCGCGTCACCGCTGCTCAAGCAGCGCTTCGACCTGGAGACGGGAGCCTGCCTCGACGACGAGGAGGTCGCGGTGACGGCATACGAGGTGCGGCTGCACTGAGCCCGCCCCGTGGACTCCGCCCACGCGCCGCCGGTCACTGCCCTGACTCCCCGCGGCGCGTGGGCGGCACTTCTGCGCACGGGCGCTTCCCCGGGCACGACCTGCCCCCGGAGCCGGTGTCCGCTCACCCGGCCCGGGGGCATGCCCCTGCCCGCCGGTCACTCGCCGGCCGTCGCCTCCTGCATGGCCTCGACGTCCATCCACATGACCTCCCAGTTGTGGTGGTCGACGTCCTGGAAGGCGCGGCCGTACATGAAGCCGAAGTCCTGGGTCTCGCCGGACGGGAAGCCGCCGGCCGCCAGGGCGCCGTCGACCAGGGTGTCCACGGCCTCGCGGTTCTCGGCGCTGAGCGCGAAGATCGCCTCGGTGGACGTGGTGGCGTCCGTGATCTCCTTCTTGGTGAAGTCCTTGAAGCGCTGCTCCGTGAGCAGCATCGCGAAGATGGTGTCGCTGATGACGAGGCACGCCGCGTTCTCGTCGGTGAACTGCGGGTTGAAGGAGTAACCCAGCTTGTTCCAGAAGGCCTTGCTGGTCTCGAGGTCCTTGACCGGCAGGTTCAGGAAGATCATCTGAGACATGGTGCGCTCTCTCTCGTCATGCGGTGCTCCGTGCGGTGCTGTCGAATGGGTAGACGGGCGGGCCGTGGAGATCTCATCGGTCCGGCCGGAGGTTTTTTCTTCACACCGCGCACCCGCTCACCGTCACCCCGCGTTGAGGTGGACGCAACTCGCCCCGCCTAGGTTCTGCGGCGCGCGACCCCGCGGCGCCGGCCGGCGCCGCGGGGCGGTCATCCCCTCTCTGGAGTGACACGTGGAACGTCGCAGTTTCCTGCGCGGAGCGGTCGTCGGCACGTCCGCCGCAGCGTTCGGCTTCACCCTCTGGCAGGGCGCCGCCTCCGCGGCGCCCGCGCAGCCCGGCGCGGGCCCGTACGGGGCGCTCGGCGCGGCGGACGCCAACGGCATCCGGCTCCCGGCCGGCTTCACCAGCCGGGTGATCGCCCGCTCCGGCCAGAAGGTCGGCTCCACCTCGTACACCTGGCACAACGCCCCCGACGGCGGCGCCTGCTTCGCGGACGGCACGGGCTGGATCTACGTCTCCAACTCCGAGATCAACCCGTCCGGCGGCGCGAGCGCGGTGCGTTTCGACTCCTCGGGCACGGTCACGGGCGCCTACCGCATCCTGTCGAACACCCGCCAGAACTGCGCGGGCGGCAGGACGCCCTGGAACACCTGGCTGTCCTGCGAGGAGGTCAGCCTCGGCTACGTGTACGAGGCCGACCCGTACGGCGTGAACGCGGCCGTGCAGCGCCCGGCGATGGGCCGCTTCAAGCACGAGGCCGCCGCGGCCGACCCCGTCCGCAGGGTCGTCTACCTCACCGAGGACGAGACCAACGGCTGCCTGTACCGCTTCGTGCCCGCGGCCTGGGGCAGCCTGTCGGCCGGCACGCTCCAGGTGCTGGTCGCCGGCTCGGCGACGTCCGGCTCCTTCACCTGGGCGAACGTGCCGGACCCGGACGGCTCCCCCACCGTCACCCGCGACCAGGTGTCCGGGGCGAAGCGGTTCAACGGCGGCGAGGGCTGCCACTACGCCAACGACACCGTGTGGTTCACCACCAAGGGCGACAACCGGCTCTGGCAGCTGAACCTGGCGTCGAACACCTACGAACTCGCCTACGACGACTCGCTGGTCACCGGGGGCTCCGCGCCCCTCACCGGGGTGGACAACGTCACCGGCTCGGCGTCCGGCGACCTGTTCGTCGCCGAGGACGGCGGCACCATGGACATCTGCGTCATCACCCCGGACGACGTGGTGGCGCCCTTCCTGCGGATCACCGGGCAGTCCGGCTCCGAGATCTGCGGGCCCGCCTTCTCGCCCGACGGGCGCCGGCTGTACTTCTCCAGCCAGCGCGGCACCTCCGGCAGCTCGTCGGGCGGCATCACCTACGAGGTGACCGGTCCGTTCCGCGCGTAGGGGCGGGCCTCGGGTCCGGGCTCGGGCCGGGGCTCCGCCGGGACCCCGCCGCGCAGCAGGGCGGCGCCCAGCGGGGTCAGGGTGTGGAGGACCGCGTTCCCGTGGCGCAGGGTGACGACCAGGCCAGACTCACGGAGCACCGCGGCGTGCTGGCTCGCGGAGGCGAGGGACACCCCCGCCCTGCGGGCCAGCTCGCTGGTGGTGCAGCCGTGCCGGATGGCCTGGAGGACCGCCGAGCGGGTGTGGCCGACGAGCCGGCCCAGCGAGGCGCCCGCCGCCTCCGGCAGGGCGGACTCGCCGCTGTGCTGGACGGGGTAGACCAGGACCGGCGGCAGCGAGGGGTCGCGCAGCACCACGGGGGTGCCGCGGCAGAAGAACGAGGGCTGGAGCAGCAGACCCCGCCCGTCGAGGTGGAGCTCCCGGTCGACCGGGTAGTCGGCCTCCAGGACCGGGGCCCGCCAGCGCAGCACCGGGGGCAGGGAGGCGAGGAGTTCGGCGGCGCCGCCGTCGAGGAGGGCGCGCCCGCGCGCCGCCCGGTCCGCCTCCACCCTGGCCCGCACGTGCGGCCAGTACGGCTCCAGGGCGGCACGGTGGTAGGCGCGCAGGGCGTCGACGAGGTGGCCCACGGCGTCCGTGCCGCCCTCGGAGAGGGCCGCCAGCCGGGCGGGCAGCACCCGCAGCGGGGAGCGGTGGGCGGCCGTCAGGGCCACTTCCGCGCGCAGCCGCTCGGGCGGGGTCTCCCGCAGGGCCGCGAGGCCCGCCTCGAGGCCGTCACGGCCCTGCGCGGGCGTCAGGAAATCCGGGAAATACCCGCGCGGCGGAACCAGTTGGGCCAGCAGACGCGTTTCACCTTTCAACCGGACGCGTGCCTCCGACCGCCATTCACCGAACACGACGGAGCCCCTGCGGTCCCTGAGCCGATGGAAACTCAGCATCGATTCCCAGAGCGCGTCGGGACCGGCGGCCATCCTGACGCGCGCCAGATCATCCGCGTGGAAATGAATACGAAGCACCGAACCCCCACTTGTTGCACCCGCAATCGCCCCCATCAATGAGTATGCACTCAATCACAGGTTGTTACCACGGTGTTTCAGCCACAGTTGAAACGCCTCGCGGCACCGCAGGGGCAACCGAAAGGCTGTACGACGTCGGGCATGAAGCCTTCATCACCGATGTGACGCAGTAAGGACCGTGGGGGGCCTGTGCGTCCGGCGGCGGTGGTGGAGGCTGCGGCTCCGTGTCCGGCACGGGTAATGGAGTGCGACCGGTGGGTGGGGATCCGCCGGTCGCACTCCTCCGGTTCTTTGCTCGGGAAACGGCAGGAATTCGCTCATCGTTAAACGTCCGTAATTCAACTGAACAACGGGTCAGCAGAGAAGCCCGTACGGGCCCGCGAAATCCGGCGGCCCCGGCGGCCCCGGCGGGCCCGAAGCGCGGACAGCGGAAGGGGCAGGCGCCTCGCACAGGGCGCCTGCCCCTTCCGCTGTGATTCCGGGACCGCCACCGGGACGCCGGTGAGGGTCGGGTACTGGCTCCGGGTTTCGTGCCCCGGCCCGGATGGCGGCCCCGGAACGGTCCGTGCTCGGGCGCCGTTGACCGAGCACCTCCCGCCGCCGGCGGGAGTCCTCGCCCGCCTCAGCGGGAGTCGCTGCCCGCCGACTGAGCGGCCGCGCGGCCCGCCTCGAGACGCGCCACCGGGATCCGGAACGGCGAGCAGGAGACGTAGTCGAGGCCCACCTCGTGGAAGAAGTGCACCGACTCCGGGTCGCCGCCGTGCTCGCCGCAGACGCCGAGCTTCAGGTCGGGCCGGGTGGCCCGGCCCGCCGCGGCGGCGTCGCGGACCAGGGCGCCCACGCCGTCCTTGTCGATCGTCTCGAACGGACTGACGCCGAAGATGCCCTTCTCCAGGTAGGCGGTGAAGAAGCTCGCCTCCACGTCGTCGCGGGAGAAGCCCCACACCGTCTGCGTCAGGTCGTTGGTGCCGAAGGAGAAGAACTCCGCGGCCTCCGCGATCTGGCCGGCGGTCAGCGCCGCCCGCGGCAGCTCGATCATCGTGCCGAGGGCCAGCTTCAGGTCGACGCCGGTCTTCCGCGCGACCTCCGCGATGACCGCCTCGGACTCGTCGCGGACGATCTCCAGCTCCTGGACCGTGCCCACCAGCGGGATCATGATCTCCGCACGCGGGTCGCCCTTCGCCTCCACACGCTCGGCGGCGGCCTCGGCGATGGCCCGCACCTGCATGCCGAACAGGCCGGGGATGACCAGGCCGAGGCGGACACCGCGCAGACCGAGCATCGGGTTCTGCTCGTGCAGCCGGTGCACGGCCTGGAGCAGGCGCAGGTCGTTCTCGTTGGCGTCCTTGCGGGCCTCGGCGAGGGCGACGCGCACCGACAGCTCGGTGATGTCGGGCAGGAACTCGTGCAGCGGCGGGTCGAGCAGGCGCACCGTCACCGGCAGCCCGTCCATCGCCTCGAACAGCTCGACGAAGTCCTTCTTCTGGAGCGGCAGCAGGGCCTTCAGGGCCTCCTCGCGCTCCTCGTCGGTGTCGGCGAGGATCAGCTTCTCGACCATCTCGCGTCGCTCGCCGAGGAACATGTGCTCGGTGCGGCACAGGCCGATGCCCTGGGCGCCGAAGCGGCGGGCGCGCAGCGCGTCCTCGGCGTTGTCCGCGTTGGCGCGTACGCGCAGCCGGCGTACCCGGTCCGCGTAGGCCATGATCCGGTGGACCGCCTGGACGAGCTCGTCCGCGTCGTCGGCGCCGGCGTGCATCCGGCCCTCGAAGTACTCGACGACGGGGGACGGCACGACAGGGACCTCGCCGAGGTAGACCTTGCCGGTGGAGCCGTCGATGGAGACGACGTCGCCCTCCTCGACGACCGTCCCGCCCACCGTCATCCGGCGGCGCTTGGTGTCGACCTCCAGGTCCTCGGCGCCGCAGACACAGGTCTTGCCCATGCCGCGCGCGACGACGGCCGCGTGCGAGGTCTTGCCGCCGCGCGAGGTCAGGATGCCCTCGGCGGCGATCATGCCGTCCAGGTCGTCCGGGTTGGTCTCACGGCGGATGAGGATGACCTTCTCGCCCGACCGCGACCACTTGACGGCCGTGTAGGAGTCGAAGACGGCCTTGCCGACCGCCGCGCCCGGCGACGCGGCGATGCCGCGGCCCAGCAGCTCGGTGGTGGCGCCGTCGTCGAAGCGGGGGAACATCAGCTGTGCCAGCTGCGCGCCGTTGACCCGCTGGAGCGCCTCGGCCTCGTCGATCAGGCCCTGGTCGACGAGCTGGGTGGCGATCCGGAAGGCCGCGCCCGCGGTGCGCTTGCCGACGCGGGTCTGGAGCATCCACAGCTGGCCGCGCTCGATGGTGAACTCGATGTCGCAGAGGTCCCGGTAGTGGTTCTCCAGGGTCTCCATGATCTGCATCAGCTGGTCGTACGACGCCTTGTCGATGGACTCCAGGTCCGCCAGCGGCACGGTGTTGCGGATGCCGGCGACGACGTCCTCGCCCTGGGCGTTCTGCAGGTAGTCGCCGTACACGCCCTGGTGGCCGGAGGCGGGGTCCCGGGTGAAGGCGACGCCGGTGCCGGAGTCCGGGCCGAGGTTGCCGAAGACCATGGAGCAGACGTTGACCGCGGTGCCGAGGTCGCCGGGGATGCGCTCCTGGCGGCGGTAGAGCTTGGCGCGGTCGGTGTTCCACGAGTCGAAGACCGCGTGGATCGCGAGGTCCATCTGCTCGCGCGGGTCCTGCGGGAAGTCCCGTCCGGCCTCGGCCGTGACGATCTCCTTGAAGCGCGCGACGAGCTTCTTCAGGTCGGCGGCGTCGAGGTCGGTGTCGACGGCGACCTTCTTGGCGGCCTTGGCCTCGTCCAGCGCGTCCTCGAAGAGCTCGCCGTCGACGCCCAGCACGGTCTTGCCGAACATCTGGATCAGGCGGCGGTACGAGTCCCAGGCGAAGCGCTCGTCGCCGGCCTGGGCGGCGAGGCCCGTGACCGACTCGTCGGAGAGGCCGATGTTGAGGACGGTGTCCATCATGCCGGGCATCGAGAACTTGGCTCCCGAGCGCACCGACACGAGCAGCGGGTCGTCGGCCTGGCCGAGCTTCTTGCCCATGGACCGCTCCAGGGCGTCGAGGTGCGCACTCACCTCGTCGCGGAGCGCGGGCGGCTCGTCGCCGCTGTCGAGGTAGACCTTGCACGCCTCGGTGGTGATCGTGAACCCGGGAGGGACCGGAAGTCCGAGGTTGGTCATCTCGGCGAGGTTCGCGCCCTTGCCACCGAGAAGGTCCTTCAGATCCTTGTTGCCCTCGGTGAAGTCGTAGACGAACTTCTGATCTTTGTTTTCCGACACGGGTCTCGACTCCTCGAGGACTCGGGTGGCTGCCCTGACGGCGAGGAACATACCCAGATCAAAGGCGTCTGGGTACGTCCACTTGCGCGTCATACGGCCTTAACCACTCGTCCGCCACCAGATCGAAAGTGCCCGACGCGCACGGATGAGCGGAATGATTCCTTCGACTTCTGAACGCATCAGCGCGAAGCGTGATCGTTGATCGATCATCCATCAACGGAGGGTGAGAACCGCCGGCACGCCTCGAACGCCAAAAGGGTGGCACTGAGTGCCACCCTTCGGGAGGTGCAGGCGTCCAATTTTCGCTCATCTGAGCGCGACCCCTATCAGGGGTGGCGAGGATCACGCCGTCCGGGCGGCCGGAATTCCATCATCCGGACCCGGTGGCACCGGGCTCAGCCGCCCGAGGTGTCCAGCTCCGCGTCCTCGCCGACACCCGCGCAGTCGTAGGGATCCTTCAGCCAGCCGTCCGGCAGCACCACACGGTTGTTCCCCGACGTCCGGCCCCGGGGACCGTCGGCGCCCGCGGGCCACGGCTGGTCCAGGTCCAGCTCGCTCAACTGAGCGCCGAGCTCTTCCAGGGACGAGGTCACCGCCAGCCGCTTGCGCATCTCGGAACCCACCGCGAAGCCCTTCAGGTACCAGGCCACGTGCTTGCGGAAGTCGATGACGCCGCGCGACTCGTCGCCGATCCACTCCCCCAGCAGCGTCGCGTGGCGCAGCATCACGTCCGCGACCTCGCGCAGCGCGGGCTTCGCGTACTCGCCGGGGCGGCCCTCGAAGGCCGCCACCAGGTCCCCGAAGAGCCACGGCCGGCCCAGGCAGCCCCGGCCGACGACCACGCCGTCGACGCCCGTCTCGCGCACCATCCGCAGCGCGTCGTCGGCCGACCAGATGTCCCCGTTGCCGAGCACCGGGATCTCCGGGACGTGCTCCTTCAGACGGGCGATGGCGTCCCAGTCCGCCGTGCCCCCGTAGTGCTGCGCGGCCGTGCGGCCGTGCAGCGCGATGGCCGTCACCCCTTCGTCGACGGCGATCCGGCCCGCGTCGAGGAAGGTGATGTGGTCGTCGTCGATGCCCTTGCGCATCTTCATGGTGACCGGCAGGGCGCCCGCGTTGCCCACCGCCTCGCGGAGGATCGCGCGCAGCAGGTTCCGCTTGTACGGGAGGGCGGAGCCGCCGCCCTTGCGGGTCACCTTGGGGACCGGGCAGCCGAAGTTCAGGTCGATGTGGTCGGCGAGATCCTCGTCCACGATCATCCGCACGGCCTTGCCGACCGTCACCGGGTCCACGCCGTACAGCTGGATCGAGCGCGGCGTCTCGGTCGCGTCGAAGTGGATCAGCTGCATGGTCTTCTCGTTGCGCTCCACCAGGGCGCGGGTGGTGATCATCTCGCTGACGAACAGGCCCTTGCCCCCGCTGAACTCGCGGCACAGGGTGCGGAACGGGGCGTTGGTGATCCCGGCCATGGGGGCGAGCACCACCGGCGGCTGCACGGTGTGCGGGCCGATCCGGAGGCTGGAGGCGGCGGTGGCGAGCGTGGTCATCCGCCCATTGTCCCGCATCCGCCGGACCCCTCGGCGGCCGCGTGGGGCACGGCACCCGCGGCTCCGGCACCGGGTGCCCCGTCCTGCCGCCGGCGCCGTCCGGCCGCGGACGGGGCGGGGCGCCTCCGGTCCGCGGCGCGGGGCGGGCCGCCTCCGGTCCGCGGCGCGGGGCGGACCGGGGCGGGTGGGCCCGGTCTCACCCGTTCACAGGCTGATCCAGCCGACGGCGAGGGCCACCACGCCCAGCACGGCCCCCGCCACGGAGACCGCGCAGATGATGAGCTCGCGCGGGGAGAACAGCGGCCGGCCCTGCTCGCGGCGGGCCTTCACGAACAGCAGCGTCGCCGGCGCGTAGACGATGAACGACACGAGCACGAACTTCAGCCCGGCGGCGAAGAGCAGGAACGCGGTGTAGCCGGTGGCGACGGCGGCCACCGTGATCTCCCGCCCCGTGACGGCGCCGCCCGCCGTCCGCTCGTCCGGACGCAGCCCGGTCTTCAGGGCGAACGCCGCCGCCAGCAGGAACGGGATCAGGCTCAGCGCACTGGTGAGGTCGAGCGCGAAGTTGAAGGCGTCGTCCGAGAACAGCGTCACGATCAGCACGAGCTGGCTCAGCAGCGTCGTCATCATCAGCGCGGGCACCGGCACGTCGTCGCCGGACGAGCGGCCGAGGAAGCGGGGCATGTCCTCGTCCTTCGCCGCCACGAACAGCACCTCGGCGGCCATCAGCGTCCACGCCAGATAGGCGCCGAGCACCGACACGATCAGCCCGACGCTGATGAACACCTTCCCCCAGGTGCCGACCGCGTGCTCCAGGACGCCGGCCATGGACGGCTGGCGCAGCTCGGCGATCTCGCCCATCGGCATGATGCCGTAGGACACGACGGTGACCGACGCGAAGACGGCGAAGACGCTCAGGAAGCCGAGCACGGTCGCCCTGCCGACGTCGGCGCGCCGCTTGGCGTGCCGGGAGTACACGCTGGCGCCCTCGACGCCGAGGAAGACGAAGACCGTGGCCAGCATGGTGCCGCGGACCTGGTTGAACAGGGACCCGGCGTAGTCCGCGCCCGCGAAGTTGTCGGCGAAGACCCCGGCGTCGAAGTAGAAGAGCGCGATCACGACGAAGACGAGGATCGGGACGATCTTGGCGACCGTGACGACGCGGTTGATCGCCGTGGCCTCCTTCACCCCGCGGCGGATCAGCAGGAAGAACCCCCACAGCCCGAGCGTGGAGAGCACCGCGGCGAGCAGGGTGTCGCCGTCGCCGAGGGCGGGCCAGACCGCGCCGATGGTGGACATGATGAGGACCCAGTAGGTCACGTTGCCGACGCAGGCGCTGGCCCAGTAGCCGAACGCCGAGAAGAAGCCCAGGTACTCGCCGAAACCGGCCTTGGCGTACGCGTACACACCGGCGTCCAGGTCGGGCCGGCGCACGGCCAGCGACTGGAAGACGAACGCCAGCATCAGCATGCCCGTCCCGGCGATCGCCCAGGCGATCAGGGCCCCCGCGACCCCGGTCTCCTGCGCGAAGCGGCTCGGCAGGGAGAAGACGCCGGCCCCCACCATCGAGCCGACCACCATCGCGGTGAGCGTCGTCAGGGACAGCTTCGCCGTCGGCGGGGGGATCTCGTGGCTCCCGGTCCGTTCGATGCTCCCGCTCATGGCGCCCCCACTCGGCTTCTGGGGCGACGCGGCAGCGACGCCCGTGCGACGAGCGGAAATCTATCCCTCCGGCGGGCAATATGTCCGCTATTGGGTGATGCGGGACGTGTCCCCGGCGGTCGGGGGCGAGCCCCGGAAACGCGAAGGGTCCGGACCGCCGGCGGAGCGGCGGTCCGGACCCTCGGCGGGTGCGCGGGATCAGGAAGTGCGCGGGGTCATGAAGTGCGCAGGATCAGGAGATGCGCGGGATCAGGAGGCGGAGCCTTCCTGCCCCTCAGCGGCCGGAGCGGGCTGCTCCGCTCCGGACTCGGCGCGCTCGCGCATCCTGCGCAGCAGCTCCTGCTTCTGGTCGACGGCCGCCTTGCGGTCGGCCGCCTCGGCGCGCACGTCGCCCTGCGCGCCGCTGCGGGACAGCTTCTTGCGCTGCCCTCCGACACCGAGGAGGTTGTTGCGGCTCTTGGCCATGGGGTTCTCCCATCGGGGTGAGAAGTGACTGGTGACGCGTCCGGCGTGGGCGGCGTGGCCGCCGCGCTCTCACTCGTAGATCTGGAAGAACGAAGACATGCCCCGAAGGTAGCGCGCCCCTCGCCCCCGGGGCATCCGATTTTCCGCGGAACACCCGATCGACGGATGACTGATGACAGATATTGAAATCTGTCATCAGTCATGCCATCGTGGAAGGCGACCCGATCGAACGGCACCGACACGTCCCCGGGAGACCTCATGACCTCCTCCGCCGCCCAGCTCCCCCGCCCCGTCCGCACCCTCGGCGCCACCGGGCCCCAGGTCTCGGCCCTCGGCCTCGGCTGCATGGGCATGTCCGCGCTCTACGGGGCCGCCGACCGCACGGAGTCGGTCGCGACGATCCACGCCGCCCTCGACGCCGGCGTCACCCTCCTCGACACCGGCGACTTCTACGGCATGGGCCACAACGAGCTGCTCATCGCCGAGGCCCTGCGCACCGCACCCCCCGCCGCCCGGGAACAGGCGGTCGTCAGCGTCAAGTTCGGCGCTCTGCGGACCGTCGAGGGCGGCTTCACCGGATACGACGGCCGCCCCTCCGCGGTGAAGAACTTCGCCGCCTACAGCCTCCAGCGCCTCGGCACCGACCACATCGACGTCTACCGGATCGCCCGCGTCGACCCGGACGTACCGATCGAGGAGACCGTCGGCGCCATCGCTGAGCTGGTGGAGGCGGGGCACGTCCGCCACATCGGGCTGTCGGAGGCCGGAGCGGACACCATTCGCAGAGCCGCGGCCACCGCCCCGGTGGCGGACCTCCAGATCGAGTACTCCCTGCTGTCGCGCGGCATCGAGGAGACGATCCTCCCGACCGTCCGTGAACTCGGCATCGGCGTGACCGCCTACGGGGTGCTCTCCCGCGGCCTGATCAGCGGGCACTTCACCCGGGACCGCGAGCTGACGGCGGGCGACTTCCGCGGCATGAGCCCCCGCTTCCAGGGCGCGAACCTCCACCGCAACCTGGACCTGGCCGACCGCCTGCGCACCGTGGCGGAGCAGAAGGGCATCAGCACCGCGCAGGCGGCCATCGCCTGGGTGCTCAGCCGCGGCACGGACATCGTGCCGCTCATCGGCGCCCGCACCCGTGTGCGTCTCCAGGAGGCACTCGGCGCACTGGACGTCGCCCTCACCGCGGACGACCTGGCCGCGATCGAGCGGGCCGTGCCCGCGGGCTCGGCGGCCGGCGAGCGGTACCCGGCGGCGCAGATGGCCCATCTGGACAGCGAGCACTGATCCTTGGGTACGGTCGCGTGAGCCGTGACCACCGAAAGGCAGCGCAGACGCCATGACGCCCGAAGCCCTCACCCCCGAGCGCATCCTCGAAGCCACCGAGGAGGTGCTGCGCCGCTACGGCCCGGCGAAGGCGACCGTCGTCGACGTGGCACGCGCGCTCGGCGTCAGTCACGGCAGCGTCTACCGGCACTTCCGGACCAAGGCGGAGCTGCGGGAGGCGGTGACCCACCGCTGGCTCGGCCGGACCGAGGGCACGCTGGAGGAGCTGACCGCCTCGCCCGGCCCCGCCCCCGAGAAGCTGCGCGACTGGCTCGCGACGCTCTTCGAGGCCAAGCGGGAGAAGGCGGGCGGCGACCCCGAGCTGTTCGCGACGTACAACGTGCTGATCGACGAGAGCAGCGGTGTCGTGGACCGGCATCTGACGGTGCTGGAGGACCAGGTCCGGCGGATCCTGGAGGAGGGGGTGGCGGCCGGGGAGTTCGAGGCCCCCGACCCGGCGGCGTCGGCACGGGCGGTGTTCGCCGCCACCGCGCGTTTCCACGACCCGGCCCACGCACCCGGCTGGCGCTCGCCCACCGCCGACACCGAGTTCGACGAGGTGGTGGGGTTGCTGCTGCGCGGCCTCCGCCCCTGAGCCCAGGCCCCTCGTCCCGGGCCGGGGCCCCAGGGGCCTGACCTTCACAGGGGCTCCCGCCGCCCGGGGGCTCGCAGACCGGGGCCCGGCACCAGCCCGGGGGCCAGAGCCCGGCCCCGTTCCGCTGCCCGACTGCCCGGCTCCCGGCCCGTAGCCGGTCCGCCCGGCGGGCGGGGGCGGCTCCCGGCCCGGCGGGCGGGGGCCGCCCCCGGCCGACCCGTTCCCGGACGCGCCGGAGCCCCCGGCCGACTCGGCGTCGGCCGGGGGCTCCGGCGGGTGTCCGCGGCGCGGGTGTCAGCAGCCGAGCAGACGGCTGCCGAGGTAGCCCTGGATCTGGTCCAGGGACACGCGCTCCTGCTTCATGGAGTCACGCTCGCGCACGGTGACGGCGTTGTCGTCGAGCGTGTCGAAGTCGACGGTGACGCAGTACGGCGTGCCGATCTCGTCCTGGCGGCGGTAGCGGCGGCCGATGGCGCCGGCGTCGTCGAACTCGATGTTCCAGTTCTGCCGGAGGTCGGCGGCGAGGCCCTTCGCCTTCGGCGAGAGCTGCGCGTTGCGGCTCAGCGGCAGGACCGCGACCTTGACCGGTGCGATGCGCGGGTCGAGGCGCATCACGGCGCGCTTCTCCATGACGCCCTTCGCGTTGGGCGCCTCGTCCTCGTTGTAGGCGTCCAGCAGGAAGGCCAGCATCGTGCGGCCGACACCGGCCGCGGGCTCGATGACGTACGGGGTCCAGCGCTCGCCGGCGTCCTGGTCGAAGTACTGCAGGTCGGTGCCGGACGCCTTGGAGTGCGCGGACAGGTCGTAGTCGGTGCGGTTGGCGACACCCTCGAGCTCGCCCCACTCGCTGCCGCCGAACTGGAAGCGGTACTCGATGTCGGCGGTGCGCTTGGAGTAGTGGGAGAGCTTCTCCTGCGGGTGCTCGAACCAGCGCATGTTCTCCTCACGCAGGCCGAGACCGGTGTACCAGTTCCAGCGCTGCTCCATCCAGTACTCCTGCCACTTCTCGTCCTCGCCCGGCTTGACGAAGAACTCCATCTCCATCTGCTCGAACTCGCGGGTGCGGAAGATGAAGTTGCCGGGCGTGATCTCGTTGCGGAAGGACTTGCCCATCTGCGCGATACCGAAGGGCGGCTTCTTGCGCGAGGTCTGGAGCACCTGGCCGAAGTTGGTGAAGATGCCCTGCGCCGTCTCGGGACGCAGGTAGGCGACGGAACCGGAGTCCTGGGTCGGGCCGAGGTGGGTGGAGAGCAGACCGGAGAACTGCTTGGGCTCGGTGAAGGTGCCCTTGTTGCCGCAGTGGGGGCAGCTGAGGCCGGCGAGGCCGTTCTCGGGGAGGCGGCCGTGCTTCTCCTCGTACGCCTCCTCCAGGTGGTCGGCGCGGAAGCGCTTGTGACACGAGGTGCACTCGGTCAGCGGGTCCGTGAAGGTGGCGACGTGGCCCGAGGCCTCCCAGACCTCGGTGGCCAGGATCACCGACGAGTCGATACCCACGACGTCCTCGCGCGAGGTGACCATGTAGCGCCACCACTGGCGCTTGATGTTCTCCTTGAGCTCGACACCCAGCGGCCCGTAGTCCCAGGCGGCACGCTGACCGCCGTAGATCTCACTGCAGGGGTAGACAAAGCCACGGCGCTTGCTCAGGTTGACGATCGTGTCGATCTTGTCGGCGGCCACGGTGCTCTCTTCAGTACGACGGCGAACGGCGAATGCTTCAGGTTACCGGCGGCCGCACCCCTGGGATCAAATCGGTAAGCGTCCGGTCCGGGTGACGGAGACCGCAGTCAGGTTTATTGACAATCGTTTCCGTTTTTGATGAAAATGACTGTCATGAACGTACGCCGTCTGATACCCACCACCGCCGTCGCCGGAGCCGTCGGGCTCGGCCTGCTGGCCGTCTCCGCCTGCTCCACCTCCGACGCCGCCGAGCGCACGGACGACGGCAGGCTGAAGGTCGTGACGTCGTTCTACCCGATGCAGTTCCTGGCCGAGCGGATAGGCGGCGACAACGTCTCGGTGACCACCCTCACCAAGCCGGGCGTGGAGCCGCACGACCTGGAGCTCAAGCCCCGTCAGACGGCCGAGCTCAACGACTCCGGGTTCATCCTCTACCTCAAGGGCGTGCAGCCCGCCGTCGACGAGGCCATCGCGCAGGCGGACGTCGCCCACAAGGTGGACGCGGCCGAGCTGACCTCCCTGAAGACCTTCGGCGACGAGGGCCACGCCCACGAAGAGGGCGAGCACGGCCACGACGACGGGCACGCCCACGAGGAGGGCGACGGTCACGCCCACGAGGACGAGGCCGGCCACGAGGGCCACGACCACGCCGCCGAGGGCGGGGCCAACCCGCACATCTGGCTCGACCCCGCGAAGTACGCGGAGGTCGCCGAGGGCGTCGGCGCCCGGATGGAGAAGGCCGACCCCGACCACGCCGCGGAGTACAAGAAGAACACCGAGGACCTCGTCGCCGAGCTGACCGCCCTCGACAAGGACTTCGAGCAGGGCCTGAAGAACTCCGCCACCAAGACCTTCATCACCACCCACGCCGCCTTCGACTACCTCGCCGAGGCCTACGGGCTGAAGCAGGAGAGCATCGCGGGCGTCAGCCCCGAGGCGGAGCCCAGCCCGGCCCGCATCAAGGAACTCCAGACGATCGCGAAGAAGGACAAGGTCACCACCGTCTTCTTCGAGACCCTCGCCAGCGACCGGACCGCGAAGACCCTCGCGAAGGACACCGGCCTGAAGACGGACGTCCTCGACCCGCTGGAGGGCATCACCGAGAAGTCCCAGGGCGACGACTACACCGAGGTCATGCGCTCCAACCTCGCCGCGCTGCAGAAGGCCCTCGGCGCGAAGTGACACCAGCAGACGAAAGGCGGCCCGCCATGAGCACCGAGCCGGTCATTTCCGTCCGGGGAGCCCGCGCCACGCTCGGCTCCCGGCCCGTCCTGCGCGGCATCGACCTCACCGTGACCCGCGGTGAGGTGGTGGCGCTGCTCGGCGCGAACGGCTCCGGCAAGTCCACGGCCGTGCGCTCCCTGATCGGCCAGGTGCCGCTCGACGAGGGGCGCGTGGAGCTGTTCGGCACCGAACTGCGCCGCTTCCGCCAGTGGCGGCGCATCGGCTACGTGCCCCAGCGCACCACCGCCGCCAGCGGGGTGCCCGCGACCGTGCGCGAGGTCGTGGCCTCCGGCCGGCTGTCGCGTGCCCCCTTCGGCCTGCCCTCGCGCGCCGACCGGGCCGCCGTGCGGCGGGCCGTGGAGCTGGTCGGCCTCGCCGACCGCGCCAAGGACCCGGTGGGCGCCCTCTCCGGCGGGCAGCACCAGCGGGTGCTGATCGCCCGCGCGCTGGCCTCCGAGCCGGAACTGCTGATCATGGACGAGCCGATGGCCGGCGTGGACCTGGCCAGCCAGGAGGTCCTCGCGGGGACGCTGCGCGAGCAGGTCGCGGCCGGGACCACCGTGCTGCTGGTGCTGCACGAGCTGGGCCCGCTGGAGCCGCTGATCGACCGCGCCGTGGTGCTGCGCGACGGCTGCGTGGTCCACGACGGCCCGCCCCCGGAGGCAGTCGGCCAGCACGCGCTGCCCGGCCACGACCACGTACATCCGCACGCGGCCGACGAGCCGCTCCGCACAGGACTGCTGACATGATCGAAATGCTCCAGTCCCCGTTCATGCAGCGGGCACTGATCGCGGCCCTGCTGGTCGGCGTCACCGCGCCCGCCGTCGGCATCTACCTGGTGCAGCGGCGCCAGGCCCTGATGGGCGACGGCATCGGCCATGTCGCCATGACCGGCGTGGGGCTCGGCTTCCTGATGTCGGCCAACCCCATCTGGATGGCCACCCTGGTCTCGGTGCTCGGCGCCGTCCTCATGGAGCTCATCCGCACCTACGGCCGCACCCGGGGCGACATCGCGCTGGCCATACTCTTCTACGGCGGCATGGCGGGCGGCGTGCTGCTGATCGAGCTGTCGGACTCGGGCTCCACCGCCAATCTGACCAGCTACCTCTTCGGCTCGCTCTCCACGGTGTCCGACAGCGACGTCACGGCGATCGTGCTGCTCGCCGCGTTCGTGGTGGCGGTCTCCCTCGGTCTGCGGCGGCAGCTGTTCGCCGTCAGCCAGGACGAGGAGTTCGCCCGGGTCACCGGGCTCCCGGTCCGCGCGCTGAACCTGCTGATCGCGGTGACCGCCGCGGTCACGGTCAGCGTCGCCATGCGGGTCGTCGGACTGCTGCTGGTCAGCGCCCTGATGGTGGTCCCGGTGGCCGCCGCGCAGCAGCTCACCCGCTCGTTCCGGGCCACCTACGCCCTGTCGGTCCTGATCGGCGTCGTGGTCGCGCTCACCGGCACGACCACCTCGTATTTCCAGGACGTGCCGCCGGGAGCGACCATTGTGATGCTGGCCATCGGCGTCTTCGTCGTGCTGACCGCGCTGGCCACGCCGCTCGCCCGGCGGCGGGCGAGGGCCCTGGAGGCGAGAGGCCAGGAGGGACCGGAGTGCACGGCCCCGATGCCGGGCAGCAGACGTCCGAACGACGACGTCAAGATCTGAACCGGCGTGCGGCGCCCGCTGGGCGCCGCGCACCGGTGGCACGGAACACGTCCGCGTGAGGGCCTGGCAGAATGGCCCGACACATGTGCGGGCGAGGCGAGGAGGCTCCAGTGACCACGGCGCCAACCGGCGGGAACACCGCCCCGGTGCGAGGACGGTCCACCCGGCAGCGTGCCGCGGTGGCGGCGGCGCTCGACGAGGTGGACGAGTTCCGCAGCGCCCAGGAGCTGCACGACATGCTCAAGCACCGCGGTGACTCGGTCGGCCTGACCACGGTCTACCGCACGCTCCAGTCGCTCGCCGACGCGGGCGAGGTCGACGTGCTGCGCACCAGCGACGGCGAGTCCGTCTACCGGCGCTGCTCCACCGACGACCACCACCATCACCTGGTCTGCCGGATGTGCGGCAAGGCCGTCGAGGTCGAGGGCCCCGCCGTCGAGCAGTGGGCCGAGGCCGTCGCCGCCCAGCACGGCTACGTGAACGTGGCCCACACCGTGGAGATCTTCGGCACCTGCGCGGAGTGCGCCGCGAAGCCCGCCTGATCCCCTCCCCGGCTCTCCCGCCCCGGCCGCGCCCCGCGCGACCGGGGCGGTGGCGTGCCGGCGCGTCCTCCGCGGCGCCCGGCCGGGCGCCGCGGGCGCCTGTCCCGGTCAGCCGGCCGCGGGGTCCGGGCGGCCCTGCATCGCGGCGATCTCCTCGTTGGGGATCGCACCGCCGAACCGGCGGTCGCGCTGGGCGTACTCGAGGCAGGCGCGCCACAGGTCACGCCGGTCGAAGTCGGGCCACAGCACGTCCTGGAACACCATCTCGGCGTAACTCGACTGCCAGATGAGGTAGTTCGACGTCCTCTGCTCACCGCTGGGGCGCAGGAAGAGGTCCACGTCCGGCATGTCCGGGTAGTAGAGGTACTTCTGGAAGGTCTTCTCGTTGACCTTGCCCGGGTCCAGCTTCCCGGCGGCGACGTCCCGCGCGATGGCCTGCGCGGCGTCCGCGACCTCGGCCCGGCCGCCGTAGTTGACGCAGAAGTACAGCGTCATGGCGTCGTTGCCGACGGTCTGCTCCTGCGCGACCTGGAGCTCCTGGACCACGGACTTCCACATCTTGGGCATCCGGCCCACCCAGCGGATGCGGATGCCGAGCTCGTCCATCTCGTCGCGCCGGCGGCGGATGACGTCCCGGTTGAAGTTCATCAGGAAGCGGACCTCGTCGGGCGAGCGCTTCCAGTTCTCCGTGGAGAAGGCGTAGAGGGAGAGGTTCTTGACGCCCATCTCCAGGCAGCCCTTGAGCACGTCGAGGACGACGCCCTCGCCGACCTTGTGGCCCTCGGTACGCGGCAGGCCGCGGTCCTTCGCCCAGCGGCCGTTGCCGTCCATGACGCAGGCCACGTGGTTCGGCACCAGCTCGGACGGGATCCGGGGCGGACGGGCACCGGAGGGGTGCGGCTCGGGGACCTTGTACTCGCGGCGGGACCGTCCCAGGATTCCGCGTCGTGCCATGCGGCTCACCACTCCTCGTCAGCTACTTCTCTACGTACCTCAGAGAGCGCAGGCCACGCTCCAGGTGCCAGTGCAGATACGCGGACACCAGCCCGCTGCCCTCCCTGACGTGACGCGCCTCGCACGCGTCCGCCGTCGGCCAGTCGCCCGTGAGCAGCGCGCTCAGCAGGGCGATGGCCTCCGCAGAGGGTACGACGCTGCCGGGCACCCGGCAGTCACCGCATATGGCGCCGCCCGCGGCGACGGAGAAGAACCGGTTGGGCCCGGGCAGTCCGCAGCGGGCGCAGGCGTCGAAGCTGGGCGCGTAGCCGTTGACGGCCAGGGAGCGCAGCAGGAAGGCGTCGAGCACGAGGTTCGGCGCGTGCTCGCCCCGCGCGAGGGTGCGCAGACCGCCGACGAGCAGCAGGTACTGCTGCACCGCCGGCTCGCCCTCGTGGTCGGTGAAGCGTTCGGCGGTCTCCAGCATGGCGGTGCCGGCCGTGTAGCGGGCGTAGTCGGTGACGATGCCGCTGCCGTAGGCGGCGATGGTCTCCGACTGGGTGCACAGCGGCAGACCGCGCCCCACGAGCTCGCTGCCCCGCGCGAAGAACTGCACGTCGACATGGGAGAAGGGCTCCAGTCGCGCCCCGAACTTGGACTTGGTGCGCCGCACTCCGCGTGCCACCGCCCGGACGCGGCCGTGACCGCGGGTGAGCAGCGTGATGATGCGGTCCGCCTCACCCAGCTTCTGGGTGCGCAGGACGACACCGTCGTCACGGAAGAGGCTCATGCCCGCCATTCTCCCGCACCCCGGGCCGCTCCCCGGCCCCGGTCCGCGAACCCGACCGGACAGGCGGGCATGCGTGTCCGGTCCTGAGGCGCGGGCCCTCCCCCTACCCCCCCTCGGACCGGAAAAGCCGGTGCGGTCGCGGCGGGAGGGGCACTAGCGTCCGCGGACATGACACTTCCCCGGGAACGACCCCCATTCAGCGCGGACGAGCGGACCCAGCTCACGGGCTGGTTCCGGATGCAGCGCGAGATCGTCCACTTCAAGTGCGAGGGCCTGGCCGAGGAGGACGCGCACCGCGCGGTCCTGCCGTCCTCGCCGCTGATGACGGTGGCGGGGATCGTCTCCCATCTGCGGTGGACCGAGCAGACCTGGTTCGAGGTGCTCTTCCTCGGCCGTCCCGCCGACGGCCCCCAGTTCTCCGAGGACCCCCAGGACCTGGACATGCGGGTGGAGGGCGTGCCTCTCGCACGGCTGCTCGACGACTACCGCGAGCAGTGCGCGATATCGGACGAGATCATCGCCGCCCACGGCCTCGACGAGGTGGGCCGCCATCCCGACTTCCGCTCGGCCGGCGCCTCGCTGCGCTGGATGGTGATCCACATGATCGAGGAGACCGCCCGGCACGCCGGGCACCTCGACGCGATCCGCGAGCTGCTGGACGGCGAGACGGGCTACTACTGACCCGGCGGGCGGACGATCAGGTCACCTCGCCGCGGCTGCGCGCGTTCACATAGGCCGTCGCGGCGCTGATGCGCTCCGCGGCGGTGGCCGGCCGGACCTCGTCGGGTTCGCACTCCCACTCGCGGCCCCCGCCGACGGGTCTCAGCGCGACGAAGGGGCCGGCCGGCCCCATGAACCGGCCCACGCGTCCGGTGCGGGTGTCGACGACGTAGGTACCGATGGGCAGGGTCATGGCGTGCGACCCCCTTCCCCGGGCAGAGCTGCCGCGATCAGACGGTCAGTGTCCACCGCGCGGCGCTCCGATCCGGCGAGCGGATGCGGCGTGTCCCGGGTGATACGGGCGCCGCAGCGGTCCACGAGCACCCGGGACACGCCCGCGCGGCCGGCCGCGGGCGCCTCTGTCAAGAGGGCCTTTGAGAACCCATAAGTCTGCCTTATGAGCTCATAGAAGGGGACCGGGTACAGACTTAGGCTTGCCTTTGTTTAGGGTTGTCGACGAGCCTCTTGTCGCCGCTCGAAGGGAATCTGCCATGCCCCGCCCCCTGCGGGTAGCCATCGTCGGAGCCGGCCCCGCCGGAATCTACGCCGCCGATGCGCTGCTGAAGTCCGAGGTGGCAGCCGCCGATCCCGGCGTCTCCATCGATCTCTTCGAGCGCATGCCCGCGCCCTTCGGCCTGATCCGTTACGGCGTCGCCCCGGACCACCCGCGCATCAAGGGCATCATCACCGCCCTGCACCAGGTGCTCGACAAGCCGCAGATCCGCCTCTTCGGCAATGTGGACTACGGCACCGACGTCACCCTCGACGACCTGCGCACCTTCTACGACGCGGTGATCTTCTCCACCGGCGCGACGGCGGACCGGGCGCTCGACATCCCGGGCGTCGAGCTGGACGGCTCGCACGGCGCGGCCGACTTCGTCTCCTGGTACGACGGCCACCCGGACTGGCCCCGCACCTGGTCCCTGGAGGCCGAGAAGGTCGCGGTGCTCGGCGTCGGCAACGTCGCCCTCGACGTGGCCCGCATCCTCGCCAAGACGGCCGAGGAACTGCTGCCCACCGAGATCCCGCCGAACGTCCACGAGGGTCTGAAGCTCAACCGGGCCAAGGAGATCCACGTCTTCGGCCGGCGCGGCCCGGCGCAGGCGAAGTTCAGCCCGATGGAGCTCCGCGAGCTGGACCACTCCCCCACCATCGAGGTCATCGTCGACCCCGAGGACATCGACTACGACGCCGGCTCCATCGAGACCCGCCGCGGCAACAAGCAGGCGGACATGGTCGCGAAGACGCTGGAGAACTGGGCGATCCGCGACATCGGCGAGCGCCCGCACAAGCTGTTCCTGCACTTCTTCGAGTCCCCGTCCGAGATCCTCGGCGAGGACGGCAAGGTCGTGGGCCTGCGCACCGAGCGCACCGCGCTCGACGGCACGGGCAACGTCAAGGGCACCGGCGAGTTCAAGGACTGGGACGTCACGGCCGTCTACCGCGCGGTGGGCTACCTCTCCGACGAACTGCCGAAGCTCCCCTGGGACGTCGCCTCGGGCACCGTCCCCGACGAGGGCGGCCGGGTGATCGAGGAGTCCGGCGGGCACCTGGACTCCACGTACGTCACCGGCTGGATCCGCCGCGGCCCGGTCGGCCTCATCGGCCACACCAAGGGCGACGCCAACGAGACCGTCGCCAACCTGCTGGCCGACCACGCCGCCGGCCGCCTCCAGACCCCGGCCAGCCCCGAGCCCGACGCCGTGGAGGGCTTCCTCTCCGGCCGCGGCGTCCGCTGGACCACCTGGGAGGGCTGGTACAGGCTGGACGCCGCCGAGAAGGCGCTGGGCGAGCCCGAGGGCCGCGAGCGCGTGAAGATCGTCGAGCGCGAGGACATGCTGAAGGCGAGCGGCGCGTAGGCACGCTCGGCCCCGGCGACGGACGGGCCCGGTGGCGAGAGCCGCCGGGCCCGTCGGCGTGTGCGGGCACGCCGGCCCCCGGCGCGGGGCGGGACTCAGAAGGGGGTGCGGGCGGTCTCCATCAGGCGGGCGGTGTCGTCCTCGGCGAGGCGCAGCGCGGCGCCCACGGTGGTGAGCACCTCCCGCTCGGCCTGGGTGTAGGGGCCGTCGGCGAGGGCGATCCGGGCGCCCTGGAGGAGGATCGACTCCCGTCCCGCGGGGGCGAGATGGGGGGTCAGCGGTTCCAGGGCCTCGTGGAGCTCGATGGCGAGGGCGGCGCCGTACGGGGTGGTGTCGGCGACGTACCGGCCGGTGTCGGCGGCGAGGTCGTCGATGAGGGAGACGAGCTGGTCCTCGGTGCAGCCGTCGAGCCCGGCGGCCCGGAGGGTGTGCACGGCGGTCTCCAGCACCGGGCGCGAGGAGGTGCCGCCGGAGGCGAGCACGGCGAGGGCGACGGTGTGCACGGCGTCCCGGAGCATCGCGGAGAAGCGGCCGGTGGTGGGGTGGTCGAGGGCGTCGGGGCCGAAGTGGGTGTGGCAGGCGGCGCATTCGACGACGGGCCCGGTGCTGCCCCTGCCGAGGAGGGGCACCCCGAGGAGGGTGAAGCGGCGCCGTCCGGTGCGGCGGCGGTAGTTGCGGTCGCCTCCGCAGTCCGCGCAGAAGAACTCGCCGTCGCCGATGGTGGTCCATGACGTACGAGTGCCGCAGACCCGCACTTTTCGGCCCAGATCACTCAGGGTTGGCAGCACGTCACACCTCCGCAATGCTGCGGCAACATTGCCGCGTGGACGTGATGTTAGCCACACGACCGACGCCGCGTCAGCACCCCGTCGGGAGGTTGCCCGCGACATGGCCGGATCCGCGCGTTCCGCGAGCCCGCGCCGGGCGGTGCGGAGGAGCCGGGTGCGCCCGCTCCGGGGCGCACCCGGCTCCTCGCCGGAAGGCGGTGGCGTACTACCGAGTCGCGCGGTTGACGGCGGAGACGACGGCCTTCAGGGAGGCCCGGGTGGTGTTGGCGTCGATGCCGATGCCCCACAGGACCTTTCCGTCGATCGCGCACTCGATGTACGAGGCGGCCTGCGCGGACGCGCCCTCGCTCATGGTGTGCTCCTGGTAGTCCAGCAGCCGCACGTCGACGCCCACGGCGTTCAGCGCCTCGAAGAACGCGGAGATCGGTCCGTTGCCGGAACCGGTCAGCAGCGTCTCGGCGCCGTCGACGACCGCCTCGACGGTCAGGGTGTCGACGCCGTCCTTGTCGGTGGTGGTCTGCCCGGAACGGATCTGGATGCGCCCCCACGGGTTGCGCGGGTCGGGCAGGTACTCGTCCTGGAAGACGGACCAGATCGCGGCGGGGGTGACCTCGCCGCCCTCGGTGTCCGTCTTGGCCTGGATGATCCGCGAGAACTCGATCTGCATCCGGCGGGGCAGGTCCAGCTTGTGGTCGTTCTTCAGGACGTAGGCGATACCACCCTTGCCGGACTGGGAGTTGACCCGGATGACGGCCTCGTAGGAGCGGCCGACGTCCTTGGGGTCGATCGGCAGGTACGGGACGGCCCACTCGATCTCGTCGACGCTCTTCCCGGCGGCGGCCGCGTCGGCCTCCATCGCGTCGAAGCCCTTCTTGATGGCGTCCTGGTGGGAGCCGGAGAAGGCGGTGTAGACCAGGTCGCCCGCGTACGGGTGGCGCGGGTGGATCTCCATCTGGTTGCAGTACTCGCTGGTGCGGCGGACGTCGTCGATCTGCGAGAAGTCCAGCTGCGGGTCCACGCCCTGGGAGAACAGGTTCATGCCCAGGGTGACCAGGTCGACGTTGCCGGTGCGCTCGCCCTGGCCGAACAGGCAGCCCTCGATGCGGTCCGCGCCGGCCATGACCGCCAGTTCGGCGGCGGCGACGGCGGTGCCGCGGTCGTTGTGCGGGTGGACGGACAGGCAGACGTGCTCGCGGCGGGTCAGGTTGCGCGACATCCACTCGAAGCGGTCCGCGTGGGTGGAGGGCGTCGAACGCTCCACGGTCGCGGGCAGGTTGAGGATGATCTCGCGGCCCGGTCCGGGCTGCCACACGTCGCAGACCGCCTCGCAGACCTCCAGGGCGAAGTCCAGCTCGGTGTCGGTGAAGATCTCGGGGCTGTACTGGTAGCCGAAGGCGGTCTCCGGGCCCAGCAGCTTCTCCGCGTACTCCATGACCAGGCGGGTGCCGTCGACGGCGATCTGCCTGATGTCGTCCTTGGAACCGCGGAAGACGACCCGGCGGAAGGTGGGCGCGGTCGCGTTGTACAGGTGGACGGTGGCGCGGCGGGCGCCGATCAGGGACTCCACCGTGCGCTCGATCAGATCCTCGCGGGCCTGGGTCAGCACCGAGATGGTGACGTCCTCGGGGATCGCGCCCTCTTCGATGATGGAGCGTACGAAGGCGAAGTCCGTCTCGCCGGAGGAGGGGAAGCCGACCTCGATCTCCTTGAAGCCCATCCGTACCAGCAGGTCGAACATCTCGCGCTTGCGCGCGGGGCTCATCGGGTCGATCAGGGCCTGGTTGCCGTCGCGCAGGTCGGTGGACAGCCAGCGGGGCGCCTTCGTGATGCGCTGCTCGGGCCAGGTGCGGTCGGGGATGTCGACGGCCTCGTACCGGCCGTACTTGTGGATCGGCATGCCGGACGGCTGCTGGGTGTGCGTCGTGTTGGTGATCGGGGTCGGACGGCCGATCCACTGCGACTGCGTCATGGCGTTGGGCTCCTCGGAATCCTGCGGGGATGGGGGCCGACCGTGGTCGAGAGCAGCACCAGACTCCGCGGGGAGGGGGTCGGCCTACGACTACAGGCCCTCGCCGCGGCAGCTAAGGAGAAGCAGCCCGAAACGCATGATGCCCAGAAGACTAGCCGAGCCCCGGCGGGAGCGTGGGACCCGTTTCAGTATGCGGGACGACCGATGAGTAAAGCCCAGAAGTGGCACATCACTCCATTTCGGTAATCGCCTTCACTTTCCGTGACATCAGGCGTGCGCACTGCCACTGTCCAGGAATGGACAACCACACCCCGGTCTTCTGCACCATCGTCCCGCCGCACATCCTCGACAGGCTGGCGCGCTCGGACGACCCCGCCCTCGCCGGCCCCGCCCGCCGCACCCTGCAGGCGGACGCCGCCCAGCGCACCGGCCGGCGCCTGACCACGGTCGCCGGCGCCGCCGCCCGGACCGCCGCGGCCCCCGCCGCCGGCCCCCGCCGCACCCTCCACGACGCCCGCAACGGCACCGACCTGCCGGGCGTCGTGGTGCGCCGCGAGGGCGAGGAGCCGGTCGCGGACGCCTCCGTGAACCGGGCCTACGCGGGCCTCGGCGCCACCTTCGAGCTGCTGCTGGACGCCTACGGACGCAACTCCGTCGACGGCGCCGGGCTGCCGCTCGACGCGACCGTCCACTACGACGAGAAGTACGGCAACGCCTTCTGGAACGGCGAGCAGATGGTGTTCGGCGACGGCGACGGCGAGATCTTCCTCGACTTCACCGTCTCCGTCGACGTGATCGCACACGAACTGGCCCACGGGCTGACCCAGTACACGGCCAACCTCAGCTACTTCGGCCAGCCGGGCGCCCTCAACGAGTCGGTCTCCGACGTCATCGGCTCCCTGGTGCGCCAGCGCACCCTCGGGCAGACCGCCGACGAGGCGGACTGGCTGATCGGCGCAGGCCTGCTCGCCCCGCGGGTCTCGGGCACCGCGCTGCGCTCCCTGAAGGCCCCCGGCACGGCGTACGACGACGACGTGCTGGGCAAGGACCCCCAGCCCGCGACGATGGCCGACTACGTCCGCACCGGCCGCGACAACGGCGGTGTGCACATCAACTCGGGCATCCCCAACCACGCCTTCTACCTGCTCGCCACCCGCCTCGGCGGGCGGTCCTGGGAGCGCGCGGGCCAGATCTGGTTCGACGTGCTGACCGGCGGCGACCTGCCGGTGGACGCGGACTTCGCGAGCTTCGCCCGTCTGACGGTGGCCGCCGCCGCCGACCGCTACGGCGAGGGCGAGGAGCACGACGCGGTGCTGAAGGCCTGGTCGCAGGTCGGGGTGGACACCCGCACCTGAGCGGACCGCCGGGCCCCGCTGTCGCCCCGCCACGATCCGTACTAGAACGGAGACCATGCGTATCCAGGTGAGGCGTACCGGCGGATTCGCCGGCATCGAGAAGACGGCCGAGATCGACACCGCGGACCGGGCCGACGCCCAGGACGTGCGGGCCCTGGCCGAGCGGGCCGCCGCGGACGGCCACGACGAGCCGCCGGTCGGTGTGCCGGACGGCTTCGTCTACCAGCTCACCGTCGACGGTCGGACGGTCCACTGCTCCGACCCCCGGCTGACCCGGGCGCAGCGCGACCTGATCTCGCTGGTCCTCAGGGACGGCGCCTGAGACGCCCGGCCGCTGCACCACCGGGGCGGACGGACACCGCCGCCCGCCCCACCATCGGGCCGGTGCGTTCGCCGCGACTGGTCCTCAGGGACGGCGCCCTGAGACGCCCGGCCGCTGCACCACCGGGGCGGACGGACACCGCCGTCCGCCCCACCATCGGGCCGGTACGTCCACCGCGGACACGGGGCGCGCAGGAGGCGTAAGCGCCCGACGGTCCTCAGGCTAGGGCAACACAAGTCTGGGGCGAGCGGGCGCTCTAGCCTCCGGAGGGACCCGCAACCCCCACCCCACGCACCGGACCAGCGCCGTGCAACCCAAGCCCGTCCGGCGCTTGAGGACACCCGCGCGCAGCGGGGGTGCACCACCCCCGCCCGCACACAGGGCGCAAGCCCAACCACGCAACAAAGCCTGTCCGGCGCCTGAGGACAACCCGCGCGCAGCGTGGGTGCGCCACCCACACACCCGCACCCAAACGTGCACCCGCACCCGCGGAAACCGCACCCTGTCCGGCAAGGACCCCGCAGCGCAGGCCCCCCACCCCGTCAGAAGCCGAGCTTCCGCAGCTGCTTCGGGTCGCGCTGCCAGTCCTTGGCGACCTTCACGTGCAGATCCAGGTAGACCGGCGTCCCCAGCAGCGCCTCGATGTGCTTGCGGGACTTCATGCCGACCTCCTTCAGCCGCGCACCCTTCGGGCCGATGATGATGCCCTTCTGGCTGGGCCGCTCGATGTAGACGTTGGCGTGGATGTCGAGCAGCGGGCGGTCCGCCGGGCGGTCCTCGCGGGGGATCATCTCCTCGACGACCACCGCGATCGAGTGCGGCAGCTCGTCGCGCACGCCCTCCAGAGCGGCCTCGCGGATCAGCTCCGCGACCATCACCTGCTCGGGCTCGTCGGTGAGGTCGCCCTCCGGGTAGAGCGGCGGGCTCTCGGGCAGCAGCGGGATGAGCAGGTCGGCCACGAGCTGCACCTGCTGGTCGCCGACGGCGGAGACCGGGACGATCTCCGCCCACTCGATGCCCAGTTCCCGTCCCAGCTGGTCGATCGCGATGAGCTGCTCGGCCAGCGTCTTCGAGTCGACCAGGTCGGTCTTGGTGACGATGGCGACCTTCGGGGTCTTCCTGATCCCGGCGAGCTCCTTGGCGATGTAGCGGTCGCCGGGGCCGAGCTTCTGGTCGGCGGGCAGGCAGAAGCCGATGACGTCGACCTCGGCCCACGTCGTGCGCACGACGTCGTTGAGCCGCTCGCCGAGGAGGGTGCGCGGCTTGTGGAGGCCGGGCGTGTCCACCAGGATCAGCTGGGCCTCGGGACGGTGCACGATGCCCCGCACGGTGTGCCGGGTGGTCTGCGGCCGGTTGGAGGTGATGGCCACCTTCTGGCCGACCAGAGCGTTCGTCAGGGTGGACTTGCCCGCGTTGGGGCGGCCGACGAAGCAGGCGAAGCCGGCCCGGTGGGGGGCTTCGGAGGACTGGGTACGAGCGCTCATGGCGCTTATTGTCCCTGATCCCGGACGCGGTCGGTGACGCGCGCCCGGGACGGTGGCCGGCGAGCGGTGTCAGCCCGCGGTGACCGAGGACTTGAGGACGCCGTCGGGGCCCGCGAGCAGCACCGGCACACCGGCGCCGCCGAGGTCGCCGACGGCCGCGCGGTCGTCGGCGGAGGCGGTGTCGGCCTGCGAGACGACGGCCGCGGCCTCCAGGGAGGTCGCACCGCTGGCGACGGCCATGGCGACCGCCGTCTGCAGGGCGCTGAGCTTCAGCGAGGGGAGGTCCACCGTGCCGGCGACGTAGGTGCGCCCGGTCTCGTCGCGCACCGCGGCGCCCTCGGCGACGCCGTTGCGGGCCCGGGCGCTGCGCGCCAGCGTGATGATCTTGCGGTCCTCGGGGCCGAGGTCGTCGGTCTGCGTCATGCCCGAAGCATAGATCGGCCGCCCGGAGGGGTTCCGGGCGGCCGATCGTGAGGCGGGAGCAAGGGCGTCGGCCCTCGCCGCAGGGTGTCAGCCCTGGGTCGCCTTGACGAGCTTGTCGCCGATCTTGGGGATGAGCTCGTCGAACGCCTTCACCGCGGCCGGGTCCTGGCCGGGCATGTACGCGGCGCGGGTGATGCCCGTGCCCTGGCGCGCGACCAGGATGTGAGCCGTGATCTTGAAGTCGAAGCCCTCGATGGGCATGTCCATCACGAAGGCGTAGGACTCCTCGGCGGTCTTCGGCGCGTCCGGGAGCTTCTTGATGAGGACCTCGGCCTTCTCGCCGTCCTGGGTGTAGGTCAGCTTCGGGCAGGCGTCGAGCGCGGCGCCGAGCGCCTTGGTGAGGTCCGCGGCGGCGGTGCCCTCGAAGGTGAAGGCACGCTGGCTGAGGCCGCTGTCGCCCTCGGCGCCCTTCTCGAAGTCCGCCGACTCCCCCTTGGCGCTCGCGTTCGCGGGCGCCATGGTCATCAGGTCCGCGATGGGCTGGCACTCGGCCTTGTCGGCCTTGGGCGCCGGCTCGTTGTCGTCTTCGAGCGGGGCGGCCTTCCAGCCCTCGCCCAGGTCGGCGACGACCAGGGTCGCGGCCTTGAGCTGCTCGGCGGTCAGCGGCTCGGTCGCCGCCGGCTTCTCCTCGGCCGGTGCGGACGCCTTGTCGCCGCCCGCCTCGGCGGTGGCTGCGGGCTTCTTCTCGTCGTCGCCCCCGCCGCAGGCGGCGGCGGTGAGGACGAGCGCGGAAGCGGTGAGTGCGGCGGCGGCGCCGCGGCGCATACGGGTACGCATAGGGATGTTCTCTCCCGGTGTCTGAAGCGGAATGCGGGAGGCCCCCCCTCCCTTGTACGCGGACAGACAATACACAGCTTCCGCGATCTTGTTGAACGCGATTCGACCGTGTAAAGAGCCCGGTACGGGACGGCGCGCGGCTACCCGCGGTCCAGGCGCAGCCGCTCCGCGCGGGGCAGGCCCGCGACGACCAGGTCGTAGGAGTCCTCGACCAGTTCGCGCACCATCCGGTCCGGCAGCTCCCCCACGGTCACCGTGTTCCAGTGCCGCTTGTTCATGTGGTAGCCGGGGGCGATCGCCGGATGCTCCTCGCGCAGCCGGATCGCGTCGTCGGGGTCGCACTTCAGATTGACCGTCAGCGGCGTCCCGTCCAGGGCGCTGAGCGCGAACATCTTGCCGAGCACCTTGAAGACGGAGGTCTCCGGACCGAACGGGAACTCCTCGACCGCCGCGTTGAATTCCAGGCAGAGGGCCCGGAGTTCCCGTGCTCTCATACCGGTCCGTTCTCGTCGCCGGGCTTCTCCACCGGCTCGGCGAGCACGGTGACGATCCTGTTGCGGCGTCCGGCCGGGGACTCGGCGGTCAGGCGCACCGAGCGGCCGTCGGGCAGTTCGACGACCGCGCCGGCGCCCGCGATCGGGACCCTGCCGAGCGCCTTGGCGAGCAGCCCGCCGACCGTCTCCACGTCCTCGTCGTCGAGCTCGTCGGCGCCCAGGCCGTAGAGCTCCCCGAGGTCGCCGATGTCGAGGCGGGCGGTGACGCGGAAGCGGCCCTCGCCCAGCTCCTCGACCGGGGGCAGCTCGCGGTCGTACTCGTCGGTGATCTCGCCCACGATCTCCTCGAGGATGTCCTCGATGGTGACGATGCCGGCGGTGCCGCCGTACTCGTCGATGACGACGGCGACGTGGTTGCGCTTCTGCTGCATCTCGCGCAGCAGGTCGCCGGCGTTCTTGGTGTCGGGGACGAAGACGGCCGGCCGCATGGCGGTCGAGACCAGGTCGGATTCGGCGTCGCGGTTGATGTGGGTCTTGCGGACCAGGTCCTTGAGGTAGACGACGCCGACGATGTCGTCCTCGTTCTCCCCGGTGACGGGGATGCGGGAGAAGCCGGAGCGCAGCGCCAGCGTGAGCGCCTGCCGCACGGTCTTGAACCGCTCGATGGAGACCAGGTCGGTACGCGGCACCATCACCTCGCGGACCAGGGTGTCGCCGAGTTCGAAGACGGAGTGCACCATGCGCCGCTCGTCGTCCTCGATCAGGGACTCCTGCTCGGCGAGGTCGACCATGGCGCGCAGTTCGGCCTCGGAGGCGAACGGGCCCTTGCGGAAGCCCTTGCCGGGGGTGAGGGCGTTGCCGATGAGGATGAGCAGCTGCGGGATCGGTCCCATGATCCGGGCCAGCGGCAGCAGCACGTACGCGGCGGCGGTGGCCGTGTTCAGCGGGTGCTGCCGGCCGATGGTGCGCGGCGAGACCCCGACGGCGACGTAGCTGACGAGCACCATCACGGCCATCGCGACGAGCAGGGCGGCCCAGGTCTCCCGGAACTCCTCGATGCACGCGTAGGTGACGAGCACGCCGGCCGCCATCTCGCAGGCGACGCGGGCCAGGAGGGCGACGTTGAGGTAGCGGGTGGGGTCGGCGGTGACCTGGGCGAGCTTCTCGGCGCCGCGCCGCCCGGACCGCACGGCCTCGGCGGCACGGAAGCTGGAGACGCGGGCGAGGCCGGCCTCGGCGCATGCCGCGAGCCAGGCGACGACGACCAGGGCGACCGCGCCCGCGACGAGCGGGAGGCTCATGAGACGGTCGGGGCCGGGGAAGGACCGGTGAGGCCCTTCTCCGCACGCCAGCCGTCGACGATGGCGGCCTGGAGGCCGAACATCTCCGCCTTCTCGTCGGGCTCCTCGTGGTCGTACCCGAGCAGGTGCAGCACTCCGTGGACGGTGAGGAGCTGGAGCTCCTCGTCCATGGAGTGCTGCGTGGGAGCGTCGGCGCCCTGCTTCTCGGCGACTTCGGGGCAGAGCACGATGTCACCGAGGAGCCCCTGCGGGGGCTCCTCGTCGTCCTTGGCCGGCGGACGCAGTTCGTCCATCGGGAAGGACATGACATCGGTCGGTCCGGGGAGGTCCATCCACTGGATGTGGAGCTGCTCCATCGCCTCGGTGTCCACCACGATCACCGAGAGCTCGGAGAGCGGGTGGATGCGCATACGCGCCAGCGCGTAGCGGGCGACATCGAGGATCGCCTGCTCGTCGACCTCGGTTCCGGACTCGTTGTTGACGTCGATCGACATGGCGCGCTGTGACTACTTCCCGTTGTCGTACTTCTCGTAGGCGTCGACGATACGGCCGACGAGCTTGTGCCGGACGACATCCTGGCTCGTGAGACGGGAGAAGTGCACGTCCTCGACGCCGTCGAGGATCTCCTGCACCTGGCGCAGACCGCTCTTGGTGCCGCTCGGCAGGTCGACCTGGGTGATGTCACCGGTGATGACGATCTTGGAGTCGAAGCCGAGCCGTGTCAGGAACATCTTCATCTGCTCGGCGCTGGTGTTCTGCGCCTCGTCGAGGATGATGAAGGCGTCGTTGAGCGTGCGGCCGCGCATGTAGGCCAGCGGCGCGACCTCGATCGTGCCCGCCGCCATCAGGCGCGGGATCGAGTCGGGGTCGAGCATGTCGTGCAGGGCGTCGTAGAGCGGCCGCAGGTACGGGTCGATCTTCTCGTAGAGGGTGCCCGGCAGGAAGCCCAGCCGCTCGCCCGCCTCGACCGCGGGACGGGTCAGGATGATCCGGTTGACCTGCTTGGACTGGAGCGCCTGCACGGCCTTGGCCATCGCGAGGTACGTCTTGCCGGTACCGGCGGGGCCGATGCCGAACACGATCGTGTGCTTGTCGATCGCGTCGACGTACCGCTTCTGGTTGAGCGTCTTGGGGCGGATGGTCCGGCCGCGGCTGGAGAGGATGTTCTGGGTGAGCACCTCGGCCGGGGTCTCGCCCCCGGGCTCTCCGCTGCCGTCCTCGGCGGCCTTGAGCATGGCGATCGAGCGTTCCACTGCGTCCTCCGTCATCGGCTGACCGGTGCGGAGCACCAGCATCATCTCGTCGAACAGGCGCTGGACGAGCGCGACTTCCGCCGCGTCGCCGACCGCGCTGACCTCGTTTCCCCGGACGTGGATGTCGGCTCCCGGGAAGGCGTTCTCGATCACGCGCAGCAGGGCGTCACCCGAGCCGAGGACGGTCACCATCGGATGATTCGCGGGGACGGTGATACGGGCTCGCGCCTGCCCCGGCGCTGGGGTCTGGGCTGTGGGTGTCTGAGTCATGGGCCGGCTCTGTGGCCTGCACATACCTCCCGTTGCAGGGTTCTCGCTGCTCGACAACCTCTGGAACATCCAGGGTACGGCCTGCCGCCTGCACGGCCGAAGGCTTTTACCGGACCCGAAGGGGCGTGCGGGACCAGCCCCCGGGCCGCCCCGGCACCGCGCCGTCCCGGCGGGTGTCAGGCGCTGCGGCCGAAGCCGATGGTCGGGACCGCGCGGCGCAGCGGCCAGGGCCGGGCGGGGGCGGGGAGCAGCGACTCCAGGAAGGCGTACCGGCGCAGGGCTGCCGGGTCCTGACCCGGCAGCCCCTGCACGGACTGCCACCAGGCGGCGATCTCCCACCAGCCGGGCGCCGAGAGCGAGCCGCCGAACTCCTGCACCGACAGGGCGGCGGTCAGCCCGGCGAAGGCCAGCCGGTCGGCCAGCGGCCAGCCCGCCAGCGTGCCGGTGACGAATCCGGCCACGAAGACGTCGCCCGCGCCGGTCGGGTCCAGCGCCTCGACCGCGATCGCCGGCACCTGGGCGCTCTCGCCGGTCGCGCCGTCGACGGCGTACGCGCCCTCGGCGCCCAGCGTGACGACGGCGAGCCGGACATGCTCGGTGAGGGCGTGGGCGGCCGCCCGGGGGCAGTCGGTGCGGGTGTAGCGCATCGCCTCGCCCGCGTTGGGCAGGAACGCCTCGCAGTGCTCCAGGTCGGCGAGGTCCGCCGGGTCCCAGCGGCCGGTCTCGTCCCAGCCGGTGTCGGCGAAGATCCGGGTGCCCTCGCGGGCGGCCTGGGCGATCCACTCGGCCCGGGTGCCGGGGGTCAGCGAGGCGACCGCGGCCCGGGCGGGCGGCGGGCACTGGGGCGCCTGCTCCGACCGCGGCGCCTCGTGGCCGTGGGAGACCATGGTGCGTTCGCCCTCGTACGCCATGGAGACGGTGACGGGGGAGTGCCAGCCGGTCACGGTGCGGGAGAGCGAGAGGTCGATGCCCTCGCCCTGTTCGAGGGCGTCCCAGCAGTACTCGCCGTAGTGGTCGTCCCCGAAGGCGGCGGCGAGCGAGGTACGCAGGCCGAGCCGGGCGAGCGCGGTGGCCATGTTGGCGACGCCGCCCGGGCTCGAGCCCATGCCGCGGGCCCAGGACTCGGTGCCGCGGACCGGCGCGGAGTCGAGCCCGGTGAAGACGATGTCGAGGAAGACGCTGCCGGTGAGGTAGACGTCGCAGGCCGGGTCCGCCGGCCCCCGCAGGGCGGCCAGGGGGTCGAGGCTCGTCGCCTGCTGTCGCTGTCCGTCGCGCATGCTCACCGTGGTGCTCCCGTGCGTGGTGCGGTTCACGCCAGTCTGCCTGATGCGTCCCGTCCGCCGGGCCGACACACGGCCCGGGGCCCGGGCGCGTCCGGGGCGCCCGTGACCCGGCGCGGTCCGGGCGTCCGGGGCACCGCGTCCCGGGCCGCCCCCCGGTCCCCGCGGGCGGGGTCAGCCGGACGGCACCGGCCGCGGTGCGCCGGGGTCCCGCGGGGCGGGCACGGTCGCGCTCCCGTCGAACGCGTACGCCTCCACCTCGGCCAGGTACCGCGAGCGGCGCTCCTCGTCGTCCTCCAGGAAGGACGCCAGGAAGGAGTTGCGGGCCAGCTCGCGCAGCTGCTCGTCGCCGAGGTCCAGCTCCCGGCGCACGGCCGCGAAGTTGTCCCCCGCGTAGCCGCCGAAGTAGGCCGGGTCGTCGGAGTTGACCGTGCACATCAGACCGGCCGCCATCATGCGCGGCAGGGGGTGCTCCGCCAGCACGTCCACGGCGCGCAGCCGCACGTTGGAGAGCGGGCACAGGGTCAGCGGGACCTGTTCCCGCACCAGCCGCTCCACGAGGCCGGGGTCCTCCATCACCCGCAGCCCGTGGTCCACCCGCTCCACGCCGAGGACGTCCAGCGCCTCGCGCACATAGGCGGCGGGGCCCTCCTCCCCCGCGTGCGCCACCCGGCGCAGCCCGAGCGCGGCCGCCGCCTCGTACACCTCCCGGAACACCGACGGCGGGTTGCCCGCCTCCGCGGAGTCCAGGCCGACACCGGTGATCCGGTGCAGGTACGGCTCCGCCTCCCGCAGCGTGGCGAGCGCCGACTCGGCCGGCTGGTCGCGCAGGAAGCACATGATCAGCCGGGTGGAGACGCCGTGCCGCTCCTCGGACCGGTCCAGTGCGCGGCCGAGCCCTTCGACGACCGTGCCCATCGCGACCCCACGGGCGGTGTGGGCCTGCGGGTCGAAGAAGATCTCCGCGTGCCGCACGCCCTGCGCGGCGGCGCGGGCGAGATAGGCGTCCGCCAGTTCGGCGAAGTCCTCCTCGGTGCGCAGTACCGCCATCAGGCCGTAGTACAGGTCGAGGAACGACTGGAGGTCGGTGAACGCGTAGGCGGCGCGCAGCGCGTCGGTGTCCGCGAAGGGCAGGTCGACGCCGTTGCGCGCGGCCAGCGCGAAGGCGAGCTCGGGCTCCAGGGTGCCTTCGATGTGAAGGTGCAGTTCGGCCTTGGGTATGGGCATGGCCCCATTCTAGGGGCGTCCTGCCTGCGTCTTTCAGGCCCTCTTCGGCACCGGGATGCGCCACAGGTCCTGCGCGACCGTCACCTCTCCGTCGAATCCGGCGTCCCGCGCCTGCCGCTCGAAGACGTCGGCCGCGTCGGTGTAGCGCTGCGAGAAGTGGGTGAGGACCAGATGGCGCACACCGCCCTCCCGGGCGACCCGGCCGGCCTGCCCCGCCGTCAGGTGGCCGTGCTCGGTGGCGAGCCGGACGTCCTCGTCGAGGAAGGTCGACTCGATCACCAGCATGTCGCACCCCTCGGCGAGGGCGTGGACCCCGTCGCAGAGCCGGGTGTCCATGACGAACGCGAACCGCTGCCCGCGCCGCACATCGCTGACGTCGTCGAGCGTGACCCCGCCCAGCGCGCCGTCCCGCTGGAGCCGGCCGACGTCCGGACCGGCGATGCCGTGCGCGGCCAGCTTCGCCGGGACCATCCGGCGGCCGTCCGGCTCGACGAGGCGGTAGCCGTACGACTCGACGGGGTGCGACAGCCGGTGGGCGTCCAGACGGTAGGGCCCCTCGGTGACCAGCGGGCCGTCGGCCGCGACCGGCCGCTCGGCCAGCTCCACCGTCTCCCGGTACGCGGTGGCGTACCGGAGCCGCTCGAAGAAGTGCCGCCCGCTCGCCGGGTAGTGGGCGGTGACCGGGTGCGGCACCTGGTCGAGGTTGATCCGCTGGATCACCCCGGCCAGGCCGAGCGAGTGGTCACCGTGGAAGTGGGTGACGCAGATCCGGTCGATGTCGTGCGCGGACACGCCGGCGCGCAGCATCTGCCGCTGGGTGCCCTCGCCCGGGTCGAAGAGGATGCCCTCGCCGTCCCAGCGCAGCAGGTAGCCGTTGTGGTTCCGGTGCCGGGTCGGCACCTGGCTGGCGGTGCCGAGCACCACCAGTTCGCGTACGGACACGAGGTGCCGTCCCTGCTACCCGGGAGGCCACTGGAGGCCGCGGCCCCCCAGCACGTGCGCGTGGGCGTGGAAGACGGTCTGGCCGGCGCCGGAGCCGGTGTTGAAGACGATGCGGTACCCGGCCTCGGCCTTCTCGTCCTCCGCGACCTGTCCGGCCTCCCGCAGCACGTCGGCCGCGAGCTCGGGCGCCGCGGCGGCGAGCGAGGCGGCGTCCGCGTAGTGCGCCCTGGGGATGACCAGGACGTGCGTGGGGGCCTGCGGGTTGATGTCGCGGAAGGCGACGGTGGTGTCCGTCTCCCGCACGATCGTGGCGGGCACGTCGCCGGCGGCGATCTTGCAGAACAGGCAGTCGGCCTGCGGTTCTCCGGCCATGCGGAGGGCCTCCTCGCGGTGCGATCACGTGTGCCGTCATGCTAGCGGGCCGCCCGTGCCCCCTCGGCCGCACGGTCCGTACCGGGGCGGGGCGCGTGCCTGCCCGTGCAGGGCGGGGCGCATGCCTGCCCTTGCCCGTGGCGGGGCGGGGCGTACGCGTCCACGGGGACCCGCCGCCCCGCCCGACGAGGCGTCAGGGACGCTCGGGCGGCGTCTTCGCCGGGTGTTCGGCGAGGGCCGCCAGGGCCATCCGGACCGCCTCGTCCAGCTGCGGGTCGCGGCCCTGGGCGTGGTCGCCGGGCGTCATCACCACCTCCACGTCCGGGTCGACGCCCCGGTTCTCCACGTCCCAGCCGTAACCCTCCAGCCAGAAGGCGTACTTGGGCTGGGTCACCAGGGTCCCGTCGACCAGGGAGTAGCGGCTGTCGATGCCGACGACGCCGCCCCAGGTGCGGGTGCCCACGACCGGGCCGATCCCGAGCGCCTTGATCGCGGCGTTCACGATGTCGCCGTCCGAGCCGGAGAACTCGTTCGCCACCGCGACCACCGGCCCGCGGGGCGCGTCGAACGGGTAGCTGAAGGCGCGCCGCCCGCGCGGCAGGTCCCAGCCCACGATCCGGCGGGCCAGCTTCTCGATGACGAGCTGGGAGGTGTGTCCGCCGCGGTTCTCCCGCACGTCCACGACCAGGCCCTCGCGCGCCACCTCGACCCGCAGGTCCCGGTGGATCTGCGCCCAGCCCGGCGCCTGCATGTCCGGGACGTGGAGGTAGCCGAGGCGGCCGCCGGAGCGCTCGTGGACGTAGGCACGCCGGTCGGCGACCCAGGCGTGGTAGCGCAGCGGCTCCTCGTCGTCGACGGGGACGACGACCGCGTGCCGCGGTTCGCCGCCGCCCGCCGGGGAGACGGTCAGTTCCACCGGGGTCCCCGCGGCCCCGACGAGCAGCGGCCACGGGCCCCTGACCGGGTCCACCGGGCGGCCGTCGACCGCGAGCAGGGCGTCTCCGGCGCGCAGCGCGACGCCGGGTGCGGCGAGCGGCGAGCGGGCGAGCGGGTCGGAGGTCTCCGACGGCAGGATGCGGTCGATGCGCCAGGAACCGTCCTCGGCACGCGAGAGGTCCGCGCCGAGGAGCCCCTGCCGGGTGGCCCGCCTGCCGCGCCCGCCGCGCGGCATCACGTACGCGTGGGAGGTGCCGAGTTCGCCCTGCACCTCCCAGAGCAGGTCGACGAGGTCGTCGTGGGTGGCGACCCGCTCCAGCACCGGCCGGTAGCGGGCGAGGACGCCGTCCCAGTCGACGCCGCCGAGGTCCTCGCGCCAGAAGTGGTCGCGCATCAGACGGCCGGCCTCGTCGTACATCTGCCGCCACTCGGCGGCCGGTTCGACCGTGCGGCGCACCCGGCGCAGGTCGACGGTGATGTTGCTGTCGCTGTCCTCGTCGCGGGAGGCCCGCCGGTCGCTGGGGACGACCTTGAGCTTCCCGTCGGTGTACAGCAGCAGGCGCTTGCCGTCACCGCTGACGCGGAAGAACGAGACGTCCTCGGCCAGTTCCTCGGCGTGCCGGCCGCCCAGCTCGAAGCGTTCCAGCACGGTCTTGGGGCCCGGGTCGTCGGGGGTGGCCCTGGTGGATCCGAGGACGCCGCTCAACGGGTGGTGCAGCCACAGGAGTCCGTCCTTGGCGGCGCGCAGCGACGAGTAGCGGGCGGCCTCCACGGGGAACGGCACGATGCGGTCCGCGAGTCCGTCGACGTCGACACGGGTCACGGGCACGGCGCCGTCCTCGCCGTCGGCGGCCGCGTCCTCGTCGTGGTCCGCGTCGAACGGCCGCCCGTGGCGCTGCGGGCCGAACGGCGACGGGGTGGTGGCCGCCAGGGTGATCAGGTGCGGCCGGCAGCCGCCGACGAACGCCAGGTCGAAGACATGGCTGTCGTAGACGGGGTCGAAGGCGCGCTCGGAGAGGAAGGCGAGGTGCTTGCCGTCGAGGGTGAACGCCGGCTGGTAGTCCGCGAACCGCAGCGGTGTCGCCTCGCTGACGATCAGGTCCGCGGTGCGGGCGATCCTGATCTGCCGCAGCGGGTCGGGGCCGGCGTGCGACCAGGCCAGCCAGGCCGAGTCGGGCGAGAACACGAGCCCCTCGGCGTCGCCGTCCTCGCTGCGGTCGACCTCGCGCACCTCGCCGGTCTCGCGCTCCACGAGCAGCACCCGGCCGTCGTGGGCGGCGACGGCCGCGCGGCTGCCGTCGGGGGCGACGGCGAGGGCGACCACCCGGCCGAGACGGCCCGCGCCGAGCCTGCGCGGGGTGGAGCCGGCGGCCGCGCCGGTGGCCGGGGCGAACTCCAGCGCGTCGTCGCCCTCCGCGTCGGTCACCCAGACCACGTGCTCCTCGCCGTCGGCGCGGAAGGTGCGGGGCATCCGGGCGCGTACGCCGGGCTCGGTGGCGAGATCGCGGGCGGGGCCCTCGCGGTGGGTCACCCAGTGGATGCCGCCGCGGATCTCGACGGCACTGCCGCGGCCGGTGTGGTCGGGGGCGGCGGAGCCCACGTTGCGGTCCGCGGCGAGGACCCAGGGCTGGAGGTCGGCGCGCTGGCCGCCGAGGGCGACGTCCAGGCGCCGGGGCGTGGCGTCGTCCAGGTCGTCGAGGATCCAGAGTTCGCCCGCGCTCGTCCACACGACACGGGTGCCGTCGGTGGCCGCGTGGCGCGCGTAGAAGCCGTCGACGGGGCTGTGGCGCCGCAGTCCGGTCCCGTCGGGGAGCGACGAGTAGAGCGCGCCGACGCCCTCGTGGTCGGAGAGGAAGGCGATCCGGCCGCCCACCCACAGCGGGTACTCGATGTTGCCGTCGAGGTCCTCGTGGACGCGGACGAAGCCGCCGTCCGCGGCGTCCTCGGACGACCGGATCCACAGCTTGCCCGCGGTGCCGCCCCGGTAACGCTTCCAGGCGGCGGCCTCGCGGCCCATGGTGGCCGACAGCAGCAGGGTCCTCGGCCCCTCGGCGAGGTCGCCGACGGGCCCGTACGGCAGGACGTCCGCCGGGCCGCCGTCGAGCGGCACCGCGTGCGCCCAGGTGCGGCGGAAGGAGGCCCGGCCCTGGCTGGAGGTCGCGAGGACCCGGCCGCCGGCCGTCCAGCCGCGCACGGTGGTCCGCACGCTGCCCCAGTGGGTCAGCCGCTCGGACGGCCCGCCGCCGACGGGCGCGACATGCACCTCGGGTGCGCCGTCGCGGTACGAACTCCAGGCGACGCGGGCGCCGTCGGGCGAGATGCGCGGATGGTTGACGGGCATGTTGTCCGCGCTGACGCGCCACGCCCGGCCGCCGTCGAGCGGCGCCACCCAGACGTCGTCCTCGGCGGTGAAGGCGAGCAGTTCGCCGTGCAGATGGGGAAACCGGAGGTAGGCAGGGTGCGTCACACGCTCACCCTAGGGAAGTCCGGGCCCCGCCAGCAGGGCTTTGGATCACTTCGCCGGATCGGCGGTGACGGTGACGGTCCTCGTGACGGTGACGGTGGGCTCCGGCCGGGGGTCCGACGGGCGCGGCGCACGGGAGGGCGCGGTCGTGGCGGCGGCCGAGCAGTCGCCCAGCATGGTGGCCTGGAAGACGACCTTCCGGGCGATCCTGGCGGTCATGTCGCCCTTCACGCACACTCCGGCGCGCTCCTCGGTCACGGTGCCGTCCAGGGTGATGTCCCTGTCGTCGCCGGTCTCCCCCTCGCACTCCACCTCGACCTCGCGGGGCGCGGCGGTGGCGGCCGCCGTCCCGGCGTTGGCCTCCGCCTCCCGGGTCGCGGCCCTCGCGGAGCAGCTGAACCAGGCGACGTCGAACGTCAGCCGCTCCAGGGTGCTCGTCGCGGTGCGGTCGGTGGTGAGGGCGACCGCGGCCGAGTCCAGGCCGCCGGCGGCCGGCTGGCAGGCGGCGGCTCCGGCGACGGCGATCCCGCAGGCCCCGAACGCGGCCATGGTTCTCAGCAGCCTCATGGGCGGCAGGCTCCCACCTCGGGCCGGGCGCGCACCAGGGCCCTTGCGGCCACTTTCCCCCAAGGAGTGACGCCGCGGCCGGCCGGGCGTCAGGACCAGCGGCCGGTGCGCCCCAGCAGCAGCGCGGTCGCCGCCGTGCCCGCCGTCGAGGTGCGCAGCACGGTGCGGCCCAGCCGGTAGGGCCGGGCGCCCGCAGCGGCGAAGGCCGCCAACTCGTCCGGCGAGACGCCGCCTTCGGGCCCCACGACGAGCACGATCGAGCCGGACGCGGGCAGTTCGGCCCCGGCGAGCGGCTCGGCGCCCTCCTCGTGCAGCACGGCGGCGAAATCCGCGGCGGCCAGAAGTGCCGCGACCTGCTTGGTCGTCGCCGCCTCCGCCACCTCGGGGAACCGCAGCCTGCGCGCCTGCTTGCCCGCCTCCCGGGCCGTGGAACGCCATTTGGCGAGGGACTTGGCGCCGCGCTCGCCCTTCCACTGGGTGATGCAGCGGGCGGCGGCCCAGGGCACCACCGCGTCGACGCCGGTCTCCGTCATGGTCTCCACGGCGAGTTCGCCGCGGTCGCCCTTGGGCAGCGCCTGGACGACGGTGATGCGGGGCCGGGGTTCGGGCTCGGCGGGGCAGTCACGCACCTGGACGGTGAGCCGGTCCCGGCCTTCCGTCGCGTGCACGGTGCCCGCGGCGCCGCGGCCCGCGCCGTCGGTCAGGACGATCTCCTCGCCGGGTGCCAGCCGGCGCACCGAGACGGCGTGCCGGCCCTCGGGGCCGTCCAGCGTGACGAGGGCGCCGGGAGCGACGCCGTCGAGCGAGTCGACGACGAAAACGGGGGCGGTCATCGGGTCCCTTCCTCGGCGAGCGGGGCCCGCGCGGAGTCGAGTTCGGCGGCGAGGACGTCGACGAGCCGCCCGGCGGGCAGCTCGCGGGCCAGCCGGTGGCCCTGCCCCGCCCACAGCGCCATGCCCTGCGCATCGCCGGCGGCCGCCGCCGCCCTGCGCAGCGGCGCGGTGAGGTGGTGGATCTCCGGGTACGCGGCGGCCGGAGCGTACGGGCCGTGTTCGCGCACGAACCGGTTGACCAGGCCGCGGGCGGGCCTGCCGGAGAAGGCCCGGGTCGACTCCGTGCGGGTGAACAGCGGATCGGTCATCGCCTGCTTGTGCAGGGGGTGCGCCCCGGACTCGGGGCAGACCAGGAAGGCGGTGCCGAGCTGGGCGGCGCTCGCGCCGGCGGCGAGCACGGCGGCGATCTGCGATCCGCGCATCAGGCCGCCCGCGGCGATCACCGGCAGCCGGACGCTCTCCCGCACCAGGCCGAGGAGGGCGAGGAGGCCGAGGGCGCCGCCGGAGTCCGGGTCGTCGCGGTGGCTCCCCTGGTGTCCGCCGGCCTCGGCCCCCTGGACGCACACCGCGCCGGCGCCGGCCCGCTCGGCGGCCAGCGCCTCCTCGGGCGTGGTGACGGTGACCACGGTCGTGGTGCCGGCGGCGGCGAGCGCGGCGAGGGTCTCGCGGGAAGGGCAGCCGAAGGTGAAGGAGACCACCGCGACGGGGTCGTCGGCGAGGACGGCCAGCTTCGCCGCGTAGTCGTCGTCGCCTCCCGCGCACGGGTCGCCGAGGGGCGTCCCGTACCGGGCGCTCTCGCCCGCGAGCCGGTCGCGGTACCGGCCGACGGCGGCCGGGTCGGCGCCGGAGTGCGGCATGAAGAGGTTCACGCCGAACGGCCGGGAGGTGAGGGACCGGAGCCGCAGGATCTCCTGGCGCACACCGTCCGCGGTCCGGTAGCCGGCGGCGAGGAAACCGAGAGCGCCGGCCTCGCAGACGGCGGCGGCCAGCTCGGGGCACGAGGCGCCGCCCGCCATGGGCGCCTGCACGATCGGGTGGCGGCTCAGACCGGTCAGCGCGGACGACATGCACGCATCGTCCCACGTCCCGGCGGGTGCGCCGCGCCCCGCCCCTGCGGCGGCGGGCCCGGAGGGGGCTCACCCGGGCGGCCCCGGCGCGATGCGGCCGGGGCCCATCCGGATCGGGGCACGCGGCCCCGGTCCGGACACGGCTCAGCGGCCGTTGAAGGCGTCCTTCAGACGCGAGAAGAGACCCTGCTGTCCCGGCTGGAACTGGCCCGTCGGACGCTCCTCGCCGCGCAGCTTGGCGATCTCCCGCAGCAGGCGCTCCTGCTCCGGGTCGAGCTTCGTCGGCGTGGTGACCTCGACGTGCACGATCAGGTCGCCGCGGCCGCCGCCGCGCAGATGCGTGATGCCGCGCCCGTGCAGCGGGATCGACTGGCCGGACTGGGTGCCGGGCCGGATGTCGACCTCCTCCAGGCCGTCGAGCGTCTCCAGCGGGCACTTGGTGCCCAGGGCCGCCGCCGTCATGGGGATGGTCACCGTGCAGTGGAGGTCGTCGCCGCGCCGCTGGAAGACGGGGTGGGCGATCTCGTGGATCTCCACGTACAGGTCGCCGGCGGGGCCGCCGCCGGGGCCGACCTCGCCCTCGCCCGCGAGCTGGATGCGGGTGCCGTTGTCCACGCCCGCCGGGATCTTCACGGTGAGCGTGCGGCGGGAGCGGATGCGGCCGTCTCCGGCGCACTCCGGGCACGGCGTGGGCACGACCGTGCCGAAGCCCTGGCACTGCGGGCAGGGGCGTGAGGTCATGACCTGGCCGAGGAAGGACCGGGTCACCTGGGAGACCTCGCCGCGGCCGCGGCACATGTCACAGGTCTGCGCGGAGGTCCCCGGTGCCGCACCCTCGCCGGAGCAGGTGGTGCAGACCACGGCCGTGTCGACCTGGATGTCCTTGGTGGTGCCGAAGGCGGCCTCGTTGAGGTCGATCTCCAGCCGGATCATCGCGTCCTGGCCGCGCCGGGTGCGCGAGCGCGGGCCGCGCTGCGAAGCCGTGCCGAAGAAGGCGTCCATGATGTCGGAGAAGTTGCCGAAGCCACCCGCCCCGAAGCCGCCCGCGCCGCCGCCCGCCTGGGACAGCGGGTCGCCGCCGAGGTCGTAGACCTGCTTCTTCTGCGGGTCCGACAGCACCTCGTACGCGGCGTTGATCTCCTTGAAGCGCTCCTGCGTCTTCGGATCCGGATTCACATCCGGGTGGAGTTCGCGCGCAAGACGGCGGAAGGCCTTCTTGATCTCGTCCTGGGACGCGTCGCGGCGTACGCCGAGTACGGCGTAGTAGTCCGTGGCCACTTACGACTCCGCCAGGATCTGTCCGACGTAACGTGCCACTGCGCGTACCGCTCCCATCGTTCCGGGGTAGTCCATGCGGGTCGGTCCGACCACGCCGAGTTTGGCGACTGCTTCGCCGCCCGAACCGTAACCGACCGAGACGACGGACGTGGAGTTCAGTCCCTCGTGGGCGTTCTCGTGCCCGATTCTCACGGTCATGCCCGATTCCTTGGCCTCGCCGAGCAGCTTGAGGAGCACGACCTGCTCCTCCAGCGCCTCCAGCACCGGCCTGATCGTCAGGGGGAAGTCGTGACCGAAGCGGGTCAGATTGGCGGTGCCGCCGATCATGAGCCGTTCCTCGGTCTCCTCCACCAGGGTCTCCAGCAGGGTCGCGAGGACCGTGGAGACCGTCCCGCGGTCCTCGGCCTCGAACGACTCCGGCAGGTCCTGCACCAGCGTCGGCACGTCCGCGAAGCGGCGCCCGACGACCCGGCTGTTGAGCCGGGCCCGCAGGTCGGCGAGGGAGGTCTCGCCGAACGGCGCCGGGCAGTCGACCAGCCGCTGCTCCACCCGTCCCGTGTCCGTGATCAGCACGAGCATCAGGCGGGCGGGGGCCAGCGACAGCAGTTCCACGTGCCGGACCGTCGAGCGGGTCAGCGACGGGTACTGCACGACGGCGACCTGGCGCGTCAGCTGCGCGAGCAGCCGCACCGTGCGCGCGACGACGTCGTCGAGGTCGACGGCCCCGTCGAGGAAGTTCTGGATGGCCCGGCGCTCCGGGGTGGACAGGGGCTTCACTCCGGCGAGTCTGTCGACGAAGAGGCGGTAGCCCTTGTCCGTGGGGATCCGGCCCGCGCTGGTGTGCGGCTGGGCGATGAAGCCCTCCTCCTCCAGCACGGCCATGTCGTTGCGCACGGTGGCCGGGGAGACGCCCAGCCGGTGCCGCTCGGTCAGCGCCTTGGAGCCGACGGGCTCCTCGGTGCCGACGTAGTCCTGGACGATGGCGCGCAGCACCTCGAGCCTGCGTTCGCTGAGCATCGCGCGCACCTCCAGCTGCCGTGTCTGATCCCTTGGCGGTCTTCCCTGGCTCTCGCCTGGCACTCGATACGGCCGAGTGCCAGCGGTCCCCCGGTCAGTGTACGGCTGCGGGGTACGCCCCTAGCAAGGGTGACCGACCACCGGGTCGGGAGAACGGCCCCGCTCAGGCGTCCCGGCCCGCCGGGAGGGTGCGAGCCGATAGCGTCGCCCCCATGGACGTCGCATGGGAAGACCTCGGCTGGGAACGGCTGGCGGACGGCGTCGCCCGCCGCAGGCTGCCCGGCTGGGACGCGACCGTCGGCGTGGTCGCCGGCGAGGACGCGGTGCTGCTCTACGACACGGGATCCACCCTCCGCGAGGGCGCCGGGATCCGGCGCGAACTGCAGTCCCTGCTGGGCCGCCGAGTGACACATGTCGCACTGAGCCACCCCCACTTCGACCACGTCCTCGGCACGGCCGTCTTCGCGGGGGCCGAGGTCTACGGGGCGGTGGGCCTGGACGGGCTGCTGCGGCGGGAGGGCGACGCCCTCCGGCAGGACGCCGTGCGGCACGGGGTGTCGCCCGAGGAGGCCGCCGAGGCTGCGGACGTGCTGGTCGTGCCGCACCACGCGGTGAGCGGCGAGTGCGCGATCGACCTGGGCGGCCGGCAGGCGGTGCTCGCCGACGCGGGCCCCGGCCACAGTGGCCACGACCTGGCGCTCCTGGTGCCCGGCACCCCGGACGTCGTGTTCTGCGGCGATCTCGTGGAGGAGTCCGGGGAGCCGCAGGCGGGGCCGGACGCGGTCGGTCCGCGCTGGCCGGCCGCGCTCGACCGGCTGCTGGCCCTCGGCGGCCCCCACGCGCGGTACGTGCCGGGTCACGGGGCGGTCGTGGACGCGGAGTTCGTCCGCCGGCAGCGCGGTGAACTGGCGGCGCGTTTCGGCGTGTCGTAGGACGTCCGGCCCGTATGGTCATCCGATATGCGCAGCTACAGCCCTGATCTGACGCCGCCCTGGAAGCGGCGGACCCCCGCCCCCGAGGTCCCGGCCGAGCCGGACCTGGTGGTCGAGGAGGTCTCCACCGGCTTCTGCGGGGCGGTCGTCCGCTGCGAGGCGGGGACGGTCACCCTGGAGGACCGCTTCGGCAAGCACCGGGTCTTCCCGATGGAGCCGCGCGGCTTCCTGCTGGAGGGCCGGACCGTGACCCTGGTGCGGCCCCCGTCCGACGCCCCGGCGCGCCCCTCCCGGACGGCCTCGGGTTCGGTCGCGGTCCCGGGTGCCCGAGCGCGCGTCGCCCGGGCCGGACGCATCTACGTGGAGGGCCGCCACGACGCCGAACTGGTCGAGCGCGTCTGGGGCGACGACCTGCGCGTCGAGGGCGTCGTCGTCGAGTACCTGGAGGGCGTCGACGACCTGCCCGCGATCGTCGAGAGCTTCGGGCCCGGGCCGGACGCCCGCCTCGGCGTGCTGGTCGACCACCTGGTCACCGGATCGAAGGAGTCCCGGATCGCCGCCGCCGTGACCGACCCGCACGTGCTCGTGGTCGGCCATCCGTACATCGACGTGTGGGAGGCCGTGAAGCCGGCCTCGGTCGGGATCCCCGCCTGGCCCTCGGTCCCCCGGGGCCAGGACTGGAAGACGGGCGTCTGCCGCGCCCTGGGCTGGCCGGAGAACACGGGCGCCGCCTGGCAGCACATCCTCTCCCGCGTCCGCTCCTACAAGGACCTGGAACCGGAGCTGCTGGGGCGGGTGGAGGAGCTGATCGACTTCGTCACGGAGCCGGAGGGGTAGCCGCCGGGGCGCTCAGTCGACCAGGTCCCGGACGACCGCGTCCGCCAGCAGGCGTCCCCGCAGGGTCAGCACGGCGCGGCCGGCCGCGTAGGGCCCCGGCTCCAGCAGGCCGTCGCGCAGGGCCTGGCCGGCGGCGGCCAGGCCCGCCTCGCGCAGCAGGGACAGCGGCACGCCCTCGCGCAGCCGCAGCTCCAGCAGGATGCGCTCGACGCGCCGGTCCTCGTCCGTCAGCAGCTCGCGCCCCGCGCCGGGGGAACGGCCCCCGGCCAGGGCGGCCGCGTATGCGCCGGGATGCTTGACGTTCCACCAGCGCACGCCGCCGACGTGGCTGTGCGCCCCGGGGCCGGCGCCCCACCAGTCGGCTCCGCGCCAGTACAGCTCGTTGTGGAGGCAGCGCCCGGCCTCGGACGTGGCCCAGTTGGACACCTCGTACCAGTCGAAGCCCGCCGCGCCGAGCACCTCGTCGGCGATCAGGTAGCGGTCGGCGTGCACGTCGTCGTCGGTCATCGGGACCTCGCCGCGCTTGATGCGGCGGGCCAGTCCGGTGCCCTCCTCGACGATGAGGGCGTACGCCGACACATGGTCCGGACCCGCGCCGACCGCGGCGCTCAGCGACGCCCGCCAGTCGTCGTCGCTCTCGCCGGGAGTGCCGTAGATCAGGTCGAGGTTGACGTGGTCGAAGCCGGCGGCGCGGGCCTCGGCCACGCAGGCCTCGGGCCGGCCGGGGGTGTGGGTGCGGTCCAGCACCTTGAGCACGTGCTGCCGGGCGCTCTGCATGCCGAAGGAGATCCGGTTGAAGCCGCCCTCGCGCAGCGTGGCCAGATAGGCGGGGTCCACCGACTCGGGGTTGGCCTCCGTGGTGATCTCCGCGTCGTCGGCGAGGCCGAACTCCTGCCGCACGGCGTCCAGCATGCGCACCAGGTCACCCGCGGCCAGCAGAGTCGGCGTGCCGCCGCCGACGAAGACCGTGCGCACCGGGCGGGGGTCGTCGCCCAGCACCTTGCGGGCGAGCCGGACCTCGTCGGCGAGGGTGTCGGCGTAGTTGTCGCGCGAGGCGAGCACTCCGCCGGACCCGCGCAGCTCGGTGGCGGTGTAGGTGTTGAAGTCGCAGTAGCCGCATCGGGTCGCGCAGTAGGGCACGTGCAGGTAGAACGCGAGCGGCCGCTCGCCGGCGCCGGCGAGCGCGGACGCGGGGAGCGTGCCGTCGTCGGGCACGGGCTCGCCGTCGGGCAGTACGGAAGGCATGCCCCCATTGTCCGCCACCGCCGCCCGCGCCCCGCACCACGGGCGGCGGGCTCCGGGCGGCGGGCTCCGGGCGGCAGGCTCCGGGCGGCAGGCTCCGGGCGGCCGCGAGCGCGGTGCGCTCGCGGCCGGGGCCGTCAGTCGGCGTCAGTCGGCGGCCCTGGCCTGGAGGACCAGCAGGGCCAGGTCGTCGCCGGGCGGCGTCGGGGCGAACGCGTGCACCGCCGCCCTGATGCGGTCCGCGACGGCCTGCGCGGGCAGCCCCGCGCACCCGGCCAGCACCGCCGCGAGACCGTCCTCGTCGTCGAACATCCGCGCCCCCGAGCGCCGCTCGGTCACCCCGTCGGTGACGCACAGCAGCGTGTCCCCGGGGGCCAGGTCGAAGGTGGTGCTGCGGTACGCGTCGTCGTCGACGACGCCGAGCAGCAGCTGGGACTCGGCGACGGGGGTGACCGAGCCGCCGGGCCGCAGCAGCAGGGGCAGCGGGTGGCCGGCGCTGGCGAGGGTGCAGCGCGCGCCGCCGGAGCCGTCGGACGCGGGGACGACCTCGCCGTAGAGCAGGGACAGGAAGCGGGAGTGGTGGCCGTCGGGCAGTCCGGCGCCGGGCGCGCCGCCCGTCGCGTAGAGGGCGGCGGCCTCCGCGGCCTCCACGGCGTCGTCGAGGAGGAGGCCGTTCAGGCGGTCCAGGACCTGGCCCACCTGGTAGCCCTCGCGGGCGAGCAGCCGCAGCCAGGGGCGGGCGAGGCCGGTCACCACGGCGGCCTCCGGGCCGCTGCCCTGGACGTCCCCGAGGACGAAGCACCAGCGGCCGGAGGAGCCGGCCTGGAAGACGTCGTAGAAGTCGCCGCCGACGACGCCGTCGCCGCTGGGCTCGTACACCAGGCAGGTGTCCACGCCGGGGATGCTGCCCACCTTGCTGGGCAGCAGGCCGCGCTGGAGGACCTTGCTGATGGTCGCCTGGCGGGTGTACTCGCGGGCCGAGCTGACGGCGAGGGCGACCCGGCGGGTGAAGTCCTCGACGAGGGCGGTCACCTCCTCGGGCAGCCGGACGGCGCCGGTCCGCCCGGCGACGAGGACGCCGAGGGAGCGGGCGCCGACCGCCAGCCGGTACGCCACCGCGGCGCCGGAGGTGGCGCCCGTGCCGTCGCCCGCGGGCCACGGGACGGGCTGCGGGCCCCCGGCACCCGGTTCGGGCGGCTTGGGCGCCTCCCCGCCGAGGGCCTCCTTCAGCTGCTCGGTCCGGGACTCGTCGCGGTGCCAGACGCCCGCGAGCCGGGGAGCGGGCGGCCGCCGGCCGCCCGCACGCGGTCCGTGGTGCCCGCCCTCGTCGTCCAGCCACACGGCGCACCAGTCGGCGAGCCGCGGGACGAGCAGCTGGCCGGCGAGCGCGGCGACCATGTCCTCGTCGAGCTGGCCGGCCAGCAGGTCGGACGCCTCGGCCAGGAAGGACGCAGCGCCGCCGCGGGCCAGCCAGTCCCATTCGTCGCGGCCCGGCGGCAGGTCGAGCACCGCCTCGCCGGTGTGCACCGGACCGTCGGCGGCGGCCGCGGCCCCGGGGCGCGGACGGCTGCCCCGGCCGTCGAGGGGGATCCGCGCCCAGACCGACTTCACGGCGGCGCGGTAGGTGACGCCCCACCGCTCGGCGAACGCGGCGACCAGGTGGAGGCCGCGCCCGTAGTCGGGGGTGCCGGACTGCTCGGAGCCGTGCGGGTGGCTGTGCACCGGCCGGTCGGGGTGGTGGTCGCAGACCTCGACGACCAGCGCGGCGGGCTCGCCGCCCTCGGGGCCGTCGTAGCGGCAGAGCAGCTCCGCCGCCGTGCCGGCGTGGACGACGGCGTTGGTGACCAGCTCGCCGGCGACCAGGGCCGCGTCGTCCGCCATCCGCTCGGCGCAGGGCACGCCGGGCGGGCATCCGCCGTGTCCGCGGCAGCGGGCGCACGGGTCGAGCGCGCCCAGCAGCGTCCAGTCGGCCACGGCCGCCCGTACCAGCCGCCGGGCGGTGGCGGGCGCGAGCAGGTTGCCGGGCAGGCAGACGCGCACCCCGTGGTCACCCGGGTCGGACCACCCCGGGGACGTGGGTGACGTGCGGCTGCCGGTCTCTCGCTGCAAGGGAATGGACCTCACGTGCGGCTCCTGGTCGGTGCTGTGTGCGCCGCTTATGACACCGACAGGGTGACAGACAGAGCCCGTTCATACGCACGGAGTCACCGAAATCGCGGTGGACTTTCCGGTCGTGCCTGGTCGGGGGGCGTGTCGCGGACATCACGTGAGACGGCCTTGTGTCGTCCGAGGGGGGCGTGCGCCCGCTCGCGCACATCCCCGGCGCGGCCGCGCGCCGAGGGCCGGGCGCCCGCGCTTCCGCCCGGACGCCCCCGCGCGCCGGTGCGGAGAGCGTATGCCCGGCTCCGCCCCGCGGGCGCCGGGCGCGCGGGGCGGCCAGGGCGGGGCGGGCGGCCACGCGGGGCGGGGCGGCGTACGCGGGCGCCCGGGACGCCTCCCGGGGGCGGCGGCGCACACGGGCGCCCGGCCTCCCGCGGGGACGCCCTCGCCCCTCCCGGAGCCCCACGCGGCGGCGCCGGGGTCCAGGGGGTGTTCCCCGTGGACCCCGGCGCCGGGTGCGGCTCGCCGTGCCGTGCGGCTACGCCTCGCGGGAGCCCGCGTACATGTCCTCGATGAGGTGCTTGTACTCCTTCTCCACGACCGGGCGCTTGAGCTTGAGGCTGGGCGTCAGCTCACCGTGCTCGACGTCGAGGTCGCGGGGCAGCAGGCGGAACTTCTTGATGGTCTGCCAGCGCTGGAGCCCCTCGTTGAGGCGGGCCACGTAGCCCTCGATGAGCTTCTCGGTCTGCGGGGCGGCCACGACCTCCGCGTAGGACTTGCCGCCGAGGCCGTTGTCGGCCGCCCAGCCGAGGATCGCCGGCTCGTCGAGCGCGATCAGGGCGGTGCAGAAGTTCCGGTCGGCGCCGTGCACCAGGATGTTGGAGACGAACGGGCAGACGGCCTTGAACTGGCCCTCGACCTCGGCCGGGGCGATGTACTTGCCGCCTGAGGTCTTGATGAGGTCCTTCTTGCGGTCGGTGATCCGCAGGTAGCCGTCGGCGGAGAGCTCGCCGATGTCGCCGGTGTGGAACCAGCCGTCCGGCTCCAGGACCTCGGCCGTCTTCTCGGGCAGGCCGTGGTAGCCCTCCATGATGCCGGGGCCGCGCAGCAGGATCTCGCCGTCGTCCGCGATGCGCACCTCGGTGCCGGGGACCGGCTTGCCGACCGTGCCGGTGCGGTACGCCTCGCCCGGGTTGACGAACGAGGCGGCGCTGGACTCGGTGAGGCCGTAGCCCTCCAGGATGTGGATGCCGGCGCCGGCGAAGAAGTAGCCGATGTCGGGGGCGAGGGCGGCCGAGCCGGAGACGGCGGCGCGCAGCCGGCCGCCGAAGGCCTCGCGGAGCTTCGAGTAGACGAGCGCGTCGGCGACCTTGTGCTTGGTGCTCAGCCCGAACGGCGCCGAGGCCTTGCCGGTGCGGCGGAAGTTGTCCTGGGTCACCTTGGCGTACTCGCGGGCGACGCCCGCCGCCCACTGGAAGATCTTGTACTTGGCGCCGCCGCCGGCCCGGGCCTTCGCCGCGACCCCGTTGTAGACCTTCTCGAAGATGCGCGGCACCGCGGCCATGTAGGTCGGCTGCACGACCGGGAGGTTCTCGATGATCTTGTCGACGCGGCCGTCGACCGCGGTGACGTGACCGACCTCGATCTGCCCCGAGGTCAGTACCTTGCCGAAGACGTGGGCCAGCGGCAGCCACAGGTACTGCACGTCGTCCTCGGTCACCAGGCCGGTGGCGGCGATCGCCTTGGCCATGTACGACCAGTTGTCGTGCGGGAGCCGTACGCCCTTGGGCCGGCCGGTGGTGCCCGAGGTGTAGATGAGGGTCGCGAGCTGGTCGGCGGTGATGGCCGCGATCCGCTCCTTGACGGCCTCCGGGTGCTTCTCCAGGTAGGCCGCGCCGCGGGCCTCCAGATCGGCGAGGCCGATCACGAAGCCCTCGGGGTCGCCGGCGTCGGTCCCGACACCCTCGGTGTCGATGACCACGACGTGCTTCAGGGCGGGCAGCTCGGCACGCTTCTCACGGGCCTTGGCCAGCTGCGCCGCGTCCTCCGCGATCAGCACCCGGCTGTCGGAGTCGGAGAGGATGTACGCCGACTCCTCGGCGTTGGTGGAGGGGTAGACCGTCGTCGTGGCGCCGCCGGCGCACATCACGCCGAGGTCGGCCAGGATCCACTCCACCCGGGTGGCGGAGGCGAGCGCGACGCGGTCCTCGGGGGCGACACCCAGCTCGATCAGGCCGGCCGCGATGGCGTAGACGCGGTCCGCCGCCCGGCCCCAGCTCAGGGACTTCCACTCGTCGGGTCCGCTGCCCGACGACGGGGGCACCGGGTAGCGGTAGGCCTCGCCGTCGGGCGTGGCCGCCACGCGCTCGGCGAAGAGGCTCGCCACCGAGGGCGGCCGGTTCTCGATCTGGGTCTGGGTTTCGCTCACGACGTCCTCCGGGCCTGCGGCAGCACTGCACGACTGGCTGGTTGTTTAACTGGCGAGTAACCATCGAGCCGTGATCAGGGTAGAGCGCGCGGGAGCGGCGCGTAAGGGCCTGCGGGGTGCCGCTTGATAACGAACGGAGCGCAGGTCCGCTCCCCCGAGAGGTCAATCCGTGGCATGTACATGTAACGATTGGCTCCCCGCGGACACCGGAAAGCGCCCGCCACTGCCTTGACGAGCGCTTTACCTTCCGGTGGCCGGGAGCTCATGCCCCGGCCACCGGCGCCGTACCGCCGCGGGCGCCGCGCACCGGATTCCCCCGGCGCGGCCCCGCCCGGCGCGGCCTACTTCTTCTTGCCGCCCTCGTCGCTGGAGAGCACGGCGATGAAGGCCTCCTGCGGCACCTCGACGGAGCCGACCATCTTCATCCGCTTCTTGCCTTCCTTCTGCTTCTCCAGCAGCTTCCGCTTACGGGAGATGTCACCGCCGTAGCACTTGGCGAGGACGTCCTTGCGGATCGCGCGGATCGTCTCGCGGGCGATCACCCGGGAACCGATCGCCGCCTGGATCGGCACCTCGAACGCCTGCCGCGGGATGAGCTCGCGCAGCTTCGCCACGAGGCGCACACCGTAGGCGTACGCGGCGTCCTTGTGGGTGATGGCGGAGAAGGCGTCCACCTTGTCGCCGTGCAGCAGGATGTCGACCTTGACCAGGCTGGAGGCCTGCTCACCGGTGGGCTCGTAGTCGAGCGAGGCGTAACCGCGGGTCTTCGACTTCAGCTGGTCGAAGAAGTCGAAGACGATCTCCGCGAGCGGCAGCGTGTAGCGGATCTCGACCCGGTCCTCGGAGAGGTAGTCCATGCCGAGCAGCGTGCCGCGGCGGGTCTGGCAGAGCTCCATGATCGAGCCGATGAACTCGCTCGGGGCGAGGATCGTGGCCCGCACGACGGGCTCGTGGACCTCGTCGATCTTGCCCTCGGGGAACTCGCTCGGGTTGGTGACCGTGTGCTCGGTGCCGTCCTCCATGGTCACGCGGTAGACCACGTTCGGGGCGGTGGCGATCAGGTCGAGGCCGAACTCCCGCTCCAGGCGCTCCCGGATCACGTCCAGGTGCAGCAGACCGAGGAAGCCGACGCGGAAGCCGAAGCCGAGGGCGGCCGAGGTCTCCGGCTCGTACACCAGGGCCGCGTCGTTGAGCTGGAGCTTGTCGAGGGCGTCGCGCAGCTCGGGGTAGTCGGAGCCGTCCAGCGGATACAGGCCCGAGAAGACCATCGGCTTCGGGTCCTTGTAACCGCCGAGCGCCTCCGTGGCGCCCTTGTGCTGCTGGGTGATCGTGTCGCCGACCTTGGACTGGCGGACGTCCTTCACACCGGTGATCAGGTAGCCCACCTCGCCGACGCCCAGGCCGTCGGCCGGGAGCATCTCGGGCGAGTTGGTGCCGATCTCCAGCAGCTCGTGGGTGGCGCCGGTCGACATCATCCGGATGCGCTCGCGCTTGTTGAGCTGGCCGTCGACGACACGGACGTAGGTGACCACGCCGCGGTAGGAGTCGTAGACCGAGTCGAAGATCATCGCGCGGGCGGGTGCGTCCGCCACCCCGACCGGGGCCGGGACCTCGCGGACCACGCGGTCCAGCAGCGCCTCGACGCCGACACCGGTCTTCGCCGAGACCCGCAGCACGTCGTCCGGGTCGCAGCCGACCAGGTTCGCCAGCTCCTCGGTGAACTTCTCCGGCTGCGCCGCGGGCAGGTCGATCTTGTTGAGCACGGGGACGATGGTGAGGTCGTTCTCCATCGCCAGGTAGAGGTTGGCGAGGGTCTGCGCCTCGATGCCCTGCGCCGCGTCCACCAGCAGGACCGTGCCCTCGCAGGCGGCCAGCGACCGCGACACCTCGTAGGTGAAGTCGACGTGCCCGGGGGTGTCGATCATGTTGAGGATGTGGGTCTTCCCCTGGGCCTCGCCCTCGGTGGGCGCCCACGGCAGACGGACGGCCTGGGACTTGATCGTGATGCCGCGCTCGCGCTCGATGTCCATGCGGTCGAGGTACTGCGCGCGCATCTGCCGCTGCTCGACCACACCGGTCAGCTGGAGCATCCGGTCGGCGAGCGTGGACTTGCCGTGGTCGATGTGCGCGATGATGCAGAAGTTGCGGATCAGCGCCGAGTCGGTACGGCTCGGCTCGGGCACGTGGATAGGGGTCGCGGGCACGCAGGGTCCTGATTCTGTGGCAGACGCCGGGTCGGTGGAGGCTCGCCTCGGGTCGATGTCGGATCGATACGTAGGCTCCATGGTCCCACGCGTACGGGGCTGCGCCCGGTTTGGGCCGCCGGAGGGACGGCTGGTAGCCTGAGCAGCTGTGTCTCGTGTCCTCCCTCTCTGGACAGACATCCCGAGCCCGACGGGCCCGGGGAAGAGGCGCACACTCGAAGATCATCGATCCTGAAAAGGCTCTTTCGTGGCGAACATCAAGTCCCAGATCAAGCGGAACAAGACGAACGAGAAGGCGCGCCTGCGCAACAAGGCCGTCAAGTCGTCCCTCAAGACCGCGATCCGCAAGGCCCGCGAGGCCGTCGCCGCCGGCGACGTCGAGAAGGCGACCGTGGCCTCCCGCGCCGCGGCCCGTCAGCTCGACAAGGCCGTCTCCAAGGGTGTCATCCACAAGAACGCCGCTGCCAACAAGAAGTCGGCACTGGCCTCCAAGGTGTCCTCCCTCCAGGGCTGAGCTCACGACTGATCGCCGCCAGGGATCCAGCGGGCCCTCTCTTCCGCTCCCGAACGGCACCCCTCGCGCCGCACGCGGCCTGCGTTCGCCACGCGGGTGCGGCGCACCGAGCTTCATGTGAAGGCCCCGGTGGCCGTCCTTCCCCAGGACGGCCACCGGGGCCTTCGCCATGCCCGGGGCCGGGCGGAGGCGGGTGAGTCGTGAGCAGGGAGAAGGGGGCTCAGGGGCGGCACGCTCGGAACGATGCGGCTCGGGTGCGCCGGGAACGGGGCAGGCGCGGGACAGGCGCGGGACAAGGAACGGGCAGGCGCGGGGCGACTCGGGCGCGCTCGGGGTGGTACGGCTCAGGCGCGCTGGGAGCGGGCGGCCCGGGCGATGGCCACGACCGCCTTCTCCAGTGCGTACTCCGGGTCGTCCCCGGCGCCCTTGACGCCCGCGTCGGCCTCGGCCACCGCGCGCAGCGCGACGGCGACACCGTCCGGCGACCAGCCGCGCATCTGCTGCCGGACCCGGTCGATCTTCCACGGCGGCATGCCCAGCTCGCGGGCGAGGTCCGCAGGGCGGCCGCCACGGGCGGAGAGCAGCTTGCCGATCGCCCGGACGCCCTGCGCGAGCGCACTGGTGATCAGCACCGGCGCCACGCCCGTCGACAGCGACCAGCGCAGGGCCTCCAGCGCCTCGGCCGCCCTCCCCTCGACCGCCCGGTCGGCGATCGTGAAGCTCGACGCCTCGGCGCGGCCCGTGTAGTAGCGGCCGACGATCTCCTCGTCGATCGTGCCCTCCACGTCGGCCGTCAGCTGGGAGACGGCGCTCGCCAGCTCGCGCAGATCGCTGCCGATTGCGTCCACCAGCGCCTGACAGGCCTCGGGGGTCGCCGACCTGCCGAGCGCCCTGAACTCCTGTCGCACGAACGTCAGACGCTCGGCGGGCTTCGTGGTCTTCGGACAGGCGACCTCCCGCGCCCCCGCCTTGCGGGCGGCGTCCAGCAGGCCCTTGCCCTTCGCCCCGCCGGGGTGCAGCAGGACGAGGGTGATCTCCTCGACCGGCGAACCGAGGTACGCCTTCACGTCCTTGACCGTGTCGGAGGAGAGGTCCTGTGCGTTGCGGACGATCACGACTTTGCGCTCGGAGAAGAGCGATGGGCTGGTCAGCTCCGCGAGCGTGCCGGGCTGGAGCTGGTCCGCGGTGAGGTCGCGTACGTCGGTGTCGGCGTCGGCCGCCCGTGCGGCGGCCACCACCTGCTGCACGGCACGGTCGAGCAGCAGGTCCTCCTGGCCCACGGCGAGCGTGACAGGGGCGAGCGGATCGTCGGTCGAACTGTTCCTGGCCATCGCGGTCAAGCATCCCACGGGGCGCCGACAGCCCCGCCCGGGACGTCAGTGCGCCTCACGCCAGCCGTCCCAGCCGGCCACGTACTCGTCCAGGGCGCCCGCGTCCAGCAGCCCCTCCGGATCCTCGACGACCACCAGCCACTGGGCGTCCTCGGCGTCGTCCTCGCCCGCCAGCGCGTCCCGCACGAGGCGGGGCTCGTCCGGCACGGCGAAGTGGTCGCCGAGGGTCTCGGCGACCTCTTCGGCGGCGTCCCGGTCGGGGAGCACCAGCACATGTCTCACATCGTCCACGGCCACATTGTGCCGTCCGGTCACACCCCGGCCGCACCCGCGCGGACGCCGGGGAACACCGCAGCCCGCGGCACCTCGCCGAAGTCCAGCCCGAAGTGCTCCCGGTAGGCGTCGAGGACCTCCTGGTCCCCGTCCAGCATCCGCTCGTCGCGCCGCCCGTGGACCGTCCTCACCAGCTTGCGGCCCGACAGGGTGACCCTGCCGTCCTCCGTGAACCGCGAGCAGACCAGCGAGGCGGTGAAGTGCGAGGACGGCGACGTGCGGTGATACCAGCAGGCCGCGCCGAACTCGGCCAGCTCGCGCGGCCGGAGGTCGACCCTCAGCTCCGGCCTGCCGTCCCGCAGGACGTCGACGTCTCCGTGATCCGGCGCCTCGACGACGCGGAAGGCCCCGGACGGATCGGTCTGGTCCGCTCTCCCTTCCAGCAGCAGCGGGTAGCGGGCGTGGTCGCCGAAGCCGACGTCGGCCAGCCACGGGCCGCCGCCGTCCGCCGTCTCCACCCGCAGCGTCAGATGGTCGAACGGGATGCCCAGCCGGCCGTCCCGGCCGAAGACACGCGCCTGGTGCAGCGTCACCCGGAAGCCGAGGGAGCGGAGCAACGCGGCGAACGCGCCGTTGAGTTCGTAGCAGAAGCCGCCTCTGCGGGCGTCCACGATCTTGGCGACCAGCCGGTCCTCGGTGAGGACCACCTCCTCTCCGAGGTGCACGGACAGGTTCTCGAACGGCACGGTCAGCAGGTGCCGTTGCTGGAGCTCGCGGAGCGCGTCCGCGTCGGCCCGCCGGGGCCGCGCGGCCCCGATGCGGTCGAGGTAGGCGTCCGTCTCACGCGACGACAGCTCGTGCGCCGGCGCCATCAGGTACCCGGCGGGGCCGCCGGGAGCGGTCGCGGCCCGGGCCGGGTCCTCCCCGCCCTCCGGGGCGTCCGGGTCCGGGACGTCCGGGGCGTCCCGGTCCGGCTGGGGAGCCTGCGCCGGGTGCGCGGAGTGCGGCGGAGGGGGCTGCGACGGGTCGTCGGGCTGCGGATGGGCTGCGGTCTCCATGGCAGCAGTCTCCTCGGCTGACGGCCCCCGCACCATGCGCTCCCGTCACAGCACGGGGCGGGCAGGCCGGCAGCTCATGCCACGAGGGCTGCCCGCTCAGGGCGGGCGTCGCCCGGCCCCCGACTCCCCCGGCCCGGCCGCGGCTCATGCGGGCGTCCGGCGTCCGGGCCCGCAGCGGCTCAGGGCGGGCGTCCCCCGCTGGTGGTGACGCCGAGCCGTTTCCCCGCGCCCGTGACGGCGAGGGAACCGTGCAGGTCGGTGCGCAGGACCGTCGCGCCCACGGAGCGCAGCAGCGCCACCGTGCGCGGTGAGGGGTGGCCGTACGGGTTGTCCCGGCCGCAGGAGATCAGGGCGACGCGCGGCCCGACGCCGGCCAGGAGTGCCGGATGCTGGTAGGCGGAGCCGTGGTGCGCCACCTTGAGCACATCGACCCGGGGCAGCACCGGACGGGCGCGTGTCAGCGCTCGTTGCGCGGGGGGCTCCAGATCGCCGAGCAGCAGCAACGACAGGCCGCCCGCCGCCCGCACGCGCAGGGTCACGCTCGCGTCGTTCGGTTCCTCGGGCAGCGCGCCCGCTCCCGCGACGGGCCAGATCACCTCCCACTCGACGCCGCCGGTGCGCCTCCGCTCCCCCGCTGCCGCCCGCACCACGGGAACGCCCGCCCCGGCGGCCACGCGCCGTACGAACTCCGCCTGCCCGGCGGGCTCCTCCAGCGCGGTCGTCTGCACAGCCCCCACCCTCCTGCCCCGCAGCACGCCGGGCAGCCCGGCGACGTGATCGGCGTGGAAATGTGTGACGACCAGCAACGGGACGCGGGTGACGCCGAGTTCCCGCAGGCACCGGTCGACCGGCTCGGGATCGGGGCCCGCGTCCACGACGACGGCGGCCCCCTCCCCTGCGGACAGCACCGTCGCGTCGCCCTGGCCCACGTCGCACATCACGTACGCCCAGTCCGGCGGCGGCCAGCCCGTGACGACGCGGGTCAGCGGTGCCGGGCGGAGCACGACCAGGAGCAGCAGCAGTGCACCCACCGCACCCGCGACCGGATGCCGGGGGGTGCGGCGCACCAGGAGCAGCACGATGCCGGTGACAGCGGCGAGCAGCAGTCCTCCGGGCCAGCCGCCCGGCCAGTCCACCGTCGCGCCGGGCAGTGACGCCCCGCCCCGGGCGACGGACGCGATCCAGCCGACGGGCCAGCCCGCCACCCGTGCCAGGAACTCGGCGGCCGGCATCGCGGCCGGGGCGATCGCCAGTGCCGCGAAGCCGAGCACGGTGGCCGGCGCGACCGCCAGTTCGGCCACGAGGTTGCACGGGACGGCGACCAGGCTGACACGGGCGGCGAAGACCGCCACCACCGGTGCGCACACGGCCTGGGCGGCGGCGGACGCCGCGAGCGCCTCCGCGAGCCGGGGCGGCACTCCGCGCCGGTCCAGCGCGGCGCTCCAGCGGGGAGCGATCGTCAGGAGGGAGCCGGTGGCGAGCACCGAGAGCAGGAACCCGTAACTGCGGGCCAGCCGTGGGTCGCAGAGCACCAGCAGCAGGACGGCCGCCGCGAGCGCCGGCAGCAGGGAGCGGCGCCGGCCCGTGCCGAGGGCGAGCAGGGTCACCAGCCCGCAGGCGGCCGCCCGCAGGACGCTCGGCTCGGGACGGCAGACGACCACGAACGCGAGGGTGAGCGCGCCCCCGGTCAGCGCCGTGCCGCGCAGGGTGATGCCCAGCCGAGGCGCGAGACCCCCGCGTTCGGCCCGCAGGGCACGGCCCGGCGGACCGATCAGCAGGACGAGGACAATGGTGAGGTTGCTTCCGGAAACGGCGAGCAAATGCGTGAGATCGGTGGCCTCGAATGCCTTCCGGAGGTCGGCGGTCAGCCGGGAGGTGTCGCCGACGACAAGGCCCGGCAGCAGTGCCCGCGCGTCCGGGGGCAGCCCTTCCGTGGCGTCGCGCAGGCCCTCCCGCAGCCCGCCGGCGACCCGCTGCACGGTGGACGGAGGACCGGTGACGCGGGGCGGTCCGGAGCCGTACGGGCGCAGGACGGCGGCGAAGCGGTCGTCGGGGCGCATCGGGGGTGCGAGGGTGCCCGACAGCCGGAGCCCGGTGGAGGGCAGCAGGCGCTGCCACGGGCCCTCGGTGCTCCGGGCGGACAGCAGGACCAGGAGCGGGGTCCGCACCTCGGTGACCGCTCCTCCCGGCGCCGTCACCCTGGTCGCCAGGACGTCGAGAGCGATGCTCCCGGGCGAGGTGCGGTGACCGGTGACCTGGGGGCCGGTGGGGCGCGGGTCGGACACCACCGTGGCGTCCACCGTGACATGAGCGCGCTGGCCCGCCAGTCCGGGCAGCGGCCCGCGGCGCGCCTCCGCCGCGTGGAGCCCGGCCGTGGTCGCTCCGGCGGCCGCGCAGAGCAGCGCCGCCGCCGCGGCCGTGCCGGTGCCGGACCCCGCCAGGCGAAGGAGCCCGCGGCGGACGGCGGGCCGATGCGGACAGGTGCCGCTCACGGCCCGTCGGCGGGATCGGCGGGAGACGAGCAGCAGCGCGGCCGCGCCCGACAGGCAGACGGCGACTCCGGCAGCGGTCCATCCGCCCGGTGCCCCGAGGGCGAGGGCGGCCGCAGCCCATGCCGCCACGGCCGGCGGCACGAGGCGCAGGTCGGCGGGGCCCTCCTCTCTGGGGTCCGATGCGCCGAGCCGCCCGCCGGCGCCCGCGTGCACCCGGGCACGGGGAGGAGCCGCGCCCGGATCGACGGCGGGCACCGGGTCACCTGCGGTGCCCGGGCCTGCCCCGTGAGGGGTGGCCGGACCCTGCCCGGTGCCCGGAGGCTGTTCGGGCGGGATCACGGTCGCACCCGGTTGCGCAGGTCCGCGAAGCGGCGGTCTCCGATGCCGTTGACCTCGCGGAGTTCGTCGACGGATCGGAATCCGCCGGTGCGGGTGCGGTGGTCCACGATGTGCTGGGCGAGCACCGGGCCCACCCCGGGCAGCGTCTCCAGCTGCGCGGCGGTCGCGGAGTTCAGGCTGACCGGGGCCGCGGGCGCCCCGGCGGCCGTGCCCGCGGAGGCGGCCGGGGCGCCCGCGGCGAACGCCGTCCCCGGAAGGCCGACCACGACATGCTCGCCGTCGGTGAGGACGCGTGCACGGTTGAGACCGGTGAGGTCGGTGCCCCGCTCCGCTCCCCCGGCCGCGGCCAGGGCGTCCTCCACCCGCGCCCCGGCGGGAAGCCGCAGTACACCCGGCCGGCGCACCGTGCCGCTGACGTCCACCACGATGCGCGCGCCGGTACCGGGTGACGCCATGTCCGGTCCGGCCGTGTCCGGCGAAGGGTCGGGCGCGACCGGGGTGTCCTCCGCGACCGCGGCGGCGACGGCTTCGCGCCCGACCACCTCGGGCACGGCCACCTGCTGCGGGCGGCCGCTCCAGAAGTGCTGGGCGGCGAAGAGGGCCGCGGCGGCGAGGACGACCCCCAGGGCGGCGAGTGTGCGCCGCTCCAGGCCGCAGTGGAGCCGGACCCACAGCGGGAGGCGGTCCCGCGCCGCCTGCCGCAGCCGGGACGCACGGGTCGGCCCGTGGCCGTCCTCCGGCACGGGCGGCTCCCCCGGCACGTGCCGTTCGTCCGGCAGGCCGCCGTACGGCGGCCCTCCCGCCGCGGCGGGCTCCGGCGTGCCGTCGCTCCCGTCGTGGCCGGCCCGCAACGAAGGAGGCCGCTCCGGCCACGCAGAACTCCCCCTCGGCCCGCCCCCGGAACCCGCGTCCGCTGCCGTGCCCGGGTGGCCTCGCAGGGCCCCCGCGTCCGGCAGCGGTAGTCCACCGGCTCCGTCGCTCCCGGCCGGCCCCGCCCCCGGGACCGGATCTCCGCGCCCGCGCCCTTCGCCGGGACCGGACCCTTCCGCCTCAGCGGCCCCGGCGTCCGCTCGCGGCAGGAAGAGCGCGTCCGCACGGCGTCGCACGGCATCGGCCGCGCCGTCGCCCCGGCGGGCCGCGGGCCGGGAGCGTGACCCGCCGGGCCGCGCGGTCGGTCCGTGCGCGGCGGGAACGGTCCCGGCGTCCTCACCGGGCGGAGCGGCCCCGCTCGCCGGGCGGGGCCCTCCCGTCGCACGGTGCCGACCCGCCGGCCCGCCCCACAGCGAACCCCGCAGAGGTCCCCGCGGACGGCCACGGCCGGTCCTGTGGCGCATGCGCCCGTCCGAGGCCGCCCCGCGGCCGGGTCCACTGGTGGCAGAAGGTGATCGAAGCATCATGGGCAGGACGTTAGGCAGGTCCGCCCGACCCCGCTGAGAGGGATCAAATCTCGTGGACAGAGCGCCTGTTGTGGATAACTCGGTCACTCGGACGAGTGGTTGCGCTCCACGCCACCCGCCCTCGCCGGCGTCTAGCGGGACGACACCACGACACCCAGCAGTCCGGGGCCGGTGTGCGCCCCGATCACGGCGCCGACCTCGCTGACGTGCAGTTCGGCGAGCCCGCCCACCCGGTCGCGCAGCCGGTCGGCCAGGGCCGAGGCGCGCTCGGGCGCGGCCAGGTGGTGGACCGCGATGTCCACCGGCCCCGCCCCCGCCCGCTCGACCGCGATCTCCTCCAGCCGGGCGATGGCCCTCGACGCGGTGCGCACCCGCTCCAGGGGCTCGATCCGGCCACCCTCCAACTGGAGCAGGGGCTTCACGGCGAGCGCCGATCCGAACAGCGCCTGCGCGGCGCCGATGCGGCCGCCCCGGCGCAGGAAGTCGAGTGTGTCGACGTAGAAGTAGGCGGAGGTCCCGGCGGCGCACTTCTCCGCCGCCGCCACCGACTCGTCCAGCGAACCGCCCGTGCCGGCCGTTCCGGCGGCGGCCAGTGCGCAGAAGCCGAGGGCCATCGCGACCATGCCGGTGTCCACCACTCGCACCGGAACCGGTGCGTCCTTCGCCGCGAGGACCGCCGCGTCGTAGGTGCCGGACAGCTCCGCGGACAGATGGAGTGAGACGATGCCGGTCGCCCCGGCCTCCGCACAGGCCCGGTAGGCCGCGGCGAACGTCTCGGGGCTCGGCCGGGAGGTCGTCACCGGCCTGCGCTTCTGCAGTGCGGCGGCGAGCGAGCGGGCCGAGATCTCGGTGCCCTCCTCGAGGGCCTGGTCCCCGAGGACCACGGTCAGCGGCACCGCGGTGATGCCGTGCCGCTCCATCGCCGGTGCCGGCAGGTAGGCCGTTGAATCGGTCACGATCGCGACATGGCGGGACATGAGCGGGAGGTTACCCGCAGGAGCTCCCGCGAAGCAGCCCCGCCCCCTCCTCAGGACGTCACGGGCCGCGGACGCGGCGGCCCCGTGCGTCCTCGCCGCCGGGGCGACGCGCCGGCTCACCGTTCCGCCCCGCACCGGACACCGCGCACGAACGACCCGGCCACCGAGGCGCCGGGTCACAGCGCCGAAGCCGAACCGAGGCACCGGAGCACGGCCAACCCGCCGCCCCCGCACCCGGCCCGCCGACGGGCACACCCGTCAGCGGCGTGCACCGCCCCGCACCGGTCTCAGTTGGTGGTCTCGGGACGGGCCGACTTCTGCCACGTGTAGGTCATCTGCTGACGCGGGTCGCGCGCCGTGATCGCCTGCGGCTGGTCGGCTGCCCGCTGTCTCCGCCCGTCCCCCGCGCCTCCGGCGTCCGCGGCGGCGTCGGACGGCGCCGCCGGGCCCGCAGGCTCCTGCGCGCCCTGCCCGGCGGCCGGCCAGGACACCGTCTCCGCGGTGCGCGGCGCCTCGGTGGCGGCGGGCGACGACGTGCCGCGTGCCGTGTCGTCTCCCCGGGGCTCCTCCGTCCAATGCCGGAGCGCGCCCGCCTCCATGTCGATCTGCGAGCTCAGCACATCGAGGTCGTCGGCGGCGAACCGCTGCGCCCGGTCCCTGGCCGCCCAGCGGAGCGATTCGGCGGCGCGGGTGATCTGCTCGGTGCGGCGGCGCAGGTCGGGCAGCATCGAGGACACCGCGGCCCGGTCCGGGTCGCGCTCGAGCCGCTTGAGGTCGCCGTCCAGTTCGTGTCCGTGGGCGCTGAGGCGACGGAACAGGTCCAGTGACTCGGACAGCGACGCGTCCTCCGACGCGCCGGCGTCCAGGGCGTCCTGGGTGGCCCGCATGGAGGTCCGCAGGGACAGCCTGAGCTGCGCCAACTCGCCCGCCACACCGACCTGGCCGAAGCTCTTGGCCCGGAGCGTGGTCTCCTCGACGGTGCGCCGCGCCTGGGTGACCGTGCGTTCGACGCCGCGCTTGGCCGCGCCCACGACCTTCACCCCCGCGTACACCCCCAGGGCGACGAAGGCGAGGAAGAGCACCGCCAGGATCCAGATGACTTCTCCCACGAGCGGCCCCTTCGGCCTCGAATCCGGTCGTCGCACCCCCGCGCCCGCGGGTGCGGGACGTCCCGCTCCACTCGTGCACAGTGGTTCTTCCACGGTAAACGGAAAGGACAGGCCGAGGGTTCCGCCGGAACCCCCAACCTGCCCGTAGGGGACAGCCCTCAATCCCCATCGGCCCGGTGACGGCGGGCGGCACGCCGTTGGCGGCGCCCGCCGTCACCGGGCGAGCGGTCAGATCACGATGTTGACCAGCTTCGGCGCCCTGACGATCACCTTGCGGACGGCGGCGCCGCCCAGCGCGTTGACGACGGCCGCCTCGCCCAGGGCCAGTGTCTCCAGGTCGGCGTCGCCGATCGTGGGCGGAACCTCCAGGCGGGCCTTGACCTTGCCCTTGATCTGCACGACGCAGGTGACGGTCTCGTCCACCACGTAGGCGGGGTCGGCGACCGGGAAGTCGGCGTGCACGACCGAGCCGGTGCGGCCCAGCCGGTGCCACAGCTCCTCGGCGATGTGCGGGGCCAGCGGCGCCATCAGCAGCACCAGGGACTCCGCCACCGACCGGGACAGCGGGGCGGCGGTCTTGGTCAGGTGGTTGTTCAGCTCGGTGATCTTGGCGATCGCCGTGTTGAACCGCATCGCGGCCAGATCCTGGCCCGCGCCGTCGATCGCCTTGTGCAGGGCGCGCAGCGTGTTCTCGTCGGGCTCGGTGTCCACGACGGTGACCTCGCCGGTCGCCTCGTCGACGATGTTGCGCCACACGCGCTGCAGCAGTCGGTACTGGCCGACGACCGCGCGGGTGTCCCAGGGACGCGAGACGTCCAGGGGGCCCATGGCCATCTCGTACAGCCGCAGGGTGTCCGCCCCGTACTCGGCGCAGATCGCCTCCGGCGTGACCGCGTTCTTCAGGGACTTGCCCATCTTGCCCAGCTCGCGCTTGACCGGCTCGCCCTCGAAGAAGAACGCGCCGTCGCGCTCCTCGACCTCGGTGGCGGTCACCGGGAAGCCGCGGCTGTCGCGGTACACGTAGGCCTGGATCATGCCCTGGTTGAACAGCTTGTGGAACGGCTCGGCGGACGAGACGTGCCCCAGGTCGAACAGGACCTTGGACCAGAAGCGCGCGTACAGCAGGTGCAGCACCGCGTGCTCGGCGCCGCCGACGTACAGGTCGACACCGCCGTGGGGCATGCCCTCGCGCGGGCCCATCCAGTACTGCTCGACCGCCGGGTCGACCAGCTGCGTGCTGTTGTGCGGGTCCAGGTAGCGCAGCTCGTACCAGCACGAACCCGCCCAGTTGGGCATGGTGTTGGTCTCACGCCGGTACTTCTTCGGGCCGTCGCCCAGGTCCAGCGTGACGTCGACCCAGTCCTCGTTGCGCGACAGCGGCGTCTCGGGCCGGGTGTCGGCGTCGTCCGGGTCGAAGGTGCGGGGCGAGTAGTCGTCGACCTCGGGCAGTTCCAGCGGCAGCATCGACTCGGGCAGCGCGTGGGCGACACCGTCCTCGTCGTAGACGATCGGGAAGGGCTCGCCCCAGTACCGCTGGCGGCTGAACAGCCAGTCGCGCAGGCGGAAGTTGATGGTGCCCTCGCCGGCGCCCCGGGCGACCAGCCACTCGATGATGCGGCTCTTGGCCTCGGCGACGTCCAGGCCGTTCAGCGAGATCTCGTCGTTGGCCGAGTTGATCGCCGGGCCCTGGCCGGTGAACGCCTCGCCCTCCCAGCCCTCGGGCGGCTGCACGGTGCGGATCACCGGCAGCCCGAAGGCCTCGGCGAACTCCCAGTCCCGCTCGTCCTGTCCGGGGACCGCCATGATCGCGCCGGTGCCGTAGCCCATCAGCACGTAGTCGGCGACGAAGACCGGCACGCGCCCGCCCGTGACGGGGTTGACCGCGTAGGCGCCGGAGAAGACGCCCGTCTTGTCCTTGTGCTCGGTCTGGCGCTCGACGTCGCTCTTGGTCTGCGCCTGCTTGCGGTAGGCGGCGACGGCCTCGGCCGGGGTGGCGGCGCCTCCCGTCCACTGGGCGGGGACGCCGGCGGGCCATTCGGCAGGCAGGATCGAGTCGATCAGGCCGTGCTCGGGGGCCAGCACCATGTAGGTGGCGCCGAACAGGGTGTCCGGCCGGGTGGTGAAGACGGTGATCGCCTCGCCGCCCTCGCCGTCGACGGCGAAGTCGACCCGCGCGCCCTCGGAGCGGCCGATCCAGTTGCGCTGCTGCAGCTTGATGGCCTCGGGCCAGTCCAGCGCGTCCAGGTCGTCCAGCAGGCGGTCCGCGTAGGCGGTGATGCGCATGTTCCACTGGCGCAGCTTGGACTTGAAGACGGGGAAGTTGCCGCGCTCGGACCGGCCGTCCGCGGTCACCTCCTCGTTGGCCAGGACGGTGCCCAGGCCCGGGCACCAGTTGACCGGGGCCTCCGAGGCGTACGCCAGGCGGTACTCGCCCAGGACGTCGGCGCGCTCGGGGCCGCTCAGCTCGCTCCAGGCACGCCCGCCCGGCACCTCACGGGAGCCGTCCTCGAAGGCGGCGACGAGGTCGGCGATCGGCCGGGCCCGCTGCGCCTCGGTGTCGTACCAGGAGTTGAAGATCTGCAGGAAGATCCACTGGGTCCACTTGTAGTAGTCCGGCTCGATCGTGGCGATCGACCGGCGCTTGTCGTGGCCCAGGCCCAGGCGGCGCAGCTGGGACTTCATGTTGGCCATGGCCGCCTCGGTGGACACCCGCGGGTGCGTACCGGTGGCGACGGCGTGCTGCTCGGCCGGCAGGCCGAAGGCGTCGAAGCCCAGGGTGTGCAGGACGTTGTGCCCGGTCATCCGCTGGTGGCGGGCGTAGACGTCGGTGGCGATGTAGCCCAGGGGGTGGCCGACGTGCAGTCCCGCACCCGAGGGGTAGGGGAACATGTCCATGATGAACTTTTTGGGACGGGCGACGACCGCCGGGTCGCCGGCCAGGTCGCCGGTCGGGTTGGGCGCCTCGTACGTCCCGTCGGCGTCCCAGGTGTCCTGCCAGCGTGCCTCGATGTCGGCGGCCATGGCCGCCGTGTAACGATGCTGGGCTGCTGCCTCGGCAGCAGGGTTCGTATCGCTCATGATCCTTGAAGCTCCATCGATCGTCTCTGCCGGCTGCCGCGACTGCCGCTGTCCCGCCGGCGGCCGATCCCTGCCGGTGGGAAATGAAAAATCCCCTCGCACAGGAGGGGACGCCGCGCCGATTCCGACGGATTCTTTCCTACGTCGGGACTGATCAGCGCGGCTCGCTAAGCAGAAGGCGTACGGCACGCATGGCGTCAGGGTACCGCAGGCGGCGAAGACGCCGCATTCGGCTTCCGCGCAGGAGCCCCGGGGGCCGAACGGCACCCTCCCGACCGGCGCGAAAGCACCGTCCGGCGGCACTCCGACGATCAGGCCGTTGAGGTTACTCCGCGTATCAACCGTATCCAGGGCAAGCCAAGAACGCGCCGTCCGCCCGTCACCTCGGATAACTGCGAAACCTCGTACTGAGCAGTATGGGCCGACCTAGAGTGCGTCAACGGGACCGCTTTCCCGCACCATTCGGAGTCGCCCCATGAACCCTCGTCTCACCCGGCGTTCGTCGCCGGACGCCGGCCCGGGACTCAGCCGCCCGGTACAAGGCGGCCTCTGCGCGGCCGCGTTGATCCTCGTCCCCGCACTCGCCGTCGGAGGCAGTGACAGCTTCCGCGCGGCACTCGACTTCACCACCGGTGTCCTCTCCCTGGTGTCGCTGACCGCCTCCGTCGCGTGGGGGCTGCTCGCCACCGACCGGCTGCTCCTCTCGCCGCGCCACCGGCTGCTCGCCCAGGGCATCCACCGGGCCACCGCGATCGCCTCGCTCGGCTTCCTGCTGCTGCACGCCACCGTGAAGGTGTCCCTCGGGCACGTCTCGCTGATCGGCGCCCTGATCCCGTTCGGACTGGGGGTGACGGGCACCTCGGCGCTGATCGGCTTCGGCTCGCTGGCCGGCCTCCTGATGGTCGTCGCCGCGACCACGGGCGCCCTGCGCAGCGCGCTCGCGGGCAACAGCAGGGTGGCCGGCCGCTGGCGTCCGCTGCACATGCTGGCCTACCCGGCCTGGTGCTTCGCCCTCGTGCACGGCCTGTACGCGGGCCGCCCCGCGGCGACCTGGGTGACCGCCATGTACTGCCTGGCGCTGGCCGCCGTCGCGACGGCGGTGTCGGTGCGGCTGCTCCCCCGGCACCTGCAGCGGCGGGTCGCGGACTCGGTCGTGTCGCTGACCGGCGGGGTCGCCCGTCCGCCCGCCGCGGAGGAGCAGGCCCAGCGCGACCTGCGCGTCTCTCCGCTGCCGGGCGCGGGCACGGTGAACGAAACGGGCCGTCCGCCCGTATCCGCCGGCATGGACCGTATGGACCGCGTGACCGGCGTGCCCCCGCAGCGCCCCTACGAGGAGGACGCCCAGGCCCTCTTCGGGCGGACGCGCCCGCAGCCTCCCCGGCTGGCCGCGCCCTCGCCCCCGCTGTACGAGGCCCCGCTGTACGAGGCCCCGCCGCCGGAGGGTTCGCCCGTGGTCGTGCCGCAAGGCCGCGTCCCGGGCCGGGGCCCGGGAATGGCCGCCGCGTACCGCGCGGTCTCGCTGGCCGGGGAGCCGACGGCCCCGCTCGCCGAGCGGGTGCCGATGACCGAGGAGATACCCGTGGTGTCCGAGGCCGGCCCCCGCCCCGGCGCCTGGCCCACCCCCTCCCCGCCGCCGCCCGCGCGGTCCGTCCGTCCCGAGGACGGGCCGGCTCCGGGGGCGTACGCGCCGCCGCAGGACGCGTACGGCGCCACCGGGGCATCCGGCGCCCCGTCCCCGTACGGCGCGGACACGTACGGCACCGGCACCTACGGCACGGGCACGTACGGCTCCGGCGCCACCGGCGCCTACGCGGCCCCCGCCGCCGACCCGCTCACGGGCCCGCTGCCCGGCAGCGCCCCGTACGAGCCGGCCGAACGTGCCGGCCCGGCGTACGGCACCGGCGCCCCGTACCCGCCCGGCGCCGGGTCCGGGTCCAGGCCCGGGCAGGACGGGCAGACGCCCGCGCAGGACACCCTCTACCGGCCGTCCGCCGGTGAGCCCTGGAACGCACCCGCAGGAGAACGGCCGTGAACACCCCGCTCCCCGACGTCCCCGAGGTACGGGTCGTCGGCCTCCCCCAGCTGACCCAGGGGTTCGACCTCGTGGAGCGGCTGGACCTCCAGATGCACCTCAAGGTCCACGGGCCGCTGGAACCCGTGAGCGGCGAGCGGCTCGCGCAGCTCGCCGAGGAGATATCCCTGACCGGGCGCGGCGGCGCCGGCTTCCCGTTCGGCAGGAAGCTGCGCGCCGTGGCCAAGTCCGCGATCCGGCGCGGCGTCCGTCCCGTCGTCGTCGTCAACGGCAGCGAGGGCGAGCCCGCCTGCCGCAAGGACACCGTGCTGCTCAACCGGGCGCCGCACCTGATCCTGGACGGCGCGCTGCTGGCCGCCGAGGCGCTCGGGGCACGCACCCTGGTCGTCGCGGTGACCCGCAACTCCACCGAGGTCTCGATGCGTGCCGCGCTCGCGGAGCGGGGGCTCTCCGACCGCCGGGGGCAGCCGTTGCGCGCCCGGGTGGTGCGCACCCCGGAGCGGATGGTCTCCGGCGAGGCGTCGTCGGTGATCCGGGCGGTGAACGGCGGCCCCGCACTGCCGCCGGGACGCCGGGTGCGCGCCGCGGACTCCGGGGTGGGCGGCGCGCCGACCCTGCTGTCGAACGCCGAGACGTTCGCGCAGCTCGCCGTCGCCGCGCGCATCGGTTCCCGGCGCTACGCCCACACCGGGCTCGACTCGGAGCCGGGGACGGTGATGCTGACGATCTCGGGCGCGGTGTCGCGTCCCATGGTCGTCGAGGTGCCCACGGGCGTCCCGCTGCGCTACGTGCTCCAGCTGGCGGGCGCCCCGCCGCTGCCGCAGGGCGTGCTGACGGGCGGGTACCACGGCAACTGGATCGACTCGGTCGCCGTGCACGAGGCCGTGGTCTCCAAGGCGTCGCTGGCGTCGGTGGGCGGAGCGCTGGGCGCGGGGGCGATCCTGCCGATCGGGCCGGAGACGTGCCCGCTCGGCGAGTCGCTGAGGGTGGCGAACTGGCTCGCCGCCGAGACGGCCGGCCAGTGCGGTCCGTGCAAGCTGGGGCTGCCCGCCGCCGCGGGCGGACTCGCCGACGTGATGAACGGCGGCGGCCCCGCGGCTCTGGAGGCGCTGCGCGAGGTCACGCAGGCGGTGAAGGGCCGGGGCGCGTGCAAGCACCCCGACGGCTCGGCGCGCTTCTTCGCGTCGACCCTCTCCGCCTTCACGGACGACCTCGCCGCCCATGTGCTCCACGGCGGGTGCGGGCGGCCCACCATGGGCGTCCTTCCGCTGCCGCTGCCGGGCTACGAGGAAGCCGAGGAATCGATCCCGAGCGGCGAGAAGGTCTTCATCGACTGGACGCTCTGCCAGGGCCACGGCCTGTGCGCGGACATCGTGCCGGAGCTGATCCGGCTGAATCCGGACGGCTATCCCTCGGTCGCCGACGCCGTGGTCCCCGTGCACCTGCGCGGCCGGGCACAGCGTGCCGTGCGCCGGTGCCCGGCGCTGGCGATGCGCATCGAGCAGGTGGACGTCCCCGCGCCGTCCCCGGCGCGGCCTGCGCTGCCGAGCAGCGCCCGCAAGGCCCTGGGCAGCGGCCGGGATTGACGCTCCCCTCACCGGGACCGGCAGCGGCCGGTCCCGGTGAGGCGCCGGAGTCCCGGGAGCAGGCCACGGCCGCGCGGGACGGGACGACGAGAAGCGGGCCACCCTGATCGGGTGGCCCGCTTCGTCTTCCTGTGGAGCTAAGGAGAATTGAACTCCTGACCTCCTGCATGCCATGCAGGCGCTCTACCAACTGAGCTATAGCCCCTTGCTGTGTGTCCTCCGCGCGGTTTCCCTCGCGGCGACGTAGAGAACATTAACGCCCTCGTCGGCGCATCTCCAAATCCTTTGTCCGCCCGGCCTCCGCGGGACGGCTGCCCGGCCTCCGCGGGCCGTCGGGCAGGCCGCGCGGACGGGGACGGGCGGGGACGGACGGGATCGCCCGGGTGGCGAGGCTCAGGCCGTTGCGAACGAATAGAAGCGCTTGAGCGTGCAGTGCTCGTCCAGGAGACGGCCGTAGATGGGCTCGCCCTCCAGCTCCCGGTAGGTCTCGATCGGGTCGCCTTTTATGATCAGCGCCCTGGCGCACTCCTCGCACCAGTACTGGTACTCGGGGTTGACCGGGTCCATGTCCCTGACGATGGGCGTACCGCCGCCGCACCAGTCGCATTTCCGCCTGTGCGCACCCATCACTCAGCTCCAGCTGTGACCGCAGGCCGTGCACACGTACGACACACCGCCGTTGTCGCCGAGGACTTGGGCGACGTGGGAGGAACCACAGGAGGGGCAGCTGAGGCGGGCACGCGCCTCCGCCGTGGCAAGCAGGTCACCGGCAGCCTCCTCGGCTTGCTCGCCGCTGGCGGACATCGTGCGCTCCCTCCCGTACAGCCGGTGTCCCCTCCCGGCCGTCCGATTCTGCCACGGCGGCGCGCCGAGGTCAGCGGCGTTTGCGAACGAGACCGGTCCGGCGAGCGCCGACGCAGACATTGAACCGGGCCGGGGCGCGCGCCGGCGCCGCATCGCCGGAAGGAGAGGTTCCCGTCCTGTGCGGTTCGGGCCCAACCGGCCGGTGGCGGCGGGGAGTCCGCGGGCGCCGTCGCACCCGGTCCGGACGGGACCGGTGAGCCCGCCCGCCTCCGCTCCCTCCGGACGGCCGGAGGACACGCGGCCGGAGGGCGGACGGCGGAAACGCGAAATCCCGCCCCCTGACGGGGACGGGATCCGGATTGTGGAGCTAAGGAGAATTGAACTCCTGACCTCCTGCATGCCATGCAGGCGCTCTACCAACTGAGCTATAGCCCCGCGTGTTCTTCGCGCTCCGCGCTGCGAACAAGAAGAACTTTAGCCTGGGACCTGCCGGAAAGTGAAATCCGGGCCGAGGGCCGGTCCGGGCCCCCTCCGCGGGGGCACGGACCACGGCGCGGGCACCGGGCGCGGCCGCGCCTCAGGTGTCGTCGCCGAGCACCGGCTCGGGAAGCGTGCCGGCGTTGTGCTCCAGGAGCCGCCAGCCGCGCGCGCCCTCGCCCAGGACGGACCAGCAGCAGTTGGACAGCCCGCCGAGGCTCTCCCAGTGGTGTGCCTCCAGGCCGAGCAGCCGGCCGATGGTGGTGCGGATGGTGCCGCCGTGGCTGACCACGACGAGCGTGCCGTCGTCGGGCAGCTTGTCGGCGTGGTGCAGCACCACGGGGGCGGCCCGGTCGGCGACCTCGGTCTCCAGCTCGCCGCCGCCGCGGCGCACCGGCTCCCCCCGCTTCCAGGCGGCGTACTGATCGCCGTGGCGGGCGACGATCTCGTCGTGGGTGAGGCCCTGCCACACCCCGGCGTACGTCTCGCGCAGCGCGGCGTCGTAGGAGACGTCGACCCCGGTGAGGGACGCCAGCTCGGCCGCGGTGGCGGCCGCCCGCTTCAGGTCGGAGGCCACGACGGCGTCCGGCGCGAGGGCCGCGAGCAGGCGGGCGGCACGCCGTGCCTGGGCCACGCCCGTCTCGGTCAGCTCGATGTCCGTGGTGCCCTGGAAGCGGCGCTCCAGGTTCCACGAGGTCTGGCCGTGCCGCCACAGGACGATCCGGCGGCCGCGCCTCTTCTCCGTGCGGCCGCCGGCGGCCGCACCCGCGTCGGGCTTCCCGTTCAGTTGAGCTCCCCTTCCGCTTCCTTCCCGGCGAGCTGCGCGTGCTCCTCCGCCTTGCCGCGCGTCTTGAGCGCGTCCTCCGGGAGGGGCAGCTCGGGGCAGTCCTTCCACAGACGCTCCAGCGCGTAGAAGACGCGCTCCTCGCTGTGCTGGACGTGGACGACGATGTCGACGTAGTCCAGCAGGATCCAGCGGGCGTCGCGGTCGCCCTCGCGGCGCACCGGCTTGGCGCCGAGCTGCTTGTTCAGCCGCTCCTCGATCTCGTCGACGATCGACTTGACCTGACGGTCGTTGGGCGCGGAGGCGAGGACGAAGGCGTCCGTGATGGACAGCACGTCACTGACGTCGTACGCGATGATGTCGTGCGCGAGCCGGTCGGCGGCCGCCTGGGCGGCGGCGTTGACGAGCTCGATGGAACGGTCCGTAGCGGTCACAAGCAGGCTTTCGTCGGTGGTCGGAATTCCTTCAAGGGTCTCACGGACCGCCGACACACCACGCCCGCATTTCACCGGGCGCCCCGCCCGGGGCGGGGCGGAGCGGCACGGCGCGGGGGCCGCCCGGCTCATCGGCCCGGCGGCCCCCGTCGCGCTCCCGCACCGCCTCAGTCCTGCGAGCCGGCGCCCTCGTAGTCGCCGCCCAGCACCACCGACACGTCGGCGTTGGCGGCAGCTCTGCCCTTGCCGACCGCGCTCGCGGGCAGGCCCAGGGTCTTCGCGACCTCCTCCGCCTGCGCCTTGTGTGCGTCGTCGGCGTAGGTGACCCGGGAGGCGGCCGCGCCGTCCGCCTTTCCTCCGTCGATGACGGTGTAGCCGCCGTTGACCAGGGACACCCGGGCCTTCTCGGCGGCGCCGGTGTCGCCGGTCGCGTCGCGGATGCCGACCCGGGCGGCCGCGCCCGCCTCCGGCGCGCTGACGGAGCCGCCGAGGACGTCCTCGACGACGCTGTTGGCGGCCTCCTCGGTGAGCGTGCCGTTCTGCTGCACGGGCAGGAGTGCGGTCGTGTAGTCGCCGCCCTTGGCGTGCTCGGCGAGGCCGGCGAGGGAGCTGCCGAGGTCCTTCTCGTTCAGCGACGGGTCGAGGATCTGCGCCAGCGTCTCGATGATCAGGGTCGCGGACGGTTCGTCGTCCGGCAGCTTCTTGAGCACCGCCTGCATCACCTGGCCGAAGCGCTGGAGCTGCTTCTCCTCGGCCTCGCCGGGAGCCGACCAGGTGGCGTAGGCGACGGCGGCTCGGCCGTCGAGGGTCTGGTTCTCGCCCTTGGCGACGAGCGGGGCGTCGCCCTTCCTGGCGCCCGGCACCGTGGCGTCGGTGGTCAGATCGATCGTGCCGACCAGCTCGACGAGGTTCTCCAGGTACGGGGTGTCGAGCCGCCAGGTTCCGGAGATCTCCGCCCCGAGCAGGGTGCCGATCGCTTCGCGGGTGCCCGTCGAGCCGTCGTCCTCCACGGACTTGCCCAGAGTGGTGGCGGTGCCGTCGTCGTTGGCGACCGACAGCGTGTTGGGCAGCAGAACCGTGGTGCCCTGCTTGGTCGTGACGTTGTCGACCAGCAGCGCCGTGGACGTCTTCTCGCTCTTCGTGTTGTGCAGGTGCACCACGATCACGTCGCGCTTCTGCGGCCCGGCCGCGGTGCCGGCGGACGTCTCCGTGTCCGACAGTCCGGGCAGCTTCCCCGCGTACCAGAGGTAGCCGACGCCGCCCACGAGTGCGAGCGCGAGAACGACGGCGAGGGCGACGACCCGGTTGCGGCCGCGGCGCTTGGCCTCCTCACGTCGCTCGGAGCGGCTCTCGGTGAACTTGAGCCAGTCGATGACGTCCTCGGAGTCCTCGTCCGGCTCCTCGATGAAGGAGAACTGCTCCGTGCGGTAGTCGCGGTCGCCCGCCTGCGGGGAGCCGCCGCCGTACCCGGCTTCGCCGTCCAGGGCGTCCGCCCGGCGCTGCTCCGGCACGGCGGGCCCCTCCGCCGGGGCCGCGGGCGCCTGCTGCTGTTGCTGTTGCTGTTGCTGTTGCTGTTGCTGTTGCTGTTGCTGTTGCTGTTGCTGTTGCTGTTGCTGTTGCTGTTGCTGCGGGATGCTCCACTGCTGGGTGGTGTCGACGGCGGGCTGGGTGCCGGTGTCGTAGCCGTACGGGTCGTAGCCGTGTCCCTGTCCGGCCGTCCGGTCCCCGTACCGCTGGTCGCCGTACCCGCCGTACGCCGCCTGGCCCGTGGCGCCGGACGTCTCCGGGTACCCGCCGCCGGAGGTGTCGCCGTACCCGGTCCCGGGCGCCTGTCCGTACCCGCCCGCGCCCGGGTGCGCCGCGTACGGGTCGTGTGCCGCCGTGTACGGGTCCCGGCCGTACCCGCCTCGGCCGTAACCGCCCTGCGGCGCGGTGTCCGGGCGCTGCGCGGCGTACGGGTCGCGGGCCGCGTACGGGTCCTGTCCCCCGTCCTGCCCGGCCGTGTGCCCGCCCGGCGGCTGCTGAGGGTACGGGGAGGGCTGCTGTGCGTAAGGGTCGTACTGCTGGGGCTGCTGGTAGACCGGCTGCCCGTACTCGTCGTAGCCGACGATCGCGGGCTGCTGCCCGTACGGGTCGTAGGAGTCGTGCTGGTCGTTCACCGGTGCCCCTCTCCGTGGCTCACTGGCCGCGGTACAACTGGCGCTTGTCGATGTAGCGCACCACACCGTCGGGCACCAGATACCAGACCGGGTCGCCCTGGGCGACCCTCTCCCGGCAGTCGGTCGACGAGATCGCGAGGGCGGGCACCTCCACCAGGGAGACACCGCCCTCGGGCAGCCCGTCGTCGGTCAGATCATGGCCGGGGCGCGTCACCCCGATGAAGTGGGCGAGCGAGAACAGTTCCCCGGCGTTCCGCCAGCCGAGGATCTGGGAGAGCGCGTCGGCGCCGGTGATGAAGAAGAGGTCCGCGTCGTCGTTGAGATCGCGCAGGTCCTTCAGGGTGTCGATGGTGTACGTCCGGCCGCCGCGGTCGATGTCGATACGGCTCACCGAGAACTGCGGGTTGGACGCGGTGGCGATGACCGTCATCAGATAGCGGTCCTCGGCCGGCGAGACCCGCTGGTGGCTCTTCTGCCATGGCTCCCCGGTGGGGACGAACACCACCTCGTCCAGGTGGAAGAGGGCGGCCACCTCGCTGGCGGCCACCAGGTGCCCGTGGTGGATCGGATCGAAGGTTCCGCCCATCACACCGAGCCGGCGCTTGCCGGAGCCCGTACCCGCCGCCGCGTTCTGCTCTCCCATGCGTGCAGAGCCTACTGGCACGGGCCGCCGGCCCCGACTCAGCGGTCGCGGTTGAAGCGGGTCGTGATCCACAGCAGCAGCATCAGCGCGACGAAGGCGCCGATACCGGTGAGGTAGGGGCTGAGGCTCGCGTGATTGCCGCTGTGCTCGGCGCCCTCGGCGAGAGTGACCAGGTTGGCGGAGGCGCTCGTGAGGCTCATCTTCAGCAGGACCTTTTCCTCGGGAATCCGGGCGGGAGACTTCGCGCACATCGTATGCGGGCCGCTCGGGCACGCTCACGGCGACTCGGTCGTTGTGGTTGTCCACAGGCTCCGTCACGCCTCGGCGCCAGCGCCTACGCTGGGGTCCTGTCAGGGGGACGAGCACGACTCGCGACACACAGGGGGCATCATGACCGAAGGTCAGGAGACCGCGCCGAGCAGGCGGCGCCGGCGCTTCGAGGACATCTCCTCCCGCGCCTACGAACATCCCGCGGACCGCTCGGCGCTGGTGGCGCTGCGCAAGCTCAGCGGCTTCGACACCGTCTTCAAGGCGCTCAGCGGGCTGCTGCCCGAGCGCAGCCTGCGACTGCTCTTCCTCTCCGACTCCGTGCGGGTGGGCGACGAGCAGTTCGCGCACCTGCACACCATGCTCAGGGACGCCTGCTACATCCTGGACCTCGACAAGGTCCCGGCGATGTACGTGACCCAGGATCCCAAGCCGAACGCCATGTGCATCGGCCTCGACGAGCCCATCATCGTCGTGACGACCGGACTCGTGGAGCTGCTCGACGAGGAGGAGATGCGGGCGGTCGTCGGCCACGAGGTGGGCCACGCCCTCTCCGGCCACTCCGTGTACCGCACGATCCTGCTCTTCCTCACGGGCCTCGCGGTGAAGGTCGCCTGGATCCCGCTGGGGAACGTGGCGATCATGGCGATCGTCACGGCGCTGCGCGAGTGGTTCCGCAGGTCGGAGCTCTCGGCGGACCGGGCCGGCCTGCTGGTGGGCCAGGACCTCCAGGCGTCGATGCGCGGTCTGATGAAGATCGCGGGCGGCAACCACCTCCACGAGATGAACGTGGACGCCTTCCTCAAGCAGGCGGAGGACTACGAGGCGGGCGGCGACCTCCGGGACTCGGTACTGAAGATCCTCAACGTCCTCCCCCGCTCGCACCCGTTCACCACCGTCCGCGCCGCGGAGCTGAAGCGGTGGGCCGAGAGCCGTGATCACCAGCGGATCATGGACGGGCACTACCCGCGCCGTTCCGAGGACAAGGACACCTCGGTGACGGACTCCTTCCGCGAGTCGGCGTCCCACTACGCCGACACGGTGCGCACCAGCAAGGATCCGCTGATGAAGCTGGTGGGCGACATAGCGGGCGGTGCGGGCGACCTGGGCGGCAGGCTGCGCGACAAGTTCACGGGCGCATCCGGCTCGGGAGGGGGCAACGGCGGCGCGGCCGGCTCCGAGCGCTGACCCGTTGCCCAGTACGGCTGCCGGCTCTCGCCGGGGCCTGCGGCGGCGGCCTCGGACAGGGGCTGCCGGGGCGGCGGCCGCGGGCGAGGGCGGACTCCGGGCGGCGGAGCCGGGGCGGCTGCCGCGGGTGACGGCCCGCGGCTCGGGCAGCGTGTCCCGCCCGGGAGGCGGTGGGCCACCGCCCGGCCGATGACCGCCGCACACAGCCGTGGCACGGCCGGGCCGGGCGTCAGGACGTGGGTGCGGGCGAGGGCAGGGACCGGTCGGCGAGCGCCCCGCACAGGGCGGCCCTGGCCGGACCCGGGGCGTAGGGGTCGGTGTCGGCCGGGCCCTCGGTCGTCGCGCGGCGGCCCGCCAGCAGGGGGTGCAGCTCGGCCGCCGTCTCCTCCGCGCAGTCCTGCGGCCCCGCCTGCGCATGGCTGGTCAGCACGGTGAGCCGGTGGCGTCGGAGATCGTCGCGGTCGAGGCGGAAGTGCAGCTCGCGGCGCACCGTGTACAGCGAGGCGCGGTCGTCGACCGGACCCGCGGCGGCGGCCGGCCGCAGGGCGTACGCGAAGGTGTGATCGGCGGTGACCTCCAGCGCCCCGGCGTTCTGCTCGGTGACGAGCAGTGCGCCCGAGACCCGCACGCCGGAGTCGGCCAGCTCCACCTTCGCGGGGTCGAAGCGGACCAGCCACCCGGTGACGGCGTGCCGCCCGTCCGCGGCCGGGGCGGCCATGCTGCGGTCGAACTGGTCCAGCTGGTCGGCGTGGAGGAGGGCGCGCACGGCCCGTGGCTCACCGCCCGTGAGCACGTCGGGGTCGATGGAGGAGGCCACCAGGTAGTCCTTCACGGTGGCCAGGGCGGTGGTCACCTGGTCCTCGGTGAAGTGTTCGGTGCGCCGTACCGCCGGCAGCGCGATGCCCGCGGCACCGGTGCGGTACTGGGCGGCCGGTCCCTGCCCCAGGACCTCGCCCGCGGTGCCGCCGGGGACGGTGCCGTGCGGGGCGAGCGGCACCAGCGACATCCGCAGCGTCGCGTCCGGGCGGGAGACGGCGGCACGGTGGGGCTGACGCACACCGAGATAGACGGAGGTCCCGAAGGCGAGGGCCACGAGCACCACGAGGAGGAGGATGCGACGAGGAGCCCGTCCGCCCCGGGAGGGCAGGCTCCGCACGGCGGGTGCGTGGTCGCCCATGCGTTCCACCGCGGAGAACTCCTGGACGCGGGCAGCGCTCACGAACGATTCGTCGAAGACGACGGATCCGTACTCGTCCTCACCGCCGGGCGGCCCCTCGGGCGGCCCCTCAGGCGGGTCTCCGCGCCGACCCATACTTTCAGGGTAGGTCGCCCGGGGCTGCGGTAAACGCGCTGCTGCGCGTCGAGTTCCGACGAGTTCCCGCGCAGTGGGCCACTTGGCCGCACGAGCCGTCTCAGGGGGTCGCGGGCGCGGTGGGGACACGGGTCGGGGTGTGGGCTGCGGCGGACGTGGGGCCGCCCCCGGTGCCGCTGACCGTCGCCCCCGTCGGCGGTGCGTCCACCCCGGTCCTCGCCGGCTGCGGCACCTGGTCCTCCCGGCTGCCGGAGCCGCCCTTGTAGACGGCGGTGAAGGCGAGGGCGACCATGCCGATGCCCATCACCAGGGCGAGGATCCAGGCCACGGGCCGGTGCCAGTGCGCGGTGCCGCGGTAGGGCCGCAGGGCGCCGCCGTGGCGCCCGTAGGGGCCGTCCGGGTCCTCGTGGGCGTCGGCGTCGTACACGTCGCCGTGGTCGTGCCCGAAACCACCGCGGCGGAGATCGTCGTCGGAGGGGGCGTTGCGGAAGCCGGTACGGGCGGCCTCGGCCTCGGCGCGCGCCTCGGCGGCCGCCAGCGACCGCTCGGCGGCCGATGGTTCGTGGAACTCGGCGGCCCGTACGAAGTCCTCGTCGAACACCACGGAGGCGAAGTCCTCGTCCGCGCCCCCGCGGTCGTCGTCGGGCTCCCAGCCGTCCGGGAACGGCCTGCCCCCCACGTCGTCCGGCACCGTCCCAGAGTAGACCCGCGGAAGCGGTTTCGGCAGGGAGACCGCGAACTCTCCCCGCCCGGTTGACGGTCCGGGCGGGGAGCCGTCGGCTACCGGGTGTGGCCGTCGCCGGTCACGATGTACTTGGTGGAGGTGAGCTCCGGAAGGCCCATCGGCCCGCGGGCGTGCAGCTTCTGGGTGGAGATGCCGATCTCGGCGCCGAAACCGAACTCGCCGCCGTCGGTGAAGCGGGTGGAGGCGTTCACCGCGACCGTCGTGGAATCCACCAACCGGGTGAACCTGCGGGCGGCCGCCTGGGAGGTGGTGACGATCGCCTCGGTGTGCCCGGAGGACCAGAGGCGGATGTGCGCCACAGCGGCGTCCAGCGAGTCGACGACGGCGGCGGCGATGTCGTAGGAGAGGTACTCGGTCTCCCAGTCCTCCGCCGTGGCGGGCACGATCGTGGCCTTCGTTCCGTCGGTGTACCCGAGGACCCGCTCGTCCCCGTGGACGGTGACCCCCGCCTCGGCGAGGGCGTCCAGGGCGCGGGGCAGGAAGGCGTCGGCGACGTCCTGGTGGACGAGCAGGGTCTCCGCGGCGTTGCAGACGCTCGGCCGCTGCGCCTTGCTGTTCAGCAGGATGGCGACGGCCATGTCGATGTCCGTCTCGGCGTCGACGTAGACGTGGCAGTTGCCGGTGCCGGTCTCGATGACGGGGACCGTCGAGCCCTCGACGACGGTGCGGATGAGGGAGGCTCCGCCGCGCGGGATCAGTACGTCGACCATGCCGCGGGCCCGCATCAGTTCCTGTACGGAGTCGCGGCTCTCGCCCGGGACGAGCTGGACGGCGTCGGCCGGCAGGCCCGAACCGCCGACGGCGTCGCGGATGACCTTCACCAGGGCGGTGTTGGAGGAGTAGGCGGAGGACGACCCGCGCAGCAGCACGGCGTTGCCGGACTTCAGGCAGAGCGCGGCGCCGTCGACGGTCACGTTGGGACGGGCCTCGTAGATGATGCCGACGACGCCGAGCGGGACGCGCACCTGGCGCAGGTCGATGCCGTTGGGCAGGGTCGAGCCCCGCACCACCTCGCCCACCGGGTCGGGCAGCGCCGCGACCTGGCGCACGTCGGCGGCGATGGCGCGGACCCGCTCGGGGGTGAGGGTGAGGCGGTCGATGATCGCGTCGCTGGTGCCGGCCTCGCGCGCCCGCTCGATGTCCACGGCGTTGGCCTCGACGATCTCGGCCGTCCGTACTTCGAGGGCGTCGGCGATCGCCAGCAGGGCGTCGTCCTTCGCGGACCGCGGCAGCGGAGCGAGATCGGCGGCGGCGGCCTTGGCCCGGTAGGCGGCCCGGGTGACCGGGGACATGTTGTCGTACGGCGTGACCGATGAGAGCGACGTCATACCCCGCAGGGTAGTGCGCCGGGGAGGGCGGGCCGGCGGTTCGTCCCGCACTGCGAGACGAATGCGGGATGAACCCGCCGAAACGTTCCGGGGAGGGTGCCGGCCGGCAGAGCGGGGCGGCGGCCGGGCCGGGCGCGTCGCGGTGTGCGCGGCGCGCAGGCTTCTCCTGCCCCGTCCCGTCCGGCCGTCCGGCCGGCGGGAGGCCGAGGAGACCTGACGGCGCCCGCCGCCTGTCTTCCGCCCCGCCCGGCGGGCACAGCGAGCGCGGCGGCCCCGGCTGCTTCCGCCTCCGCGATGCGAGGCACTCCGCGCCGGGCCGCTCCTCCCGTGCCGGGCCGTGCCCGCAGGCCGTGCCCGCCGCCGGACCTGTGCCGCGCACGGGGCGGACCTGCGCCGCCCCGCTCCCCGGCGGCTCCGGCCGCAGGGCCGTGGCCGGGCCACCGCCTCGCGCCGGACGTCGTGCCACTCCCCGCCGCCGCCCGCGGGGCGCGGGCGGCCGTCGACCGCGTGGCGGTGTGGCGGCGTGTCTCGTCGGGCGGGCCGTCAGAAGGGGTGGACGCCGATCGGGGAGGCGGGCGGCGGGCCGTAGCCCTCGGCGACGCGCAGGTGGTACGTCTGCCGGTCGACGACCTCCAGGCCGACGATCTCCCAGGGAGGCAGCCGGGCGGTGGACCGGTGCTCGCCCCACAGCCGCAGCGCCACGGCCGCGGCGTCGTGGAGGTCCCGGGCCTCCTCCCAGTAGCGGATCTCCGCATGGTCGTTGGCGTACCGGCTGGTCAGCAGGAAGGGGTGGTCGTGGGCGAGCTGTTCGAGGCCCCGGCGGACCTCCTTGAGCGGCGCCTCCGGCCCCGAGACGCTGAGGGTGATGTGCCAGAGCCGGGACAGCGGCTGCTCCGGAGGGGTGCGGCCTGCTCCCGCGGCCTCCCGGGCGCCGGCGGTCTCCGTCGCCGTCGAGGAGCCGCCGAGTGCGCCGGACGGCGCCCCCTCGGACGCGGCAGCGGGTTCGCCCGGGTGTCCGCCGAGGTCGGCGGAGCCGCCGACGCTGGTCAGGGTCCGCTCCTCACCCGGTGCCCGGGGGCCGGGGGGCCTCCCGTGGCCCCGAGGGGTGTCCCCCGGGCGCGCTCGTCTCACCGGCCGCCTCCTGTCGCTTCGTCGCGGGCCCGTGGATTGCGCGGGTCCGCATCAAAGTGGACCAGTCCGGGGCACGGTCCGGGGCGGTTTTGGTAAAGGTCTCTCCCTGATGACGGGACTTTCCGCCTTTCAGGGGCGGGTCACGTCTCCAGGACGACGAGATCGTCCCTGTGTACGACCTCGCGTTCGTAGGCCGGTCCGAGTTCGCGGGCGAGCTCCCGCGTCGAACGGCCGAGCAGCTGGGGGATCTCCTTGGCGTCGAAGTTGACGAGCCCGCGGGCGACCGGCCGGCCGGAGGCGTCGCGGAGCTCGACCGGGTCCCCCGCGCTGAACTCGCCGTCCACGGCGGCGATCCCGGCGGGCAGCAGCGACTTCCTGCCCTTGACGACCGCCCGTACGGCGCCCTCGTCGAGGGTCAGCGAGCCCTGCGGCGTCGACGCGTGGGCGAGCCAGAGCAGCCGGTCGGCGGAACGCCGTCCGGTGGCGTGGAAGAAGGTGCCCGTGTCCCGCCCGGCGAGGGCGTCCGCGGCACGGCTGGCGGAGGTGAGGACGACGGGCACGCCGGCAGCCGCCGCGATCCGTGCGGCCTCGACCTTGGTGACCATGCCGCCCGTGCCGACGCCCGCCTTCCCGGCGCTGCCGATCTGCACGTGCGCGATGTCGTCGGGGCCGCGCACCTGGTCGATGCGGCTGGTGCCGGGACGGGACGGGTCGCCGTCGTAGAGGCCGTCGACGTCGGAGAGGAGCACCAGCAGGTCGGCCCGGACGAGGTGGGCCACGAGGGCGGCGAGGCGGTCGTTGTCGCCGAACCGGATCTCGTCGGTGGCGACCGTGTCGTTCTCGTTGACGACGGGCACGGCGCCCATGGCGAGCAGCTGGTCGAGGGTGCGGTACGCGTTGCGGTAGTGCGCGCGGCGGCTGGTGTCGTCGCCGGTGAGCAGGACCTGGCCGACGCGGACGCCGTAGCGGGCGAAGGAGGCGGTGTAGCGGGCGACCAGCAGCCCCTGGCCGACACTGGCCGCGGCCTGCTGCCTGGCGAGATCCTTGGGACGCCGGGCGAGGCCGAGCGGCGCGAGACCCGCGGCGATGGCGCCGGAGGAGACCAGGACGATCTCCCGCTCCCCTCCGCTGCGGACCTTGGCGAGGACGTCGACGAGCGCGTCCACGCGGTCGGCGTCGAGACCGCCCGCGGCGGTCGTCAACGAGGACGAGCCGACCTTGACGACGATCCTGCGAGCCTGCGTCACCTGATGCCTTGCCACTGCCCCACCTGCCACTGTCACCCCCCGAATCTATGCCAGCGCCCGCTCCGGGCGCGCGGGCATTCCGAGCCATGGACACCGGGCGGCGGAACGGCGGCCGGCGGCGTGGAGGTCGCACGCCCGCGGGGTGGAGGCCGCAGGCCGCCGGGGGGCCGGGGGCGCGATCCCGCCCGCCCGGGGCGCCGTCACGGCGGTCGGCGCTGGCGGAACGGCCGAGACGCAGAGAACGCCTTGCTTTGGCACGAGTTGTGTCGGATGACCCGGTTGGATCCCCGCAGCCGATAGGGTGCCCGTCGGGCGGTGGCACGCGCCCGCACCGTCCTGCCTCCGGCCGGTTCGAGCCGGGCTCCCACAAGAGACGGGGCACTGCCGTGTCGGTCAAAGTGAGTGTCGTCATCCCGGTCTACAACCCGGGGAAGTACCTCGACCCCTGCATCGAGTCGCTCCTCGGACAGACCATGCCGCCCGAGGAGTTCGAGGTCCTCTTCGTCGACGACGGGTCGACCGACGACACCCCGGCCCGGCTCGACGGACTCGCCTCCCGCCATCCGCACTTCCGGGTGATCCACATCCCCAACTCGGGCTGGCCGGGCAAACCGCGGAACATCGGTGTGGAGGCGGCCGCGGGCGAGTACGTCCAGTTCCTCGACCAGGACGACCACCTCGGCACCGACGCGCTGCGCCGCCTGTGGGCGATGGGCCACCGCAACGGCTCGGACATCGTGATCGGCAAGGTGGCGAGCAACTTCCGGGGCGTGCCGCACGGCGTCTTCCGCAAGAACCGCGAGCGCTGCACGCTGCGCAACGCCCCGCTGTTCGACAGCCTCACGCCGCACAAGATGTTCCGCACGGCGTTCCTGCGCGAGCACGGCATCGCCTACCCGGAGGGGAAGCGCCGGCTGGAGGACCAGCTGTACATGATGAAGGCGTACATCCCCGCCGAGGTGGTCTCGATCCTCGGCACGTACACCTGCTACCACTACTCGAAGCGGGACGACGGCAAGAACGCCGGATCGGCCAAGCTGGTCCCGGAGGGGTACTACGGCAACCTGCGCGAGGTGCTGGACGTCGTCGTCGAGGGCACCGGGCCCGGACCGCTGCGCGACCGGGTGCTGCGCCGCTTCTACCGGGTGGAGATGCTCGGCCGCCTCAGCGAACCCGCCGTGCTCACCTACGACGACGCGTTCCTGCGCGCGATGACGGACGCGATCCGCCCGCTCGCCCTGGAGTTCATGGGCGGCTCCGTCCACGGCGGGCTCGGCCCGATGCTGCGGCTCCGCTCCGAACTGCTGCGGGCCGACGACGCCGAGGGGCTGGTGCGCCTCGCCCGCTTCGCCGCCTCCGTCAAGGGCGCGGTGCGCCTGGAGGACCTGGCGTGGCAGCCGGACGGCAGGATCGCGGTGCGGATCGGCGCACGGCTGGTGCACGGAGAGGACCGCGAGCCGCTGACGATGGTCCGCCGCGACGGGCGGCTGTACCTCGACCCGGCGGTGACCGACCGCTTCCTGCCGGCCGGTGAACTCGTCGACGTCACCGACGACCTGCGGGGATTCACCGCCGAACTCTCGCTGCGGGACCGGGAGACCGCCGTCGAGTGGCCGTGCCCCGCCTCGTTCACCGCCGAGGTGACCGACCGGCCGGACGGGACGTGCGAGGTCGTGATGCGGGGAACCGGTCATCTGGCGACGGAGGGCGGCCGCAAGGGCCGGGGCAGCCTGCCGCGGGGCTTCTGGGACGCCTGGGTGACCGTGCGGGGGCTCGGTGTCGTGCGCCGGGCCCGGCTGGGCGCGGACCGGGCGGAGCACGTCGCCGACCGGTGCATGCCGGCGCTGCTCTCCGGGGAACCGCGGTCGGTCATCCCGTACTTCACGGACCCGCACGGCAACCTCACGCTCGACGTGGCGCGCCGCGGCAAGCGGACGGCCGCGTACCTGCGGGGACGGACGGTGCTGCGGATGCCGGGGACTCCGGTCCGGCTGCGGCTGGACCTCTTCACGACGGGTGGCACCGCGCCGGGGACGGGAGCCGGTTCCGGCGCACCGGAGCTGGTGCTGACCAAGCCGTCGGACGACAGCGACCTCGCCGAGGCGACGGTGGTCCACTCCGCCGCGTGCACGCTGCGCCCGGCGCTCGACCGGGCCCATCTGGAGCTGCCCCGGCGGCTGCCCGGCGCCCCGGAGGGCACCTGGCGGCTGTCGGTGCGGCTGGACGGCGACACCGGTCCGCTGCTGCCGCTCTGCACCGCGGACGTCGACGGTTCGGGCCGTCTCCGGCTCGACGGGAGCCTGCCCGTCCCCGATCCGGTGCTGCTGCGGCAGCTGGTCACCGAGCGGCGGCGGGTGGCCGCCCGGCGCGCGGTCCGGTCGGTCGTGGGCCCGGTCGTGCGCCGGCTTCCGGCCCCGGCCCGCAAGCGCGCCCGCCGCCTGGCGGCACGGGTCTTCGGCTGAGCCCGAAGGCCGACGCGGACGCCGGACCACGAGCCACGAGCCACGAACAACGCACGACGAGCCACGAGCAATGAACGACGACGAGGGCGTGAACAGATGCGGGAACTCTCCATCCCCGGGGCCTGGGTGCACGAGCCGCGGGTCTTCCCGGACAGCCGCGGCAGCTTCCACGAGTGGTTCAAGGCACCGGACTTCGCCACCGCCACAGGCCACCGGCTGCGGCTGGAGCAGGCGAACTGCTCCGTCTCCGGCCGGGGAACCCTGCGCGGCGTCCATTTCGCCGATGTGCCGCCGGGCCAGGCGAAGTACGTGAAGTGCGTACGGGGGGCGGTCCTGGACACGGTCGTCGACATCCGCACCGGGTCGCCCGCCTTCGGCCGGTGGGAGCAGGTCCTGCTGGACGACCGCGACCACCGCGCGGTGTACCTGTCGGAAGGGCTGGGGCACGCGTTCATGGCGCTGACCGACGACGCGACCGTGGTCTACCTCTGCTCCGAGGGGTACGCCCCCGAGCGCGAGCACGGCCTGCACCCGCTGGACCCGGGCCTGGGCATCGTCTGGCCGGCGGAGGTCGCCCCCGTGCTGTCGGAGAAGGACGCCGCGGCGCCGGGACTCGCGGAGGCCGAGCGCCGGGGGATGCTGCCGCGCTACGACGCGTGCCTCGCGTACCGCGCACGGCTCGGCGGTGCGAGTGCGAGTCCGGATGCTGTTCCGGGTGCGGACGGCGGTCCGCGGACCGCGGGCGGGGCCGGAGGGGAGCCGCGGGTGCACGACCCGGCCTGACCCGCGGCGGGGGCGGTTCCGGCGGACACTGCGGCGTCCGCCGGAACCGCCCCCGCCGCGCCGGCCGCCCGGCCGGTGCGGCTCTCAGCCCGTCAGCCGCTCCAGGCCGCGCCGTACCGGTGCGAAGGAGGCACGCCCCCGGCGCAGGGTGCGGGCGCGGACGAGGCCCGGCCAGAAGTCGGCGCCGAGCAGTGCCTCCGGGCGCACCGCCCGCTTGCGGCTGAGCACTTCGTCGGGGACGTCCTGCGGGTCGGGGACGACGTACTCCTCGATGATCCGGTCGTAGGCGTCCCGCAGCACGGTGTTGCCGGGGTCGGCGCCGAAGACGGCGGCGACCCCGGTCGGCGCCGTGTCGACCTCGACGACCACGAGGTCGGGCCGGTACCTCCGGAGCACCTGGACGACCTTGTAGACGTCGCCCGTCCAGAACTTCGTGTGGCGGTCGCGTGCGGCCTCGTCCACGTTCCTCGGCATCATGTCGTCGAGGACGATCACGCTGGACCAGCGGGAATGCCGCTCGACGTTCATGAAATCACGCAGGGCGTATTCGAACAGATGCATTCCGTCGATGAACGAGAGTTCCAGGCGGGGATCGCCGCCCAGTACGTTCATCGGATCCCGGCGGGCGAGCGCCCGGAAGGGATTCCGCCCGGTGCGCAGGTGGACCAGAGGGTCCCTGCGGGCGAAGAAGTCGTCACTCGTCGCCCTGACCAGATGCACGTCGCAGCTGATACTGGTGACGACCCGGAATGCCGGGTCGACGGCGACCGAGGGAACGCGGGAAAGCGCCAGACTGCGTCCGTCGTTGACCCCGATCTCCAAATAGTTCCGGGGTTTGCAGACACGGTGCAGATGACGCAGGAAGCCGTGGCGGTCCACTGGAATCCCTTCACTGGGAATCGCAATTCTGTGCTTTCGGGCGAAGTTAGCGTGCGCGGCCCCGTGCGTAAACTTCTACGGCCCGGTGCCACGCGATTCCCGGTGTGCGCGGACGATCTCCGGGAACGCCTCTGCGAGCGCCTCGCGCCATTCGCGAATCGGTTCGATGCCGGTGGTCCGCAGCCTCTCGTGCCCCAGCACGCTGTACGCCGGCCGGGGCGCGGGCCGGTGGAACGCCGCGCTGGTGGTGGGCCGCACCCGGTCCGGGTCGGCGCCCAGCAGGCGGAAGATCTCCCGGGTGAGGCCGTACCAGGTGGTCTCGCCGGAGCTGGTGCCGTGCTGGATGCCCGGCGGCACCGTCCCGGCCAGCGTGCCGCGGCCCAGGCGCAGCAGGAGTTCCGCGAGATCGGCGCTCCAGGTCGGCTGGCCGCGCTGGTCGTCGACGACGTCCACGGTCTCCCTGCCGGCCTCCAGGCCGATCATGGTGCGCACGAAGTTGCGCCCGCCCGCGCCGTACAGCCAGGCGGTGCGCACCACGTGGCCGGTCTCCGGCAGCAGGTCCAGCACGGCCCGCTCGCCCGCGGCCTTGCTGCGCGCGTAGGCGCCGCGCGGGTCGGGGGACGCGTCCTCGGCGTAGGGCTCGTGGGCGTCCCCGGCGAACACGTAGTCGGTGGAGACGTGCAGCAGGACCGCGCCCCTCTCCTTGCACGCCTCGGCCAGCACCCGCGGGCCGGTCGCGTTGACGGCGCGGGCGGCTTCCTCGTGGGTCTCGGCCCCGTCGACGTCGTTCCAGGCGGCGCAGTTGACCACCACGTCCGGGCGGTGGGCGGCCAGTGCGGCACGCACCTCGTCGGGGCCCGTGATGTCCAGCTCGGCCCTCGTCAGGGCGGCGCTCCGCTCGCCGGCGGCGGCGATGCGGGCCGTCACGTCCCGGGCGAGCATGCCGTCCGCCCCGGTGACCAGCCAGCAGGTGCTCACAGCGCCGCACGCTCCTTCAGCGGCTCCCACCAGGCGCGGTTGTCGCGGTACCAGGCGACGGTCTCCGCGAGGCCGGTGGCGAAGTCCTTGCGCGGGCGGTAGCCGAGTTCCTCGCGGGCCTTGGTGCAGTCGACCGAGTAGCGGCGGTCGTGGCCCTTGCGGTCGGCGACGGGCTGCACGCTGTCCCAGTCGGCGCCGCACGCGTCGAGGAGCAGCCGGGTGAGTTCGCGGTTGGTGAGTTCGGTGCCGCCGCCGATGTTGTAGACCTCGCCCGGGCGGCCTTCGGTGCGGACCAGTTCGATGCCCTGGACGTGGTCGTCGATGTGGAGCCAGTCGCGCACGTTCCGGCCGTCCCCGTACAGCGGGACGGTGCCGCCGTCGAGGAGCCGGGTGACGAACAGCGGGATCACCTTCTCGGGGAAGTGGTGGTGCCCGTAGTTGTTGGAGCAGCGGGTCACCCGCACGTCCAGGCCGTGGGTGCGGTGGTAGGACAGGGCGATCAGGTCCCCGGCGGCCTTGGACGCGGCGTACGGCGAGGTGGGCGCCAGGGGATGGGTCTCCGGCCAGGAACCCTCGTCGATGGAGCCGTAGACCTCGTCGGTGGAGATCTGCACGAAGACGGAGATCCCCGCGCGGTGCGCCGCGTCGGCGAGGGTCTGGGTGCCGAGCACGTTCGTCCGGACGAACTCGGCGCCTCCGTCGATGGACCGGTCGACATGGGATTCGGCGGCGAAGTGGACAACCTGGTCGTGCTCGGCCATGAGCTTGCCGACGAGGTCGGGGTCGCAGATGTCGCCGCGCACGAAGTTCAGCCGGTCGTCGCCCGCGACCTCGTCGAGGTTGGACTCGTTGCCGGCGTAGGTGAGCCTGTCGAGCACGGTGATCCGGACGTCGTCCGGTCCGTGCGGGCCCAGCAGGGTGCGGACGTAGTGGGAACCGATGAAGCCGGCGCCGCCGGTCACCAGGAGGGCGGTGGTCATGACGAGATCTGCACCTTGCTGTGGTCGCCGAGCACGAGTCGGTGGGACGAGGGGTTGCGGGGAGCCGGGGTGACCTCGACGTCGCGGCCGATGAGGGAGGCCTCGATGCGGCGCACGCCGGTGATGGAGGCGCCGCGCAGCACGATCGAGTACTCGATCTCGCTGTCCTCGATGCGGCAGCCGTCGGCGACCGAGGTGAAGGGCCCGACGTAGGAGCCGCTGATCAGCGTGGAGTGCCCGATGACCGCGGGGCCGACGACCCTGCTGTTCACGATCCGCGCGCCCGTCTCGACGCACACCCGGCCGATGATCTCGCTGCTCTCGTCGACGGAGCCGTCGATCCGGCAGTCCACCGTCTCCAGCACCGACCGGTTGACCTCCAGCATGTCGGTGACGTTGCCGGTGTCCTTCCAGTAGCCCGCGATGGTGGTGGAGCGCACGTCGTGGCGCCGGTCGATCAGCCACTGGATGGCGTGGGTGATCTCCAGCTCGCCGCGCCAGGACGGTCCGATGGCGCGCACCGCCTCGTGCACGGCGGGGGTGAAGAGGTAGACGCCGACGAGCGCGAGATCGCTCTTGGGCCGCTCGGGCTTCTCCTCCAGGCCCACCACGTGTCCGGCGGGGTCGAGTTCGGCGACGCCGAAGGAGGTCGGGTCGGCGACCTTGGTCAGCAGGATCTGCGCGTCGGGCCGTTCGGTGCGGAATTCGTCCACCAGCCCGCTGATGCCTCCGACGATGAAATTGTCGCCGAGATACATCACAAAATCGTCTTCTCCCAGGAATTCCCGGGAGATGATCACCGCGTGGGCCAGGCCGAGCGGCTTCTCCTGCGGAATGTAGGTGACCTTGACGCCGAAACGGGATCCGTCGCCGACCGCTTCCTCGATCTCCGCCGCGGTCTCCCCCACGACGACGCCGACCTCGGTGATCCCGGCCTCGGCGATCGCCTCCAGGCCGTAGAACAGCACCGGTTTGTTGGCCACCGGGACCAGTTGCTTGGCGGACGTGTGCGTAATGGGACGGAGTCGTGTGCCGGCTCCTCCGGAAAGTACGAGTGCCTTCACTGTCCCTGCCCTGTGGTTCGGAAAAACGTGACGCCGGGGCGGATACCGCCCCGGCACCCCGATGTTACCTATTCCACATCCGTATTCCGGCGTCCCGGAGCGCGCGTAGCGCTCCGATTCGGCGCGCCCTGCGGCGAATGGCCCCGGCGATTTCCCGTACGCGTGACCGGCCGTCCGCCCCCGGCAGGACACGGGCGCCGCCGGCCCGGTCGGGAACCGTCACCCGGTACGTGCGCGCAGGCAGCCCGGAGCGGCGGTCGCCGAAGTACGGGAGGGCGAGGTACACCCGGCCGGTCAGCCGCCGCCGGACCACCCGGGGCACCGCCCCGGACCCGATGTGCTCCAGGACGCCGCTCAGCAGGTCGAGCCGCCCCCGGGCGACGCACTCCAGCACGAGGCGCTCGGCCACCTTGAGATGCGCGGCGACGCCCCGGTTCCAGTACGGCCCGGTGAGCGGGGCGGCGAGCCGCAGCCGCTCCCGCTGCTCCGCCTCCGGCCTGCGCAGCAGCGCCGGGGAGAACTGCTGGAGCAGTCCGACCGTGAACGGCCTGACCATCAGCAGGTCTCGCCCCGGGCCCGGCGGTTCGAGCCGCGCGATGAGCACGGCGAGGGCGGTGACCGCCGCGAAGCGGGACTCGTGGCCGCCGCGCCGGGTGGCGTGCTTGCCGTCCTCCCGGCCGACCAGGTAGTAGCAGTCGTAGTCCGCGACGACCGAGACGCCCCGCCCCGCGAGGTACGCCTCCATGGTGAAGAGCGCGTCCTCGCCGGTCGCGAAGGACTCGTCGAAGGTGAGCCCGCGCCGTGTCAGCAGCTCGCGGCGGAACAGCTTCTGGGCGCTGAGCGCGTAGACGACGCGGGACGTGCGGACGTCGGCCCGCTCCACGGTCCGGGTGAACATCGACCGCGGGACACCGCGCCCCCGCCCGGCCATCCTGCCGAGCACCACGTCGGTCCCGGCCCGGTCCGCCATGGCGGTCATGCGTTCCAGGGCCTCGTCGCCCAGGAAGTCGTCGGCGTCGAGGAAGAAGACGTAGCGGCCGCGCGCGAGGGCGAGGCCCCTGTTCCGCGGTCCGCCGGGGCCGCCCGAGTTGGGCTGGCGCACGACCGTGGTGCGGACCGCCGAGCGGGCGGCGAACGCCTCCAGGTACTCCCCCGTGCCGTCGGTCGAGCCGTCGTCGACCGCGAGGAGTTCGATCCGGTCGGGTCCGAGCGTCTGCGACTCCACGGACTCCAGGCAGCGGATCAGGTACGGCATGGCGTCGAAGGCGCCGACGACGACGGAGACGTCCGGAGCGGGCGGGCCCGTCGTCCGCCCGGCCGCGGGCGCCGCGCCCTCCGCGTCCTCCGCAGGCGGGGGCCCGGGCGGGGTGCCGGGGGCCGGTGCGGCAGCGGGGTCCGGGAGGCCCGGTGCGTGAGGAGGCTCCAGTGGGTCGTCCATGGCTTCCACGAGAGCCTGCCGGGCGGGCCGGGGCCGCCGCTGAGGGCCATCCGGAGCACCCGCGCCCCACCCCGCCCGGGCGCATGCGGCGGCCCGGAGCACAGGACGGCCCGGCGGCGCCCCGGAAGGGGTGCCACCGGGCCGCCCCGGCGCCGGACGAGCGGGTCCGGCCGCCCCGGCGCCGGACCATGCGGGTCCAGCCGCCCCGGCGCCGGACCGTGCGGTTCAGGCCACCGCGGTGTCGTCCAGGCCGGCCGGGCTCTCGTCCAGTGCGGGCGAGGTCTCGTCGAAGCCGGGTGCGGCGTCGTCGAGTCCGGGCGCCTGCTCGGCGGCTGCCGCCGCGAGACGCTGCGCCACACCGGCGTTGCGCATCCCGGCCTTCTCGGCCAGCACGTCCACTGCCGCGCGGAACTGCTCGATCGACGTCGGCTCGTCCGGTCCGAGGAGGTACTCCTTCAGCTCCCGGCGTGCTCCGGCGCGGGCGTCGGAGGCCGGGTCGGAGACGGCTGCCAGCAGTTCGTCGAGCTCGACGGCGGCGTTGGAGAGCACCACAGCGGCACGGACGGCGGTGTTCTGGCGCCTGAACTCGCCCGCGCCCAGCCCGGCCGAGTCGGTGACCGCGTAGGGCTTGCCGCTGGCGATGAAGTCCGAGACGACGCTGGAGATGTCCGAGACCATGGCGTCCGACTCGTTGAAGCAGTCGTACAGCCGGGGCTCGGGCCCCTGGACGACGGTGTGCTCCCACCAGCCGAAGGAGCGCCAGTAGGCGGCGTTGCCCTCCTCCTTCAGCCGGGCGGTCTCCGCCTCGCGCACCGGGTCGACCTTCGCGTCGCGCGACTCCTCCGCCTCGTCGCGGCCGGACCGGGCGGCGCCCGCGATCTCGGCGAGGCGGGCGCGCACCCGCCCCAGCTCGGCGCGGGCGGCTTCGTGCCCGTCGGCGTGGGAGGCGGCCTCCTGCTGCCAGCGCGGCTCCTCGGCGCGTGCGGCCGACGCCTTCTCGATCATGGCGCAGATCCGCCGGTGCACGGCCCTGGCCTCGGGGTCCCGGGTGCCGGTGAAGGGGTGCGGCTTGTAGATCACCCGCACCGGGGAGTCGGCGTCGAGCAGGCGGCGGACGATGTTCTCGCCGGCCAGCAGCAGGGAGGTGTTGCCGGGGTTGTCGTCCCAGCCCTCCCAGGTGGGGGCGTAGAGCACGGTGGGGATGGGGTGGAGCGGGCGGCCGCCCCTGCCGTGTGCCGTCGCGATGGCGCCGAGCTGCGGGCGGCCCACCTCGACGATGTCCTCGTGGCGGACCCCGACGTCGGCGAGGGCGTAGCGGTCGCGGCCGGCCCGGCCCGCCGTCCACACCTCGTCGTAGACCTTGCTGAAGGGGTTCACACTGGCGAGCTTGTCGCTGTCGCCGTGGCCGATGAAGACGTGCTTCATCGTCGGCACCCGCAGCATGTGGATGTTCTTGCCGACGTTGGCCGCGTACAGCGCGACCCGGACGGAGGACAGGTCCAGGTTCATCAGGTGCACTCCGCCGGGGACGCAGAGCACGGGCAGCGACGTGGTGCCGAGCTGCGGGACGATGACCCGCTCGCGGAGCAGGATCAGCGGGCGTCCGCCGAGCCGCGCCATGGTCTCCAGCCACATGTTGACCTGGTAGGCCGAGTCCTTGGAGCCGGAGAAGTAGAGCATCACCGTGGGCCGGTACTCGCGCAGCCAGGCGTCCACGCCCTCGAGGACCTCCTGCTGCCGGGCGGGCAGCCGTGCGGCGCGCAGGTTCGGCAGCAGTGCGGCGATGTACGCGACGGCTCCCGCGAGGGTGAGCGCGAGGCCGGTGTACGCGAAGGCGTCGACTCCGGAGGCCAGGGTGACGAGGACGCCGGCGAACGCCAGGACGTCGAGGTGCAGCATCTTCTCCGCGCTGCGGTTCATCAGGCCGGGCCTGGGCGCCTGCGGGATCCGCACATGGCCGAGGTCGATGTTGCGGGTGACCACCGGGAGCCGGCGGCGCAGCCGGATCAGGGTGACGACGGCGCCGTGGGCCGCCTGGAGCCCGTAGAAGGCGAGGAGGCAAGCGACGGTCACGTAGAAGACGGATTCCTGCGCGTAGCCCATGCGGGCCATCAGCAGGATCAGCAGCAGCTGCCGCATGAGGAAGCGGATCGACAGCCCGGCCCTGACCTTGGCCAGCCGGTTGACGAGGTAGCTGGAACGCTGGTGCAGATAGGTGTCCGCCAGATAGGTCACGGCCACCGCGGCGGCGAAGAACCAGACACTGGGGATTATCGCCGCGAGCATGACGCAGGGGAATCCGAGCATCAGCAGCAGCGCGGCGGCCAGTTCAGGTCCGCTGCCCACGCGAGCCATCCGAATGGCTTGAGAAAACACGAAGAGACCGCTCCTGGGGATGTGTCGGTTTTTCCTTGCCGGGAATTTCCTGCGACGCGGCTGTGAGGGACCTGTGGAACGGGACCGGGCCTCCGCAAAGACCGCGGAGGCCCGATCACTTTCGGTCACCCGGCGGCGTCACTCATCTTCGTGCCGGTCCAGCAGGGACGCCAGCGCCTGCTCGAACCCGGAGCCCTCGCAGGCGTCGCGGGCCGGGTCCTGCTGGCGGACGTCGATGACGTGTCCGGTCAGCTCGGACAGCAGCACGTCGAGCGAGGTGCGGGCCACCGCCTCGGAGGACAGCAGGGAATCGGCGGGTTCGGTGCCGAACGCCTTGGTCCGCATCGGGGTGGCGGTCCGCTCCGGGTTCACGCAGTTCACCCGGATGCCGTCGGCGGCCCACTCGTCCGCGAGGGCCTGGGTGAGGTTCACCATGGCCGCCTTGGTCGAGGAGTAGAGGCTGTACTCGGCGCGGCCGCGGGTGTAGCTGCTGGAGGTGTAGAGCAGCAGCTGTCCGCCGGTCTCGGCGAGGTACTTGTGCGCGGCCCTGGCGATCTGCACCGGTGCGAGGTAGTTGACGTTCAGTGCTTCCTGGATCGCCGCGTCGTCCGTCTCGGCGAGCTTGCCGATCCGCAGGACGCCGGCGGTGTTGATCACGAAGTCGATCCGGCCGGTCTCCGCGTACGCCGTGGCCAGCGCCTTGTCGACCTGCTCCGGGTCCTCGACGTGGGTGCCGGTGGTGGACCGGCCCAGGGCGTAGACGTCGGCGCCGTAGGAGCGCGCGAGGTCGGCGATGTCCGCGCCGATGCCGTACGAACCGCCGAAGACGACCAGGGTCCGGCCGGTCAGCAGCTCCCGGTAGGCGTCCTCGTCGGCGGGGCTGGGGGCCGCGGTGGAGGCGAGCTGGAAGAGCTTGTCGGCGATGAAGACGTCGACCGGCTGGGTGACCTTCATGTTGTACTCGTCGCCCGCGACCACGTGGATCGGCACGTCGGGCAGGTACTTCAGCACGACCGAGCAGTCGTCGGTGGCCTGGAAGTTCGGGTCCTCGGCGGCGACCTCGTAGGCGCGGCGGATGGTCGACAGCTTGAACGCCTGCGGCGTCTGGCCCCGGCGCAGCCGGGCGCGGTCGGGCACGTCGGTGATGAACTCGCCGTCCTCGCCGTGGGTGCGGGTGACGATGATCGTGTCCGCGGACGGGATGGCGACGTCGACGGCCTGGTAGCGGTCGAGCGCGTCCACGCAGTCCCTGATGACGCGCTCGGAGAGCAGCGGCCGGACGGCGTCGTGGAAGAGGACGTTGCGGTCCTCCCCCTCGGCCAGGTCCTCGGAGAGGGCGGCGATGGCCCGCTCGGTGGTCTCGCTGCGGGTGGCCCCGCCCTCGATGACACGGGCGACCTTGGAGAGGCCGGCCTTGTCGACCATCCGCTCGACGTCGGAGACGTAGCCGGGGGCCATCATCACGAGCACGTCGTCGACCGAGTCCGCGTGTTCGAAAATGGCCAGCGTGTGCTCTATGACCGCCTTACCCGCAATCTTCAGCAACTGCTTGGGAATGGCCAGGCCCACGCGCTGGCCCGTCCCGCCGGCGAGGAGGACGGCTGTTGTTCGGGTTCTGGCCATGTGCTGCACCGTACAAGTGGACCAATCGTGCGGGGGCTGGGAACCAAAGTGATGCTGGCATTCCGGTTTACCGTCCCGCAAGACGACCGGCACCTTGCACACATTCGAATAAACCTGCTGTTCACCTGGGATTTCAGGGCGTGGCACCCGCATCGGAGGGGTGTCGCGAAGTGAGCGACGCCACAACTCAATGAGGGGTGAAATACCCCGCAGTCACACATTCCCCGCTCTACAGATCCACCACATTGAGTGCGAGATCGTTGGACAGCGTGTAGTAGACGTGCACACGGATCTTGGGGCGGGGTCTTCCCAGTATCCGCTTGGTCACCGCTCGTACGAGGTTTTCCTCACGGCGTTTGGGCATCACCGTGTGCGGAAAGGCGAAGCAGCGCTGTTTTCCGACGACATCGTCGAGAAGGCGGCCGATCCGTACCGGTTCCCCGCCGGGCGCGCAGCGGACGTGGAAGTCCCACACGTCGTGCGCGGTGGTCTGCGACGCCGCCGGCAGGGCCGAGGAGAAACGGAAGCGGAATCCGTCCTCGCCGACCCGTACGCCGGGCAGGACGATCTCGTCGCCCGCCCTCCCCCTGCGCCGCAGGACGAGTTCGGGCCGGCCCGTGATCGCCGCGGTGCCCATCATGCTGCCCTCGAAGGCGACCACGGGCCCGTCGATCCGCACGTCGGCGGCCTCGGCGTGCACCCGCCGGCGCCAGGCCCGCAGCATCAGCGCCCCGGCCTTCGCCTTGTCCTCGTACGGGAGCAGATGGCGCACCCCCGTACCGGGCACGACCCTCTCCGCCGCGTACAGGGCGCCGCGCTGGTCGACGACCCCGGCGGTCACCCTGCCCCGCCCGGCAGCGCCGTCGAGCTCCACGAACACGTTCCACACGCCCTCGGGGAAGTCCTCCGCCGCCGGGATCAGGGCTGATCCCGCCTCGTCGATCCCGTACGAGCGGACCTCCGTGCGCTCACCGGTGCGTGTGCACACCAGGCGGGCGCCGCGGTCGATGCCGGCGGGCAGCGGGGCGACGAGCGTCACCCGCAGCGAACCGTCGCGCGCCACGGTGCAGTCGGCGACCGGTGCCATGCCGGGGGCCGGCACACGCTCGGCGACCTCGGCGGCGAGTTCGCCGAAGAGCGCCTCGTACTGCTTGGTCACGACCCCCGGGTCGAAGCGGCGTGCGCCCTCCACCGCCGCGGCGGCCATCGAGCGGCGCAGCTCCTCGTCGTCGATGAGCGTCAGCAGGCCGCGCGCCACCGCGTCGGCGTCGCCCACCGGGACGAGCAGGCCGTCGACGCCGTCCCGGATGATTTCGCGCGGCCCGTAGTCGCAGTCGGTGCTCACCACCGGCACCCCGCAGCGCATCGCCTCGACGATCGTCATCCCGAACGACTCGTGGCGGGAGGTGGACACGGCGACGGCGCCCTTGGACCACTCGGGCTCGATCGGCGAGTACGCCCCCATCAGATGGACCCGGTTGTACAGCCCGAGCGCGGTGATGCGCTCCCAGAGCGGGTCGTGCCGGTCCCCGGAGCCGTAGATGCGCAGGGTCCACTCCGGCCGCCGGGCCGCGACCCGGGCGAACGCCTCGACGAGGACGTCGTACTGCTTCTCCCCGGAGAGCCGTCCGGCCGCCACGACCGTCCTGCTGCTGCCGTCCGACGGAGGCACCGACGGCTCCGGCACGCTGTTGGGGATCGACAGCACCCGGGTGGTGGGCAGCGGCATCTTCTCGCGCCACACCTGCGCGTCGCCCTCGGAGACGGTGACGAACGCGTCGAGCACGTCGAGGTGTTCGTACATCTCCTCGCGCAGGGCGGCCCGGTGGTGGTTGTGCGTCATGTGCTCCTGACCGATCCGGACGGCCGTGGCCGGGGCGAACCGGGCGACGCAGGCCACCAGACCGGGGCGGGTGCCGATCACCACGTCGGCGTCGCTGTCCGCGTAGTGGGCGCGGATGCGTTCGTCGGTGAGCAGGCTGTACTCCTTGTAGCGGGCCTCCGCGCGGGGGAACACGGCGGCGGGCCGGGAGTACAGCGGGTCCAGGAGGTCGGGGCTGCCGCTGCGGATGTCGACGAGGGGGACGACCGACAGGCGCGGGTCGAGGGCGAAGGCGGAGTCGTCGCGGTGGCGCAGGACCGACACGATCTCGACCTCGTGGCGATCGGCCAGTTCCTCCGCCAGGTTGAGGGTCGTGCGGATGGTGCCGCCGATCCCGTAGACCGTGTGGATGAGGAAGGAGATCTTCACCGGCGCTCCCGTTCACTCGGCTCCGGCACCGGCTGCCCGGGTGCGGCCCGGGCACGGTGGACGCGTGCCCGACGAAGCGCGGCCCACGCTATGCCCACACATGCGGAACAAGCCACATTCACACCCTTTCGGGTGATGTCGTGGCGAAGTGATCCGTGCTCCCTCCCGGCGGGGCGCGGAGAGGCGGGCACGGCTCGCGCCGCGTCCGGACGCACCGCGGCCCGCGGGCGCCGATGCGCACGCGGGCCGTCCGGGCGACCGGGTCCGGGCCCGGTCGGGGTCAGTGCTCCGGGGCGGGGTGCCGCAGGCGCCAGCCCTCCCAGGCGGAGGCGACCATGTCCCGGACGTCGTGACGGGCGCTCCAGCCGAGCTCCTTGCGGATCAGCTCGGCGGAGGCCACCACCCTGGCCGGGTCGCCCGCGCGGCGGGGCGCCACCTCGGCCTCGGCGTCGGTGCGGCCGCTGACCTCACGGATCAGCTCCACCATCTCCGCCACGGAGACGCCCTCGCCGCGGCCGATGTTGAGCACCAGGGCGGCGGCGGGGTCCTCCACGAGCCGGCGCGCGGCCGCGACGTGGGCGGAGGCGATGTCCTCGACGTGGATGTAGTCCCGGACGCAGGTGCCGTCCGGGGTGGGGTAGTCGTCGCCGAAGACCAGCGGCGGCCTGCCCTGGTCGAGCCGCTCGAACACCATCGGCACCAGGTTGAAGATCCCCGGGTCGCCGAGCTCCGCGGTCGCGGCGCCGGCCACGTTGAAGTACCGGAGCGAGGCGGTCGCCATGCCGTGCGCCCGTCCGGCGGCGGCCACCAGCCACTCGCCGGCCAGCTTGGTCTCCCCGTACGGGCTCATCGGGGCGCACGGGGTCTGCTCCGTCACCAGGTCGACGTCGGGCATCCCGTACACCGCGGCGGACGACGAGAACAGGAAGCGGCTCACACCGGCAGCGGCGGCGGCCTCCAGCAGCGTCTGGAGCCCGGTGACGTTCTCCCGGTAGTAGTGGAGGGGGCGCTCGACGGACTCGGCGACCTGCTTCTTGGCGGCCACGTGGACGATGCCCCTGACCTCGTGCTCGCGCAGCACCCGGTCCACCAGCTCGCGGTCGAGCACGGAGCCGCGCTCCAGCGGCACGCCGGCCGGGAGACGGGCGGGGTCGCCGGTGCTGAGGTCGTCGAGGACGACCACGCGCTCCCCGCCCTCGGTGAGGGCCTTCACCACGTGAGATCCGATGAAGCCCGCACCGCCAGTGATCATCCAGGTCATCCGCTCATTCTAGGAGACCCCCGTACGGCGGATGACCGCCGACGGTCCGGCCCCTCTCAGGCGCTGCCGCCGCCCTCGCGGATCCGGGTGACCACCGGGGTGCCGTCCAGGCCGAGGGCGACCATCACCGCCGGTCCGCCGCCCGGCGCGACGGCGGTCGTGGGGACGCCCTGCACGGGGGCCGCGGCGGACGGCACGGCCGCCCGGAGCACGGTGCCGTCGCCGTCCGGGCCGCCGACGGCACCGCCGCCGACCGCGATGCGCAGATCGGACGCCGTCGGACGCCGGCCGCCGACGAGGGCGACGCGGCCGTAGCCGGGGACCGGCCGCTCCGTCACCGTGGACCAGCGGGCGAGCCGCCCCGGGGCGAGGCGTTCGACGATCACCCGGTCGCTGGCGACGCGCCGGTAGCCGACCAGGACCGAGCCGTCAGCGGCGGTGACGGCGTCCGGCACGTCCCCGGGGCGGGCGACGAGCCGCCGGGACCCCCTCCTCAGCCGGCCGCGGACGCCGCGCTGCGCCCAGTGCTCCGTCCAGCCGGTCGAGGCGGCGAACAGGTGCACCCGGCCGTCGCCGTCGACCGCGGCCGCCAGCCCCTCCTGGACGTGCCCGCCGGGCAGCCGCCGCCACGCCGACCAGGTGCCGCCGGTGCCGAGCACCCGGGTGCTGACGCCCTTGTGCCCGTTGCGCACGAAGAGATGGACGCGGCCGTCGGCCCCGGTCACCGCGACCGGGGTTCCGGTCAGCCTGGTGCGCCGGGGCTCCGTCTCGGGGCTGCCCAGGCTCTGCCAGGTCCCTGCCGGACCGTCGCCGCGCGGCCGCTGCCGCAGCACCACGACCTCCCGGACGTTCTCTCGGTCGCCGGGGCCCAGCCCCGCGAACCGCAGCGCGAAGACCAGATGGTCCCCGCCGGCGGCCGTGGTCACCGCTATCGCGGGGGCCAGGTGTCCGCCGCCCAGGTCCTCCGGGTCCGCCGGGGTGCCGTCCGGCCGGCCCGACCAGCGCGCCAGGCGCGTGCCCAGCACCCCGTAGACCGTCGTGCGGCCGTCGTCGGCGTCGACGACGGCGCGCGGCCCGGCGGTCGGGTAGCGGCGGTGGGTGCTGCGCACCCAGCCCCGGTCCGAGGCCAGGACCCGGTCGCCGCCGATCGCGTAGTCGCCGCAGCCCGCGTCGTTCCCGCAGCCCCACGAGGGGTCGCCGCCGTACGCGTTGAGGTGGCGCGTCTTCAGGGCGACCGTCCGCGCGGGCAGGTTGTGCGGCCAGCGCTGGTTGTAGTAGCCGCGGTACGCCTCGGTCTGGAAGGCCGGCGCCCCGGCCGCGCCGTCGGGGCCCGCCGCCCACGCGGTGAGGGCGCGCCAGGCGAAGAGGGCGGCGGCCGTGTGGTCCGGGTGGTCGGAGTACCCGCGCTGGTCGCTGCCGCGGGGGTGCCGCCGGTCGTGCACCTGGGCGTCGGGGTCGGGGTCGAGCGTGCGTATCAGGGTGGGCCGGTAGCGGCGGAGCAGCGCCACCAGGGCCTCGACGAGTTCCCCGTGCCCGTAGGAGGAGGGGCCGCCCGCCGGCGAGCCGGGAGCGGGCTGGGTGGGGAGGCGGACCCCCGGCGTCCTCCACAGGTGGGTGAGGTTGACGGGCTTGCCGCCGGCCCGGGCATGCATGCGCAGGTTGAGGAAGACCAGGTCGACACGGCGGCCCAGGTGCTCCAGCCGGTTGAGCTCCGCCTCCCGGCCGCCGGGCAGCCGGACGGTCCCCCGCTCCCACGGGGTGAACAGCGGCAGGCCCATCATCTGGGCGTACGCCTGGCGCAGGCCCTGCTGGCGCGCGGAGACGTAGCCGGGGACGTCCGCCGCGGGGGCCGGCCTGCCGGGCACCTTGTTGACGCCGAAGGATCCCCCGTCCGTGATGTACACGGAGGTGACCGGGACACCGCTCTCGACGGTCTGCGCCACGTCGGGGTTCATGAAGAACAGGTCGTCGTCCGGGTGGGCGACGATCTGCATGACGCCTGCCGGGCCGGTCCGCGCGAAGGCCCGGCGTACCGTTGCGCCGGTCCGGCCGGCCGGTGTCCCGGAACCGCCGGCGGACGCGGGCGCGTCGGGGAGGAGAGGGCGGGGCGCCGTGGCGCAACCGCTCATCATGCCCGCCGCCGAGGCCGCCGCGACGGCGGCGAGTACGGCCCGCCGCGACGGTACGGAACAATGGGTGTCGATACGGCGAGCCATGTCTTCCTCTTCATGTCGGTGGCCGATCCCCCCGATCGGGCCACTGGTAAAGAGGAGAAAATTGACGACAGGTTTCACCTGGACGAGTGATCGCCGTCACATAAGGTTCGAATTATGAGTCAACTTGCCGATGATGCTCATTCTTGGCACCATGCGACGCTGACCATCAGATCTGAATGGAAGCCGGGAACGCTGTGAGTGACTCACTGCTGCCCTATGCGGTGGGCGCTGCCAAGCGTGCCCGCCGGGCCGCCGTACGTGTCCGACGTCGCGTCGAGCAATTGCACACCGTCCCCGCGATCGGTGGTGGAATCCGGCCGCGCGCACAGCTGAGGCCCGTCCACTACTCGGTCTCCAGCGGCAGAACCCTGAATTTCGCGGTGTCCGTCCCCGGCGGCGACATCGCGTCCGCCGATCTGCTGCTGTCCCACGGCACCAGCCGCGAGCGCGTCCCGCTGGAACGGGAGCCCCAGGCCGACGGCAGCCTGCTGCTCACCGCGACCGTGCCCCTGCGCCACCGCGACCGGCCCGGCCCCGGCACCCGCGGGCCCGTGCTCGGCACCGGCATCTGGCGGCTGACCGTGCTGCTCGCTGACGCCGCGGGGCAGACCCGCCGGGTCCGTGTCACGGCGGCGGCGAACGCGGAGATCTCGGACGGCCCCACCCTCACGTACTCCCCCTCCCCGGTGGACGGCACCGTCTTCCGGCCGGTCCGCTCCGTCGACGGCTTCGCCCTGCTGAAGGTCCGGCCCGCCCGGCCGCAGGCCGAGCTCACCTCCTTCGACCTGCGCTGGGACCGGGTGACCGTGCACGGCCGCCTCATCGGCCGGGAGCCGGACGGCACCGGCACGGCCGAGGCGGTGGTGCGCCGCGGCAGCCTGACCGCCACGGCGGAGCCCCGCTGGGACGGCGACCGCTTCACCTTCGACGTGCCGCTCCACCGCATGGGCGGCAACCGCGGCGCCTCCCGCACCTGGGACCTCTTCCTGCGGGTCGGCGGCAGCCGGCTCCGGATCGCCCGCCGGCTGACCGACGTCCGCCACCCCAAGCAGGTCTACCGCACCCCTTTCCGCATCATCGCCCTGGACAGCGGAGCCCTCCTGCGGGTGCACGCCCACGTCACCGCGGCGGGGGCGCTGACCGTCGCCTGCGCAGAACTCGAACCGGCGCCCCGAAGCACTGAGGACATCGCATGAAGATCACGTTTCTGCTCACCTGGGGCGACGAGATGGGCGGCACCGAGATGGCCGCCTACACCCAGGCGATCCACCTCGCGCCCCGCCACGAGGTCGAGGTCCTCAGCGTCTTCAAGACCCGCCAGGAACCGTTCTTCGCCGCGGCCAGGAAGGTCAAGCGGCGCTACCTGATCGACCGGACCGGCTCCACCGAGCGCCCGGTGCGCGCCTCGGCGCTGACCGCCGACGCGTGCCGCACGCTGGCCTCGCTCCCGAGCGAGATCATCAAGCCGTCCTGGGAGAGCACCTTCAACCGCCTCTCCGACGTGGAGCTGAAGCGGGAGCTGGCCGAACTGGACAGCGACATCCTGGTCAGCACCACACCGGCCCTGATGGCCGCCGTCGCCGAACTCACCCCCGCCCGGGTGATCACCGTGCACCAGGAGCACCGGGCCTCCCAGCTCCGCGGCGTCACCGGTGAACCCCTGCTCGTGTACGGGCCCATGCTCGACGCCCTGGTCTCGCTCACCGAGCGCACCAACGACTGGTTCGCCGACTCGCTCCAGGCCGCCGCGCCCGAGCTGGTCTTCATCCCCAACGCGGTGCCCGACGGCTACCGCCAGCGCTCCGACCTGGAGAGCAGGACGATCGTCCTGGCTGCCCGGATGACCCCGGAGAAGCAGCTGGACCACGCCATCAACGCGTTCCACAAGCTCCGCGACGACTTCCCGGACTGGACGCTGCGCATCTTCGGCGACGGCCCCCAGCTCGTCAGGCTGCGCCGTCTCGTCGAAGGGCTCGGCCTGCACTCGCACGTCGAACTCATGGGCCGCTCCGACCAGATGGAACAGGAGTGGGCCAAGGCCGCGCTCTGCCTGCTGCCCTCGCGCAACGAGGCGTTCCCGCTGGTGCTGCTGGAGGTGTTCGCCGCCGGTGTGCCGGTGATCGCCTACGACATCGTCACCGGCCCCGCCGAGATCATCCGCCACGACGTGGACGGCCTGCTCGTCCCCCCGGGCGACATCGACTCCCTCGCGTCGGCCATGTCCCGGCTGATGAGCGACGACGAGACGCGGCACGCCTTCGGCAGGGCCGCCCGTGCCGGGGTCGACGAGCGCTTCTCCGGCGAGAAGATCACCGCCCAGTGGGAGGAGCTCTTCGAGCGCCTCCTCGCCGGCCGCGACAAGCCCGAGCGGCTCGCCGCGCGCGCCGACCGCACCGCGCTGCGCATCGCCGAGGGCGGCACCAAGAGCTTCAGCGTCGCCGCCCCCGTCTCCCACCTCGCGAACTCCGCCGACGAGCAGAAGGCCCGCGAGGTCCTCATCCAGGCGCAGGACCGGTCCCTGATCCGCTCCGCCGGCCGCCTGGCCGAGGAGCGCAACGACATAAACGGACCGACCATGGCCGATCTCAACCTGGAGATCACGGCCGGGGCCTTCGAGAGCGCGGGCGTCCCCTTCGTCCTCGTCCGCAACGACGGCGTCCCGCACCTGCTCGCCGTGCCGGTCGAGCGGCGCGCGGACGCGCTGCGCGCGCTGGCCACCGAGCTGGCGGGCCAGCCGGTCTACGGCGAGCTGATCACGCCGCGCGGCGCCGCCCCCGGCGCGGTGCTCGCCGAACGCCTCGAAGGCGTCGGCGACATCGCCGGCGTGCGGGTCTTCAAGCCGGTGACGAGCCCGAGCCGCACCCTGCGCTACGGGCCCGCCTACGGCTGCACCGTCGAGTTCTGGGACGAGGACGAGGACGGCTGGCGCAACAGCCCCCGGTCCGCGACGCTCCTCGGCCGCAGGCTGCCCTCGCTGGAGGCCACGGCCAAGATCCAGGTCGGCGAGCACGCCTACCCGACGCTGAGCCAGTTCACCAAGAAGCTGATGTGGGACGTCGACTTCCCCGTCGACGTCGTCTACACCTGGGTCGACGACACCGACCCGGCCTGGCGCGAGCGGCGCGACGCCGTCCGCCGGCGCATGGACATGCCCGTCGACGACGCGGACAGCGGCGACGTCCGCTTCCGCAACCGCGACGAACTGCGGTACTCGCTGCGGTCGCTGGCGATGTTCGCGCCGTGGGTGCGGACCGTCTACCTGGTGACGGACGACCAGACGCCCTCCTGGCTCGACACCGACCAGCCAGGCATCGAGGTCGTCAGCCACCGGGACATCTTCACCGACCCCGAGTGGCTGCCGACGTTCAACTCGCACGCCATCGAGAGCCAGCTGCACCGCATCGAGGGCCTCTCGGAGCACTTCCTCTACCTCAACGACGACGTGTTCATCGGGCGTCCGCTGACGGCGAGTTCGTTCTTCATGAGCAACGGGCTGGCGAAGCTGTTCCGTTCGCCGACCGCGGTCCCGCCGAGCGACCCGTCGCCGGACGACGAGGGCTACTTCGCCGCCGCCAAGAACAACCGGGGCCTGCTGGAGGAGGCGTTCGGGCGGGTCGCCACCCACGGCTTCCTGCACGCCCCGCACCCGCTGCGCCGCAGTGTGCTGGCGGAGATCGCCGAGCGGTTCCCCGAGGAGGTGTCGGCCACCGCCCGCAACCCGTTCCGCGCGAACACGGACCTGTCCCTCACCTCGTCGCTGCACCACCACTACGGCTACCTCACCGGCCGTTCGGTGCCCGCCCTGATCTCGTGCAGCTACATCAACGTCGGCAACTACGAGCACCACACCGTGCTCAGCCGGCTGCTGGCCTCCCGGAGCCACGACGTGTTCTGCATCGGCGAGTCGGCGGACGCCGAGGTGCCGGTCGACGAGCAGGACCGCGTGCTGCGCGCGTTCCTGAACGCCTACTACCCGGTCCGCTCGCGCTTCGAGCGCGACTGACCACGGCGGCGCCCCACGGCTGAGGGGGCCTGCACCGTCCGCCGGACGGTGCAGGCCCCCTCAGCCGTGCCGGGGAGAGCCGGCGCTACTTCTCGTACGGGCTGCGCACCGGGAAGTACGCCTCCAGGAACGGCGTGATCAGGTCCTTCTGGGTCGTCACGTCCTGCTCGGTGGAGACCGTGTCGTTGACGCAGAACACCGTCTTGTCCCGGTTGGCCAGCAGCCGGCCGAGCCGGGCCTCCGTCCACGGGTGGGTCAGGTCGAGGTAGGTGTAGGGCAGCGCGGACGGCAGGGCGCGCTGGGTGTGGAACGCGTAGTAGTGGTGCAGCGACGAGGCGATCGAGATGTCGTCGATGCTCCGGAACCGGCTGCCCTCGGTCGTGCGGTACTCGAACTCGAACTCGGTCTCGATCTCGGTGAGCACGCTGCGCCGCAGCGGGTGCGGCATGTGCTTCATCTTCTGCACGAGCACCTTGCCGTAGCGCTCCTCGATCAGCCGGCGGTTGTTCTTGCCGGCCGCCGCGACCGGCGGGTCGCCAGCGGTCTTCTCGCCCAGCGGCACCAGGGCCGGCGAGGGGAAGAACTTGGTGAGGCCGTTCGACAGGAAGAAGTCCCCGGGCGTCACCTCGCTGCCGAGCATCACGTCGTCGTTGAAGTAGAGGAAGTGCTCCGAGAGGCCGTCGATGTGGTGCAACTGGCTCTCGATGGCGTGCGAGTTGAACGTCGGCAGCCCGGCCGGGGACCGGAAGACGTCCCGGTGGGAGACCACCTTCAGGCCGGGGACCTCGGTGTTCAGCCAGGAGGGGGTCTGGTCGTCCGTCACCAGGTAGATGTTCCGCACCCAGGGCGCGTACATGTGGAGCGAGCGCAGCGAGTAGCGGAGTTCGTCGCGGCTCAGGTACCGGGCGGCGTTGGCGGCCTCCGCGTGGTAGCCCTCGCCGGAGAACTCGGCACGCCGCCGGAGCCAGGCGGGGTCGGCGCCGTCGACCCAGGTGTAGACGACGTCGACAGGGAAGGCGACCTCGTCCGTGTGGACCACGGCCAGTTCGGGCCGGGTCGGCACCTGGGCCGCGTCGGCGGACTCCCGGGGCGCGAGGCTGGTGAAGTACGACTCCGGCACCCGGACGGTGTCGCCCGTGAGCGGCAGCCTCTCCGCGAGCTTCCCCGGGCGGGGCGCGGTGAGTTCGCCCTCCTCCTCGTACCAGAACTCGACGTCGCAGCCGTACTGCGTGCCGAGCTTGAGCTGGCGCGTGAGATCCGTGCGGTACCAGGTGACCCGCACGACCTCCGCGTCCCGCAGCCGGCGCCAGGTCGACGCCTCGTAGCCGGGCAGCGACGCCTGCGTCACGGCCCCGTTGCCGCGGACGACCGTGGCGTAGCCCGGCTTGTCGGAGCAGGCGCCGGCGAGCGCCTTCAGCACGGCCGCGCGGTCCTCGGTCCGGACGGCGACGGCGGACGCGGTGTCCGAGCGGCCGCGGACGCAGAAGTGCTCGACGCCGGCGGCCTCCAGGGCGTCCAGCACCGAGGCGAGGTTCTCCCGGCGGGCGCGCAGCGGCGTCATGCCCTCGTCGACGAGAGCGACCTTGGGCTCCTGGCCGATGGAGACGACGGCCCGGTCGGGCCCCGAGGCCAGGGCCTCGTAGCGCCGGGCGACCCGGCCCGCGCGGATGCGCTCGGCGACGGCGGTGCCGCCCGCGATGCGCATCTTCAGCCGGCGGCGCATGTCGGCGTCGACCTGCGAAACGATCGCCCGCCTCACACTCTCCGGGACGGCTCGGCGGTAGACCCCAAGCAGCCGGGGTGCCTCGGGATTTCGCACGGCGGGCGACTCCTCGAACATGAACGGAAAAGAACGTGAACTCGTCCAGTATGACGGGTGCCGGACACGGACCGTTCCGCCGGGAGCGCCTGCGAGCCACCCCGTTCCGCAGCCCCCGCGCCCCGCACCCCGACCCCCGGACGGCCGCGCGCCCGCCCCGCGGCCGAGGCCGTGGAGCGGGCGCGCGGCGGGTGTCCGCGGTACGGGCCGGCGCTGACCGCGGTGGAGCGGGCGGCGGTCGTCCCCGGTGCGGGCGGGCGCGGGCGCCGGTCAGAAGGGGTCGAAGCCCTCGAACTCGCGCTGCGCCTCGTCGCGCTCCGCCTCGCGGTCGCGGCGGCGCTGGGCCGCCGGACGCGGGGCCTCCAGACGGTGGTCCTCGCCGCGGCGGCCGAGCATCTCCGCACCGGCCATCACCGTCGGCTCCCAGTCGAAGACGACCGCGTTGTCCTCGGGGCCGATCGCGACGCCGTCACCGGCCCGGGCGCCGGCCTTCATCAGGGCGTCCTCGACACCGAGGCGGTTGAGGCGGTCGGCCAGGTAGCCGACGGCCTCGTCGTTGTTGAAGTCGGTCTGCCGCACCCAGCGCTCCGGCTTCTCGCCGCGCACCCGGTACAGGTCCTCCTCCTCCGCGGTGACCGTGAAGCCGGCGTCGTCGACCGCCTTGGGGCGGATCACGATCCGGGTGGCCTCCTCCACCGGCTTCGCCGCACGCGCCTCGGAGACGATCTCGGCGAGCGCGAACGACAGCTCCTTCAGGCCCTTGTGGGCCACGGCGGACACCTCGAGGACGCGGTAGCCGCGCTGCTCCAGGTCCGGCCGGATCATGTCGGCGAGGTCCTGGCCGTCCGGGATGTCGATCTTGTTGAGGACGACGATGCGCGGGCGGTCGTCGAGGCCGCCGTACTGCCGCAGCTCCTCCTCGATGACGTCCAGGTCGGAGAGGGGGTCGCGGTCCGACTCCAGGGTGGCCGTGTCCAGCACGTGCACCAGCACCGAGCAGCGCTCGACGTGGCGCAGGAACTCCAGGCCCAGACCGCGGCCCTGGCTGGCCCCCGGGATGAGGCCGGGGACGTCGGCGATCGTGAAGACGGTCGAACCGGCGGTCACCACACCCAGGTTGGGCACGAGCGTGGTGAAGGGGTAGTCGGCGATCTTCGGCTTGGCCGCGCTGAGCACCGAGATCAGCGACGACTTGCCCGCGCTCGGGTATCCGACGAGCGCGACGTCGGCGACGGTCTTCAGCTCCAGCACGACGTCGCCGGCCCGGCCGGGCTCGCCGAGCAGCGCGAAGCCGGGGGCCTTGCGGCGGGCGGAGGCGAGCGCCGCGTTGCCGAGGCCGCCGCGGCCGCCGTCGGCGGCGACGTAGGTGGTGCCCTGTCCGACCAGGTCGGCGAGGACGTTGCCCTGCTTGTCGAGGACGACGGTGCCGTCCGGCACGGGCAGCACCAGGTCCTGGCCGTCCTTGCCGGAGCGGTTGCCGCCCTCGCCGGGCTTGCCGTTGGTGGCCTTGCGGTGCGGGCTGTGGTGGTAGTCGAGCAGCGTCGTCACGGACTGGTCGACGACCAGGACGACGTCCCCGCCGCGCCCGCCGTTGCCGCCGTCCGGGCCGCCGAGCGGCTTGAACTTCTCCCGGTGCACGGAGGCACAGCCGTGGCCTCCGTTACCCGCGGCGACATGCAGCTCGACGCGGTCCACGAAGGTGGTCATGGGTGTGCCTCCAGTGAATGGGTGGGTCCTGCGGAAAAACCGATGGACATGTCTGTCCCTACAACAAACGAAAGGCGGACCCGCTTCCCGTACGGGAAGTGGGGTCCGCCCCTCGGAACCGGACCGGTCAGGCGACCGGAACGATGTTCACGACCTTGCGACCACGGTGGCTGCCGAACTCCACCGCACCGGGCAGCAGAGCGAACAGGGTGTCGTCGCCGCCGCGGCCCACGCCCGCACCGGGGTGGAAGTGGGTGCCGCGCTGACGGACAAGGATCTCACCGGCGCTGACGACCTGACCGCCGAAGCGCTTCACGCCGAGCCGCTGAGCGTTGGAGTCGCGACCGTTCCGGGTGGACGATGCGCCCTTCTTGTGTGCCATGTCTCCTCAGTCCCTTACTTCGCAGCCGCGGGGATGCCGGTGACCTTGATCGCCGTGTACTGCTGGCGGTGACCCTGGCGGCGGCGGTAGCCGGTCTTGTTCTTGTAGCGAAGGATGTCGATCTTCGCACCCTTGTGGTGGTCCACGACCTCGGCGGTGACCTTGATACCGGCCAGCACCCACGGGTCGCTGGTCACGGCGTCGCCGTCGACAACGAGCAGGGTCGAGAGCTCGACCGTGTCGCCAACCTGGGCAGTGGAAATCTTGTCAACCTCAACGATGTCGCCGACAGCAACCTTGTGCTGGCGACCACCGCTGCGCACGATGGCGTACACGCGGATCTCTCTCTCGCTCGAACGGAATCCCTGATGCCAGCCGCGCGTACGGGCCGGGGCCCGGGTGATCGGGATGGTCCGAAGCGGACGAGCGGCCTCTCCCGGCGGACCGGAAGGGAGGTGCTCAGGGATGGGCGTATAAGGAAACACGCCGATGGACAAGGTTACGGATCGCTTCCCCGCCGGTCAAACCGGCCCCCGCGCCCCCGCGACGGCCCTGAGCGGCACCGGCACGCCCCGGCGGCACTGCTCCCCCCGAGCCCGCCCGGCACGGCCCGCGACGCGGCCTCCAGGACCGCGCGGCGAGCAGGCACGCCGGACGCCCGGCCCGCCCGGCACGGCCCGCCGCACCGTCCACCGCACGGCCCGCCGTCCCCTGTCCGTCCGTCCCGCGCCGGGTCGGTCCGCCCGTCCCGGGCAGCGCGGCGCCGCGCGGAGGCCCACCGGTCCGCCCGGTCGCCCGCTCCCCTGTCGCCCGCCGCCGGCACCGGCGCCGCGGGGCCCGTGAGGCGCCCCGCGACCGCGACTCCGTACGCCCCGGGTGCCGGGGCACGCCCTCCTCCCGGCGAGGCCCCTCGGACCGGTCCCGGGACACGGCACGGGCGTGTGCCCCCGGACACGGCGCGGCCCGCCGCCGGTGGGACCGGCGACGGGCCGCGGACGCGGGCGGGGCGGACCCGCCCGGTGCCGACTACTCCTGCGACGTGCTCGCGGAGACCCCCGCGGGCGCCGCCTGCTCGGCGGCCACGGTCTTCTTCGAGACCTTCTTCGCGGTCGTCTTCTTGGCGGTCGTCTTCTTCGCGGCGGTCTTCTTGACCGCCGCCTTCTTCGCGGTGGCCTTCTTGGCGGTCTTGCGGGCCGCCTTCTTGGCCGCCGGAGCCGGAGCCCCGGCATCCTGCTCCGCGTCGTCCGCCTGCGCCACCGGCTCGTCGGCCTTCGTCGACGGGACCACCAGCACGGCGGCCTCGTCGGCACCCGCGGGCGAACCGGCCGGGGCGCTGACCTTGCGGGTCACCCGGCGGCGGGCACGCGGCGGGGCCGCGGCCGGCGCCTCGGCGACCGGCTCGGCAGCCTGCTCCGGCTCGGCCTCGGGCTGCGGCGCGGCGGCCGGAGCCGCCTCCACCACGACCGCCTCGGCCGGCTCCGACGCCGCCGGAGCCCCGGCCGGCGCGGACGCCGCACGGGTCGCACGGCGACGGGTGCGGCCCGCCGGAGGCTGCTCCGCCACGGCGGTGGACGCCTCGGCGACGGGTTCGGCGGCAGGCGCCTCGGCCGGCTCCGCCGCCACGGGCTCGGCGGCCTTCGGCGCACCCGCCGGAGCGCTGACCTTGCGGGTCGCCCGGCGGCGCCCCCGTCCGCGCGTCGCGGCGGCCTCGGCCTCGGCGGCACTGCTGTAGAGCTCCTCGTCCGGTGCGAACGCGGGCTCGGCGAGCGCCGCCGGAGCCGCCGCCTCGGCGGCGACCTCCGCCTCGGACTCCGTCTCGTGCTCCGCCTGCCCGGCGGCCTGACCGTGCTCGTGGTCGTGCTCGTGCCCGAGGTCGTGGTCGTGACCGTGGTCCGCACCGGAACCGCCGCGACCGCGCTTCTTGGAGCGCTTGCCGCCGCCCCCGCCACCGGAGGCGGACGGCTGCTCCATGTGCACGATCACACCGCGGCCGTTGCAGTGGACGCAGGTCTCGGAGAACGACTCCAGCAGGCCCTGGCCGACCCGCTTGCGGGTCATCTGCACCAGGCCCAGCGAGGTCACCTCGGCGACCTGGTGCTTGGTCCGGTCCCGGCCCAGGCACTCCAGCAGGCGCCGCATGACGAGGTCCCGGTTGGACTCCAGCACCATGTCGATGAAGTCGACGACGACGATGCCGCCGAGGTCGCGCAGCCGCAGCTGACGCACGATCTCCTCGGCCGCCTCCAGGTTGTTCCTGGTGACGGTCTCCTCCAGGTTGCCGCCCTGGCCGGTGAACTTGCCGGTGTTGACGTCGACGACGATCATCGCCTCGGTCTTGTCGATCACCAGCGACCCGCCGCTCGGCAGCCAGACCTTGCGGTCCAGCGCCTTCATCAGCTGCTCGTCGATCCGGTGCACCGCGAACACGTCGGTCTCGCTGGTCCACCGCTGCAGGCGGTCGGCGAGGTCGGGAGCCACGTGCGAGACGTAGCCGTGGATGGTCTCCCACGCCTCGTCACCGCTGACGACGACCTTGGAGAAGTCCTCGTTGAAGATGTCGCGCACGACCCGGACCGTCATGTCCGGCTCGCCGTAGAGCAGCGTCGGGGCGTTGCCGCTCTTCGCCTTCTTCCTGATGTCCTCCCACTGCGACTGGAGCCGCTCGACGTCACGGCGCAGCTCGTCCTCGCTCGCGCCCTCGGCGGCGGTGCGCACGATGACGCCCGCGTCCTCGGGGACGATCTTCTTGAGGATCGTCTTCAGACGCGCCCGCTCGGTGTCGGGCAGCTTGCGGCTGATGCCGGTCATCGAGCCCTCGGGCACGTAGACCAGGTAGCGGCCGGGCAGCGAGACCTGGCTGGTGAGACGGGCGCCCTTGTGGCCGATCGGGTCCTTCGTCACCTGGACGAGGACCGACTGGCCGGACTTGAGCGCGGCCTCGATGCGGCGCGGACCGCCGGACATGCCGAGGGCGTCGAAGTTGACCTCACCGGCGTACAGGACCGCGTTGCGGCCCTTGCCGATGTCGACGAACGCGGCCTCCATCGACGGCAGCACGTTCTGGACCTTGCCCAGGTAGACGTTGCCGACGTAGCTGGTGGACTGCTCCTTGTTGACGTAGTGCTCGACGAGCACGTCGTCCTCGAGGACACCGATCTGGGTGCGCTCGCCGCTCTGGCGGACGACCATCACCCGCTCGACGGCCTCGCGGCGGGCCAGGAACTCCGCCTCGGTGATGATCGGCACCCGGCGGCGGCCCTGCTCGCGGCCCTCGCGGCGGCGCTGCTTCTTCGCCTCCAGACGGGTCGAGCCCTTGATGGACTGGACCTCGTCGCTCGGCTCCTCCTTCTTGCGGGGCTCGCGGACCTTGACGACCGTGCGCTCCGGGTCGTCCGTGCCCGTCTCGCCCTCGGCGGCGGCGTCACCGCTGCGACGGCGACGGCGACGGCGACGGCGGCTGCTGGACGTGCCGGCCGCGGACGGGGTGTCCGCGCCGGACTCCTCGTCGTCCTCGTCGGCCTCGCCCTGCTCCTCGTCGGCGGCCTCCGGCTCCTCGGACGACTCGTCCTGCCCCTCGCCCTCGTCCGCGGCCTCGCCCCGGCGACGGCGGCGGCCTCCGCGGCGACGACGGCGCGAAGGACGGTCCTCGTAGTCGTCCGACTCCTCGGACTGCCCGTCCTCGGCCTGCTCGGGCTCGGTCCCGTCCTCCTCCTCGGCGGCGGCGGTCACCGGCTCGGCGGGCGTCTCGACGGCCTCGGCGGCGGCCGCGGGCTCACCGCGGCGGCGACGGCGGCGACGGCCCGCGGGCTCCTCGGCGGCGGCCGCGGCGTCCTCGTCCTGCCGGACCTCGGCCGGGGCGCTCGCCGCGGCGGCGGCAGCGGCGGCGGCCGTCTCGGGCGTCTGGAACATCGGCTCGGCGAAGACGGGCGCCTGGAACGTCGGCACGGCGGGCCGTGCGGCGCGACGGCCCCTGGCCGGGCGCTCGTCGGCCTGCGAGGTGAACTCGGCGGGGGCGGCGGCACGCCGCCCGGCGCGGCCACGGGTGGCGGCCTTCTCGGCGGCGGCGACCTCGGTCTCCTCCGCGGCGATCTGCTCGGCGACACCCTCCGGCAGGCTCTCGCCCTCCGCGGGGGTCTCCCCGGCCTCGGCGGCCTTGGGCGCACCGGCGGGGGCGGTGGCCTTGCGGGTGGCCCGGCGGCGCGTACGCGGCGCGGGCGCCTCCTCGGCCGGAGCGGCAGGCTCGGCGGCGGCCTCGGCGGGCTCCGTCACCTCGGCGTCCCGTGCCGCCTCGGCGGCCTTGGGCGCACCGGCGGGGGCCGACGCACGACGGCGGGCACGACGGGGCGCGGGCGCCTCCTCGACCGGAGCGGCGGCCTCGGCCACCTCCTCCTCCGGCTCCTCGTCCACCGCGACGTCCTCGACGACGACCGGCTCGGGCGCGGTCTCCGGGGCCTTGGGCGCACCGGCGGGGGCCGACGCACGACGGCGGGCACGACGGGGCGCGGGCGCCTCCTCGACCGGAGCGGCGGCCTCGGCCACCTCCTCCTCCGGCTCCTCGTCCACCGCGACGTCCTCGACGACGACCGGCTCGGGCGCGGCCGTCTTGCGGGTGGCCCGGCGACGGGTACGCGGCGCGGGCGCCTCCTCGGCCGGCTCAGCGGCCGCGGGCTGCGACTCCTCTGCCGCCACCGGCTCCGGCGCGGCCGTCTTGCGGGTGGCCCGGCGGCGCGTACGCGGCGCGGGCGCCTCCTCGGCCGGCTCAGCGGCCGCGGGCTGCGACTCCTCCGCCGCCACCGGCTCCGGCGCGGCCGTCTTGCGGGTGGCCCGGCGGCGCGTACGCGGCGCGGGCGCCTCCTCCACGGGCGCGTCGGCCGTCCCGTCCGCCGCGGCGGACGGGGATGCGGCCGCGGTCTGCGTGCCGGAGTCACCACCGGTCTCCGGAGGACCGGCCGGACGCGACGCGGCGCGGCGCCGGCGGCGCGGCGGCAGCGTGTCGCTCGGGCTGGTGTGATCTTCGTTCTGCGCGTTACCGGCAGAGCCGGACTCATTCGGCTGTTCGAGCATGCGGGCGTTTCTCCCGTCGTGCCCCCGGGCGCCGCGCCTGGATCCGGTCCGGCCGCGGCCCGCGTGATGTGCGCGGTGCCGCCGTCCGGGGCGCGGGCGCCGCACGGGAGCTGATGTATGGCTCGCCGGTTCCGTACGCGATGTACGCACGGCCTGGCGAAAGTCTCCTGTGGTCCTGCGCGGCCCGACCCAGGTGGCTCCCGAGTACCAGGGCTGCGCATCGACGACCGTCCCTACGCGGCGGGACCTTCCGGCGCCGTCGCAGAGGCGGTTCCGGCGGCCGTGGGTGAAGCGGCCGGGACAGCCTCGCGGTCGGGCGCGAGCGGGTCGGTCACCGTGCCGGACTCCTCGTCGAAGAGCCCCTGCGCCAGCCTGGTCACCGCTGCGGGGACCGGCGGCGCCAGGTCGGCCACAGCTCGGAGACCGGACAGGACGTCGTCGGGTCGCACGGCAGGTGTCACGTGCCGAACAACCAGCCGCAGTATCGCACAGGGCCCGTCCCCCGGCCTATCAGGCTGTGTACAAGCCGCCTCGAGAGCCGCTACAGCCCCTCGCGCGTCGAAGGTACGCATCCCGTTCTTGGTCTTCCGCTGGACCTCCACGGACGGGGCGGCGAGGAACGCGGCGACGGCCTTCTCCGCCGCCTCCGGCTCGACGCCCTCCAGCCGCAGCTCCCAGACGGAAGCGGTGAGCCGGTCCGCGAGGCCCGGGGTACGGGCCTCCACGGCGTCGGTGATGTCCAGGCCGGCCGGCAGCGACTCGTCCAGCAGCTCACGCAGCCTGACCGGGTCGCGGTGCGCGGTGAGGGCGATCTCCAGGTACTCGGCCTCGCTGCCCGTGCCGGTGGGTGCGGCATTGGCGTACGACACCTTCGGGTGCGGGGTGAAACCCGCCGAGTACGCCATGGGCACCTCGGCACGCCGCAGCGCCCGCTCGAAGGCTCGCTGGAAGTCACGGTGGCTGGTGAACCGGAGGCGGCCGCGCTTGGTGTAGCGCAGTCGGATGCGCTGCACCGCAGGTGCGGGCGGCGGGCCTTCGGGCTGTCGCTTGCCCAGTGGTTCTTCTCCTCGGTGCGGGGCGGGCGCGGGTGGCGCGCCGCCCACGGACGTGCGGGGGGTTCCTTCGGGGGCGGGCCCGCCTCACACCCGCTCGGGGAGCGAGGTCTCGGTGCCGGCCGCCACGCCGGGAACGGTCTGTGGTTGTTGCGTACCCACCAGATTACGCGCCTGAAGCGCCGGACCGGGAACGGGCTCGGCGGCCCGGGGTCCGCCGGCCGGGGCGCGCCAGGCGCCACGGCGGGCCTGCCGCACGGTCTCCCGCGCCCCGGCGAGCGCTCCGCGGACGGCGCGGCCCGCGGCACGCGAGACGAATCCCGCCACCCGCCACGCGACCTGGAGGGCCGCCCCGGTCTCGCGTCCGGTCGGCACCGGGGCTTTCCCAGGTCCCTGCCCGGCAGGACGCCGTCCGGCCCCGTCCGGATCTTTCCCCCTGCCCGGGGAACCTCCGGCGGACTCCCGGAAACGGGAAGAGGCCCGGTCCCGAGGTATCCCTCCGGACCGGGCCTCCCCCTGGCAGGGGGCGGGCGCCTACTTCACGACCGTCAGCGGCAGCAGCTTCTTGCCGGTCGGGCCGACCTGGATATGAGTGTCCATCTGAGGACAGACGCCGCAGTCGAAGCACGGCGTCCAGCGGCAGTCCTCGACCTCGGTCTCGTCGAGGGCGTCCTGCCAGTCCTCCCAGAGCCAGTCCTTGTCGAGGCCGGAGTCCAGGTGGTCCCAGGGCAGGACCTCCTCGTAGGTGCGCTCCCGGGTCGTGTACCAGTCGAGGTCCACGCCGAACTCCGGGAGGGCCTTCTCCGCGCAGGCCATCCAGCGGTCGTAGCTGAAGTGCTCGCGCCAGCCGTCGAACCGGCCGCCGTCCTCGTAGACGGCGCGGATCACGGCGCCCACGCGGCGGTCGCCGCGCGAGAGGAGGCCCTCGACGATGCCGGGCTTGCCGTCGTGGTAGCGGAAGCCGATGGAGCGTCCGTACTTCTTGTCGCCGCGGATGCGGTCGCGGAGCTTCTCCAGCCGGGCGTCCGTCTGCTCCGCCGAGAGCTGCGGGGCCCACTGGAAGGGAGTGTGCGGCTTGGGCACGAAGCCGCCGATGGAGACGGTGCAGCGGATGTCGTTGGAGCCGGAGACCTCGCGGCCCTTCTGGATGACGTTCATCGCCATGTCGGCGATCTGGAGGACGTCCTCGTCGGTCTCCGTCGGCAGGCCGCACATGAAGTACAGCTTCACCTGGCGCCAGCCGTTGCCGTAGGCGGTGGCGACGGTCCGGATGAGGTCCTCCTCCGAGACCATCTTGTTGATGACCTTGCGCATCCGCTCGGAGCCGCCCTCGGGGGCGAAGGTGAGGCCGGAGCGGCGGCCGTTGCGGGTCAGCTCGTTGGCGAGGTCGACGTTGAAGGCGTCCACCCGGGTCGAGGGCAGCGACAGGCCGATCTTGTCCTCGGTGTACCGGTCGGCGAGGCCCTTGGCGATGTCGCCGATCTCGCTGTGGTCGGCGCTGGAGAGCGACAGCAGGCCGACCTCCTCGAAACCGGTCGCCTTCAGGCCCTTGTCCACCATCTCGCCGATGCCGGTGATGCTTCGCTCCCGCACGGGGCGCGTGATCATGCCGGCCTGGCAGAAGCGGCAGCCCCGGGTGCAGCCGCGGAAGATCTCGACGGACATCCGCTCGTGGACGGTCTCGGCGAGCGGGACGAGCGGCTGCTTCGGGTAGGGCCACTCGTCGAGGTCCATGACGGTGTGCTTGGACACGCGCCACGGCACGCCGGAGCGGTTGGGGACGACGCGGCCGATGCGGCCGTCCGGCAGGTACTCGACGTCGTAGAACCGCGGGACGTAGACGGAGCCGGTCCTGGCGAGCCGGAAGAGGACCTCGTCGCGGCCGCCGGGGCGGCCCTCGGCCTTCCAGGCGCGGATGATCCCGGTCATGTCGAGCACGGCCTGCTCGCCGTCGCCGATGATCGCCGCGTCGATGAACTCGGCGATGGGCTCCGGGTTGAAGGCGGCGTGGCCGCCGGCCAGCACGATGGGGTCGTCGATGCCGCGGTCCGCGGAGTCCAGCGGGATGCCCGCGAGGTCCAGCGCGGTGAGCATGTTGGTGTAGCCGAGCTCGGTGGAGAAGCTCAGGCCGAAGACGTCGAAGGCGCCGACGGGCCGGTGGGAGTCGACCGTGAACTGCGGCACCCGGTGCTCGCGCATCAGCTCCTCGAGGTCCGGCCACACGCTGTAGGTGCGTTCGGCGAGGACGCCCTCGCGCTCGTTCAGTACCTCGTAGAGGATCATGACGCCCTGGTTGGGCAGCCCGACCTCGTACGCGTCGGGGTACATGAGCGCCCAGCGGACGTCGCAGGACTCCCACGGCTTGACGGTGGAGTTCAGTTCACCGCCGACGTACTGGATGGGCTTCTGCACGTGCGGGAGCAGAGCTTCGAGCTGTGGGAAGACCGACTCGGCAGACATCTGGAACCTTCGTGGAGCTGGCGGGGGCGACTCTCAAGCGTAACGCCACCGGGAGCGCCCCTTGAACGCCGCCGGGAGCACCCCCTTGTCCGGCGCCGATGGACCGTCCCGCCCGGCACCGGTGAGCCGCCCCGCCCGCCGCTGCTCAGGAGGTGAGTGCCGCCCGGAGTCCGGGTTCGGCCGCGGCGTCCCACACCTCGGGCAGCTCCGCCTCCCGCTCGGTGGCCTGCGCCTGCTCGTGGCCGTGCAGCAGTCCCCAGGTGAAGGCGGACTCCCCCGCCGCGTGGGCGGTGACGGCGAGGTCGCGGATCGCGTCCCGGGCGACCACGCTGTCCTGGTGGTCTCCGAGGACCTTCTGGACGGCCTTCATCCGCTTGGCGAACCTCCGGGCCGGGCGGCCGAGGGCGGGGGTGGCCGCCTCCGCCGCGTAGCGGGCGCGCTTGGCCGCCTTGCGGGATTCGTGGAGGGCGGTGTCGCGTTCGGGGCCGGGGTCGAGTCCGAGGGCGTGCTCGACCCGGCGTTCGACGCGGCGGTATTCGCGCAGCACGGCGTCGGGGATGGCCGCGTCCGGCGCCTTGCGTGCCGCCTTGAGCAGGGGCGGGTCGGCGAGGAGTGTGTCGAGCCGGGCGAGGAGGCCGAGGTAGCGGTCGCTGTCGAGGGCGGCCAGCGCGGTGCGCCGGGTGGTCCGGTCGCCGTCCGCGGCCCAGGCGGTCAGGCGTGCCTCGACGGGGCCGAGGACGAGGGTGTCGGGGAGTGCGCCGACGCGGGCGCGGAGGCGTTCGGCGAGGACTTCCTGGTCGCGGGCGGCGCCGAGTTCACCGGCGAGCCACTTGAGGTCGTCGATGAGGGGCTGCGTGGTCTCGCGGTCGACGATCCTGCGGTAGGTGCGCAGGGCGCTGCGCAGCCGGCGGGTGGCGACGCGCATCTGGTGGACGGCGTCGGGCAGGTCGCGGCGGACGCCGGGGTCGTAGGCGGTGAGGGCGTCGGCCTGCTCGCGGAGGTAGCCGAGGACGTGGTCGCCGGCGGTGCGGGGGTCGGGGAGCGGGGTGGGCGGTTGGGGTGCCGGGCCGGTCTCGCCGAGGGCGCGGGCGAGTTTGGAGGGGGCGGCGGAGTGCCGCAGGCCGGCTTTGCGGAGCTTCTTGTCGGCGGCGTCGAGGAAGGCCCGGTCGGTGTCGTCGGCGAGTTCCACCTCGATCTCGTCCCATTGCGCGGTGCCGCCCCCGCCGTCGAGGCGTTCGGCGACGACGGCGTCCCGGCTGAGTTCGGCGAGCAGGGTGCCGTCCGCGTCGAGCAGGTGGTGCACGTCGCGGACGGAGAGGAGGCGTACGACGGGGTGCAGTGCGGCGCCGCGGGTGTGGACCCGGGCGAGGGCGGCGAGTCCGGCGGGCACGGTGTCGGAGAGGGGGGCGGTGATCTCGTCGCGGACGCCGGGTTCGACGGGCAGTTTGAGGTGCCATCCGGCGTCGGTGCCGCCGGTTCTGCGGCGGAGGGTGACGGAGGCGGCGGCGAGCCGCAGGTCCGGGGTGTCGTAGTAGACGGCGTCCAGTTCGGTGACGCCCCGCTCGTCGACGTCGGTGACGCCGGGGATCTTCCTGAGGTCGGGGAGGAGGGTGTCGGGGCCGGCTTCGTACTTCCGCTCGATCTCGCGCTTGTCCGCCATGCCCCGAATCTAGTGCGGACGGGCGCGCGGCGGGAGTGCGCGCGGCCGCCGCGCCCTGGGCACGGCGGCCGGTTCGCTCAGGCGCTTATGGGTTTCTGCACTCTGATCGACTGGAGGAGTCCGACCGCTATCCAGACGGCGAACATCGAGGTGCCGCCGTAGGAGACGAAGGGCAGCGGGAGTCCGGCGACGGGCATGATGCCCATCGCCATGCCGATGTTCTCGAAGGCCTGGAAGGCGAACCAGGCGATGATTCCGGCGGCGACGATGGTGCCGTAGAGCTCGGTGGTCTCGCGGGCGATGCGGCAGGCGCGCCAGAGCACGACGCCGAGGAGGACCAGGATGAGGCCGGCGCCGACGAAGCCGAGTTCCTCGCCGGCGACGGTGAAGATGAAGTCGGTCTGCTGTTCGGGGACGAACTGGCCGGTGGTCTGGTGTCCGTTGAAGAGTCCGGCGCCGTAGAGGCCGCCGGAGCCGATGGCGATGCGGGCCTGGTTGGTGTTGTAGCCGACTCCGGCCGGGTCGAGTTCGGGGTTGGCGAAGGCGGCGAAGCGGTTGATCTGGTACTCGTCGAGCACGCCGAGGGCGGCGACGAGGACGGCGCCTGCCGCGCCGGCGCCGAGCAGGCCGAGGATCCAGCGGTTGGACGCGCCGGAGGCGAGCAGCACGCCGAGCACGATGACGACCATGACCATGACGGAGCCGAGGTCGGGCATCATCATGACGATCGCCATGGGGAGGACGGCGAAGGCGAGGGACTTGGCGACGGTGCGGTGGTCGGGGTGGAGCTGGTCGCCGGCGTCGACCCGGGCGGCGAGCATCATCGCCATGCCGAGGATGATGGTGATCTTCACGAACTCGGACGGCTGGAGCGACAGTCCGCCGATGACGAGCCAGGCGTGCGCGCCGTTGATGGTGGCGCCGAGCGGGGTGAGGACGAGCAGCACCAGGACCACGGAGAGGCCGTAGAGCACGGGGACCGCGCCGCGCAGGGTGCGGTGGCCCAGCCAGACGGTGGCGACCATCAGGGCGAAGCCGATGCCGATGTTGAGGCTGTGCTTGATGAGGAAGCTGTACGGGTCGCCGTCGTTGAGTTCGGTGCGGCCCCGGGTGGCGGACCACACGAGCAGCGCGCCGATGACCGACAGGGCGAGCGCCGAGAACATCAGGGGCCAGTCGAGCCGGCGGGCGACCGAGTCGCGGGCGCTGAGCCGGGACCACAGTCCCCCGCGCTCGGGTCCGTATCCGGAGACGGAGAATCCGCCTGCGCCTGTCATGTTCTAGTCCCTCCGTGCGGGCGCGCCCGCGAGCGTCTGTGCGCCGGCCGGGTCCGCCGGCTTCGGAGGCACATAGGGCCTGACCTCGGGGGCTTCGATGGAGCCGTCCGGGGAGATCTTGGGCAGGTCCTTCTGGGGTGTGGGCAGCAGGGCCCGCTTCAGGTCCTGGTTGCCCTGCTCGTCGAGGCCGTACATCGCCTCGTAGATCTTGCGGACCGCGGGACCGGAGGCGCCGGAGCCGGTGCCGCCCTGGGAGATGGTCATGACGACGGTGTAGTCGTCGGTGTAGGTCGCGAACCACGAGGTGGTCTGCTTGCCGTAGACCTGGGCGGTGCCGGTCTTGGCCCGCATGGGGATCTTGTCCTGGGGCCAGCCGCCGAACCGCCAGGAGGCGGTGCCGCCGGGGCCGACGACCGAGCGCAGGCCCTTGTCCAGGTCGTTGATGGTCTTCTTCCCTATCGGCAGCTTGCCGTGGGCCTGGGGCGGGATCTCCTCGACGCGCTTGCCGTCGGGGCTGATGATCGCCTTGCCCAGGGTGGGGTTCCAGAGGGTGCCGCCGTTGCTGATGGCGGCGTAGGCGGTGGCCATCTGGATGGGGGTGACGAGGATGTCGCCCTGTCCGATGGAGAAGTTGATGCTGTCGTAGGCGTGGAGCTTGTTGCCTTCGAGGCAGCTCTCGTAGGCGATCTGCTCGACGAAGCTGCCGCCCTTCTTGCCCTCCTTGCACCAGGAGTCCTTGTTGGCCTCCCAGAACTCCTGCTTCCACTTGCGGTCGGGGATGCGGCCGGTGACCTCGTTGGGGAGGTCGATGCCGGTGCGGGAGCCGAGGCCGAAGTCGTGGGCGGTGCGGTAGAACCAGTCGTGGGCGTTCTTCTTGGGCTTGGTGCCGCCGTCGCGCTTCCACTCGTCGTGGCCGAGGGCGTAGAAGACGGTGTTGCAGGAGTACTTCAGGGCTTCGCCGAGGGTGATGGGACCGTGTCCCTGGGACTCGAAGTTGGCGAAGCTGCGGCTGCCGAGGCTGTAGGAGCTGCCGCACTGGTAGCGGTCGTCGAAGTCGTGGCCGGCCCGGACGGCGGCGCTGGCCGAGACCACCTTGAAGACGGAGCCGGGGGCGGCCTGGCCCTGGATGGCCCGGTTGAGGAGGGGGAAGTTGGAGTCCTTGCCGGTGAGCTTCGCGTAGTCCTTGCCGGAGATGCCGCCGACCCAGGCGTTGGGGTCGTAGTCGGGCTGGGAGGCCATCGCGACGACCCGGCCGGTGCGGGACTCCATCACGACGACGGCTCCGGCGTCGGCCTCGTACTTCCGTCCGGTGATCTTGTCGGTCTCCTGGCGGGCGGCCTTCATCGCCTTGTGCAGCTCGGATTCGGCGACGGCCTGGACGCGGGCGTCGATGCTGGTGACCAGGTTCGAGCCGGGGACGCCCGCGTCGGACTCCGCCTCGCCCATGACCCGGCCGAGCTTGTCGACCTCGTAGGAGGTGACGCCGGCCTTGCCGCGCAGGGCGGCGTCGTAGGTGCGCTCCAGGCCGGAGCGGCCGATCTGGTCGGACCGCAGGTAGGGGGAGTCGGTGTCCTTGGCCTTCTGGATCTCGTCGTCGGTGACGGGCGAGAGGTAGCCGAGGACCTGGGAGGTGCGGGCGTCGGCGGGTGAGGTGTAGCGGCGCACGGCGGCCGGTTCGGCGGTGATGCCGGGGAAGTCCTCGGTGCGTTCGCGGATCTGGAGTGCCTGCTGGGTGGTGGCCTCGTCGGTGACGGGGATGGGCTGGTACGGGGAGCCGTTCCAGCAGGGCTGCGGGGTCTTGGCGTCGCAGAGGCGCACCTTGTCCATGACGTCCTTCGGCTTCATGCCGAGCACGCCGGCGAGCCGGGTCAGCACGCCCTTGCCGTCGTCCTTCATCTTCATGAGCTCGGTGCGGGACGCGGAGACGACCAGGCGGGTCTCGTTGTCGGCGAGCGCCACGCCCCGGGCGTCGAGGATGGAGCCGCGTACGGCGGGTGTGACGACCCGCTGCACGTGGTTGCCGCTGGCCTCGTCGGCGTACTCGTCGCCGTTGCGGATCTGGAGGTACCAGAGCCGGCCGCCGAGGGTGAGCAGGAGGGAGAAGACGAGGACCTGGATGATGACGAGACGGATCTGGACCCGGGGGGTCCGTCCGGTCTCCGGAATGTTGCTCACGCTGCTGCCCCCTCGGTCACAGTCGCTTGACTCCCTTGATGCGGCCGGCGCGGGCCGCGCGTGTCCGTGCCGCCTTGATCCGCAGGCCGCTGCGCTGGGCGCCGATCCGCAGGCCGGTGCCGGAGGACAGCCAGCCGGAGGCGACGTCGGTGCCGCCGCTGTTCTGGTTCTCGGCGAGCGGATCGTTCTCGCTGCGTCTGGCCAGCCACATGATCAGGGGCACGGTGAACGGCGCGAGGATCAGGTCGTACACGGCGGCGGTGAACAGCAGGTTCCCGAGGCCGACGTGGCGTGCGGCGGTGTCTCCGACGAGGGCGCCGACCCCGGCGTAGAGCAGGGTGGAGCCGATCGCGGCGGCGACGACCACGGCCATCGGGCCGGTGGCCGAGCGGAGCTGCTGCCCGTTCTCGGGCTTGACGAGGCCGGCGAGGTAGCCGATGACGCAGAGGACGAGGGCGTAGCGGCCGGCCGCGTGGTCGGCCGGGGGCGCGATGTCCGCGAGCAGGCCGGCGCCGAAGCCGATGAACGCGCCCGCGACGTGGCCGTAGACCATGGCCAGTCCGAGGACGGTGAGCAGCATCAGGTCCGGGACGGCGCCGGGCAGCTGGAGGCGGGCGAGGACGGTGACCTGGATGACGAGGGCGACCACGACGAGCGTCGTGGAGAGCAGCATCCGGTTGACACGCATGGACGGATCAGCTCCTGTTACTCGTCGTTCGGGCCGGCGGTGCCTGTGGGGCCCGGTGGGTCCGCTCCGCGGTCCCGGGCGGTCCCGGCGTCGTCCGGGGTGTCGGGCTGTCCGTCCTGCTGCTCGCGGATCCGGCCGTCCGTCTGTCCCTGCGGCTGGGTGTCGGCCTGTCCGTCGACGGTGCCGTCGGCGCCGGGCGTGACGGTCACCGTGACGGTGGGCGTCGGGCGGGGCTTGTCGGGCTTGGGCGGGAGGACGGTGTCCCTGGGGTTGGTGCGCGGAGCCTGGACGACGACGCCGACGATGTCGAGTGTGCTGAACGCGGCGTAGGGCCGGACGTGGATGTCGCGGGTGAGGTCGCCGCCGGCGGGGTCGACGGCGACGACCTCGCCGACCGGGACGCCCGGGACGAACGGCTTGTTGCCCTGGGAGCCGAAGGTGACCAGGCGGTCGCCCTTCTTCACCTTGGCCTTGCCGTTGAGGAGCTGGACCAGCAGGGGCCGGTCGCCCTGGCCGGTGGCGAAGCCGAGTTCGCTGCTCTTCTCCATGCGGGTGCCGACGGTGAAGTCGGGGTCGCTGGCGAGGAGCACGGTGGAGGTGCTGGGGCCGACGGTGGTGACGCGGCCGACGAGTCCGTCGCTGTTGATGACGGTCATGTCGCGGGTGATGCCGTCGCCCGCGCCGATGTCGATGGTGACGGTCCAGGAGAAGCCCTGGGCGGCTCCTATGGCGATGACCTCGGCGCCCTTGATGCCGTACTGGCCGGCGGCCGCGGTGCGCAGGAGGCCGTCCAGCTCGCGGAGTCTGCTGCGGTTGCGGTCGTCGCTGCCCAGGCGCTGCTTCAGCTCGGCGTTCTCCCGCTCCAGTTCGCTGATGCGGTCGTGGCGTTCGCCGGAGTCGCGTACGGCGCCGATGGCGTTGCCGACCGGGTCGACGGCCGCCGCGACCCCGTTCTCGACGGGGCCGAAGACCGTTGCCGCGGCCTGTCGGGCTCCGTCGACCGGTGACTCCTCGCCGCCGCGGATGTCCACCGTGATCAGTGCGAACGCGATGGCGATCAGCAGCACCAGGAGCAGCCGGCTCTCTTTCGTGTCCCTCACGTGCGGCGGCCGTGCCTTCCTCGTCGGAATGGTGGTGTTCGTTTGTGGAACGGTCCTGCTGCCGTGGCGGAGACGGGAGAACCCTCTTCCGAGGTCGTTCGCACCCCCCGTACGGCGGATCGGCGGCCCGGCGGGATGCGGGCCGCCGACTGCCTAACGACGCGGCTGGGCGTCCAGCACCTGCTGGAGCGCCTCGAACTCCTCGACGCACTTGCCGGATCCGAGGGCCACGGAGTCCAGCGGGTCCTCGGCGATGTGGATCGGCATGCCGGTCTCGCGGCGCAGCCGCTCGTCGAGCCCGCGGAGCAGGGCGCCGCCGCCGGTGAGCACGATGCCGCGGTCCATGACGTCGCCGGAGAGCTCCGGCGGGCACTTGTCGAGGGTGGTCTTGACCGCGTCGACGATGGCGTTGACCGGCTCCTCGATGGCCTTGCGGACCTCGGCGGCCGAGATGACGACGGTCTTGGGCAGACCGGAGACGAGGTCGCGGCCCCGGATCTCGGTGTGCTCGTCCTTGTCCATGTCGTACGCGGAGCCGATGGTGATCTTGATGGATTCGGCGGTCCGCTCACCGAGCAGGAGCGAGTACTCCTTCTTGATGTGCTGGATGATCGCGTTGTCCAGTTCGTCGCCGGCGACGCGGATGGACTGTGCCGTGACGATTCCTCCGAGGGAGATCACGGCGACCTCGGTGGTGCCGCCGCCGATGTCGACGACCATGTTGCCCGTGGCCTCGTGCACCGGGAGTCCGGACCCGATGGCGGCGGCCATGGGCTCTTCGATGATGTGGACCTGGCGGGCGCCCGCCTGGGTGGACGCCTCGATGACCGCGCGGCGCTCGACGCCCGTGATGCCGGAGGGCACGCAGACGACGACCCGCGGCCTGGCGAGGTAGCGGCGCTTGTGGATCTTGAGGATGAAGTAGCGGAGCATCCGCTCGGTGATCTCGAAGTCGGCGATCACGCCGTCCTTCAGCGGCCGGACGGCAACGATGTTGCCCGGTGTCCGGCCGATCATCTTCTTCGCCTCGGCGCCGACCGCGAGAATGCCGCCCGTGTTGGTGTTGATCGCGACGACGGACGGCTCGTTGAGAACGATCCCCCGGCCTCTGACGTACACCAGCGTGTTGGCGGTCCCGAGGTCGACAGCCATGTCACGGCCGATGAACGACATGTTGTTCCCCATGAGGATGCGTCTGGCCTTCCCAAATCGAGCGTTGATGGCTTATCAGGATGGCGAGGTGGGTGCTGTGGCGTGGAGGCTTACATCGTAGTGCCGTCCACCTGGATACGGCGCGCTGGTCCACCTCTGTATGTGGTGACGATGCGTCGGGGCGATGCGTTCCCGCAATCCCCCGGGCTATACCGAAGGGCGACCGAAATTCCTTCGGTCGCCCCAGGTCACCGACGCCGCCGAACTGATGACACGTCAGCGAAAGCCCCCGGCCGGAGCCTCATTGCCTCCCTTTTCGGGAGAAGCGGTCAGACTGCCGGGAAGAAGATCTTCATCTCCCGAATGGCGGACTCCTCGGAGTCCGAGGCGTGGATCAGATTCTCGCGGACGATGGTTCCGAAGTCCCCGCGAATGGAGCCGGGAGCCGCCTCGATCGGGTCGGTCGGACCCGCCAGCCGGCGTACACCCTCGATGACGCGTTCGCCCTCGACGACCATGGCGACGACCGGGCCGGAGGCCATGAAGGCGACCAGCGGCTCGTAGAACGGCTTGCCCTGGTGCTCGCCGTAGTGGGCCTCCAGGGTCTCCTGGTCCAGGGTGCGCAGTTCCAGAGCGCTGATGGTCCAGCCGGCCTTGGACTCGATGCGGCCGATGATCTCCCCGATCAGTCCCCGGCGTACGGCGTCGGGCTTGAGCAGGACGAGCGTGCGCTGGCTCACGGTGCGGGCTCCTTCATGTGCGGGTCTGGGGTCTGCCGCCACACGTCCGGGCGGCAGGCACCCACGAGGCTACCCTGCGCGCCCCGTCACCGGTTACGCAGCGTCAGGCCCTGCCGATGCCTGGGCCGCCCAGCGCGCCTTCGCCTCGTCGATCTTCCGGCCGTAGTGGACCGACGCCCACCACAGTCCGGCGAACACCACCCCGAGGAAGAACATGGCCGGGACGACGAAGCCGCCGACGATCAGCGCGACCTGGAGCACCCAGCCGAGCTGGATGCCGCCCGGACGGGTGATCATGCCGCACAGCAGCAGGGACATCAGCATCGCGATGCCGCAGACCGTCCAGACCGCGGCCATCGAGGCCCCGTCCGCCTTCATGGCCACCAGACCGGCGAAGCCGATCACGAAGAACTCGCCGATCAGGGTGGAAGCACAGAGCGTACGCATGAGGTGTCAGGCCCTTCCCAGGAGCAGCCGGGCCTCGCCGACCGTGATCACGGAGCCGGTCACCAGGACGCCCGCGCCGGCGAACTCCGACTCCTCCTCGGCGAGGGTGATCGCCGTCTCCAGAGCGTCGTCCAGGCGCGGCTCCACGACGACCCGGTCGTCGCCGAAGACCTCGACGGCGATCGCGGCGAGCTCGTCGGCGTCCATGGCCCGGTGGCTGGAGTTCCGGGTGACCACGATCTCGGCGAAGACCGGCTCGAAGGCTTCCAGCAGTCCCTTGACGTCCTTGTCGGCGCTGGTGCCGACGACGCCGATGAGGCGCGAGAAACCGAACGACTCGGTGATGCCGTCGGCGGTCGCCCGCGCTCCCGCCGGGTTGTGCGCGGCGTCCAGCACGACGGTGGGGCTGCGGCGGACGACCTCCAGCCGGCCGGGGGACGCCACGGAGGCGAAGGCCCGGCGGACGGTGTCGAGGTCCAGCAGTCCCTGCTGCTCGGCGCCGACGCCGAAGAACGCCTCCACGGCCGCCAGCGCGACCGCGGCGTTGTGCGCCTGGTGGGCGCCGTACAGCGGGAGGAAGACCTGCTCGTACTCGCCGCCCAGGCCGCGCAGCGTCAGGAGCTGGCCGCCGACGGCCACCTCGCGGGAGACGATGCCGAACTCCAGGCCCTCACGGGCGACCGTCGCGTCGGTCTCGACCGCCTTCTTCAGCAGCACCTGTGCGGCGTCCACCGGCTGCTGGGCCAGCACGACCGTCGCGCCCTGCTTGATGATGCCGGCCTTCTCCGCCGCGATCTCGGCGGGTGTGGAGCCGAGGCGGTCGGTGTGGTCCAGGTCGATCGGGGTGACGACCGCCACCGACCCGTCGATCACGTTGGTCGCGTCCCAGCTGCCGCCCATGCCGACCTCGACCACGGCGACGTCCACGGGCGCGTCGGCGAAGGCCGCGTACGCCATGCCGGTCAGCACCTCGAAGAAGGAGAGGCGGTAGTCCTGGCTCCCGTCGACCATCTCCACGTAGGGCGCGATGTCGCGGAAGGTCTCGATGAAGCGCTCGGGGGCGATCGGCGCCCCGTCGAGGCTGATGCGCTCGGTGATCGACTGCACATGGGGCGAGGTGTACCGGCCGGTGCGCAGCTCGAAGGCGGCCAGCAGCGACTCGATCATGCGGGCCGTGGACGTCTTGCCGTTGGTCCCGGTGATGTGGATCGAGGGGTAGGCGCGCTGCGGTTCGCCGAGCACGTCCATCAGGGCGGAGATCCGGGAGACCGAGGGCTCCAGCTTGGTCTCGCCCCAGCGGGTGGCGAGATCGGCCTCGACCTCGCGGAGCGCCTTGTCGGTCTCCGGGTCGGCGGGCCGGGCGGGCACCTGTTCGCTCTGCGGGACGCCGGCCTGGGTGCGCAGGGTGCGGCTGCCGGCCTCGATCACCGCCAGATCGGGATCGCGCTGGGTCTCCTCGCCGACGATCGCGTCGAAGAGATCGTCGGATCCGGAGTCGTCGGGACGGTCGGAAGGGCGGGGCTCACTCACCCGGCCAGTGTACGGAGGACCGGGGACGGCCTGTGCAGGCACCGGGTGCCGGGGCCCGCAGCGCGCCGCGGCCCCCGCCCCCGGGAAGGGGGGCGGGGGCCGCGGCGGTGGCGGGGTCAGGCCTGCGGCAGGGCCGCGAGCTGGCCGGTGATGCGGGCGATCTCGGCCTCGGCCGTCGCCAGGCGGGTGCGGATCTTCTCCACGACCTGGTCGGGCGCCTTGGCCAGGAAGGCCTCGTTGCCCAGCTTGGCGTTGGCCTGGGCGACCTCCTTCTCGGCCGCGCCGAGGTCCTTGGTCAGGCGCTTGCGCTCGGCCGGGACGTCGATCGTGCCGGAGAGGTCCAGGGCGACCGTGGCCCCGGCGACCGGCAGGGAGGCGGTGGCGTGGAAGCCCTCGCCCTCCGGCTGGAGGCGCAGCAGCTGGCGGATGGCCGCCTCGTGGGGCGCCAGGGCGGTGCCGTCCAGGGAGAGCCGGGCCGGGACCTTCTGGCCGGGCTGGAGGCCCTGGTCGCTGCGGAAGCGGCGGACCTCGGTGACGACCTGCTGGACGAGGGCGATCTCCCGCTCGGCGGCCTCGTCGCGGAAGCCGCCCGGCGCGTCAGCGCCAGGAACCTGCACAGTGGCGGGCCAGTCGGCGATCACCAGCGACTCGCCACCGGTCAGCGTCGTCCACAGGGTGTCGGTGACGAACGGGACGACGGGGTGCAGCAGGCGCAGCATCACGTCGAGGACCTCGCCGAGGACCCGGCCGGAGACCCGTGCCTGCTCGCCGCCGGCGAAGAACGTCGTCTTGGAGAGCTCGACGTACCAGTCGAAGACCTCGTCCCAGGCGAAGTGGAACAGGGACTCGGAGAGCTTGGCGAACTGGTAGTCCTCGTAGAAGGCGTCGACCTCGGCGACCGTCTTGTTCAGGCGCGACAGGATCCACCGGTCGGTGGACGACATCTCCTCGGGCGAGGGCAGCGGGCCCTCGACCGTGGCGCCGTTCATCAGCGCGAAGCGGGTGGCGTTCCAGATCTTGTTCGCGAAGTTGCGCGAGCCCTGGACCCAGTCCTCGCCGATCGGGACGTCGACGCCCGGGTTGGCGCCGCGGGCCAGGGTGAAGCGCAGGGCGTCGGAGCCGTACTTGTCCATCCAGTCCAGCGGGTTGACCGCGTTGCCGAAGGACTTGGACATCTTCTTGCCGAACTGGTCGCGGACCATGCCGTGGAGGGCGATGGTGTGGAACGGCGGGGTGCCGTCCATGGCGTAGAGGCCGAACATCATCATCCGGGCGACCCAGAAGAAGAGGATGTCGTAGCCGGTGACCAGGACGGAGTTCGGGTAGAACTTCGCGAGGCTCTCGGTCTGTTCGGGCCAGCCGAGGGTGGAGAACGGCCACAGGCCCGAGGAGAACCAGGTGTCCAGGACGTCGGTCTCCTGGTGCCAGCCCTCGCCGGTGGGCGGCTCCTCGTCGGGGCCGACGCAGACGACCTCGCCCGCCGGGCCGTACCAGACGGGGATGCGGTGGCCCCACCAGAGCTGGCGCGAGATGCACCAGTCGTGGAGGTTGTCGACCCAGTCGAAGTACCGCTTCTCCATCTCCTGCGGGTGGATCTTCACCCGGCCGTCGCGGACGGCGTCGCCGGCCGCCTTCGCCAGCGGGGCGACCTTGACCCACCACTGCAGCGACAGCCGCGGCTCGATGGTGGTCTTGCAGCGCGAGCAGTGGCCCACCGAGTGGGTGTACGGGCGCTTCTCGGCGACGATGCGGCCCTCGGCGCGCAGCGCGGCGACGATGGCGCTGCGCGCCTCCAGCCGGTCCAGCCCCTCGAAGGGGCCGGGGACGGTGATGACGGCGCGCTCGTCCATGACGGCGAGCGACGGGAGGTCGTGCCGCTGACCGATCTCGAAGTCGTTCGGGTCGTGGGCGGGCGTCACCTTGACGGCGCCGGTGCCGAACTCCGGGTCGACGTGGGTGTCCGCGACGACCGGGATGGAGCGGTCGGTGAGCGGCAGCTTGATCTGCCGGCCGATCAGGTGCCGGTAGCGCTCGTCGTCGGGGTGGACCGCGACGGCGGTGTCGCCGAGCATCGTCTCGGCGCGGGTGGTGGCGACGACGATGGTGTCCTCGCCGTCCCCGTACGTCATGGAGACGAGCTCGCCGTCGTCGTCCTGGTACTCGACCTCGATGTCGGAGATCGCGGTCAGACAGCGCGGGCACCAGTTGATGATGCGCTCGGCGCGGTAGATCAGCTCGTCCTCGTAGAGGCGCTTGAAGATCGTCTGGACGGCCTGCGACAGGCCCTCGTCCATGGTGAACCGCTCGCGGGACCAGGCGACGCCGTCGCCGAGACGGCGCATCTGGCCGGAGATCTGACCGCCGGACTCGCCCTTCCACTGCCAGACGCGCTCGATGAACGCCTCACGGCCGAGGTCGTGACGGGACTTGCCCTCCTTGGCGAGTTCGCGCTCGACGACGTTCTGGGTGGCGATGCCGGCGTGGTCCATGCCGGGCTGCCACAGCGTCTCGTACCCCTGCATCCGCTTGCGGCGGGTGAGGGCGTCGATGAGCGTGTGCTCGAAGGCGTGGCCCAGGTGGAGGCTTCCGGTGACGTTCGGCGGGGGGATGACGACGGTGAACGGCGGCTTGTCGCTCTTGGCGTCGGCCTCGAAGTAACCCCGCTCCACCCAGCGCTCGTACAGCGCCCCCTCTACGTCGGCCGGCGCGTACTGGGTCGGCAGTTCGGAGGTGGGCGCTGCGGGCTGCGATGAGTTCTCGGTCACGGGCCCAGTTTAGGGGTGTCACGGGGTGGTGCTGAAACGCGATTCTTCCGTAACGGTCCGACCCCGGGCGACCCGGCTGTCGGCTCCTTGCGTCAGGATGTCCGCAACACATAGGCATCACGAGGGGGAAACCCGTAATGAGTCACAACCAGCCGGGCCCGTACGGCGGCCAGCCGCAGCAGCCCGGCCCCTACGGCCAGCCGGGACCCTACGGCCAGCAGCCGCCTGGGGCCCCGCAGCCCGGCTACGGGTACCCGCAGCAGGCCCCGCAGGGCGTCCCGCCGCAGCCCGGCTACGGCTACCCGCAGCAGCAGCCCCAGCAGCCCGGCCCGTACGGCGCCCCGCAGCAGCCGGGCCCGTACGGCCAGCAGCCCCCGTACGGCCAGCAGCCGGGCGGCTACCCGCCCCCGCCGCCGGCCCAGGGCGGCGGCGGCAAGAAGACCGGCCTCATCATCGGTGGCGTCGCGGTGGTCGCGGCGATCGCGGTGGGGGCGTACTTCGTCTTCGGCGGGGGCGGCGGCGCGAGTGTCGCGGACGACGGCCCGCACAAGCTGACCACGCCGGCGACGGTGCTGGGCGAGTACAAGCTGATGCCCGGCAGCGAGCAGGGCGGCGACGGCGAGGACTTCCTCAAGGACGCCGAGAAGAACGGCGTCAAGAACGGCAAGTCCGTGAACGCCGCCTGGCAGGTCAAGGACGAGAGCAACCCGATGGCCGGCAAGATGGTCCAGTTCGGCGGGGCCTACGGGGAGATCGACGACCCGGAGAAGGTCGTCGACGGCGTGTTCGCCAACATCAAGGCGGAGTCCGAGAAGGACAAGGACGACGAGGCCGAGCTCGTCGGCGAGCCGAAGGCCTACACCCCGGCCGAGGCGGACGGCGCCGTCCTCAAGTGCCAGCAGATCAAGTCGAAGACCGGTGCGGGCGAGACCGGCGGCGCCGCCGGCCCCAAGGAGGTCACGATGTCCGTGTGCGTGTGGGGCGACCACAGCACCGTCGGCTTCGCGATGCCCATGGACCTGGCGAGCCTGATGACGGGCAAGGGCACCTCGCCCGAGGAGGCCGCGGTCACGACGGCCCAGCTCCGCAAGGAGATCCGCGTCAAGGCCTGACCGGTACACCGCGCACGAGAGGGGCGCCCCCGCCGAACGGATCGGCGGGGGCGCCCCTTTCGCGTGCGGGCGGTGAGCGCTACGCGCTCTTCTCGTGGCGGCCGTTGCCCTCGTCCTTGACGATGCGCGGGACCAGGGTCGGATTGACGTTGTTGTGGACGACGTCCTGGGTGATGACCACGCGGGCCACGTCCTTGCGGGACGGGACCTCGTACATCACCGACATCAGGACCTCCTCCATGATCGCGCGCAGCCCGCGCGCGCCGGTGCCGCGGAGGATCGCCTGGTCGGCGATGGCCTCCAGCGCCGGGAGGTCGAAGTCCAGCTCGACGCCGTCGAGTTCGAAGAGGCGCTGGTACTGCTTGACCAGGGCGTTGCGCGGCTCGACGAGGATCTTGAGCAGGGCCTCGCGGTCCAGGTTGTGCACCGAGGTGATCACGGGGAGACGGCCGATGAACTCCGGGATCATCCCGAACTTCACCAGGTCCTCCGGCATGACCTCCTGGAACTGGTCGCTCGCCTCGATCTCGCGCTTGGAGCGGATCGTCGCGCCGAAGCCGATGCCCTTGGCGCCGGCCCGCGACTCGATGATCTTCTCCAGACCGGCGAATGCGCCGCCCACGATGAACAGCACGTTCGTCGTGTCGATCTGGATGAACTCCTGGTGCGGGTGCTTGCGTCCGCCCTGCGGCGGGACGGAGGCGGTGGTGCCCTCCAGGATCTTCAGCAGGGCCTGCTGCACGCCCTCGCCGGAGACGTCCCGGGTGATCGACGGGTTTTCGCTCTTACGGGCGACCTTGTCGATCTCGTCGATGTAGATGATCCCGGTCTCGGCCTTCTTGACGTCGTAGTCGGCCGCCTGGATCAGCTTCAGCAGGATGTTCTCGACGTCCTCGCCGACATAGCCCGCCTCCGTGAGCGCCGTCGCGTCGGCGATGGCGAACGGGACGTTGAGCATGCGGGCGAGCGTCTGGGCCAGCAGCGTCTTGCCGGAGCCGGTGGGGCCCAGCAGGAGGATGTTGGACTTGGCGAGCTCGATCGCGTCGTCCCGGCCCTGCGCGCCGCCGTTCTCGCCGGCCTGGACGCGCTTGTAGTGGTTGTACACCGCGACGGAGAGCGCCTTCTTGGCCGGCTCCTGGCCGACGACGTAGCTCTCCAGGAACTCGTAGATCTCGCGGGGCTTGGGAAGTTCCTCCCAGCGCACTTCGCTCGTCTCCGCGAGTTCCTCTTCGATGATCTCGTTGCAGAGGTCGATGCACTCGTCGCAGATGTACACACCGGGGCCTGCGATGAGCTTCTTCACCTGCTTCTGGCTCTTTCCGCAGAACGAGCACTTGAGCAGGTCGCCGCCATCACCGATGCGTGCCACGAGGTGCTTCCCCTTCGCCTGGGAGCGGCTTGGTTCAGCCGCTCCTGGTGCCTCATATCCGACGGTACCTTGCCTGGCCCCCCGTTCGGGCCCCCCTTGGCGCGGTTCACATTGTCGTGTACCGCGCCAAGGGCGCCGGAAACCGTCAGGCGGCCGCTGCGGCCGTGCTCTTGCGGGTCGAGACGATCTGGTCGACGAGGCCGTACGCGAGCGCGTCCTCGGCGGTCAGGATCTTGTCGCGCTCGATGTCGTCGCGCACCTTCTCGATCGGCGTGGTCGAGTGCTTCGCCAGCATCTGCTCCAGCTGCTCGCGCATCCGCAGGATCTCGTTGGCCGCGATCTCCAGGTCGGAGAGCTGCTCACGGCCGGTCTGCGAGGACGGCTGGTGGATCAGCACGCGGGCGTGGGGCAGGGCCATCCGCTTGCCGGGGGTGCCGGCGGCCAGCAGCACGGCCGCGGCGGAGGCCGCCTGGCCCATGCAGACCGTCTGGATGTCCGGCTTCACGAACTGCATCGTGTCGTAGATGGCCGTCAGCGCGGTGAACGAGCCGCCGGGGCTGTTGATGTAGATCGAGATGTCGCGGTCCGGGTCCATGGACTCCAGGCACAGCAGCTGCGCCATCACGTCGTTGGCCGAGGCGTCGTCGATCTGCACGCCGAGGAAGATCACGCGCTCCTCGAAGAGCTTCGCGTACGGGTCGTACTCGCGCACGCCCTGCGAGGTGCGCTCGACGAAGCGGGGGACGACGTAGCGGTTGTCCACCTGCGGGCCGGTGTAGAGGCCGCTCGCGGAGAAGTTGCTCATGTGGGTGTTCACCATCCTGGTGGCGTTCTGCGGGCTCGGGCGGGGCGGTGCGGGGGCGGGGCGCCTCAGGCGCCGGTGCCGCCGCCGCCGGGCACGCCCGAAGCGGCGGAGATGATCTCGTCGATGAGGCCGTAGTCCTTGGCCTCCTCCGCGGTGAACCAGCGGTCGCGGTCACCGTCGCGGATGATCGCCTCGACGGTCTGGCCGGAGTGCTGGGCGGTGATCTCCGCCATGCGCTTCTTCGTCCGGAGCAGGTACTCGGCCTGGATCTTGATGTCCGAGGCGGTGCCGCCGAGGCCGGCCGAGCCCTGGTGCATGAGGATGTCCGTGTTCGGCAGCGCGAAGCGCTTGCCGGCCGCGCCGCCGGTCAGCAGGAACTGGCCCATCGAGGCCGCCATGCCCATACCGATGGTCACGACGTCGTTGGGGATGTACTGCATGGTGTCGTAGACGGCCATGCCGGCCGTGACCGAGCCGCCGGGGCTGTTGATGTAGAGGTAGATGTCCTTGTCCGGGTCGGCGGCAAGGAGCAGCATCTGCGCCGTGATCTTGTTGGCGATGTCGTCGTCGACCTGCTGGCCGAGGAAGATGATGCGCTCGCCGAGCAGCCGGCTGTAGACCTGGTCGCCGAGGCCACCACCGATGGACGGCTCACCGGCAACGTAAGGCATCAGATTCGTCACGTGTCCACCTGCTCGTCTCTGACGGCTTCGGCCGTCTCAGCGTCTTGGTACGGGGGGCGGGGACAACCCTGCCCTCGTATTCATGGACCCTAACGCGCAGGTCGGACAGAGCCATCCCGGTTCCCGAACTGTTCGCTGGGAGCGCAAGCTACGGGGGCTGCGGCGCCTGGGGCCCGCTACGGCGACGGGCTCCGGGCGCCCTGCGGCACCCGGAGCCCGTCCACGCGTGGGAGCGAGGCTCAGGCCTCGTTCTTCTCCGCCTTCTCGTCCGCGTCACCGTCGACGACGGCCTCGACCGTCTCGGCGGCGGTCTCGGTCTCGTCGTCCTCGTCCTCGAGGTCGACCGGCTCGCCGTTGGTGTCGGTGACCTTGGCGGCCTCGACGACGACGGCCAGCGCCTTGCCGCGGGCGACCTCGCCGACGAGCATCGGCACCTGGTTGCCCTCGACGACGGCCTGGGCGAACTGGTCGGGGCTCATGCCGGAGGAGGCCGCACGCCGCATGAGGTGCTCGGTGAGCTCCTCCTGGCTGACGTTGAGCTTCTCCTTGTTGACCAGCTCGTCCAGGACGAACTGGGTCTTGATGCCCTTGACCGCCTGCTCCTTGGTCTCGGCGTCGAACTCCTCGGCGGACTTGCCCTGGATCTCCAGGTACTTGTCGAGGGTCAGACCCATCTGACCGAGCTGGTGGTGCTCGAGGTTGTGCTTACGGGTGTTGACCTCGTCCTCGAGGAGCTTCTCGGGGACGGGGACCTCGACCAGCTCCAGCAGCTTCTCCAGGACGCGCTCCTGGGCCTGGGTGGCCTGGTCGTACTGCTTCATGTTCTCGAGGCGCTTGCGGCTGTCGGCCTTCAGCTCGTCGAGGGTGTCGAACTCGGAGGCCAGCTGCGCGAAGTCGTCGTCCAGCTCGGGGAGCTCACGGGCCGCGACGGCGGTGACCTTGACGGTGACCTCGGCGTCCTTGCCCTCGGCGGAGCCGCCCTTCAGCTGCGAGGTGAAGGTGGCCTCGCCGCCGGCCTCCAGGCCGGTGACGGCCTCGTCGACGCCGTCGAGCAGCTCGCCCGAACCGATCGTGTAGGAGACGCCGTTGGCGACACCGTCGGGCAGGACCTCGCCGTCGACCTTGGCCTCGAGGTCGATCGTGACGACGTCGCCCTCGGCGGCGGCGCGCTCGACCGGGTTGGTGGAGGCGAAGCGCTCGCGCAGCTGCTCCACGGACTTCTCGATGTCCTCGTCGGTGACCTCGACGGCGTCGACGGTGACCTCGATGCCGGAGTAGTCCGGGATCTCGATCGCGGGGCGGATGTCGACCTCGGCGGTGAAGTTCAGCGTCTCGCCGTCCTTCAGCTCGGTGATGTCGACCTCGGGCTGGCCGAGGGGGTTGATCTCCGCCTCGTTGACCGCCTCGGTGTAGAACTTCGGGAGCGCGTCGTTGACCGCCTCCTCCAGCACCGCACCACGGCCGAACCGCTGGTCGATCACTCGGGCCGGGATCTTGCCCTTGCGGAAGCCCTTGACCGTGACCTGCTGGTTGATCTTCTTGTACGCCGCGTCGAGGCTGTCCTTGAGCTCCTCGAAGGGCACCTCGACAGTGAGCCGAACCCGGGTCGGGTTCAGGGTCTCCACGGCGCTCTTCACGGTTCGGTCTCCTTGGTGGCTGACATCTGGGGGGCTGCTGCCTCCGGACACGGTGGTTCCCGCGTCCGGTGGTTCAGCGGATCGGGCCCGGCACATCAGACACACGGGCACGCAGCTTGCATAGTAACGGCAAGCAGGAGGACCCTCACAACGTGATCTTGCTGGTCGGGGTGGCCGGATTCGAACCGACGACCTTCCGCTCCCAAAGCGGACGCGCTACCAAGCTGCGCCACACCCCGTCGGTGCGAACCGTAGGGTACATGGCGCGGGCCCGCTGACCCGCCCGATTTGCGGGTGGCCGGGAAGGGGTGTGCGCGGGGTGCGGATGACCCGCTACGATGCTCTTCGTGCCGCCGCGGTCATGACCTGCGGCGCGGCGCTTGCGGGCGTAGCTCAATGGTAGAGCCCTAGTCTTCCAAACTAGCTACGCGGGTTCGATTCCCGTCGCCCGCTCCATGTGGCTCAGGGCCAGGTGGGAGGTTCGTCCTCCGGCCTGGCCCTGAGGCGTTTCCGCACCGGGCGCGCTCCCCCGCTCCCCCGCACGGTGCGTGGTGCGGTCCGGCGCGGACATGTCCGATCGGCCGGGAAGGAGGACAATTGTCCTCGTCCACCGATTCCACCGTTTCCGCCGGGCCGGAGGCCGCCATGAAGGATCTCGCGTACGAGCAGAAGGGCTCCCTGTCCCGCCTGGAGGCGGCCGACCGGCTGGCCGCGCTGGCGGCGGCACTGCGGGAGGGGGGCGAGGCCGACCTGGAATGGGGGCCGGGCCGGCTGACCCTGCGGATCCCGGAGGAGCTCCACAGCGAGATCGAGGTCGAGGTCGAGGACGGGGAGATCGAGCTGGAGATCGAGTTCCGCTGGCCGGCCGGCGGTTCCCGCCGGGCCGCGGCCCCCGAGCGGGCGGCGCGTGAGGAGGAGGACGGGAGCGCGGGCGGCGGCGCCGCGCCGAGGCGCCGGAGCTCGGCGGCGGCCAGGTCCGCCCGCGGCACCGCGGGGGCCGCGCGGAGCAAGGGGGCCAAGCGCGCCTCGGGCAAGTCCGGGTAGCCGCGGGCGAGTCGGCGCCGCGGCGCCGGTGAGTTACGGCGAGCTGCAGGGCGGACGGCGGGTGCGGGTCACCGGGGCGCGGGTTCCGCGGCGCGTGCGGGTTGCCTGCACGGGAGGGCCGGCGGGGCGGCGCGGAACGGGCGCCGGGGTGCGCCCGGGTGCGCGAGAACCTGCCGGGCGGCGCGAACGGACGCAGGGGGCACGCCTGGCGCGCGAAGGCCGACAGAAGGGCGCGCGGGGTGCGCGAGGGGGCGCCCGGGCGGTTCCGGGCGCTGCGGGGGTCCCGTGGTGCCGCCGCCCCCGGACGGGGCCGCGGCGACGGGGCTCAGAACGTTATCTGGTTGATCGTCTCGGCCAGCGAGTTCATGAAGCGGTTGATCGACGGGGCAATGCCGGTCGACGCCAGGAAGAAGCCGAACAGCACGGCCACGACGGCCGGCCCGGCCTTGATGGACCCGCCGCGGATCATCACCACGAGGATGACCAACAACAGCACCACCACAGACAGCGAAATGGCCACACTGATCACACCCTCGGTCGGTCCGCCTACCCGGCCCGGGGTGTACGGCCCACCACCCCCGCCCGGTCCATCGTGCCACCAACCTCCCTGCCCCTGCTGCCGGGTGACGAATCGTCCCGGTCGAGATCGAGCCAACACCGCGCCCCGCCAGGGCCCCCGCGACGGGCGGCGCGCCCGGACCCGCCCCGTCCCGGAGTGCGTCCGCGTGAATTCGGCGCGTGAGGCGGGCAGGAATTCACCGTGATCGTTTCCGGGCCCACACAAGTTGGTCACAGGAAATCCGAAGAGCGGTCGCCGAGTAATTCAGGTCACGCACAACCCGAGGCAATATGCCCGATTCAATGGGGATTAATTGGGTCATAGCGCCCATGTGGCGATGGCTTCGCATGTGAAAGGACCGCAACGGCCGGGTGTTTTACTCCCGCGAATGGGCACGGCTATGGTGCCTTGAATGTTCCACGCAGCGCACGGATATCAGAGGGCTCCGCTCCCCGAGGCTCCGGAGTCGGGACCCACCCCCGCGACGGGGACGGCGACCGCTGTCGCCCCCGCCACGGCAGGCCGGAAGTCTGCCCTGCCGACGGCGACGGAGCCGCCGAGACCGGCCGGGCGGGACGCCTGGTTCGACAACGCGAAGTACCTGGCGATCGTGCTGGTGGCGGTGGCCCACGCCTGGGAACCGGTGATGGACGGCAGCCGGGCGACCCGCGCGCTCTACATGCTCGTCTACACCTTCCACATGCCGGCGTTCATCCTCATCTCCGGCTACTTCTCCCGGAGCTACACCGGCAAGCCGCACCAGCTGCGCCGGCTGCTGACCGGCATCGCGCTGCCGTACGTCGTCTTCGAGGTGGCGTACTCGCTCTTCGCCCGGTACGCGGGCGACAAGCCCGACCAGCCGATCAGCCTGCTCGACCCGTACTACCTGACGTGGTTCCTCGCGGCGCTCTTCGTGTGGCGGCTGACGACCCCCCTGTGGCGCGCGATCCGGTGGCCGGTGCCGGTCGCGATCGGGATCGCGCTGCTCGCCGCCCTGACCCCGGGCATCGGCGACGACCTCAACCTCACGCGTGTGCTGCAGTTCCTGCCCTTCTTCGTCCTCGGCCTGTGCCTGAAGCCGGAGCACTTCCAGCTGGTGCGGCGGCGCGAGGTGCGGCTGCTGTCGCTGCCGCTGCTGGGAGTCGCCGCCGTGTTCGCCTACTGGGCGGCCCCGCGGATGAGCACCAAGTGGTTCTACCGCTCCAGCAGCGTCCAGGAGATCGGGGACGGGGTGCCGTGGTGGTCCGGCGCCGTGGTGTTCCTCGCCCTCCTCGCCTGCGCCCTCGTGCTCACCGTGGCCTTCCTGGCCTGGGTGCCGGCCGGGCGGTCCTGGATGACGGCGCTCGGCGCGGGAACGATCTGCGGCTATCTGCTGCACGGCTTCCTGGTGCGGGCCGGCGACTACTTCGGCCTCTTCGAGGAGAACCCCTGGCTGGGCGGGCCGGTCGGGCTGGTGACCGTCTCGCTCTTCGCCGCGGCCGCCGTCACCCTCCTGTGCACGCCGCCGGTCCGCAGGCTGATGCGCCCGGTCACCGAACCGGAGATGTCCTGGGCCTTCCGCCGCGACGTGAGCGAGCTGGGACCGCGCCGCTGAGCGGCGGCGCGGCGCCCGGAGCGCCGCGGGGAGCGGCCGGGCCTCCGGCGCGGGCGGACGCGCGGGGGTCGCGCGGGGAACACGCGGCCGGGCCTCCGGCGGCACGGCCGGCGCAGGCGCCCGATCGGGCCTTCGGCGCGGGCCGCGGCCGGTTCAGCCCGTCGGCAGTCCGAGCAGACGCCGGGTCCGGGCGTACTTGGCGGTGAGCCGCTCCCGGGTCGCCTCGTCCAGGACCGCCAGGCGCGCCGGGTCGGCGTTGTGCGCCAGGTCGGCCTCCTTGACCAGCAGCGCTCCCGGGGTCTCCCGTACCCGCCGCGTGTAGGACTCCAGGTCCTCGCCCTCGCCCCTGGTGAGGGCGAGGACCATGTGCTTGACGGACTGCGGGAGGGCGGCGGCGTCCAGCCACGCCCGGCTCAGCCGGTCGTCCTCGACGGCGTCGTGGAGCCAGCCGGCGGCGATCTGCTCGTCGCTGCCGCCGCGGGCGCGCACTCCGTGCGCGACGGCGGCGAGGTGCTCGGCGTACGGGCGTCCCGCCTTGTCGGTCTGTCCCGCGTGGGCCTCGCGCGCGAGCGCCTCGATCTCGGCCAGGCTGAGCGTCTCGGTCATGCCCCCGACCCTATGGCCCCCGGGGCTCCGTGCGCCGGGGGCCTCCGGGACGGCCGACGGGCGAGGGCGCCGGTGTCAAGCGCGTCAATGGGTGTCAGCACTCATTGTTGCCATGTAAATCATTTGGCAAACTAAACATTGACGCTTCCTTGACACCCTCATGACTGAACGGAGGACAAGCCCATCGGACACGCGGACACCCTCATCGCCATGGGCGGGGCCTTCCTCGCCGCCGCCGTCCTCGCCCGCCTCGGCGGGCGGATCGGCCTGCCCACCATCCCCCTGTTCATCCTGGCCGGGATCATCCTCGGCCCGCACACGCCCGGCGTCGTGCTCATCTCCGACCCGCACGACCTGGAGATGCTCTCCGCGCTCGGTCTCGTGCTGCTGCTCTTCTACCTGGGCCTCGAGTTCCATCTGGACGACCTCAAAGCGGGCGGCCGCAAGATGGCCGTCGCCGGGGGGACCTATCTCGCGCTGAACGTCGGAGCGGGCCTCGCCTTCGGCTTCGCGCTCGGCTGGGGCACCTCCGAGGCGCTGGTGCTCGCCGGTGTGCTCGGGATCTCCTCGTCGGCGATCGTGACGAAGGTCCTGGTCGACACGGGCCGGCTCGGCAACCGTGAGACCCGGCCGGTCCTCGGCATCATCGTCGTCGAGGACATCTTCCTCGCCCTCTACCTCGCCGCCCTCCAGCCCATCCTCTCCGGCGCCGACAGCCTCGCCGCAGCCGTCGGCGACGGCGCCAAGGCCTTCGCCTTCCTGCTCCTGCTCGCCCTCGCCGCCCGCTTCGGCACCCGGCTCGTCGGCCGCCTCTTCTCCACCCCCGACGACGAACTCCTCGTCATCTCCTTCCTCGGCGCCGCCGTCTTCGTGGCCGGGGTCTCGGAGTGGTTCGGCGTCGCGGACGCGATCGGCGCCTTCATGGTCGGCCTGATGCTCGGCAGCACCTCGTCCGGCGAGCGCATCCGCAAGCTGGTGCACCCGCTGCGCGACGCGTTCGGGGCCATCTTCTTCTTCGCCTTCGGCCTCTCGATCGACCCCGGCGACCTGCCGGTCGTCCTGTGGCCGGTCCTCGCCGCGGTCGCCGTGACCCTGGTGATGAACGTGCTCGCCGGCGTCGCGGCCGCCCGGCTCTACCGGTTCCACCGGCAGGAGGCCGCCAACATCTCCACCACCCTGCTGGCCCGCGGCGAGTTCGCGCTGATCATGGCCACCATGGCCGCAGCGGCGGGACTCGACTCCCGGCTCTCCCCGTTCATCGCGGGCTACGTCCTGCTGCTCGCCGTCCTCGGACCGCTCGCGGCCGGCCGCTCGCACTGGCTGGCGCGCATCCTGCCGGGACGCGACAGCGACGACGGCGACGGCGACGGCGACGGGAAGGAGAAACGCGTCGGGGACGGCGGGGAGGACGCCGGGCACGGCGCCGGACTCATCCCCGGCGGCACAGCAGCAGCAGCGCCCGGTCGTCGTTGACGTCCTTGGCCACGGACTCGATCAGGTGCCACGCGGCGCCCTCGAAGCCCGAACCCACATAGCGGTCGGCCTCGCCGGTGAGCCGGTCGATGCCCTCGCCGATGTCCCGCCCCGACGCCTCCACCAGCCCGTCGGTGAACAGCATCAGCACGTCGCCGGGGCGCAGGGAACCCTTCACCGGGTCGAACTGCGCCCCGTCGTAGATCCCGAGCAGCGGCCCCTCGGCCGCCTTCTCCTCCCAGCGGCCGCTGCCCGCGTGGAGCTGGAGCGCCGGAAGGTGGCCGGCGGAGAGCAGCTCGTAGTCGCCCGAGTCGAGGTCCAGCACCAGGTGGACGGAGGTGGCGAAGCCCTCGTCCCAGTCCTGCCGCAGCAGATACGCGTTGGCGGCCGGCAGGAAGCCGTGCGGCGGCAGGGAGCCGAGGAGCCCGCCGAAGGCGCCGGACAGGAGCAGCGCCCGGGAGGCCGCGTCCATGCCCTTGCCGGACACGTCGGTGAGCACGACCTCCAGGGTCCGGCCGCCGGAGGTGCGGGCGGCGACCACGAAGTCGCCGGAGAAGGACTGGCCGCCGGCCGGACGCAGCGACATCTCGCGGTGCCAGCCCTGCGGCAGCCTGGGCAGGGCGGACTGGACCCTGATCCGCTCGCGCAGGTCGAAGAGCATGGTGCCGCCCCGCCGCCACGGCACGCCGACCCGGGCCCGGAACTGGGCTATGAGGAGTCCGAAGAGACCGCAGGCGGCGACCGCGAGGACGGTTCCCGGGGTGACCCCGGCCGGCCCCTCGGTGTACGGGCCGAGGACGGCGGACTCCACGATCAGTCCGGCGGCCGCGGCGGCGTACAGGGCGAGCAGGCTCGCGGGGCGCAGCAGCAGCCCGCCGGCCACGATCGGCAGCACCAGGACCACCGGCGAGCACCAGACGGGGTTGGTGACGGTGGCCCACACGATGGCGGGCACGGTCAGCATCAGCCCGGCGAGTGCCAGACGGTCGGAGCCGTCGCCGCGGAAGTAGTCGACGGCGGAACGGCGCAGCGCGGTGCGGGCCCGGTGCCAGGCTTTGCGCATCCGGGCCGTGAGCGAGTCTGCTGTCGTGCGGCGGGCCACCCGGTGGACCCTATCCATCCGTCCGCCATCCGTGCAGGGGTACCCCGAGACATTGCGTTCGATATCGGGTCGCGACCCCCTGGGGACGGCTGGTAGGGATGGCCCATGACGACACAGCTGAGGCCGCTCGCGCGGTCCGAATGGGACCGGTGGTTCGGCAGGCTGGAGCTGGCGTTCGGCGGGGTGGCCCAGGACCCGGAGGAGCGCCGCCTCTGGGAGGAGCTGACCGAGCCGGACCGCTCGATCGGCGTCTGGGACGGTGACGAGTGCGTCGGCACGGCCGGGTCGTTCGGCTTCCGTCTCGCCGTGCCCGGTGGCGGACACGTGCCCGCGGCGGGCGTGACGATGGTCAGTGTGGCGGCCACCCACCGGCGGCGCGGCATCCTCACCTCGATGATGCGCAGTCAGCTCGACGGTCTCCGGGGCCGGGGCGAGCCGCTCGCGGTGCTGACGGCGTCCGAGCCGGAGATCTACGGCCGCTTCGGGTACGGGACGGCGACCCATCAGCTCACCGTGGAGATCGACTCCTCGCGGGTGCGCGTGGCCGTGCCGCCGGGCGCGGAGGACGTGCGTCTGCGGTTCGTGCCGCCCGGCGACGGGGCCGCCGCCTGCGAGCGGATCTACCGGGCGACGACCGGCTCGCGGCCCGGGGCGCCCGCCCGCAGCCCCGGCTGGGAGCGGCTGCCGCTGCTCGACCCGCCCTCCGGGCGCGAGGGCGGGTCGCCGCTCCTGTGCGTGCTCGCCGAGCGGGCCGGCGAGGCGGTGGGCTACGTCCGCTTCCACAACAGGCCGCACTGGACGGCGGAGGGGCCCGCGGGGTCGGTCCTGGTGCGCGACGTCGAGGCGGCCGAACCCGCGGTCTACGCGGCGCTGTGGCGGTTCCTCTGCGGGATCGACCTGACGACGTCGGTGCGCTCGCGGAACCGGCCGGTGGACGATCCCCTGCTCCACCTCGTCTCCGACGTGCGGCGCTGCGGGGTGCGGGTGCGGGACTCGCTGCATCTGCGCCCGGTCGAGGTGGGTGCGGCGCTCGGGGCGCGCACGTACCAGGTGCCGCTCGACGTGGTGCTCGACGTGGAGGACGCCTTCTGTCCCTGGAACGCGGGGCGCTGGCGGCTCACGGGCGGTCCCGGTGGGGCGGCCTGCGTCCGGACCGGGGACGCGCCCGATCTGGCGCTGTCCGTGCGGGAGTTGGGCGCGGCCTATCTGGGCGGGGTGTCGCTGGTGTCGCTGGCCGGCGCGGGGCGGGTCCGGGAGCTGCGCGGGGGCGCGCTCGGCGCGGCGTCGCTCGCGTTCGGGTCGGCGGTCGCCCCGTGGCTGCCGCACGGCTTCTGACCGGGCGCCGCGGACGGGGAGCGGGGCAGGGGTGCGGCGCGGCGGCCGGAGAGCCGGGCTGCGGCGCGGCGGCCGGAGGGCCGGGGTGCGGGTCCGGTCAGCGCTGGCAGCCGGGGCACCAGAAGAGGTTGCGGGCGGCGAGCGCGGCGGTGCTGATCTCGCCGCCGCAGATGTGGCAGGCCTGCCGGGCCCGGCGGTAGACGTAGACCTCGCCGCCGTGGTCGTCGACGCGCGGCGGGCGGCCCATCGCCTCGGGGGTGTGCTCGGGGCGGACGGTGTCGATGCGGTTGTCGCGCACGCCGTCGCGCATCAGGGCGGCCAGGTCGGCCCAGAGGGCGTCCCATGCACGCCGGGTGAGGTCCCGGCCCGCCCGGTAGGGGTCGATGCCGTGCCGGAAGAGGACCTCGGCGCGGTAGACGTTGCCGACGCCCGCGACGACCTTCTGGTCCATCAGCAGGGCGGCGACGGAGGTGCGGGAGCGGGAGACGCGGGCCCAGGCGCGGCCGGGGTCGTCGCCGGGGCGCAGCGGGTCGGGGCCGAGGCGGTCGTGCACCGCCTGCTTCTCGCCGTCCGTGAGCAGGACGCAGGCCGTGGGGCCCCGCAGGTCGACCCAGGACTGCCGGTCGGCCAGGCGGAGCCTGACCGTGTCGGTGGGCGGCGGGGCGGGGGCGTCGCCGAAGGTCACCTTGCCGAAGAGGCCGAGGTGGATGTGGACCCATGCGCCGCGCGGGAATCCGAGGAAGAGGTGCTTGCCGTGGGCCTCGGTGCGTTCGAGGACCGTGCCGTCGAGCAGCGCGGCGGAGTCGGTGAACCTGCCCTGGGGGCTGGTCACCCGCACGGACCGGCCGCCGAACCGTTCCCGGTAGTCGGCGGCCAGTCGGTGGATCGTGTGCCCTTCGGGCATCAGGCGGTCGGCCCCTCGGGGTGGTGGGCCGGGATCGGGGGGAGTTCGCCGGTCGTCTCGTACGCGGAGAGCATCTCGATCCGGCGGGTGTGACGCTCCTCACCCGAGTACGGGGTGTTCAGGAAGATCTCGACGAACTTCGTCGACTCCTCCAGGGAGTGCATCCGGCCGCCGACGGCGACGACGTTGGCGTCGTTGTGCTCGCGGCCGAGGGCGGCGGTCTGCTCGCTCCAGGCGAGAGCGGCCCGGACGCCCTTGACCTTGTTGGCGGCGATCTGCTCGCCGTTGCCCGAGCCGCCGATCACGATGCCCAGCGAGCCCGGGTCGGCGGCGGTCCGCTCGGCGGCACGCAGGCAGAACGGCGGGTAGTCGTCCTGGGCGTCGTAGATGTGCGGACCGCAGTCCACGGGCTCGTGCCCGTGGGCGGTGAGCCACTCGACGAGGTGGTTCTTGAGTTCGTATCCGGCATGGTCGGAACCGAGGTACACGCGCATGGTTCGAGTGTGGCACGGGGGGCAGGCGCAGTCCGTCGCGGGGCCGTGCCGGGCACGCGGCGACGTGACGAGCGCAACGAAACGGAATCGGGTCTTCCGTACTGGGCCGTACTGAGCTTCAATTCCCGAGTTCGTAACCCGAGCGGCACCAAGACATAAGGATTCGTCCATGACGTCGCAGACGACCCTCACAAAGGAAGGCGGCCAGTCCCCCACTCCGGGACAGCCGCCGTCCGCAGACGGTCTCAAGGCCGGTCTCAAGAACCGTCATCTGTCCATGATCGCCATCGGCGGGGTCATCGGAGCCGGCCTGTTCGTCGGCTCCAGCTCCGGCATCGCCGCCGCCGGCCCCGCGATCCTCGTGTCGTACGCGCTCGTCGGCCTGATGGTCGTCCTGGTCATGCGGATGCTCGGCGAGATGGCCGCGGCCAGCCCGAACTCCGGCTCCTTCTCCGCCTACGCCGACCGCGCGCTGGGCCGCTGGGCCGGCTTCTCCATCGGCTGGCTGTACTGGTTCTTCTGGGTCGTGGTGCTGGCCGTCGAGGCGACGGCCGGCGCGGTGATCCTGGAGGGCTGGATCCCGGCCGTGCCCCAGTGGGCCTGGGCGCTGATCGTCATGGTGGTGCTGACCGCCACCAACCTGGCCTCCGTCGCCTCCTACGGCGAGTTCGAGTTCTGGTTCGCCGGCATCAAGGTCGTCGCCATCGGCGCCTTCGTGGTGATCGGCCTGCTGGCCGTCTTCGGCGTGCTGCCCGGCTCCGACAACCCGGGAGCGGGATTCGCCCATCTGACGGACACCGGCGGGTTCATGCCGCACGGCGCGGGATCCATCCTCACGGGTGTCCTGCTGGTCGTCTTCTCCTTCATGGGCAGCGAGATCGTCACCCTGGCGGCCGGCGAGTCGGAGGACCCGCGGCGCGCGGTCACGAAGGCGACCAACAGCGTCATCTGGCGGATCGCCGTCTTCTACCTCGGCTCGATCTTCGTGGTGCTGACGCTGCTGCCGTGGAACGACGAGAGCATCCAGGAGAAGGGCAGCTACGTCGCCGCCCTGGACTCCATCGGCATCGCCCACGCCGGGCAGATCATGAACGTCATCATCCTGACCGCCGTGCTCTCCTGCCTGAACTCCGGCCTCTACACGGCCTCCCGGATGGCGTTCTCGCTCGGCGAGCGCGGCGACGCCCCCAAGGCGTTCGCGAAGGTCAACGCCAAGGGCGTGCCGACCGCGGCCATCCTCGGCTCGGTGGTCTTCGGATTCGTCGCCGTCTTCTTCAACTACATGTGGAAGGACACGGTCTTCCTCTTCCTGCTCAACTCCTCGGGCGCGGTGGCGCTCTTCGTCTGGCTGGTCATCTGCTTCACCCAGCTGCGGATGCGCGGCATCCTGCTGCGCGAGGCGCCGGAGAAGCTGACCGTGAAGATGTGGCTCTTCCCGTACCTCACCTGGGCCGCGGCCGCGGGCATCGTCTTCGTGCTGGTCTACATGGTCTTCGACGACGCCAACCGCGAGGTGGCGCTGCTGTCGATGCTGGTCGCCGCGATCGTGGTCACCATCGGCCTGGTGCTGGACCGGCGGCGCAGGAACGCCGCGCAGGTCACCTCCGGCTGACCCCCTCCACGCAGACAACAGCCCCGGTCCGCAGGCGCGGACCGGGGCTGTTGTCCCGTGGAGGCGGGCTCAGCCCTGGCGGCGGCCCACGAGCTTCCAGGCGGCCGGAAGCGCGCCCATCGCGAGGGCGGCCTTCAGGGCGTCGCCGATGAGGAACGGCACCAGACCGGCCGAGACGGCGGCGGGCAGCGACATGCCGGTGGCGAGCGCCAGGTAGGGGACGCCCACCGCGTAGATGATCACCGAGCCGAGCACCATCGAACCGGCGGTGCGCAGCACGGTGCGGTCGGCTCCGCGGCGGGCCAGGGCGCCGACGACGGTGGCGGCCAGCAGCATGCCGAGGATGTAGCCGAAGGACGGCATGGACCAGCCCGAGGCGCCCTCGGCGAACCACGGCATGCCCGCCATGCCGGCGACGGCGTAGAGCGCGAGCGAGGCGAAGCCGCGGCGGGCGCCGAGCGCGGTGCCGACCAGCAGGGCGGCGAAGGTCTGGCCGGAGACCGGGACCGGGGAGCCGGGGACCGGGACGGCGATCTGGGCCGCGAGGCCGGTGAGGACGGCGCCGCCCGCGACCAGGGCGATGTCCCGCACCCGGGAGGCGGGGACCAGATCGGCCAGGACGATGCCGGGTCGGACGGGGGCGGCAGCAGTGCTCATCGGGGTCTCCGCGAGGTGAGGGCAGGTGGGAACAGGCCGACCGTAGCCCAGGGCGACCGGCCGGATCACCATCAGCCGCCGACAAAGCGGCGGTTGAGGTGTTGGTGGAGATCACACAAAGGCCCGTCGCCACACACGAGTCGGCGTGATGCTCGTCACTGAGGTCCCGGGCCTGGCAGTCGGCTTTGCGCGGCGGGCCCGCGCTGCCCGAGACTGTAGGGAATCCATAACCGCACCCGAGCCCCCGCCACCGCACCCGAGTGAACCGAGAGCACCCCGCACCATGCACGACGCGTCGCCCCGGGCCGTGACCGAGCCCCTTGAACACGGCCTCCAGCAGCGTCATCTGACGATGCTGGGACTGGGCGGGGTGATCGGCGCAGGGCTCTTCGTCGGTTCCGGCGCCGGCATCGCGGTCGCCGGCCCCGCCATCGTCGTCTCCTATCTGATCGCCGGCACGCTGGCGATGCTGGTGATGCGGATGCTCGGCGAGATGTCGGCGGCGATGCCGGCGTCCGGCTCCTTCTCGGTGCACGCCGAGCGCGCCCTCGGACGGTGGGCGGGCTTCAGCGCGGGCTGGCTGTACTGGTTCCTGCTCGTGGTGGTGCTGGCGGCCGAGGCGACCGCTGCCGCGCAGATCGCGCACGGCTGGGCGCCGTCGGTGCCGCAGTGGGGCTGGGTGCTCGTCTTCATGGTGGTGTTCACCGCCGCCAACCTCACCGCCGTGCGCAACTTCGGCGAGTTCGAGTTCTGGTTCGCCGCGCTCAAGGTCGGCGCCCTGGTGCTCTTCCTGCTGCTCGGCACCCTCGCGGTCTTCGGCGTCCTCCCGGACACCGAGCCCGTCGGCCTCTCCCATCTCGCCGGCGACGGCGGGTTCCTGCCGAACGGCTGGTCCGGCGTGGTCTCCGGGGTGCTGGTCGTCGTCTTCGCGTTCGGCGGCCTGGAGGTCGTCACGATCGCCGCGGCCGAGACCGCGGACCCGGCCCGTGCCGTCGGGCGGGCGGTGCGCAGCGCGGTCGTGCGGATCCTCTTCTTCTACGTCGGCTCGATGCTGGTGATCGTGACGGTGCTGCCGTGGACGGCGCAGCAGGCGGGCGTCAGCCCCTTCGTCGCCGTGCTCGACTCGGTCGGCGTGCCGAGCGCGGGCCGGATCATGGAGATCGTGGTCTTCGTGGCGCTGCTGTCGGCCCTCAACGCCAACCTCTACGGCTCCTCCCGCATGATCTTCTCCCTGGCGGAGCGCCGGGAGGCGCCCCGGGGCCTGCTCGCCGTCTCCGGCGGCGGGGTGCCGCGGCGGGCGGTGCTCGCCTCGGTGGCGTTCGGCTTCGTCTCCGTCCTGCTCAACCTGAAGTGGCCGGACGCGGTGTTCGCCTACATGCTCAACGCCGTCGGCGCGGTGCTGCTCTTCGTCTGGGCGCTGATCGCGGTGTCGCAGCTGCGGCTGCGCCGGCGCATCGAGCGGGAGGCGCCCGAAGCCCTCGCGCTGCGGATGTGGGCCTTCCCCTGGCTCACCTGGGCGGCGCTCGCGGCCATGGCGGCCGTGCTGGTGCTGATGCTGTTCGACGACGGGGCACGGCCGCAGCTGCTGTGGTCCGCCGGGGCGGCCGGCGCCGTGCTGCTGGTGTCCGGCGTGCGCGAGCTGCGCGCCCGGCGCCGCTGACGCCGGCGGTCCCGCCGTGAGCCGGTGACGACGGCCGGTCCCACCGAGGCCGGCGCGGGGATCCGCCCGGTGTCGGCGTGGTGGCGTTGTGTGAACCTCGTGACCGTATAGCGGACATCCGTTCCCCCTGAGCGGATGCCATGGCCAGACTGTCGGCTGCTCCTCCGTCTCAGCCAATGAACAGGGCCCGCTCATGTCCCGGACCTCCGCGCCCGCGCCCGCCGTCCAGCCGGACGACACACGGCTCTCGCACGGCCTCAAGCAACGCCACCTCTCGATGATCGCCCTCGGCGGGGTCATCGGCGCCGGGCTCTTCGTGGGCTCCGGCGCCGGCATCGCCGCGGCCGGCCCCTCGATCGTCGTCGCCTACGCCCTCTCCGGCCTGCTCGTCATGCTGGTGATGCGGATGCTCGGCGAGATGTCCGCCGCCAACCCGGCGTCCGGCTCCTTCTCCGTCCACGCGGAGCGCGCCATCGGCCCCTGGGCGGGTTTCACGGCGGGCTGGGCGTTCTGGTTCCTGCTCTGCGTGGCCGTGGGCCTGGAGGCGATGGGCGCCGCCAAGATCATGACGAACTGGCTGCCCGGCACGCCCGAGTGGGCCTGGGTCGCGCTGTTCATGCTCGTCTTCTGCGGCACCAACCTGGCCGCGGTGAAGAACTTCGGCGAGTTCGAGTTCTGGTTCGCCGCGCTCAAGGTCGGCGCCATCGCCCTCTTCCTGGGCATCGGCGTGCTCGCGATCGCCGGCGTGCTGCCCGGCACCGAGGCGCCCGGCACGGCCAACCTCACCGGCGACGGCGGCTTCCTCCCCAACGGCGTCGACGGCCTCGTCGTCGGCCTGCTCGCCTCCGTGTTCGCCTACGGCGGCCTGGAGACGGTGACCATCGCCGCCGCCGAGTCCGAGCACCCGGTGCAGGGCGTCGCCAAGGCCGTGCGCACGGCGATGTGGCGGATCGCCGTCTTCTACATCGGCTCGATGGCCGTCATCGTCACCCTGGTGCCGTGGAACGACCCGGACGTCGCCGACCCGGACAAGGGCCCGTACGTGACCACGCTGGCCCACCTCGACATCCCGGGCGCGGCCACCGCTCTCCAGATCGTCGTCTTCGTCGCCCTGCTCTCCGCGATGAACGCCAACATCTACGGCGCCTCCCGGATGGCCTGCTCGCTGGTCGCCCGCGGCCAGGGCCCGAAGGCGGTGGGGCGCACCTTCGGCGGTGTGCCGCGGGTCGCTGTCCTGGTCTCGTCGGTGTTCGGCTTCCTGTGCGTGCTGCTCAGCTACTGGCGGCCCGAGGACGTCTTCCAGTGGCTGCTCAACATGATCGGCGCGATCATCCTGGTGGTCTGGATCTTCATCGCCGTCTCCCAGCTGATCCTGCGCCGCCGCACCGAGCGCGAGGCGCCCGAGAAGCTGGTCGTGCGCATGTGGCTCTTCCCCGGACTGACCTGGCTCGCGCTGCTGGGCATGGCCGCGGTGTTCGTGCTGATGCTGCGCGAGGAGGCGACCCGACTCCAGCTGCTGGGCACCGGCATCCTGACCGTGGCGCTGGCGGCCGGCGGCCTGCTCCTCCAGAAGCGCCGCGAGGCGCGCACGGCCGCCGAGGCCGAGCGGGCGGGCTCCGCCGGCTGAGCGGCCCCCGCCCCACCCGTATGCGAAGGACCCCCGGCCGGCGGCCGGGGGTCCTTCGCATACGGGTGATCGCACGGCGCCACGACCCCCGTCCTAGGACCATCGGCTGATCACCGGCGGGCGATGCTGCTGATAGCGTGCAGTTGCATAAGGTTTGCAATAAGAAGGCAGTCGGAGGGACCACCGCCACCATGGCCATCTACACGCTTCCTGAACTTCCGTACGACTACGCGGCGCTCGAGCCGGTGATCAGCCCCGAGATCATCGAGCTCCACCACGACAAGCACCACGCCGCGTACGTGAAGGGCGCCAACGACACCCTCGAGCAGCTCGAGGAGGCGCGCGACAAGGAGGCCTGGGGCTCGATCAACGGGCTGGAGAAGAACCTCGCGTTCCACCTCTCCGGCCACATCCTGCACAGCATCTACTGGCACAACATGACCGGCGACGGCGGCGGCGAGCCGCTGGAGAAGGACGGCACCGGCGAGCTCGCCGACGCCATCGCCGAGTCCTTCGGCTCCTTCGCCAAGTTCAAGGCGCAGCTGACCAAGGCGTCCGCCACCACCCAGGGCTCCGGCTGGGGCGTGCTGGCCTACGAGCCGGTCAGCGGCCGCCTCATCGTCGAGCAGGTCTACGACCACCAGGGCAACGTGGGCCAGGGCAGCGTCCCGATCCTGGTGTTCGACGCCTGGGAGCACGCCTTCTATCTGCAGTACAAGAACCAGAAGGTCGACTTCATCGAGGCCATGTGGCGCGTCGTCAACTGGCAGGACGTGGCCAAGCGCTTCACCGAGGCCAAGGGCCGCACGCCGCTGATCACGCCCTGAGGCTGATCCCGCAGCGCCCTGCTCGTGATCGTCTTCTCAACCTTCACCGGGCAGGCGGATGAAGGACGGCCCCCGCGAGGACAGGACTCGCGGGGGCCGTCTTCCGTGTCCGGCCCCCGCGGGGGCCGTCACCCGTCGCCCGTCACTCGAAGGACGGGCCCTGGGTACGGGTGCGCTTGATCTCGTAGAAGCCCGGCGTCGACGCCACCAGCAGGGTGCCGTCCCACAGCCGGGCCGCCGCCTCGCCGCGGGGCGTGGGCGTCACGACCGGGCCGAAGAAGGCGATCTGCTCGCCGTCGGCTCCCGGTACGGCGATCACCGGGGTGCCGACCTCCTGGCCGACCTTGGTGATGCCCTCGTGGTGGGAGGCGCGCAGCTGCGTGTCGTAGGTGTCCTGGTCGGCGTACTGCGCGAGGGACACGGGCAGGCCGACGTCCTCCAGCGCCTCGCGGATCGCCGTCAGGGTCGGCCCCTCGCCCTTGTTGTGGAACCGGGTGCCGAGCGCGGTGTACAGCTTGCCGACGACCTCGTCCCCGTGCTCCTGCTGGGCGGCGACGACGACCCGCACCGGGGCCCACGCCTTGGTCTCCAGCATCTCCCGGTACTCCGCAGGGACCTCGTCGAGCTTGTCCTCGTTGAGCACGGCGAGCGACATCACATGCCAGCGGACCTCGATGTCCCGGACCTTCTCGACCTCCAGGACCCACCGGGACGTGATCCACGCCCACGGGCACAGCGGGTCGAACCAGAAGTCCACCGGTGTCTTGCCGTTGTCCGCCATGTCACTCCTCGTCTCGGGGCGGCACCCTGCGTGCCTCCGGGGGGAACACGCGCGGCACGCGAGGGATTCCCCCGTATTGCCTGCCAGGACCGCATGAAAGGATCGCTGCTGTTTGGACGAGTCACGAAGGAGTGCTCCCGTGCCCGGTGAGAATCTGTCCCGCGACGAGGCCCGTACCCGGGCCGAGCTGCTGTCCGTCGAGGCGTACCACGTCGCCCTCGACGTGCGGTCCGCCGTCGGGGACGCGCAGGAGGGGGCGGGGCCGCGGACGTTCCGCTCCGTCACCACGATCCGGTTCCGGGCCGCCGAGCCCGGCGCCCCGGTCTTCGTCGACCTCGTGGCACCGTCCGTGACCGGCATCACGCTCAACGGGCGCGAGCTGGACCCGGCGGACGCCTTCGACGGCGCGCGCATCACCCTCGACGCCGTCGACGCCGAGAACGTCCTCGTCGTGGACGCCCGCTGCGCCTACAGCAGGACCGGCGAGGGCCTGCACCGCTTCGTCGACCCGGAGGACGGCGAGGTGTACCTCTACACCCAGTACGAGCCGGCCGACGCGCGCCGGGTCTTCGCCAACTTCGAGCAGCCGGATCTCAAGGCGCCGTTCCGCTTCGAGGTGACCGCGCCCGAGGGCTGGACCGTCTGGAGCAACGGGGAGGGGGCGCGCGACGCCGACGGGGTGTGGCGCTTCGCCGAGACCCGGCCCATCTCCACGTACATCACGGCCGTCGTCGCCGGGCCGTACCACTACGAGACCGACGTCTACGAGCGGGCGCTCCCCGACGGCACCACGCTGCGGATCCCGCTCGGCGCGATGTGCCGCAAGGGCCTGGCCCGCCACTTCGACGCCGACGACATCTTCCTCGTCACCAAGCAGGGGCTGGACTTCTTCCACGAGCACTTCGACTACCCGTACCCGTTCGGGAAGTACGACCAGGCGTTCGTCCCCGAGTACAACATCGGCGCCATGGAGAACCCGGGCTGCGTCACCTTCCGCGAGGAGTTCGTCTTCCGCGGCAACGTGACGCAGGCGTCCTACGAGCGCCGCGCCAACGTGATCCTGCACGAGATGGCGCACATGTGGTTCGGCGACCTGGTCACCATGCAGTGGTGGGACGACCTGTGGCTGAAGGAGTCCTTCGCCGACTTCATGGGCTCCTTCTCGATGGTCGAGGCCACCCGCTTCACCAACGGCTGGGTGACGTTCGCCAACAACCGCAAGGCCTGGGCCTACCGGGCCGACCAGCTGCCCTCCACCCACCCGATCACGGCCGACATCCGCGACCTGGAGGACGCCAAGCTCAACTTCGACGGCATCACCTACGCCAAGGGCGCCTCGGTGCTCAAGCAGCTGGTGGCGTACGTGGGGCGGGACGCGTTCCTGGAGGGGGCCCGGCGCTACTTCAAGCGCCACGCCTACGGCAACACCCGCCTCGGCGACCTGCTGTCCGTCCTGGAGGAGACCTCCGGCCGCGACATGAAGGAGTGGTCGCGGGCCTGGCTGGAGACCTCGGGCGTCAACTCGCTCACCCCCGAGGTGAGCTGCGACCCGCAGGGGCGCGTCGCCTCGCTGGCCGTCGTGCAGGACGGCGACACCCTGCGCCCGCACCGGGTCGTCGTCGGGCTCTACCGGGTCGAGGGCGCCAAACTCGTGCGGTACGCGTCGACCGGTGCCGACGTCACCGGCGCCCGCACCGAGGTGCCGGGCCTGGTGGGCGCCGACCGCCCGGACCTGGTGCTCGTCAACGACGAGGACCTGACCTACTGCAAGACCCGCTTCGACGAGGGCTCGCTCGCGACGCTCCGGGCCCACCTCGGCGACATCGACGACCCGCTGGCGCGGGCGCTGTGCTGGTCCGCGCTGTGGAACCTCACCCGCGACGCGCTGATGCCGGCACGGGACTTCATCGGCCTGGTGCTGCGGTTCGCGGGGCGCGAGAGCGACATCGGGGTCCTCCAGATGCTGCACGCCTGGGCGCGCGGCGCCCTCGTGCACTACGCCGCACCCGGATGGCGCGAGGAGGGCGGGCGGCTGCTGGCGGCGGGCGCGCTGACCGAGCTCCGCCGGGCCGAGCCCGGCAGCCAGCACCAGCTGACATGGGCGCGCTTCCTCGCCTCCGTGGCGGCCGGCCCGGAGGACTTCCAGCTGCTCGCCGGGCTGCTGGACGGCACCGCGCGCATCGACGGACTCGACGTCGACCAGGAACTGCGCTGGGCGTTCCTCGCGCCGCTCGCCGCGCACGGGGCCGCCGACGAGGCGGCGATCGCCGCGGAACTGGCGCGGGACGACACGGCGTCGGGCAAGCGGCACGAGGTGCGCTGCCTCGCGTCGCGGCCGTCCGCCGCGGTCAAGGACCAGGCGTGGGCGGCGGTCGTGGAGTCCGACGCGCTCTCCAACGCACTGGTCGAGGCGACGATCGCGGGCTTCGCGCAGCCGTCCCAGCGGGAGCTGACCGCGCCCTACGCGCCGAAGTACTTCGCGGCGATCGAGCGGGTGTGGGCGGAGCGGTCGATCCAGATCGGGATGGACGTGGTGCGCGACCTGTACCCGTCGTTCCAGGACCCCGGGAGCACGCTGGCCGCGACGGACGCGTGGCTCGCCGCGCACGAGTCGGCGGCGCCGGCGCTGCGCCGGCTCGTCCTCGAGTCCCGGGACGACCTGGCGCGCGCGCAGCGCGCCCAGGAGCGGGACGCGCGCGCGTAGGCGCGCGCAGGCGCGTATGTGACGGAGGGCGGCCCCTGGGCGGGGCCGTCCTCTGTCGCGGGGCGCTCCCCGGGACACCGCCCGCCGCGCGAGGTTCCCGTCCCCGGAGGCCGGGCGCGCGGGTGCCCCCATCGGCAGTCGAACGCACGTACTTTAGGACGGGGTCGTCCCGAATTGTCGACGAGGACGTAACAGAGGTTCAGGGGGCGCGGTCCCCCGGGCATCCCCCTCGCATGGAACAGTGCGAGACCTCCCCCCAGTCCCCCTCCCCTTCCGTCTCCCCCGCGGCCCCCGCCGCTCTCGCCGAACGCGTCGTGTGCGGGGCGCAGTTGCGGGAGCGGGGGATGACGTCCGCCCGGGTGGCGGAGCGGTGCCGGGCCGGCGGGCCCTGGCAGGCGCTGCTGCCCGGCGTGTACCTGCTGCGTCCCGGGCCGCCGACCGGCGAGGAGCTCCTGCGGGCCGTCCTGCTGTACGCGGGGCGGCCGGTCCGCCCGGCCAGGGCGGTGCTCCCGGCGCAGCGCCCCGAGGGCGGGCCGTACGGCGAGGCCGTGATCACGGGGCTCGCGGCGCTCGCGCTGCGCGGCTTTGCCGCCGCCCCGACGCTGCGCTCGCTGGACGCGATCGACGTGCTGGTGCCGCGGAGCCGGCGGCTGCGGTCGACGGGGCGGGCGCGGCTGGTGCGGACGCACGCGCTGCCGGTGGCGGAGGAGGTGACGGGGGTGCCGGTGGCGCCCGCCGCGCGGGCCGTCGCGGACGCGGTCGCCGGGCTCACCGACCCGGGGGCGGTCCGGCTGCTGCTCACCGAGGCGGTGCGCGGCGGGCACTGCGAACCGGCGGCGGTGGTGCGGGAGCTGAGCGACGCCCGGCTGCTGGGGAGGCCGCACGTGGTGGACGCGGTGGACGCCCTGCTCGCGGAGGGGCGCGCGCTGGCCGAGGACAGGCTGTACGCGCTGGTGCGGTCGGCGGATCTGCCGGAGCCGCTGTGGAACGTGGACCTGCGGCTGCCCGGCGGGCCGCATCTGGGCGGGGTGGACGCGTACTGGCCCGAGCAGGCCGTGGCCGTCGAGCTGGACACCCGGGCGCCCCGGCACGACGAGGACGCGCTCTGGTCGGAGCACGCGAAGAAGCGGGACACCCTGGAGCGCCTGGGGATCACCGTGGTGCATCTGACGCCCCGCAAGCTGCGGGAGGCCCCGGACCAGCAGTCGGTGGTCGTCCGTACGGCGATGATGGCCGCGGCGGACCGGGAGCCGGCCGCCTACGTGGTGGTGCTGCCGCGCTGAGCGGCCCGGCCGGCGGGGGGACGGGTCCGCCACAGTGCGAGGCCCGTGTCGACGAGGGGGACGCGGTCGAGCGCCGTCACGCCGGCCAGGGGGTGCCAGGCGGCCAGGTCGGTGGAGCCGCCGGTCTCGGGGCGGAGTTCGCCGCCGGTGACGCGTCCTTCGTAGACGATGCGCAGGCCCTGGTAGTCGGCGGAGGCGCCGAGTGCGCGGGAGTAGCTGTGGCGCTCCGAGTCGATGCCGAGCAGGGCCGTCATCTCGGCCCGGTAGCCGGTCTCCTCCGCCACCTCGCGGACGGCGGTGTCGAGCGGGTCCTCGCCGTGGTCCATCCCGCCGCCGGGCAGGGTCCACCGCTTGGCGCCGTCGCGGGCGACCCAGCGGGCGAGCAGGATCTGACCGTCCCGTACGCAGACCGCGTAGGCGGCCACCCTCAGCACCGTTCGCATCGGTCGAGGCTACCCGGGCGGCGGTCCGGGAAGGGCGGGTTCCGGGCGGCCGCCCCGGGCGGAGCACGCGGCCGCGTGCGAGCGGGCGGGAAGGGCGCCGCGGGAGAGCCGTGACCCGGGGAGGGGGCGGGGGCCCGGCGGGCCGGCGGGCCGGGGGTCCGGGGGTCCGGAGCGGGGGCCGAGGCGCGTCCGAGGAGGTCCGCCCCCGTTCGGGGGATACGGCACACCGTCGGCGAACCCCGAAGCGGACTGATCAGTTCCCTCACATGTGCACCCATTTGACGGTCGTGGCGTACGCCGAACGGTGGCGGATAGCCGCCATGAGCACTTCACGTCTCCGTCAACTCTCCACAAAGTCCTGTCATTTACGACAGGCTGAGCGGTCATCCGGCACCGAATTCCGGACCGTCTCATTCACCAACAGGGATGCTGATGACCCCCCAGTCCCAGAGCTCCACAACAGGGCGCGCCGTCGGCCACAGACGTGTGGCGCGCGTGGCCGCGGCAGCCTCCGTGGTGGCCGCGCTCGTCGCCGCCGGCGTCGGCCCGGCCGTCGCCTCCGCTCCCGCCGCCGACCCGGCCGGTTCGGACGGCGTCAAGGCCGCCCAGGCATCGGACAAGATCGGCCAGGCGGACGAGAACCTGCTCGCCGAGGCCGAGGCCAAGGGCGACAAGACGGTGACCGTCATGGTCGCCACCGCGCCCGGCGCGACCGAGCAGGTCGCCGGCCAGCTCGACGCGGTGCAGGGCGCCTCGGTCGGCAGGACGTTCGACGAGCTCGGCTACGTCCGGGCCACGCTGCCCACCGACAAGGCCGAGGCGGCGCTCAAGGCGGCCGCCAAGCTCTCCTCCGTCCACGGCATCGACCTCAAGCACGAGATCGAGCTGGACGACCCGACCCCGGCCGCCGACACCACCAAGGCCGCGGGCATCGCCTCGGCGCAGGTCGGCCTCTACCCGGCGCCCGGCAAGAACACCCCGGCGAAGAACCCGTACAACCCGTCCTTCGAAACCGGTGCGGTCGACTTCGTCAAGCAGAACCCGAAGGCGGACGGCCGTGGCGTGACCATCGGCATCCTGGACTCCGGCATCGACGTCGCGCACCCGGCGCTGCAGAAGACCACGACCGGCGAGCGCAAGATCGTCGACTGGGTCACCGCGACCGACCCGGTCGCCGACGGCGACGGCACCTGGCTGCGCATGGACGCCTCGGTCAGCGGACCGGTGTTCACCGCCGACGGCCGTACCTGGAAGGCCCCGCAGGGCTCCTTCAAGTACCGCCAGTTCAAGGAGTCCGCCACCCTCGGCGGCGACATGGCCGGCGACCTCAACCGCGACGGCGACACCACCGACACCTGGGGTGTGCTGTACGACGAGGGCACCCGCACCGCGCGGGTCGACCTGAACAACGACGGCGACTTCACCAACGACACCGTCATGAAGCCGTACCGCAACGGCTTCCAGATCGGCTACTTCGGCACCGACGACCCGAAGACCCCGGTCGTCGAGCGGATCCCGTTCGTGCTCGAGGTCCGCAAGGACGTCGTCTACAACGCCGCCGGCGCGACCGCGGACTTCGTCAGCATCGGCGTCATCGAGGGCTCGCACGGCACCCACGTCGCCGGCATCACCGCCGCCAACAGCCTCTTCGGCGGCAAGATGAACGGCGCCGCGCCCGGCGCCAAGCTGGTCTCGTCCCGCGCCTGCACCTGGAGCGGCGGCTGCACCAACATCGCGCTCACCGAGGGCATGGCCGACCTGGTCATCAACCGCGGCGTGGACATCGTCAACATGTCCATCGGCGGGCTCCCGGCGCTGAACGACGGCAACAACGCGCGTGCCGCGCTCTACACCCGGCTGATCGACACCTACGGCGTCCAGCTGGTGATCTCCGCCGGCAACTCCGGCCCCGGCACCAACACGCTGGGCGACCCGGCCGTCGCCGACAAGGTCATCTCGGTCGGCGCGTCGATCTCCAAGGAGACCTGGGCCGCCAACTACGGCTCCGGCGTCGACAAGAAGTACGCCATGCTCCCCTTCTCCTCGCGCGGCCCGCGTGAGGACGGCGGCTTCACGCCGACGATCGTCGCGCCCGGCGCCTCGATCAACACCACGCAGACCTGGTCCCCGGGCGGTCCGGTCGCCGAGGCGGGCTACCAGCTGCCGCCCGGCTACTCGATGCTCCAGGGCACCTCGATGTCGTCCCCGCAGACCGCGGGCGCGGCGGCGCTGCTGCTCTCGGCCGCCAAGCAGAAGGACATCGAGCTCACCCCGGCCAAGCTGCGCACCGCGCTCACCAGCACCGCCAAGACGATCGACGGTGTGCTCGCCCACGAGCAGGGCGCCGGCCTGATCGACATCGTCGACGCGTGGAAGGCCATCAAGCAGGGCGCCGACGTCCACGAGTACAGCGTGAAGGCCCCGGTCGACACCGCGATCGACTTCGCGCTGGCGAACCCGGGCTTCGGCACCGGCCTGTACGACCGCGAGGGCGGCCTGGAGGTCGGCAAGGCGCGTACGTACGACGTCACCATCACCCGCACCACGGGCCCGAAGAAGGCCCTGGCGCACACGCTGAAGTGGCTGAACAACGACGGCACCTTCAAGCTGCTCAGCGGCAGGAACGTCAAGCTCCCGCTGAACCAGCCGGTCACCGTCACCGTGCAGGCCAAGGCCCGCACCGCCGGTGTGCACAGCGCGATCCTGGTCGCCGACGACGCCGCCACCATCGGCTCGGACAAGCAGATCCTGACGACGGTCGTCGCCTCCCAGGCGCTGGCCAAGCCCGCCTTCGGGATCTCCGAGTCCGGCTCCGTGCAGCGCAACAGCCACAAGAGCTACTTCGTGACCGTGCCCGAGGGCGCCAAGACCCTCGAGGTGTCCCTGAGCGGTCTCGCGGCGGACAGCCAGACCCGCTTCATCGCACTGCACCCGTACGGCACGCCGGTCGACCCGACGTCCACGGTGAACTGCTACCCGAACTACCCGAACCCGGCGAACACCTGCCGTCCGGACGTCCGCACCTACCCGAACCCGACCCCGGGCGTGTGGGAGATCGAGGTCGAGTCCCGTCGCACCTCGCCGCTGCTGGACAACCCGTACACGCTGGACGCCACCGTGCTCGGCGCCTCCTTCGCCCCGGCGGTGCAGACGCTCCCCGAGGCCCAGATCGGCGTCCCGGCGGACGTGCAGTGGAACGTGACGAACGACTTCGGTCCGATCGCCGGCAAGCTCGCGGGCGGTCCCCTCGGCTCCGCCAAGGTCGCCCGCCCGTCGATCAAGCACGGCGAGTCCCAGGTCTACACGGTCACCCTGGCTGAGGGCGTGGACCGCCTCGACGTGGCCATCGGCTCGACCTCGGACACGGGCGCGGACCTGGACCTCACGGTCTACCGCGGCACGACCCAGGTCGGCCAGGCCGCGGACGGCGACTCGGAGGAGGCGGTGAGCCTGGTGAAGCCGGCCGCCGGCACCTACCGGATCGTGGTCGACGGCTACTCGGTCCCGGCCGGGACCACCGAGTTCGACTACCGCGACGTGTTCTTCTCCCCGTCCCTCGGCACGCTGAAGGTCGACGACGCCAAGCCGGTGTCGCTCGGCAACGGCGCGACGGCGGCCGTGGGCGCGCAGGTCGTGGTGAGCGGTGCCGCTCCCGAGGGACGTCAATTCTTCGGCGAGGTCTCCCTGGTCAACGCCCGCGGCACCGCCGCGGGTGCCGGCAGCGTGGTGATCACCAAGGTCACCGGCTGACCGCAGGGCGCACATGAGGCGGGGCGGGGGCCGGTGGCCCCCGCCCCGTCGGCGTACCCCGCCCCGTGAGCGTCCCGCGGCCCTCGCAGGCGTGCCGGCCCCCTCACGGAACCCGCCCGCACGCGTGCCGCCCGTCCCCGCCCGCACGCGTGCCGCCCGCCCTGTGCGGACCGCCCCGCCGGAACCCGCCCGTCCACCGTGCCGCCCGTCCCGGCCGCCGGGGACGCTCCCCGCCGCTCCCCGCCGCTCCCCGGGTGCCGTGGGCCCGCCCGGCCCCGCCCGGCCGCGTCCGGGCCGGCATGGCGCGTCTCACACGTCCCGCCCCTCGGACAACCGATTGGACAAGGCGGACCCGGACATACGCATCATGGATCGGCGCGCCACGCACCGGAGGGCGCAGCACACGTACGGAGGAGCACCCGTGAAGGTCGGAATCGTCGGAGCCACCGGGCAGGTCGGCACGGTCATGCGCAGGATCCTCGCCGAGCGGAAGTTCCCGGTCGACGAGCTGCGCCTCTTCGCCTCCGCGCGCTCCGCGGGCTCCACCGTCGACTTCGAGGGCCGTGAGGTCACCGTCGAGGACGCCGCCACGGCGGACTGGGCCGGCCTCGACATCGTGCTCTTCTCCGCAGGCGGCGCCACCTCCCGGGCCCTCGCCGAGAAGGTCGCCGCCCAGGGCGCCGTCGTGATCGACAACTCCTCCGCCTGGCGGCGCGACCCCGACGTGCCGCTCGTGGTGTCCGAGGTGAACCCCCACGCGGTCAAGGACCGCCCGAAGGGGATCATCGCCAACCCGAACTGCACCACCATGGCCGCCATGCCGGTGCTCAAGCCGCTCCATGTGGAGGCGGGGCTGACCGCGCTGGTCGCCACCACCTACCAGGCCGTGTCCGGCTCCGGTCTCGCCGGCGTCGCCGAGCTCGACGGCCAGGTCAAGGAGGTCGCCGGCCGCGCGACCGAGCTGACCCACGACGGCGAGGCCCTGGACTTCCCCGAGCCCGGCGTCTACAAGCGCCCCATCGCGTTCAACGTGCTGCCGCTGGCCGGCGCGATCGTCGACGACGGCTCCTTCGAGACGGACGAGGAGCAGAAGCTCCGCAACGAGTCCCGCAAGATCCTGGAGATCCCGGAGCTGAAGGTCTCCGGCACCTGTGTCCGCGTCCCCGTCTTCTCCGGCCACTCGCTCCAGGTCAACGTGCGCTTCGAGCGTCCGCTGGCCGTGGAGCGCGCCTACGAGCTCCTGAAGGACGCACCGGGCGTGGAGCTCTCCGAGATCCCGACCCCGCTCCAGGCGGCCGGCAAGGACGTCTCCTTCGTGGGCCGCATCCGTGTCGACGAGACCGCGGAGAACGGTCTGGCGCTGTTCCTGTCGGGCGACAACCTGCGCAAGGGCGCGGCGCTGAACGCGGTGCAGATCGCCGAGCTGGTCGCCGACGAGCTGCGCGCCGGCTGATCCGGACGGACACCTGAGGGGGCGGGCGCCGCGGGGCGCCCGCCCCCTCCGGCGTGCCCGCGGCCGGACACCCCCGGCGGCGCCGATTCTCCCGGGCGCGGCGGGCGTGCCGCGTGGAAGGATGGCCGCAAACATCGCAAACCGAGGAGATGACCGGGTGCCTGGCACAAACCTGACCCGTGACGAGGCGCAGCAGCGTGCGCGCCTGCTCACCGTTGACTCCTACGAGATCGACCTCGATCTCTCCGGAGCACAGGAGGGCGGGACCTACCGGTCCGAGACCACCGTGCGCTTCGCCTCAGCGGAGGACGGCGCGGAGACCTTCGTCGACCTGGTCGCCCCCGCCGTGCACGAGGTCGTGCTCAACGGCCACGCGCTGGACGTGGCGGCGGTCTTCCGGGACTCGCGGATCACGCTGAAGCACCTGCGGGCGGGCGACAACGAGCTGCGGGTCGTCGCGGACTGCTCGTACACCAACACCGGCGAGGGCCTGCACCGGTTCGTCGACCCGGTCGACCAGCAGGCCTATCTGTATACGCAGTTCGAGGTCCCGGACGCCCGCCGGGTGTTCGCGAACTTCGAGCAGCCGGACCTCAAGGCCGCGTTCCGGTTCACCGTGAAGGCCCCGGACGGCTGGACCGTGATCTCGAACTCGCCGACCCCCGAGCCCGAGGACGGCGTCTGGCGCTTCGAGCCGACGCCGCGGATCTCGACGTACATCACCGCGCTGATCGCGGGCCCGTACCACAGCGTCCACAGCTCCTACGAGAAGGACGGGCAGAGCGTCCCGCTGGGCATCTACTGCCGGCCCTCGCTCGCCGAGTACCTGGACGCCGACGCGATCTTCGACGTCACCCGCCAGGGCTTCGACTGGTTCCAGGAGAAGTTCGACTACGCGTACCCGTTCGCCAAGTACGACCAGCTCTTCGTGCCCGAGTTCAACGCCGGGGCGATGGAGAACGCGGGCGCGGTGACCATCCGCGACCAGTACGTCTTCCGCTCGAAGGTGACGGATGCGGCGTACGAGGTGCGGGCCGAGACGATCCTGCACGAGCTCGCGCACATGTGGTTCGGCGACCTCGTCACCATGGAGTGGTGGAACGACCTCTGGCTGAACGAGTCGTTCGCCACCTACACCTCGATCGCCTGCCAGGCGCACGCCCCGGGCTCGAAGTGGCCGCACTCCTGGACCACGTTCGCGAACTCCATGAAGACCTGGGCCTACCGGCAGGACCAGCTCCCCTCGACCCACCCGATCATGGCCGAGATCAACGATCTCGATGACGTTCTCGTGAACTTCGACGGCATCACCTACGCCAAGGGCGCCTCCGTCCTGAAGCAGCTCGTCGCCTACGTCGGCCAGGACGAGTTCTTCCGGGGCGTGCAGGGCTACTTCAAGCGGCACGCCTTCGGCAACACCCGTCTGTCGGACCTGCTGGGGGCGCTGGAGGAGACCAGCGGCCGCGACCTGAAGGCCTGGTCGAAGGCGTGGCTGGAGACGGCCGGCATCAACGTCCTGCGCCCGGAGATCACCGCCGACGGCTCCGGAGCGATCACCGCGTTCGCGGTGCGCCAGGAGGCCCCGGCGCTGCCCGCGGGTGCCAAGGGCGAGCCGGTGCTGCGCCCGCACCGGATCGCGGTCGGCTTCTACGACCTGGACGGGGCCGGGAAGCTGGTGCGCACCGAGCGGGTCGAGCTGGACGTGGACGGCGAACTGACCGATGTGCCCGCCCTGGTGGGCAAGGCCCGCCCGGCCGTGGTGCTGCTCAACGACGACGACCTGTCGTACGCCAAGGTGCGCCTGGACGAGGAGTCCCTGCGCAACGTCACGGAGCACCTCGGCGACTTCGCCGAGTCGCTGCCCCGTGCGCTGTGCTGGGCCTCGGCCTGGGACATGACGCGCGACGGGGAGCTCGCCACCCGCGACTACCTGGCGCTGGTGCTGTCCGGCATCGGCAAGGAGTCCGACATCGGCGTGGTCCAGTCGCTGCACCGCCAGGTCAAGCTCGCGGTGGACCAGTACGCGGACCCGGCCTGGCGCGAGACGGGCCTGACCCAGTGGACGGACGCCACGCTGGCGCACCTGCGGGCGGCCGACGCGGGCAGCGACCACCAGCTCGCCTGGGCGCGGGCGTTCGCGGCGACGGCCCGCACCCCGCAGCAGCTGGACCTCCTCCAGGCCCTGCTGGACGGCACGGAGACGATCGAGGGCCTCGCCGTCGACACCGAGCTGCGCTGGGCGTTCGTGGAGCGGCTGGCCGCCACCGGCGTCTTCGACGAGGACGACGTCGCGGGCGAGTACGAGCGGGACCGCACGGCCGCAGGCGAGCGGCATGCGGCGACGGCGCGGGCGGCGCGTCCCACCGAGGCCGCCAAGGAGGAGGCCTGGGCCTCCGTCGTCGAGGGCGACAAGCTGCCCAACGCCGTGCAGGAGTCGGTGATCGCCGGCTTCGTCCAGACCGACCAGCGGGAGCTGCTCGCGCCGTACGCCGAGCGGTACTTCGCGGCGGTCAAGGGCGTGTGGGAGTCCCGCAGCCACGAGATGGCCCAGCAGGTCGCGATCGGGCTCTACCCGGCGCTCCAGGTCTCCCAGGAGACCCTGGACGCGACCGACGCGTGGCTGGCCTCGGCGCAGCCGGGCGCGGCGCTGCGCCGGCTGGTGTCGGAGTCGCGGGCGGGCGTCGAGCGGGCCCTGCGGGCCCAGGCGGCGGACGCGGCGGCCGCCGCGCGGTAGGGCCGCCGCCGCGCGGCGGCACCGGAGAACTCCGGCCGGCTCCGGACGGTGCCGGGCGGACTTCTCCGGGGCCGGGCGGTGCCGGGCGGCTCCGGCTCCGGAAGGCCGGGGCGGGCCGCGGCGCCGCGCACGGTGATCCGCGCGGGCGTCCGTTCCGGATGCCCGCGCGGCGCCCGTTCCGGATCCGCGCGGGTTCCCGTTCCGCCGGGGAACGGGTGCCCGCGCGCTGCCGCGGGCACCCGCGGCAAAGCCGCAGGAGGAACCGGAACATCCGGGAATTGAGGCGCGTCGGGCTCTCGGAGCCCGGCGCGCCTCCTTGCGTTTTCGGCCATCGATGACCGGCCTCGGCCACGACCCGGCGTCAACAGCCCATCTCTGACCGGGATATGCTCCCGCCCGTCGTCATATGATCTTTCCCGTTCGATTCTGAGGATGCTGATGGTTCGACAGGGAACGTCGACCGGAAGTCCGCGGCCGAGGTCAGGCCTCGTGTGGCAGCTGCCCGTTGCCGCGACCGTCGCAGCCGCGATCGTGGCCGTCTTCCTGGTCTCCGCATCGGCCCGCACGCCCGTCGTGATCGTCTCCGCGGCGACGGTGGTCGCCGTCGGCCTCGCCTGCGCCGAGGTGGTGCGGCGCGGCCAGGTGATCGCCGAACTGCGCGACCGGCTCGCCGCACAGGAGGCGGAGAACGCCCGCCAGTCGGCCGAGACCAGCCGTCTCGCCGGCGAACTGCTCCCCCACGTGGTGGGCGAGCTCCGCAAGGGAGCCTTCCCCGAGGACGTGCTCGCGTCGCTCGACGCCTCGGTCGAGCACCGCGCGGTGCTGCGCTCCGTGGTGGACGCGGTGAGCGCCGAGGAGGACCTGCGCGGCTCCGCGCAGCGCGCCTTCGTGAACATCGCCCGCCGGGTGCAGGCCATCGTCCACCAGCAGGCCCAGGAGCTGCGGGAGATGGAGGACCGGCACGGCCGGACCCCCGAAGTCTTCGGCGACCTGCTGCGCATCGACCACGGCACCGCGCTGATCGGCCGGCTGGCCGACTCCATCGCCGTGCTCGGCGGCGCGCGCCCCGGGCGCCAGTGGAGCAAGTCCGTCCCGCTGTACAGCGTGATGCGCGGCGCGATGTCGCGGATCATCGACTACCAGCGGGTGGAGCTGCACACCGTCTCGGAGGTGGCCGTCGTCGGCTCCGCCGTCGAGCCGCTCATCCACGCCCTGTCGGAGCTGCTGGACAACGCCACCCGCTACTCGCCGCCGCAGACCCGTGTCCATCTCACCGCGGTGGACGTCCAGTCGGGCATCGCCATCGAGATCGAGGACGGCGGCGTCAGCATGAGCGAGGAGGCCCGCCAGCGGGCCGAGCGGATGCTCCGGCAGGCGCAGCAGGGCATCGACGTCAACGACCTGGGCGAGACCCCCCGCCTGGGCCTCGCGGTCGTCGGCCGGCTGGCGCAGGCGTACGGCTTCCAGGTCTCGCTGCGCTCCTCGGCGTACGGCGGCGTGCGCGCCGTCCTCGTCGTGCCGCAGGACCTGATCACGACCTCGGCGTCGGCCACCGGCCTGGCGCACGGCATCGGCACGGCGTCCGGCCCCCGGGCGGCCGGCTCCGCCCCCGCGCCCCTGCCCGCCCAGGCGCCCGCCCCCGCGCGGCTGCCCCGGCAGGCCACGGGGCCGCAGCCACTCCCCCGGGACGAGGAGGCACCCACGGTGACGGAGCGCACGTCGGGCGGGCTGCCCCAGCGGCGCCGGAAGTCACGTGTCGCCGCTCCGGCCGAAGCACCCGCAGCCCACCTGACCGCCCCGGAGCCCGAGCCGGAAGCCGAGCCCGCGGTCCAGCCCGGTATGTGGCTGGCCGCGTTCCAGAGCGGCCTGTCCGGTGACACCTCCAAGACGAACAACGGAAACGAGCAGCCATGATTCAGCGGCAGTCCCACCAGACCAACATGGACTGGATGCTCAAGGACCTGGCGGAGGGCGTACCGCAGACCCGGAACGTCGTCGTCCTTTCCGCCGACGGACTGCGGATGGCGCAGTACGGCTCGGACACCGACACCGCGGACCGGCTCGCCGCCGCCTGCGCGGGCCTGCAGAGCCTGGCGGGCGCCGTGGCCGCGGAACTCCCCCACGGCGACGGCCAGATGCGCCTCGTCGTGATCGAGATGAACGGCGGCTTCTTCTACCTCATGGCGGCCGGCTCGGGCGCCTACCTCGCCGTGCTCGCCGACGAGGGCGTCGACGCCGGACTGATGGGCCAGCGCATGCGGGACCTCGTACTGCGGATCGGAGAGCACCTGAGCACGCCGCCGCGGCATGAAGGACCGACCGCGTGAGTGACGCGGGCGCGGACTGGGAGGAGACCAGTCCGGAACGGCTGTACGTGATCACGGGCGGCCGGAGCGGCTCCTCCTCGCCCACCGCCTTAGACCTGGTCACCCTCATCGTGGCCAGGTCGGGGCCGAAGCCCGGTATGCAGCCGGAGCACGCGGCGATCATCCGGATCTGTCAGGCGCCGCTGTCGGTCGCCGAGATCTCCGCCTATCTGAGCCTGCCGGTGAGTGTGGTCACCGTGCTGCTCAGCGACCTGATGGCCGACGACAAGGTGCTCGCCCGTGCACCCGTCCGCGCGGCCGTCCTTCCCGACCGCGCTTTGATTGAGGCAGTGATCGATGGACTACGAAAGCTCTGAGCAGGCTCTTGGGCCGCGGAGCGAGGATGTGCTGCCGGCGACCGCGACGGCCGCCGTCAAGGTGGTCATCGTGGGCGGCTTCGGCGTCGGCAAGACCACCCTGGTCGGCTCGGTGAGCGAGATCAGGCCCCTGACGACCGAGGAGACGATGACCCAGGCCGGGGTCGGCGTCGACGACACCGCGGGCGTGGAGCGCAAGACCTCGACGACCGTCGCCATGGACTTCGGCCGCATCAGCATCAACGAGGAGCTGGTGCTCTACCTGTTCGGCACACCGGGCCAGGAGCGCTTCTGGTTCCTGTGGCGCGGCCTGTTCGAGGGCGCGCTGGGCGCCGTCGTGCTCGTCGACACCCGCCGGCTGGAGGTCAGCTTCGACGTGATCGGCCGGCTGGAGGAGCGGGGCGTGCCCTTCGTGGTGGCCGTCAACTCCTTCCCGGACGCGCCCGCGTACCCGGTGGAGGAGCTGCGCGGGGCGCTCGACCTGCCGGCGAACGTGCCGATCGTGCTGTGCGACGCCCGGTCGCGGGCGTCCAGCCGGGACGTGCTGATGGCCCTCATGCGCTATCTGCAGACGCTGGCGACGGCCCACGGGGGCTGACCGGTCGCGGGCGGCTGTTGGCCGGAACCCGGCGCGTTCCACGCGAGGGTTCCGGCCAACCGCCGCCCGCTTCTTCCTGTTCTGCCGGGGGATCGTCCTATTGGATCGGCCAACATGGCTGAGTACGATGCGCAATAGTTGATCACTCTGTGGTGCACGTTGCGCATGTGACAACGATGTTGACGCGACGCACCCGCATCGAGAGGCAGGCCGCCGTGACCCCCGAGCAGACCGGCCCCACCATCCCGCCGATCTTCACGCCGATACCACCGGCCATCCATCCCCGGCACGCGGACATAGACGTCCAGACCGCCGCCTGGGCGGAGACCTTCCGCATCGGCTCGGACGACCTGCGCGCGAAGCTCGTGGTCCAGGACATCGGCACCTTCTCCGCGCGGATCCTGCCCGAGGGCAAGGAGGAGGTCGTCTCGCTCCTCGCCGACTTCGTGCTGTGGCTGTTCGGCGTCGACGACGGCCACTGCGAGGAGGGCGAACTGGGGCACCGGCCGGGGGACCTGGCGGGCCTGCTGCACCGGCTGATCCGGGTGGCGCAGAACCCCGAGGCGCCGATGATGACGGACGACCCCCTCGCCGCCGGCCTGCGCGACCTGCGCCTGCGGGTGGACCGCTACGGCACCCCGGGGCAGACCGCCCGCTGGATCGACGCCCTGCGCGAGTACTTCTTCTCCGTGGTCTGGGAGGCCGCCCACCGCCGCGCCGGCACCGTGCCCGACCTCAACGACTACACCCTCATGCGGCTGTACGACGGGGCGACCTCGGTCGTGCTGCCGATGCTGGAGATGGGCTACGGCTTCGAACTCCAGCCGCACGAGCGCGACCGCACCGCGGTCCGCGCCGCCGCCGAGATGGCCTCGTTCATCATCACCTGGGACAACGACATCTTCTCCCACCACAAGGAACGCCGGTCCTCCGGCTACTACCTGAACGCCCTGCGCGTCCTGGAGGAGGAGGGCCTGTCCCCCGAGAAGGCGCTGCGGACCGCGATCGGCCAGCGGGACCGGGTGATGTGCCTGTACGTGCGCCTGGCGGAGCAGCTCTCCCGCGAGGGCAGCCCGCAGCTGCGCCAGTACGTCGCGAACCTCTCCAGCTTCATCCGGGGCGCGCAGGACTGGGGCATCAGCTCCGTGCGCTACACCACCCCCGACGACCCGGCGAACCTGCCGCCCGTCTTCAGCGACACCCCGACCGACGACCGCCACGAGCCCCTCGGGATACCGGCGGTCGACTGGTGGTGGGACCTGGTGCCCGCGCCGGCCCGCGACCTGACCGCCGCCCCCACCGCCGCCCGCACCGCCCCGTAGACCCACCCCACAGCGGAAAGGATTCTCCCGTGACCCTCGCCGGTACTCCCGCGGCCGACCTGCGATCGGTGCCCGTGGCGCCGGGAGGCATCCCCCTCCTCGGCCACGCGCTCAGCCTCTGGCGCGAGCCGCTCGGCTTCCTGCGCTCCCTGCGCGACTCCGGCGACCTGGTCAGGGTGAACCTGGGCACCCTCCCGATGTACGTCGCCACCTCGGCGGACCTCGTCCACGAGGTGACCGTGCGCCAGGCGCGCAGCTTCGAGAAGGGCCGCTTCTTCGACCGGCTGCGGCCCCTCGCCGGCAACGGGCTGGCCAACTCCGACGGCGAGGTGCACCGCAGGCACCGGCGGCTGATCCAGCCGATGTTCCACCCGCAGCGCATCGCCCAGTACACGGAGGCGATGAGCGCCAACGCCCGCAGCCTGGCGGACTCCTGGACACCGGGCCAGACCGTCGAGCTGGAGGCGGCGATGGCCCAGTACGCCATCGAGACCCTGGCCACCACGCTCTTCTCCACCGACCTGGGCCGGCCCGCGGTCGTCGCGGTCCGCGAGAACCTGCCGATCGTCCTGAAGAACCTGCTGATGAGGGCCGCTTCCCCGCGGTTCCTCGACCGCTTCCCGATCCGCGCCAACCGCGACTTCGACGCGGCGGCGTCCACGCTGCGCAAGGTCATCGACGAGGTCGTCGCCGAGACCCGCCGCTCCGGCACCGGCGGGCAGAACGACCTGCTGTCGGTGCTGCTGGACGCCCGCGACGGCGAGACCGGCGACGCGCTCTCCGACGTCGAGGTCAGGGACGAGCTGAGCACCATCCTCTTCGCCGGCGCCGAGACCACCGCCGCCACCCTGTCCTGGACGTTCTACGAACTGTCCCGCAGCCCGGAGACCGAGGCGGCGCTGGTCGCCGAGATCAAGGACGTCGTCGGCGACCGCCCCGTCACCGTCGAGGACGTGCCCAGGCTGGAGGGCGTGCGCCGGGTCCTCGACGAGGTGATCCGGCTGCACGGCGTGACCATGCTGATGCGCCGCACCACCGCGGAGGTGGAACTCGGCGGCTATCTGCTGCCCCCGGGCACCGAGGTCGGCTTCAGCCTCTACGCCCTGCACCGCGACCCGGGCCTGTACGCCGACGCCGACCGCTTCGACCCGGACCGCTGGCTGCCCGAGCGGCGCGGGGAGATCGCCCGCACCTCGTACATCCCGTTCGGCGCGGGCAACCGCAAGTGCATCGGGGACTCGTTCGTGTGGACCGAGGCGACGATCGCGCTGGCCACCATCCTGTCCCGCTGGTCCCTGCGCCCGGCGCCCGGGCACGTCCCGAAGGAGGTCGCCTCGGCCGTGGCCCACGCCGACCTGATGCCGATGGTGGTGACCCCCAGGGACGCGTGAGCGGCGGCGGGCCGGGGACGTCCCGGCCCGCGTCACACGCCCGTGCCGGCCGCGGCCGCGCGCAGGGCGGCGAGGACCCGGGCGGTCCCCGGCGCCGCCTCCGCGCCCCGCCGCGTCGCCGCGACCACGTGCCGGCGCGGCTGGTCCTCCGCGAGCACGCGCATGACGACGCCGCCGCGCCGTTCGGCGGCCGCCATCCGCGGTACCAGCGCGACGCCCATGCCGGCCTCCACCATGGCGAGGATCGCACTCCATCCGGTCGCCGAATGCGCCTGCTCGGGCACGAAACCGGCCGTCTCGCAGGCGGTGAGCGTGATCCGCGACCAGGGTCCGCTGCCGCCGAAGATCCAGGGCTCGCCCGCGAGGTCCGCGAGCCGCAGCCCGTCCGCCGCGGCCAGCGGATGGTCCGCCCGCAGGGCGACGTCGAGAGGGTCGGCGAGCAGCGGCACCAGGGTGAAGGCGGGGTCGCGTGCCGTGGGCGCCTGGGCGGCCAGCGAGAGCGCGAGGTCCGCGCGGCCCGCCGCCAGCAGCTCGTACGCCTCGGCCGCCTCCGCCTCGCACACCCGGACGTCCAGCCCCGGACGCGCGGCGCGCAGCCGCAGCACGGCCGGGACGACCAGGGCGGGCACGGCCGTCGGGAAGGCCGCCACCCGGACCGTGCCGGTCTCGCCGCGCAGATAGCCGGCCAGTTCCGCGTCCGCCCGCTCCAGCTGCGCGAACACCTCCTCCGCGTGCCGCAGCACCAGGTGCGCGGCGTCCGTGAGCCGGACCCGGCGGCCGTCGGCCTCCAGCAGGGCGACGCCGAGCCTGCGGGACAGCCCGGACAGCTGCTGGGAGACGGCGGAAGGCGTCATCATCAGCGCCTCGGCGGTGGCGGTCACGGTTCCCCGTTCCGCGAGCGTCCGCAGGATCCACAGCTTCCTGATGTCCCACTCCGTCATGGGACGCACGCTATCCGGCCCGCCCGGGCCGCCGGGCGCCCGGTGCGTGGCCCTGGCGGCGGCCCGGGCCGCCGCTCACCCTTCCCGGGCCGCCGCCAGGGCCACGCCGCCGAGGATCAGCGCCATGCAGAGCAGCCCCGCGGTCCCGACGGACTCCCCCAGGAGCACGGCGGACAGCGCGGCCACGCAGACCGGCTGGAGGTGGTAGACGGCCCCGGCGCGGGCCGCGCCGATCAGGGCGACGGCCCGGTTCCAGGCGAAGAAGGCGACGGCCGACGAGCAGACGCCCACGTACACCAGCGGACCGACCGTGGCGGCGGAGGGCTCGAAGCCGCCCTGGAGCACCAGGCTCACCGCGAAGGCGGGCGCGAGCAGCAGGGCGCCGGCGACGAAGGTGGTGAACAGGAACACGACCCCGCCGATCTCCGCGGGCCGCCGCCGCAGCAGGGCGCTGTACGCGGCGAAGCTGAGGGCCGCCCCGAACATCCACAGGTCGCCGGGCCGGGGGTCGAGGGAGAGCGTGCCGTCGCCGACCAGCAGCAGCACGCCCGCGCAGGCCAGCAGCATCCCCGCGGTGCGGCGGGGGCCGAGCCGGGCGCCGCCGAGGCGGGCGAAGACGGCCATCAGCACGGGCGACGCGGCCATGATCATGCCCATGTTCCCCGCGGTCGTGGTCAGTCCCGCCTGGTTGACGAGGGTGTTGTAGAGCGTGACCCCGAGCAGCGAGGCGAGCAGCAGATACGGCAGATGCCCGCGGATCACGGCGCGCTGCCGCCAGGCCGCCCGCAGGGCGAACGGGGCGACGGCCGCGACGGCCACGACCCACCGCCAGAACGCGGCCTGCACCGGCGGCACGGAGTCGTGCAGGGCGCGCGAGGTGACGAAGCTGCCCGACCAGACCACCGTCGCGAGCGCCGCGAGCAGGAGCCCGGCGCCGGTACCGCGCCCGGCTCCCGGCACTGGCACGGGCAGGTTCCCGTCGCGGCGGACACGGCCCGGGGCTGTCGCGGTCATCTGGTGCCTTTCCGTGGGTGATGCGGACATCACCACGGTGGCGCGGAACGACCCCTCAGGTCCATCGAAGAATTCCGCTCGTACCGTTCAGCAGAACTGAACGGTACGGGGCGCGAGGCGGGACGGCACCCACGGACCCGAGCCCGCCGCACGCCCCCGGACACACGAGGACGCCCCCGGTGCGAGCGCACCGGGGGCGTCCTCGGACAGCGGTCACCCGCCCGTCGTCAGCTCTGCTTCCTGGACTTGTCGAGCACCATCACCAGACCCGTGATCACCGCGAACAGCACGATCGGGGCCACGACGTACAGGCCGAGGGTCTCGGCCACGCTCAGGCCGGTACCCGGGTCGTCGCCGTCGTCCGGGGTGAGCGCGAGCGCGGGGGACGACATCAGCAGCATCATCAGCGTCGTACCGGCCGCGACGGCGCCGGCGCGCAAAGCGTTCTTCTTGTCCACGGTGCCAACGTAGCGAACCGCTCTCAGGGCCGCGCGCCCGGGGGTGCCGTACGGGACCCCGGCGCTCCGAAGACCTCGAAGAAACGGTGCAGCCGGGGCGAGGCGGCGAGTTCCTCCAGGGTCACCGGGCGGCCCTCGGCGTCCGCCACGGGCAGCCGCCAGTTCGGGTACTGGTCCCAGGTGCCGGGCAGGTTCTGCGGGCGGCGGTCGCCGACGGCGTCCGGCAGCCAGACTCCGGTCATCCGGGCCGGCGTGCGCAGCAGGAAGCGGTAGACGGCCCGGATGCCGCCCTCCTCGTCGCCCGCGCCCTCCGGAAGCACCCCCGACTCCTCCAGCATCGCCAGCCAGGCCTGCACGTCGGCGGCGTCCTCGGCCCGCTCCTCCTCCAGGGGGCGGGTCAGCAGCCCGAGCCGGTGGCGCAGTTCCACATGACCGCCCGTCAGCCGCGCCGCCGTGGACGGCAGGTCGTGGGTGGTCGCCGTGGCGACGCAGCCCTCGCGCCAGCGTCCGGGCGGCAGGGGCAGACCGTCGCCGTCCCAGTCGCGCTCGAACCAGAGCACCGAGGTGCCGAGCACGCCGCGGGCCGCGAGGGCCTCGCGGACGCCGGGCTCGACCGTGCCGAGGTCCTCGCCCACGACGACGGCGCCGGCCCGGTCCGCCTCCAGGACGAGCACGGCGAGCATCGCCTCGGCGTCGTAGCGGACGTAGGTCCCCGCGGTGGGCGGGGCGCCCGCCGGCACCCACCAGAGGCGGAACAGGCCCATGACGTGGTCGATGCGCAGTGCCCCCGCGTTGCGCAGCACCCCGCGCAGCAGCCCGCGGTACGGGGCGAACGCGGAGGCCGCCAGCGCGTCGGGCCGCCACGGGGGCAGCCCCCAGTCCTGGCCGCGGGCGTTGAACGCGTCCGGCGGCGCGCCGACGGACATCCCGGCGGCGAACACGTCCTGCTGGGCCCAGGCGTCCGCGCCGTCCGGGTGGACGCCGACCGCCAGGTCGTGCACCACGCCCACGCCCATGCCCGCCTCGCGGGCCGCCCGCGAGGCGGCGGCGAGCTGGGTGTCGGTCAGCCACACCAGCCGGGAGTGGAAGTCGACCCGGTCCATCAGCTCGCTCCGCGCGTGCGCGGTCTCCGGCGAGGAGGGGTCGCGCAGCGGGACCGGCCAGTCGCGCCAGGAGGTGCCGTGCACCTCGGCGAGCGCGCACCAGGTCGCGTGGTCCTCCAGCGCGCGGCCCTGCTCGGCGAGGAAGTCGCAGTACGCGGCGTGCCGGCCGGGCCCGAGCGGCACGGTGTGGAGGATCTCCAGCGCCTCGCGCTTGAGGGCCCACACGGCGTCCCGGTCGATGAGCGCGCCCTTGCGCAGGACGGCTCCGCGGAGTTCGGCGGCCTCCTCCCGCAGCTCCTCCAGCCGGGCGCGCTGCGCGGGGTCCGCGCCGCCGTACTCGGGGACGTCCTCGATGCGCAGATGGACGGGGTCCGGGAAGCGCCGCGAGGAGGGCCGGTACGGGGACGGGTCGGAGGGGGCGCCCGGGACGGCCGCGTGCAACGGGTTCACCTGGACGAAGGACGCGCCGAGGGAGCGCCCCGACCAGGTGGCCAGCTCGGCCAGGTCGCCGAGGTCGCCCATGCCCCAGGAACGGCCGGAGAGCAGCGAGTACAGCTGGACGAGGAGGCCGTGGGACCGCTCCCCCGGCCCGGGCGCCCGGCCGGGGGCCACGATCAGCGTGGTCTCCCCCGCCCGCCCGTCGGGCGCTTCGGCCCGCAGCCGGTGGACGCCGGGCGGCAGCGCGGCCCATCCGGCGGGCATCGGAGCCCCCGGACGGGCGGGGGCGGCGGGGCCGAGCACCGGACCCTGCTCCGTCTCGACCCGCAGAACCGTGCCGGCGGGGAGGGCGGCGAGCCCGGCGGCCGGAAGCGGACCCGCGGGCTCCTGCCAGACCACGACCGTCGGCGGCAGCAGGCGCTCGGCCTCCGCGCGGTCGGCCCGGTCCAGGGCGGCCCGCACCGCACCGGGCGTCGTCGCGTCGACGCCGAGCGCGCCGAGGACGGCGACGACCGTGTCGTCGGGCACCACCTGCGTGACACCCGGGGACGGCGAGAAGGTGGTGGCGACGCCGTGCAGCGCGGCGAGCCGGGGAAGGCCCATGCGGATTCTCCTGTCAGAACCCCGCGCCGTCGGAGCCGCCCGCCGTGGCCGGGGCGGTCGGTTCACTGGTCAGGGGAGCGAGATCGGCGAGCGGGGGCTCGCTGGTGAGGGGAGCGGCGTGTGCCAGCGGGGGCTCGCTCGTCAGCGGGACGTCGTAGGCCAGCGGCGGCTGGGCGTCGTGCGCGAGCGGGCAGGCGATGGGCGGCTGCGGCTGGAGCGGGACCTGTTTGGACAGGGCGTCGAGCAGCAGCTGGGCGGATGCGGCCACGGTGAATCACTCCAAGCGGAACGTGAACGGTCGTGAACGGGTCACCCGGGGCCTACCCCGTGAGCCCGGCCCCAGACGTCGACGTCCGGTCAACGTGGCCCAGGTCACATCGCGTTCCCGGCCGGGGCGGCCTGCCCCGGCGACGGACACGGCTCCGATCATCCACCACCACCGGGCAAAAGGTGCGCAACGACCACGCGCATTGACACCCCCGCGGTGGGGTGGTGGGCTCGGAGCCCGGCGGAACGGGGAGACCGAGGGGAGTCACGGGCGTGCGGCTCGCGGGAAGAAGGCGTACAGCGGCGGCGCTCGCGGTGGCCGTCATCAGCGGCCTGCTGGGCGGCGCCCAGCCGGCGGCGGCAGCACCCGGCGATCCCGCCTCCCCGGCGGGCACCGCCCGGGACCCCGAGAGCGCCGCGGCCGTCCCGCCCCTCTGGCCCCGCCCCCAGTCGGTGCGCGCGGGCGGAGGCGTCCTGCCGCTGGGCCACGAGGCGACCGTCGTCGCGGCCCCCGGCACCGACCCCTACGCCGCGGCCCTGCTGAAGGACGTCCTGCGCGACGCCGGGGTGCGGACCGTGCACGACGCGCTGCCCGGCCGGGGTCCGGTGTTCCTCCTCGGCGGCCCCGGGGCCGGGCGGGCACTGCACGCGCTGCGCGCCGCGGAGACGGGCGACCTGCCCCGCGGCGGCTACCGCCTCGCCTCCGGAGAGGTCGCCGGCCGGGCCACCGTCGCGCTCGACGGCACCGGTGACGACGGCCTGTTCCACGGCGTGCAGACGCTGCGCCAGCTGGTCACCGGCGACGGCGTCCCGCACGTCGTGGTCCGCGACTGGCCCGGCACCGCCGTCCGCGGCACCACGGAGGGCTTCTACGGCACGCCGTGGACCCATCGGCAGCGCATGGAGCAACTGGACTTCATGGGCCGCACCAAGCAGAACCGGTACCTCTACGCCCCCGGCGACGACCCGTACCGCCAGGCGATGTGGCGCGAGGCCTATCCGGCCGTGCAGCGCGCCGAGTTCAGGGAGCTGGCCGAGCACGCCCGGCGCAACCACGTGGTGCTCGCCTGGGCGGTGGCCCCGGCCCAGTCCATGTGCCTCTCCGACGACGGCGACATCCGGGCGCTGAACCGCAAGATCGACGCCATGTGGGCGCTGGGCGTACGGGCGTTCCAGCTCCAGTTCCAGGACGTCAGCTACAGCGAGTGGCACTGCGGGAAGGACGCCAGGGCCTTCGGGTCGGGGCCCGCCGCGGCGGCGAAGGCGCACGCACGCGTCGCGGACGCCGTCGCCCGCCACCTGGCGGACCGTCACCCGGGCGCGGAACAGCTGTCCGTGGTGCCCACCGAGTACTACCAGGACGGCCCCACTGACTACCGGCGCGCTCTGGCCGCGGAGCTGGACGACGGCATCCGGGTCGGCTGGACCGGCGTCGGCGTGGTGCCGCGCACCATCACCGGCCGCGAACTGGCCGAGACCCGGGAGGCCTTCGGCCGCCCGCTGGTCACCATGGACAACTACCCCGTCAACGACTGGGCCCAGGACCGGATCTTCCTCGGCCCCTACACCGGCCGCGACCCGGCGGTCGCCGGCGGCTCGGCGGCCCTGCTGGTCAACGCCATGGAACAGGCGTCGGCCTCCCGCATCCCGCTGTTCACCGCCGCCGACTTCGCCTGGAACCCCAAGGGCTACCGCCCCCAGGAGTCCTGGCGCGCCGCGCTCGACGACCTGGCCGGCGGCGACGCCCGCGCCCGCGAGGCGCTCGGCGCGCTGGCGGGCAACGACGCCTCCTCGATCCTCAGCCCCGACACGGAATCGGCCTACCTGCGGCCGCTGATGGACGAGTTCTGGCGCACCCGCGCCACCACCGACGCACAGGCCCAGGAACGCGCGGCCGACGCACTGCGGTCCGCCTTCGCCGTGATGCGCGAGGCCCCCGGACGGCTGGACTCCACGGCCGGCGGCGACCTCGCCGACGAGGTACGCCCCTGGCTGGACCAGCTCTCCCGCTACGGACACGCCGGCGAGAAGGCCGTCGACATGCTGCTCGCCCAGAGCCGCGGTGACGGGCAGGCCGCCTGGGACGCCTCGCTCGCGCTGGAACCACTGCGCGAACGGCTCTCGGCGAGCCGGGTCACCGTCGGCAAGGGCGTGCTCGGGGCGTTCCTCGACCGGGCGGAGAAGGAGTCACGCGCCTGGACCGGCGCCGACCGCGCGGGCGCCGGCAAGGGCGGGGACACCGTCCGCCTCGCCGGGCCCCGCCCGGTGACCGCCGTGACGACCATGACCGAACCCGGGCACACCTCCCCCGGCCACCTCGAAGGACATGTGCCCGGCGAGGGCTGGCGGCGGCTCGCCCCGCTCTCCGCGGGCGGCTGGACGCAGACCGACGTCAAGGAGCTCACCGTGGACGCGCTGCGGGTCGCGCCGGACGGCCCCCGGCCGCCGGCCGTGCGCGCGCTCGTCCCCTGGTTCGCCGACGAGCCCGCGGCCGGACTCGCGCTCGACCGCGAACAGGCGGGGGCGGAGATCGGCGGCGCCCCGCTCCGCACGGACGTGCGACTGACCGCCCAGCGCCCCGGCGAGGTCCGGGGCGAGCTGACCGCGCGGGCCCCGGCCGGCATCGAGGTGCGGGTGCCGCAGCGCACCACCGTCCCCCGCGGCACCCGCGCGACCGTCCCCGTCGAGGTCACGGTCCCCGAGGACACGCCGTCGGGCGAGTACCGGGTGCCGCTGGCCTTCGCCGGCCAGGAGTCCACACTCACCGTGCGGGCCTTCCCGCGGACCGGCGGGCCCGACCTGGTCCGCGCGCCCGGAGCGAAGGCGTCCGCGTCCGGCGAGGAGACGGCCGACTTCCCGGCGTCCGCCGCCGCCGACGGGGACGGCGCCACCCGCTGGTCCTCGCCCACCGGCCCGGACGCCTGGTGGCAGGTCGAGCTCGCCCGCCCGGCACGCGTGGGGCAGGTCGTGCTGCACTGGCAGGACGCGTACGCGACGTCCTACCGCGTACAGGTCTCCTCCGACGGGGTCACCTGGCACACGGCGGCCACCGTCACCGACGGCCGAGGCGGCCGCGAGACCGTCGGCCTGGACGCGAAGGACACCCGCTTCCTCCGGATCCGGGGGGACGAGCGGGCGACCCGCTTCGGGTACTCCCTCTTCACCGTCGAGGCGTATGCGGTCGCGGACCGCTGAGGGGGGGGTGCGCGGGGGGTGTCCTTGCCGGACGGGGTGGTGCGGTGCGGGTGTGTGGGTGGCGCACCCACGCTGCGCGCGGGTTGTCCTCAGACGCCGGACAGGCTTGGGTGCCCGGTCGGGCATGTGTGCTATGTGCGGGCGGGGGTGGTGCACCCCCGCTCCGCGCGGGTGTCCTCAAACGCCGGACGGGCTTGAGTTGCCCGAACTGGGTCCGCACCGCAGAGCGGAAGTTGCGGGTCCCTCCGGAGGCTAGAGCGCCCGCTCGCCCCAGACCTACGTCGCCCTAACTGGACGACCGTCGGGCGCTTACGCCTCCTGCGCGCCCCGTGTCCGCGGCGAACGCACCGGCCGGACGGGGGGAGGGAGCATTTCCGACTGCGGGTGAGTGGGTGGGGGGTGCAGGGGCAGCCGTCCGAGACCGGGGGCGCGGCACGAGGCGATGTGGGTACCTGCCCGTACATCTTCGCGTCCGGCAAGGACACCTCGCACGCGCAGCGGAGGTGGGAAAGCCACCCGGTCCCGCGACCACCCACGCAAACAGCACACACGGCGGAAGATGCTCACGACCACCGGGGCCGCGGACGAAGAGACAGCCCCCACACCGGCGGGCCGGTACGTTCCACGCGGACACGGGGCGCGCAGGAGGCGTAAGCGCCCGACGGTCCTCAGGCTAGGGCAGGTCAAGTCTGGGGCGAGCGGGCGCTCTAGCCTCCGGAGGGACCCGCAACCCCCACTCCACGCACCGGACCAGCGCCGTGCAACCCAAGCCCGTCCGGCGCTTGAGGACACCCGCGCGCAGCGGGGGTGCACCACCCCCGCCCGCACAAGAAAAACATGCCCGACCGGGCACCCAAGCCCGTCCGGCGTCTGAGGACAACCCGCGCGCAGCGTGGGTGCGCCACCCACACACCCGCACCCAAACGTGCACCGCACCCGCGGAAACCGCACCGCACACGCGGGAAACGCTACGCCGACACCCCGTCGATGCGCTCCATCGCATCCTCCGCCCCGTACGGCTGGAGGTACGGCAGCCAGCGCGGGTCACGGTGGCCCGTGCCGATGATCCGCCAGGCGAGCCCGCTGGGCGGGGCGGGCTGGTGGCGCAGGTGCCAGCCCAGCTCGCGCAGGTGCCGGTCGGCCTTGACGTGGTTGCAGCGGCGGCAGGCCGCCACCACGTTGTCCCAGGCGTGCTGCCCTCCGCGGCTGCGCGGCACCACGTGGTCGACGCTGGTTGCGACGCCACCGCAGTACATGCAGCGCCCGCCGTCGCGGGCGAAGAGCGCTTTGCGGGTGAGCGGAACGGGCCCCCGGTAGGGGACCCGTACGAATCGTTTGAGCCTCACCACACTGGGCGCGGCGACGACACGGGTCGCACTGTGCAGGAGGGCGCCGGACTCCTCGAGGCAGAGAGCCTTGTTCTCCAGGACGAGGACGAGAGCGCGGCGGAGCGGTACGACGCCCAGTGGCTCGTACGACGCGTTGAGGACCAGGACATGCGGCACGGATGCCTCCTTGTACGCCGGCGGCGCGTGGCTCGCGCCGGGACGATCTGCCTTCAGTTTCGCCTCATGGCCGGTCCGAACGCCACCACGTGCGCGTAACGGGCTGGAGGTGTTCTGCACCACAGGCGCAGGTGTCCCTTTTCTTCCTTCGTGGTGAGCCTTGTCTCTTGCCGCCGTGAGGGCGCGGGGCGGTGCGGCGGCCGCCGTTACTGTTGTCCTGGTTCCCCGTCGCCCGCCTGGAGGTTCCCCCTGTGACCGCGTTCTGGTCCGCCGTACGCGCGGACGGCACTCAGCAACCCGCCCCCGTCACGCTCGAGGAGGCCGCCGAGAGAGCGGGCGACGCGGCGGGGTGGGTCGAGGAGAACTGGTCCACCTGGCTGAACACCGGTCTGCGGATCGCGCTGATCCTGACGGTCGCGCTGGTGCTGCGCATGCTGGTGCGCCGCGCGCTGACCAAGCTCATAGAGCGGATGAACCGGTCCGCGCAGGCGGTGGAGGGCACCGCGCTGGGGGGTCTGCTGGTCAACGCCGAGCGGCGCAGACAGCGCTCGGAGGCGATCGGCTCCGTGCTGCGTTCGATCGCGTCGTTCCTGATCCTGGGCACCGCGGGGCTGATGGTCCTCGGTGCGTTCAACATCAATCTGGCACCGCTGCTCGCCTCGGCGGGTGTGGCGGGTGTGGCGATCGGCTTCGGTGCGCGCAACCTCGTCACCGACTTTCTCTCCGGCGTGTTCATGATCATGGAGGACCAGTACGGCGTCGGGGACTCGGTCGACGCGGGCGTGGCGTCGGGCGAGGTCATCGAGGTGGGCCTGCGCGTCACCAAGCTGCGCGGTGACAACGGCGAGATCTGGTATGTGCGCAACGGCGAGATCAAGCGGATCGGCAACCTCAGTCAGGGCTGGGCGACGTCGGCCGTGGATGTCACCGTTCGGCCGTCGGAGGACCTGGACCGGGTGAAGGCCGTGATCGGCGAGGTCGCGGACGAGCTCGCCAAGTCGGAGCCGTGGAACGAGCGCCTGTGGGGCCCTGTCGAGGTGCTGGGTCTGACCGAGGTGCTGCTCGACTCGATGACGTTCCGGGTGGCGGCGAAGACGATGCCGGGCCAGGCGCTCGGCGTGGAGCGCGAGCTGCGCTGGCGGATCAAGCGGGCGTTCGACGCGGAGGGCATCCGGATCGTCGGCGGGCTGCCGCAGCAGGCGGAGGAGGCCGTCGCCGACCCCACGGCGGGCATGTCCGCGCCGTCGGCGTTCGCCTCCCAGACCTCTCCGCAGTCCCTGGCCGCGTCACCGATACCGCCGCCCACCAACCTGTCCAAGTAGCGCCGGGGAGCACCTCCGCGACCGCGCCCCCGCAGCGACGTTCCCGTCGCTGCGGGGGCGCGGTTGTTGACGCCGCCCCGACCAGCGCCCTACCTTGCCTCCTACCGATTAGGAAACTTTCCTAACAGTGTGCTGCTGGAGGCTCTTCATGGCCGGAACGACACCGGGGACACCGCGCGTGCTGCGGGCCATGAACGATCGCGCCGCGCTCGACCTGCTGCTGGAGCACGGACCGCTCTCCCGGACCCGGATCGGCAACCTCACCGGTCTGTCCAAGCCCACCGCCTCGCAGCTGCTGGCCCGGCTGGAGGCCGCCGGCCTGGTGGTCGTCACCGGCACCACCGCGGGCAGGCCGGGCCCCAGCGCCCAGCTGTACGCGGTCAACGCCCGTGCCGCGTACGCCGCCGGCCTGGACGTGACCTCGCGGCGGATCAGGGCCGCCGTCGCCGACGTCACCGGGGCGGTGGCCGGCGAGTACGAGCTGCCCACCCCCGGCCGCCGCGCGGACAGCGTCGTCCGCCAGGTCACCGACGCGCTCGACGGCGCGGTCAAGGCCGCCGGCATCACCCGTGCCGACGTCCACCGCCTGGTCGTCGGCACCCCCGGCGCCTTCGACCCGTCCACCGGACGGCTCCGGTACGCCTCCCACCTGCCCGGCTGGCACGCGCCCGCCCTCCTCGACGAGCTGGCCGCCGCCCTGCCGATGCCGGTCGAGTACGAGAACGACGTCAACCTGGTCGCCGTCGCCGAGCAGCGGCTCGGCGCGGCCCGCGGCCACGACACCTTCGTCCTGCTGTGGAACGAGGAGGGTCTCGGCGCCTCGCTCGTGATCGGCGGCAGGCTGCACCGCGGCTTCACCGGCGGCGCCGGCGAGGTCGGCTTCCTGCCGGTGCCCGGCACCCCGCTCGTCCGGCAGGTCGCCAAGGCCAACAGCGGCGGCTTCCAGGAACTGGCGGGCGCGCAGGCGCTGCCGCGGCTCGCGCGCGAGCTCGGCATCGAGCACATCGGCAGCGGTCCGTACGCGGAGGTCGCCGCCTCCTTGCTCGCGCGCGCCGCCGACGCCGACTCGGGCGCGTACGGGCAGCTGCTCGACGCCTACGCGACCGGCCTCGCCACCGGTCTCGCCTCCATGGTCGCCGTGCTCGACCCGGAGCTCGTCGTGCTCTCCGGCGACGTCATCGCCGCGGGCGGCGAGCCGCTGCGCACCCGGGTCGCGGCCGAGCTCACCGAGCTCGCCGCGCCCCGCCCCCGGCTCGTCTCCGGCACCGTCCGGCACGGCCCGGTGCTGCGCGGCGCGCTGGAGAGCGCCCTGGCCACCACCCGGGACGAGGTCTTCGACACCTCGCGCTGACCCCGCCGTCCCGCCCTCCGATCCCGCTTCTCCCCCTTCCCCCGGCCCTTCGTCACAGGGAGACACCGCCATGCCCAGAATCCGCCGGACCACGGCCGCCGCGCTCGCGGCGACCGCCGCGATATCGCTCCTCGCCACGGCCTGCACGGGGTCGGCCGGCGACGCCGCGCCGGACGATCCGAAGGCGCGGACGACCCTCACCTTCTGGCACGGCTGGTCCGCGCCCTCCGAGGTCGCCGCCATCGAGGCCAACATCAGATCCTTCGAGGCGAAGCACCCCAACATCACGGTGAAGACCGTGAAGGGCATCACGGACGACAAGCTGAACCAGGCGCTGCGGGCCGGCGGCTCCCAGGCGCCCGACGTCGTCTCCTCGTTCACCACGGACAACGTCGGCCGCTTCTGCACCACGGGGGCGCTCGCCGACCTGAAGCCGTTCCTCGACAAGTCCGGCATCGACCCGGCGGCCACCTTCCTGCCGCAGATGGCCAAGTACACCGAGCACGAGGGCAAGCGCTGCGCGGTGCCGCTGCTGGGCGACGCGTACGGCCTCTACTACAACAAGAAGGCGTTCGCCGAGGCAGGGATCACCGCCCCGCCGAAGACCCTCTCCGAGTTCGACGCGGTCGCCGAGAAGCTCACCAAGCGCAAGGGCGACACCTACGAGCAGCTCGGCTTCATGCCCAACTTCCAGGGCTACGAGACCACGTTCGAGCACTACGCCTCGCAGTTCGGCGTCCGGTACTTCGACGCGGACGGGAAGTCCGCCCTGGCCGGGGACCCGGCCGTGAAGGCGCTGTTCACCTGGCAGAAGAAGCTCGCCGACCGGCTCGGCGGCTACGAGCGGCTGGAGCGCTTCCGCGCGTCGCTGGGCGACGAGTGGGGCCCCAAGCACCCGTTCCACACCGGCCAGGTCGCCATGCAGCTCGACGGCGAGTGGCGCGGCAAGATGGCTTCGGACGCGGAGCTGGACTTCGAGATCGGCGCCGCGCCGTTCCCCGTCCCCGACGACCAGGCGGACCAGTACGGCAAGGGGTACCTGTCCGGCACGATCCTCGGCATCGCCCGGGTCAGCGAGAAGCAGAACGCCGCCTGGGAGCTGGTGAAGTACCTCTCCACCGACACCGACGCGGTGGTCTCCTTCGCCAACGCCATCCACAACGTGCCCTCCACCCAGGCCGCGCTGAAGTCGCCGGACCTGGGCGACGATCCCCTGTACCGCACGTTCGTCTCCATCGCCCAGCACCCGGGCAGCTCGCACGCGCCCTCCTCGGTGAACGGCGGGGCGTTCCTGCTCACCGCGCAGGACCTGGGGGTGCGCTGGGAGGCCGGCCGGGAGAAGGACCTGGACGCCGGGCTGCGCAAGGCCGACGCCCAGGTCGACAAGGACAACGAGCAGGCGCGCTGATGGCCGCCGTCCAGGCCGTCCGCGCCGTGGCGCCGGGGCTGCGGGCCCGGCGCCGCAGGAACGCGCTGCGCACGCTCGCGTTCCTCTCCCCCTGGCTGGTCGGCTTCGCCGTCTTCTTCGCGTACCCGCTGGTGTCGACGGTCTACTTCAGCTTCATGAAGTACGACGGGTTCGCTCCGCCGACCTGGGTGGGCCTGAAGAACTGGGCGTACGTCTTCGGCGACTACCCCTTCTTCTGGCCCGCGCTGCGCAACACGCTGTGGCTGGTCGCCGTGATGGTGTCGCTGCGGGTCCTCTTCGGGATCGGCATCGGGCTGCTGATCACGAAGATCAGAACGGGTGCCGGGCTGTTCCGGACCTTCTTCTACCTGCCCTACCTCGCCCCGCCGGTCGCCGCGACCATGTCGTTCGTCTTCCTGCTCAACCCCGGTACGGGACCGGCGAACACGATCCTGGAGTCGCTGGGGCTGCCGGCGCCCGGCTGGTTCACCGACCCGGCGTGGTCCAAGCCGTCGCTGACGCTGCTCGCGCTGTGGGGCATCGGCGACCTGATGGTGATCTTCATGGCCGCGCTGCTCGACGTGCCGAAGGAGCAGTACGAGGCGGCGGAGCTGGACGGCGCGGGGCCGTGGCAGCGGTTCCGGCACGTCACCCTGCCGAACATCTCGCCCATCGTGCTCTTCGCGGTCGTCACCGGCGTCATCGCGACCATGCAGTACTACACGGAGCCGCTGGTGGCCGCGAAGGTCGCCAGCGGGGTGATCGGCGGCTCCGGCCAGCAGTTCGAACCGGGCTATCCCGACCGGACCACGCTCACCGTCCCGCAGATCGTCTACAACCTGGGCTTCCAGCGCTTCGACACCGGAGCGGCGTGCGTGGTCGCGCTGGTGCTGTTCGCCCTGGCGATGGCGTTCACCGCGGTGCTGATGCGGCGCCGCTCCGGCTTCCTGTCGGCGGAGGACTGACCGATGACCCTGACCAGTACCCCGCCGGCACCGGCCGTCTCCCCTCCCGGGACCGGCGGCACCGGCGCCGCCCGGCGCGCTGCCCGGCGACGGGCCGCGCTGGAGTGGGTGGCCGTCCACTCGCTCGCCGTCGCCGCCGCTCTCTTCTTCCTGCTCCCGTTCCTCTTCGTCTTCCTCACCGCCGTGATGAGCGACGACCAGGCGCTCACCCGCGACCTGTGGCCGCACACCTGGGAGTGGGGCAACTTCGCGACCGTCTGGAACACCCCGGGTTTCCTGACCTGGTGGCGCAACACCCTGCTGTACGCGGGCCTCGGCACGGTGCTCGCCGTGGGCTCCAGCATCCCGGTCGCCTACGCGCTGGCCGTCTTCCGCTTCCGGGGCCGCAACCTGGCGATGATGCTGGTCATCGCCATGATGATGCTGCCGCCGCAGGTGGTCGTGGTGCCGATGTACCTGTTCTGGGCGAAGCAGCTGGACCTGGCGGGCACGCTGTGGCCGCTGATCGTCCCGTTCGGCTTCGGCAACGCCTTCACGATCTTCCTGCTGCGCCAGTTCCTGCTGACCATCCCGAAGGAGTACACGGAGGCCGCCCGCATCGACGGCTGCGGGGAGCTGCGCACCATGGTGCGGATCGTGCTGCCGATGGCGAAGCCCGCCATCGCGGCGGTGGCCCTCTTCCACTTCTTCTACTGCTGGAACGACTACTTCGGACCGCAGATCTACGCCTCCGAGAACCCGGCCGCCTGGACCCTGAGCTACGGCCTGGAGTCCTTCAAGGGCGCCCATCAGACCGACTGGAATCTCACCATGGCCGCGACGGTGCTGATCATGGCACCGGTGATCGTGGTCTTCTTCTTCGCGCAGAAGGCGTTCATCGAGGGCGTCACCCTGACCGGAGTGAAGGGCTAGGAACAATGAAACTCGCAGTCGTCGGGGGCGGCTCCACCTACACCCCCGAACTGATCGACGGCTTCGCGCGGATGCGCGACACCCTGCCGATCACCGAACTCGTCCTGATCGACCCGGCCGCCGACCGGCTGGAGCTCGTCGGCGGCCTGGCGCGGCGGATCTTCGCCAAGCAGGGCCACGGCGGGACCATCGTCACCACCTCGGACCTGGACGCCGGGGTCGAGGGCGCCGACGCCGTCCTGCTCCAGCTGCGCGTCGGCGGCCAGGCCGCACGGCAGCAGGACGAGACCTGGCCGCTGGAGTGCGGCTGCGTCGGCCAGGAGACCACGGGCGCGGGCGGCCTCGCGAAGGCGCTGCGCACCGTGCCCGTCGTCCTGGACATCGCCGAACGGGTGCGCCGCACCAACCCGGACGCCTGGATCATCGACTTCACCAACCCGGTGGGGATCGTGACCCGCGCCCTGCTGTCCGCGGGCCACAAGGCGGTCGGCCTGTGCAACGTGGCCATCGGCCTCCAGCGCAAGTTCGCGAAGCTGCTGAACGTCGCACCGGGGCAGGTGCACCTCGACCACGTGGGCCTCAACCACCTCACCTGGGAGACCGGGGTGCGCCTCGGGGGGCCCGGGGGCGAGGACGTGCTGCCGAAGCTGCTCGCCGAGCACGGCGAGGCCGTCGCGGCCGACCTGCGGCTGCCGCGCAGCCTGCTGGAACGCCTCGGTGTGGTCCCCTCCTACTACCTGCGCTACTTCTACGCGCACGACGAGGTGGTCGAGGAGTCGCGCACCAAGCCGTCGCGGGCGGCCGAGGTCGCGGCCATGGAGCGGCAGTTGCTGGAGATGTACGGCGACCCCTCGCTGGACGAGAAGCCCGAACTGCTGGCCAAGCGCGGCGGAGCCTTCTACTCGGAGGCGGCCGTGGACCTCGCCGCCTCCCTGCTGGGCGGGGCGGGCGGCCGGGTGCAGGTGGTGAACACCCTCAACCGGGGGACGCTGCCGTTCCTCCCGGACGACGCCGTCGTCGAGGTGCAGGCCCGGGTCGGCGCCGACGGTGCCGCACCGCTTCCGGTGCCCTGGCTCGATCCTCTCTACGCCGGGCTGATCGCCCAGGTGACCGCGTACGAGGACCTGGCCCTGGACGCGGCCCTGCGCGGGGGGCGCGACCGGGTCTTCCGGGCCCTGCTCGCGCATCCGCTGATCGGCCAGTACGACTACGCGGACCGGCTCACCGACAGCCTGCTCGCACACAACCGGGAGCACCTCGCGTGGGCGTGAACGCGGCCGTCCTCGCCATCGACGCCGGCAACAGCAAGACCGACGCCGCGTTCGTCGCCGCCGACGGGACCGTGCTGGCCACGGCCCGCGCCGGCGGCTTCCAGCCCCCGCGGGTCGGGGTCGGGGCCGCCGTCGACGTGCTGGCCGAGGCGGTGGACGCCGCACGGGCCGCGGCCGTCGCGGCGGGCACGCCCGTCGAGCGGCCCGGCCTCGTCCTCGCCGCGCTCGCCAACGCCGACCTGCCCGTGGAGGAGGCCGAACTGACCGCGGCGCTGCACGCCCGCGGCTGGGGCGGCGTCACCGAGGTGCACAACGACACCTTCGCGCTGCTGCGCGCCGGAGTGGACGAGCCCCGCGGGGTGGCCGTGGTGTGCGGCGCGGGCATCAACTGCGTGGGCATGCTGCCCGACGGGCGCACCGCGCGCTTCCCGGCGATCGGGAAGATCTCGGGCGACTGGGGAGGCGGCGGCGGCCTCGCCGAGGAGGCGCTCTGGTACGCGGCGCGCGCCGAGGACGGGCGGGGCGAGGCGACCGCGCTCGCCCGCGCCCTGCCCGCGCACTTCGGGCTGGAGTCCGTGTACGCGCTGATCGAGGCGCTGCACCTGGGCAGGGTGCCGGCCGCCCGGCGTCACGAGATGACCCCGGTCCTCTTCGCGACGAGTGCCGGCGGAGACCGGGTGGCCAGGTCGCTGGTGCGGCGTCAGGCCGAGGAGATCGTGGCCATGGCCTCCGTCGCGCTGGACCGGCTCGGGCTCCTCGGCGAGGAGACCCCCCTGGTGCTCGGCGGCAGCGTCCTGGCGGCCCGGCACCCCCAACTGGACGCGGACATCGCGGAACTGCTGGAACGCCGGGCCCCCAGGGCCCGGGTGCGGGTGGTGACCGCCCCGCCGGTGCTCGGCGCGGCCCTCCTGGGCCTCGACCGCACCTCCGCCCTCCCGGAGGCCCACGCGAGACTGCGCGCCCACTTCGGCACGTGACGCCCCGTGCGGCGGGAACGGGGGCCCGCCCCCGCGGGGCCCGCCCGGGGGCGTCCGCACCCGGGCGGGCCGGGCGCTCCCGCGGGGCGAAGTCCCGCTCGGGCGGGCACTGTCGGCCCCGCCGGCGCTTGGGGCGCGGGGGCCGCTCCCCTCAGCCCCGCCGGCGATTGAGGCGCGGGGGCAACTCCTTCAGCCCCGCCGGCGATTGAGGCGCGGGGGCACGGGGGCAGAGCCCCCGCCGAGGCCGCCCACCCGCACGGGGGCCGTGACCCCGGGCAGCCGACCCCGCGCACGGGCAACGCACCCCACCGGACAGGGCCCACCCCGGCAACCGACCCCCACACGGGCAGCTCTCTTCAGCCCCGCCAGCGATTGAGGCGCGGGGGCACGGGGGCAGAGCCCCCGCCGAGGCCGCCCACCCGCACGGGGGCCGTGAACCCCGGCAGCCGACCCCGCGCACGGGCAACGCGCCCCACAGGACCGGGCCGCACCCCGGCAACCGACCCCCCACACGGGCAACCCCCCACCCCGGATTCACCCGTTCGGCGGGAACCGCCGGGCGGCGGGGAGCGTATTCACTGTGGGGACACAGGGGGGCGGGCCAGGGAGGTGCGGTCGTCGCCGTGTGCCGCGACGAGTCGATCAAGATCCAGTCAATTCTGGTGTGAAGCAGTCCCCTACGGCCATACTGCTGGCCGGGAGTCATCCGAGGACCCGCTGGGGAGCGGGCCGTCATCGACCGAGGGGGAGGTCACGTGACACACCCGCCGACGGTGGGCACCGCGCCTCAGCCGGCTCCTGCACCCGCGCCTGCGCCGGTGCCCGCGCACACTCCTGTGCCCGCGCAGCCGCCCGCTCCGCCGGGCGGACCGGCAGCCGGCACCCGGGCCGAGATCGTGCGCCGGCTGCGCACCGCCGCGACGACCGAGCCGGGCCGGCTCCAGATCATCGGAGCCGTACTCGCCGCGTTGCTGGTGGTGTTCGGCGCGGTGACGGCTCTGGAGGTCTCCGACCGGGAGGCCGCCGCGGACGACGTCGTGGGCCGCAGCCAGCCGCTGAGCCGGGACGCGGCCTCCGTCTACCGCTCCCTCGCCGACGCCAACACCGCGGCCTCCACCGGCTTCCTCTCGGGTGCCGAGGAGCCGCGGGAGGTCAAGGAGCGGTACGAGAAGGACATCGCCCGCGCCTCCCGGCTGCTGGTGACCGCCGCCACCCACACGGACGCCGACAGCGAGTCGGGCCGCCAGATCGCCCACCTCAACGAGCATCTCCCCCGCTACACCGGCTACATCGAGACGGCGCGCGCCAACAACCGCCTGGGCCACCCGCTCGGCGGGGCGTACCTGCGGTTCGCCAGCGACCTGATGACCGAGGACCTGCTGCCCGCGGCGCGCAAGCTGCACCTCGCCGAGTCCTCCCGGCTCCGTGCCGACTACGACGACGCCCGCTTCTGGCCCCTGGCGTCGGTGGCCACGGGGGTCGCCGCGCTCGCCTTCCTCGGCTGGGCCCAGCGGCGCAACTACCGCCGCACCCATCGGGTGTTCAACCGCGGGCTGCTCGCCGCCACCGTCGCCGCGGGTCTGGTCACGGTGTGGCTGGTCGGCGCCCAGGCCCTCGCCGGGGCCAGGCTGGACGACGCCGAGATGCACGCGCAGCGCTCGCTCGACGTGCTGAGCGAGGCCCGCATCCAGGCGCTCCAGGCCCGCGCCAGCGAGAACCTCACCCTGGTCGCCCGCGGCGCGGTGCTCACCGACGACGGCAGGAGCGACAAGTACGCCGTGGAGTACGCCCAGGCGATGGAGCGGCTGGGCACCTCCCTGGACTCCGCGCTCCGCCACGCCGACGACACCGCGGGCCGCGAGCCCGTCGAGAAGGCCGCCGGGACGGTCTCCACCTGGCGGACCAGGCATGCCGGCGTCACCAGGGCCGACCAGGGCGGCGACTACGACGGCGCGGTGGAGCGGGTCATCGGCGCCGAGGGGTCGACCAACGAGTCCTTCGACGCCCTCGACACGGCCCTCGCCGAGGCGCTGGAGCACGAGCAGCAGGAGTTCACCGCGTCCGCGAAGGCCGCCGGATCGGCGTTCACGGGCCTGGCCGCCGGTGCGGCACTGCTCGCCGTGCTCGGCGCGGTGGCGGCGGTGCTCGGCATCAACCGCAGGCTTTCGGAGTACCGGTGAGAGGGGCAGCGATGACCGACGAGCCGACGGGTGTCCGCCGGCGCGGGCTCCGGGCCGGGCTGCGGGGCTGGGGCGGCGTCGCCGGCATGGCCGCCGCCTGCGCGCTGACGGCCGCCGTCACGCTGCTGCCGCTCTCCCACGGAGGCGCGGACGTCCTGGACGCGGAGCCCGCCCGCCACGGCAGTTCCCTGCCGGCGAAGGCGGACGACTGCACCGACCCCGAGGCGTCCCTGCGCCCGTCGGCCGGCGGCGGACCGAACATCGACGCCATCAAGGAGCGCGGCAAGCTCGTCGTCGGCGTCGACCAGAACAGCTACCAGTGGGGTTTCCGCCGCCCCCTCGACCCCGAGGAGACCGCGGACGGCACCGCCAAGGCGTCGGCCGGCCGGCTGGAGGGCTTCGACATCGACCTCGCCCGTGCCATCGCAGCGGACATCCTCGGCAGCGAGGACGCCATCATCTTCCGCGCGATACCGACCAACCAGCGGATCGCCGCGCTGGACAGCGGTGCGGTCGACATCGTGGTGCGCACCATGACGATCAACTGCGCCCGCATCGAGCAGGTCGCGTTCTCCACCGCCTACTTCCAGGCGGGACAGCAGGTCCTCGCGCCCAAGGGCCAGGAGATCACCGGCTACGACGCCTCCCTGAAGGGCAGGCGGGTGTGCACGGCGGAGGGTTCCACGGCGTACGAGGCCATGGAGAGGAACGCCTTCGGCGCCACCTTCCGTGACGAGCACGACGGCGGCCCGCAGGACGAGGACCTGCTCACCGTGCCGAACCAGCTGGACTGCCTGGTCAGGCTCCAGCAGGGTCTCGTGGACGCCATCGTGACCGACAACGCCCTGGCGGCGGGGCAGGCGGCGCAGGACCCCTCCGTCGAGCTCAAGGGCGAGCCGTTCACCACCGAGTTCTACGGGGTGGCCACCAAGCTCGGCAAGGACGACGTGGTCCGCCGGGTGAACCACGTGCTCGACGAGTACCGCAAGGGGCCCTGGATGGCGGCGTACACCCGCTGGCTGAAGGACGACCTGCCGGGCATCACGGCGCCGCCGCGGCCCGAGTACCGCGACTGACGGGTCCGGGGCGGGACGACGGGGACGGGCACCGCCCGAGGACAGGACACGCACGGAACGGAGAGGTGATCGATGGGCGTCGCGGGACCCTTTTCCGGCGCGGCGGGGACGCCGCACGGGCCGGTGATGGACCGGGACGAGGTGGACCGCGCGCTGGCGCGGCTCGGCGCGGAGCACGAGGCCGTCGAGACCTCGCTCCTGGCACTCCAGGACCACGCCGGCCGCAGACTCCTGGAGGGCGCCGACCTGACCGGCGTCACCCGGGACCGCTGGGCCGCCGCGGAACAGTCGATCAGCCTGCTGTGGACGTACTTCGACGCCTACTCCGGCGCCCTCGACGCCATGCGCGAACTGCGCGCCAGGCGGCGCTGGTCCAGCCGCGAGGACCTGGCCGAGCTGACCGGGCGGCTGCGCGGCCGCAGCGTCACCGTCGCGGGCCAGGCCGTGCCGCCGTCGCCGGACCTCGCGGGCCCGGCGGTGCTCTCGGAGGAGTTCACCCTCCAGGAGCTGGTGGCCCGGATGAACGCCCTCTACGCGGCCTCGCTCGACACGATCATCACGGCCGACGCGGTGTGGTCGGCCCTGCCCGCCCGGATAGACCTCCTCTCCGCCGAGCTGCGCCGTACCCGTTCGCTCGCCCACTCCGTCGGCGTACGGCCGGGCGAGCACCCCTCGGGCGACGAACTGGAGTCCATCACCGGCGAGCTGGCGACCCTGCGCGCGCAGGTGGTCTCGGACCCGCTGGCCTTCTGGCGCCCCGCGGCGGGCAGTTCGGCGCCGGGCGGCGGCCGCCCCGACACCGACCGGTACGACCGGGCGGCGCGTGACCTGGAGGACGTCCGCCGGGAGATCGAGGCGGTGCTCCAGGTCCGGCAGGACTCGGAGGAGCGGCTGCGGCGGCTGCGCGACGTGCTCTCCCGGGCCGACCGCACCCTTGCCGAGGCCCGTGCGGCCCGGGGCGAGGTGCTGGCCAAGATCGCGGCGTCCGAGGTGCCCGCGGTCAGCGGGCCGCCCACCGCGCTCCAGGAGCGGCTCGTCGCGGCCGCCGAGCACCGGCGGCACTCCCGCTGGCACCGGCTGTCCCCGCTGCTGGACGCGCTGGAACGGGACGCGGAGGACGAACTGCACCGGGCCCGGGAGTCCTTGACGGCGGTCACCGCGCCGCTGGCGGTGCGCGCCGAACTGCGCGGCCGGCTCGACGCGTACAAGGCGAAGGTGGCCCGGCACGGTATGGCGGAGGACCCGCTGCTGGTCGAGCGGTACGACGCGGCCCGGCGCATGCTCTGGAGCGCGCCCTGCGACCTGCGGGTCGCGGAGCAGGCCGTGCTGCGCTACCAGCACACGGCGGCGGAGATGCTCGCGCCGCGACAGGACGGGCACGGCCCCGAGGACAGCAGGGGGGATTCATGAGCGAGAACACGAACTGCCAGCGCCCCGGCTGCGAGGGCTCCTACGAGGACATGGGCGGGGGCGAGATGTACTGCGACACGTGCGGGCTCGCGCCCGTGGTGTCGCCGACGGGCATGGTGTCGTCGCCGCCCACCGGAGTGGCCGGCGGCGGACGGGACTCGGTGTCGGCGCGCAGCGGACGGGCGTCGTCGCGGTCGTCGACGTCGCGCCGGTCGGTGTCGGGCCGGCTGTCGCGTTCGCTGACGGGCGGCAGCGCGTCCTCGCGCTCGGTGTCGGTGCGCAGTTCCGGCTCGTCCACCGCGGCCTCGGGACGCAACCGGCTCGGCGCGGGGCTGGTCTCCGTGCCGGAGGTGCCGAGACCCGATCCGCGGTCCGCGGTGATGGCCGATCCGGAGGTCCCCGAGCGCAAGCGGTTCTGCTCCCGCTCCGACTGCGGGGCGCCCGTCGGGCGCGCCCGGGGGGACCGGCCGGGGCGCACGGAGGGCTTCTGCACCAAGTGCGGCCACCCGTACTCCTTCGTGCCCAAGCTCAAGGGCGGCGACATCGTGCACGGCCAGTACGAGGTCGCGGGCTGTCTCGCCCACGGCGGCCTGGGCTGGGTGTACCTGGCGGTGGACCGGGCCGTGTCCGACCGCTGGGTGGTGCTGAAGGGCCTGCTCGACACGGGCGACCAGGACGCGATGGCCGCGGCGATCTCCGAGCGGCGCTTCCTCGCCGAGATCGAGCACTCCAACATCGTGCGGATCTACAACTTCGTCGAGCACCTCGACCAGCGCACCGGCTCCCTCGACGGCTACATCGTCATGGAGTACGTCGGCGGCAAGTCGCTGAAGGAGATCGCCAACGCGCGCCGCGGCCCGGACGGCAGGCGGGATCCGCTGCCGGTCGAGCAGGCCTGCGCGTACGGCATCGAGGCGCTGGAGGCCCTCGGCCATCTGCACAGCAGGAACCTCCTCTACTGCGACTTCAAGGTCGACAACGCGATCCAGCAGCAGGACCAGCTGAAGCTGATCGACATGGGCGCGGTCCGCCGGATGGACGACGAGGAGTCCGCCATCTACGGGACCGTCGGCTACCAGGCGCCCGAAGTGGCGGAGGTGGGGCCGTCGGTCGCCTCCGACCTCTACACCGTGGCCCGGACGCTCGCGGTGATGACGTTCGACTTCCAGGGCTACACGAACGTCTTCGTGGACAGCCTGCCGGACCCGGAGAACATCCCCGTCTTCCGCGCCTACGAGTCGTTCTACCGCCTGCTGGTGCGGGCCACCGACCCGGACCCTGCGCGCAGGTTCGCCTCCGCGCAGGAGATGGCCGACCAGCTCACCGGGGTGCTGCGGGAGGTCGTCGCGATGCAGACGGGGCGGCCCCGCCCCGCGCTGTCGACCCTCTTCGGCACCGAACTGCGGGTGACGGACACCGAGCTGTTCGCCGAGCTCGCGGACGACGTCTCCGCGCTGGGCGCACGCCGCGTCGGACGCGCCGCCCGCCCGGCCCCCGCACTCGTGCCGGGCGCGGCCCTCCCGGCCCAGCGGGGCCCGGCCGCCTCCGCCCCGCCGGCGGCCGCCTCGCTCGCGCCGCTGGACGCCCGGGCCGGCGCGCTGGCCCTGCCGGTGCCCCGCGTCGATCCCCACGACCCCAACGCCGGTTTCCTCGCCGGCCTGATGTCCTCGGCCCCCGCCGAACTCGTCGCCGCGCTGCAGGCCGTGCCGGCGAGCTCCACCGAGACGCTGCTGCGCGAGCTGCGCGCCCGGCTGGAACTGGGCGACCTGGTCTCGGCCTCGGGGACGCTGGCCACCCTGGAGGGCGGACGTCCCGACGACTGGCGGGTCGTCTGGTACCGGGGTGTCGCCTCGCTGGTGCACGGCGACCACGAGACGGCGGCGCTCTCCTTCGACGCGGTGTACGACGCGTTCCCGGGAGAGTGCGCGCCGAAGCTGGCGCTCGGGCTGTGCGCGGAGGTACTCGGCCAGCTGGACAACGCGGCGGACTACTACCGCCTGGTGTGGACGACCGACCCGAGCTTCGTCAGCGCGGCCTTCGGTCTCGCCCGGGTGCAGCTCGCGGCGGGCGACCGGACGGGGGCCGTGCAGACGCTGGAGTCGGTGCCCGAGGCGTCCATCCACTACACGGCCGCGCGGGTGGCGGCGGTGCGGTCGAGGCTGCGCCGGCGTGCCGCCCACGAAGCGCTGCTGGCCGACCTCTCCGCGGCCGCCGCGCAGGTGGAGGCGCTGGGAGCCTTCGGCCTGGACGCCGTGCGCCGGGAGCAGTTGGCGACCGAGGTGCTCGGCACCGCGCTCGACTGGGTAATCTCCGGTAGTCCCGGAGCCGGGCCGTCCGCGGCGGCGCCCGGCGCGGCCGGCGCGCCGGGTCCGCAGGGACCGTCGGTGCTGCTCGGCAGCCCGCTCGACGAGCGCGGTCTGCGCTTCGGGCTGGAGCGTTCCTACCGGGTCCTGGCCCGGCTCGCCCAGCGGGGCGAGGAACGGATAGAGCTGGTGGAGCGGGCCAACCGCTACCGCCCCCGGACGTGGGTGTGATGATGGCGCAGATGCACCAGTCGGCCGACGGGCAGTCCTGCCCCGGCTGCGAGGAACCGGTGGAATCGGGCGACCGTTTCTGCGGAGCCTGCGGGTACGACCTGTCGGCGCTCCCCGCGCCGGGCGGGGCCGGGCAGCCCGCGCGGGCGGCGGGCACCCCGGTGGAGTGGCCCGCGGCCGCCGGCACCGACACCTCGGGCATGTCGCCGCCCACCCAGCACGCCGCCGACCTCGCGGAGTCCGCGGCGAGCTCCGCGGGCGGCCCCGCGGGGGCACAGCCCGCCGGGGCGCCGGTACCGCCGCCGGCCGGTCCCGCGCCGCAGGGGCACTCCCCGGCCGGTGGCGCCGCCCCGGCGGCTCCCGCCGGTGCACACGACGGCGGCGGCGTCCCCGCCGGTGGCGCCGCGCCCCGCTCGGCCCCGCTTCCTCCGGCGGCCGGCTCCGGTGCGCCCGGCTCCGCCCACCCGCCGGTACCGCCCGCCGCCGCCCCCGCAGGCGCCCGGCCCGCCCCGGCGGGGGCCGGCCCGGCCGGGCACGGTGCCCCGCCCGTCCCGCCGACCGCCCCCGTGCCACCCATGCCGTCCGCCGCCCGCCCGGCCGGCGCCGCGGACCCCGGGTACGGCGCGGCGGCGTCCCCGGCCGGTCCGCCCGCGACCGCCGGCGGCGCCTCCGCACCCGGCTCCGCCCACCCGTCCGCCCCCTCCGCCCCGCCCGCCGGGGCGCTGCCCGCCCAGGCGACCGGGGCGGCCGCCGCGGAGCAGGCGGGCGGCCCGGTGCGGTACGACACCCCCGCCTCCGGGGACTTCGAGCTCGCCGCTCCCCGGCCCGGTACGGCCGTCGCCGTGGATCCGCGGACCGCGCAGCCCCTGCCGGCGCCGGCCGCCGCTGCCGGCGGCAAGCTCTGCGTGGCCTGTCGTGCGGGCCGGGTGGACACCGACGGCTACTGCGAGAACTGCGGGCACGCGCAGCCGCGCGAGCGGGACCACATGGAGCAGGAACTCGGTTCGGTGGCGGCCGTCAGCGACCGGGGTCTGCGCCACCACCGCAACGAGGACGCCTTCGCCGTCTCCACCACCGCCCTCCCCGACGGGTCGCCCGCGGTCGTCGCCGTGGTCTGCGACGGTGTGTCGTCGGCGACCCGGCCCGACGAGGCGTCCGCCGCCGCCGCCCGCGCCGCCAACGAACAGCTGCTGGCCGCCCTGCCGCGCGGCACCCACCCGCAGCAGGCGATGCGCGAGGCCATCGTCGCCGCGTCCGAGGCGGTCAACTCCCTTGCCGCCACCGACCCGGACCCCGAATCGGGCCGTCACCGGAACGCGCCGGCCTGCACGATCGTCGGCGCGGTCTCCGCGGGCGGTCTGCTCGTCGTGGGCTGGGTCGGCGACAGCCGCGCGTACTGGGTCCCGGACGACCGCAGCGGGCCGCCGGCCCGGCTGACCGAGGACGACTCCTGGGCTGCCCAGATGGTCGCCGCCGGCCTGATGAACGAGGCGGAGGCGTACGCGGACGAGCGCGCCCACGCGATCACGGGCTGGCTCGGCGCCGACGCGTACGAACTGGACCCGCACACGCAGTCGTTCAAGCCGGACCGCCCCGGCGTCGTCGTGGTCTGCACGGACGGGCTGTGGAACTACGCGGAGGGCGCCGACGACATGGCCCGCGTGGTGCCCGGGGACGCGGCGCTGCGCCCCCTGCACAGCGCGCAGATGCTGGTCGGTCACGCGCTCGACGGCGGCGGCCACGACAACGTGACGGTGGCGGTCCTCCCGTTCGCCGTGCCGGGCGGCGAGCCGGTCCCGCAGGTCCCGACGCCGTAGCCGAGGGCCCCGGCACCGGCCGCCGGGGCCCGGCCCGCCCGTCGTACCGCCCTTCGCCCCTCGCCCGATGGAGCCTCAAGGAGCCGATCAGATGGCCGTTTTCTCCAAGTCCCAGGTGCCGCAGTTCTCCGTCGACGTCTACCAGAACGCGTACCTGCCCGAGGGCGGCCGCGAGGTCAACGCGATCGTCACCGTGACCTCCACCGGCGGCGGCACCACGGGCGGTTTCCCGCTGCCGGGTGCGGCGGCGGGGCCGTCCGAACTGCCGGGTCCGGCCGGGCCCTCGGCGGGGGTGGTGCTGATGGTCGACTGCTCCGGTTCGATGGACTATCCGCCGACGAAGATGCGCAACGCCCGGGACGCGACCGCCGCCGCCATCGACACGCTGCGCGACGGAGTCGCGTTCGCCGTGGTCGCGGGCACCCACAAGGCGGCCGAGGTCTTTCCCGGCAACGGGCGGCTCGCGGTCGCCGACCCCGCGACCCGGGCGCAGGCCAAGGACGCGCTGCGCCGGCTGACCGCGGGCGGCGGGACCGCCATCGGCACCTGGCTGCGGCTCGCCGACCGGCTGCTCGCCTCCGCCGACCCGTCGATCCGGCACGGCATCGTGCTCACCGACGGCCGCAACGAGCACGAGTCGCCCGAGGAGCTGCGGTCGGCGCTCGACGCCTGTGCGGGACGGTTCACCTGCGACGCGCGCGGCGTGGGCACGGACTGGGAGGTCAAGGAGGTCACCGGCATCGCGTCCGCGCTGCTGGGCACCGCCGACATCGTCGCCGATCCGAGCGGCCTGGCCGCCGACTTCACGTCGATGATGGAGACGGCGATGGGCAAGGGGGTCGCGGACGTGGCCCTGCGGCTGTGGACGCCTGTCGGTGTGGAGATCGTCTTCGTGAAGCAGGTCGCGCCCGCCGTGGAGGACCTGACGGGCCGCCGCACCGTGGCCGGCCCGCGGGCGGGCGACTACCCGACCGGATCCTGGGGCGACGAGTCGCGCGACTACCACGTGTGCGTGCGGGTCCCGGAGGCCGGCGTGGGGCAGGAGATGCTCGCGGCCCGGGTCTCGCTGATCGCCCCCGCGGCGGGCGGCGGCGCTCCGGAGGTCCTGTCCCAGGGGCTGGTGCGTGCCGTGTGGACGGACGACCTGGCCGCGTCGACGGCGATCAACGCCCAGGTGGCGCACTACACGGGCCAGGCGGAACTGGCCCAGGTCATCCAGCAGGGGCTCCAGGCGCGCAAATCGGGAGACATCGGCGGAGCGACGGCGAAACTGGGCCGCGCCGTGCAGCTCGCGGCCCGTTCGGGCAACGAGGACACTGCGAAACTCCTTTCGAAGGTGGTGGACGTGGTCGATGTGGCGACGGGTACTGTGCGACTGAAGGCGAAGGTCGCGGATGCGGACGAGATGACACTCGAGACGCGCTCCACCAAGACCGTTCGCGTGAAGAAGTAGGCGCGCGACAGCACGCACGAGCAGACGTGGAGACGGCCCCCGGGCCGGAGAAGGAGAGGGGGAAGCGCCGACATGCCGACCTGCCCGAACGGACACCAGTCGGGTTCCGACGACTGGTGCGAGGTCTGTGGCCACCGCATGGCCGGCCCCGGCGCCGCGGCCGGAGCCGTACCGCCGCCTCCTCCTCCGCCGCCCGCCTACGGATACCCCGGCCCCGGGGGCCACGCCGGACCGGGAGCCGATCCGCAGGCGACGGCCCAGGCGGAGCTCTGCCCGCAGTGCCGTACACCGCGCGAGGCGATGGCGCCGTTCTGCGAGGAGTGCCGGTACAACTTCCTGACGCAGACGGCCACCTCGTACACGCCGATCTCCCCGCCGCCGCAGCCGGGACTCAACCTGCCGCCCGGTTTCCAGGCCCAGCCTGGTCCGCCGCCCGGGCCGCCGCGCGACCCCTTCGACTACCAGGGGTCGCGCCCCTCGCAGATGAACCGTCCCGCGGAGCCGCTGGGCCACGAGCCGGACCGGGGCCCCGGCCCGGCGCAGGGCGGCCCCGGCCAGCCCCCCAACCCGCTGCACGGGCCGGGTCAGGCCCCCAACCCGCTGCACGGTCCCGGCGGCCCGGGTCCCGGCGGTCCCGGGTACGGTCCCGGACCGGGACAGGCGCCCGGCGGGCAGCAGCCCCCGCAGGGGTTCCCGCCGCCGGTGCCGTCGGCGTTCCAGCAGGGCGGGCCGCCGGCTCCGCCCGCGTTCCCGCAGCCTTCGCCGCCCGCGCCGCCGCAGCACACCGGCGGCGGTGACGACTGGATGCTGTCGCCGCCGTCGCGCACCCAGTCGCCGCCTCCCCCGCCCGGCCCGCAGGCGCCTCCCGGGCACCAGGGTCCGCAGGGGCCGCCGTCGCCGCAGGGACCGCAGAGCCCTTCGCCGTTCGGGCAGCCCCCGCAGCAGCACCAGGCTCCCCCGCAGGGCGGACCGCAGGGGCAGCCGCCGCACTTCCCGGCCCAGCCGCAGCAACCGCTCGGCTGGACGGCCGTGATCGCGCCGGACCGCGACTACTTCATGGCGATGATGCAGCGCAGCGGCCCCGAGGCGACCGGCCTCAACCTGCCCGCCTACTCGCCGGAGCAGCGGCTTCCGCTCTCGGGCAACCAGGTGAGCATCGGCCGCCGCCGGCACTCGACCGGCGAGTCCCCCGACATCGACCTGTCGGTGCCGCCGGAGGACCCGGGTGTGTCCCATCAGCACGCGGTGCTGGTGCAGCAGCCGGACGGGAGTTGGGCGGTCGTCGACAAGAACTCCACCAACGGCACCACGCTGAACGGCGCCGAGGACCCGATCCAGCCGTATGTGCCGATCCCGCTCCAGGACGGCGACCGGGTGCACGTGGGGGCCTGGACCACGATCACGGTCCGCCGGGGCTGACACCGGCCGCCCGGCGGACCGGAGGCGTCACGCCCCCGGTCCGCCGAGCGGCCAGGCGTAGGGACCCTCGGGGTCGTCCAGCCAGGCCCACTGGCGCCCGCCGCGCACGGTGACGCCGAACCGGTCCCGCCGCGGCCGGTGCTCGCGCTCCCACAGGGACAGCGCCTCGCGCGGGTCCAGGCTGTCGGCCGTCAGTGCGAGGAGGAAGCGGAAGAGCTCGTTCTCGATCGCCCGGCGCGGCAGCCCGCCCGCCTTGCTCTCCGGCGCCCCCATCCCGCCGCGCAACGGCACGAAGTAGGCGGAGGTCCGCAGGAAGCGCCCTTCCGCGTCCGGCCGCCCGTCCGTGTCGGCCCCCACCCGCAGGGTCATCAGCCCGGTGGCCAGCGGGGCGACGATACGGGCGCCCGGGCTGCACTGGGCGAGCCAGTCCGGCGGCACCGACGGCAGGGTGCAGGTGGCGACGACGGCGTCGAACGGCGCCCGCCGGGGGCAGCCGCGGGCCCCGTCGCCCGTGACCACGCAGGGCCGGTGGCCAGCCGCGGCGAGGTGCGCCCTCGCGGACTCGGTGATGTCCGGGTCGAGGTCCACGGTGGTGACGGCCCCGTCGCCGAGCCGGTGTGCGAGCAGGGCCGCGTTGTAGCCGGTGCCCGCGCCGATCTCCAGCACCGTGTCCCCGTCGCGGAGGCGGAGCGCGTCGAGCATGACCGCCATCAGGGACGGCTGGCTGGACGACGTCAGCAGCGCGCCGTCGCGCAGCCGGGTGGCCAGCGGCCCGTCCTCGTACGCGCCGCCGAGCCAGCGGGCGCGCCGCTCCGGGTCGGGGTCCTCGCACCAGAGCCGCTCGTAGACGCCTTCCCGGACCGCGAAGTAGCTGGGGACGAACAGGTGCCGCGGCACCTCGCCGAACGCCGCCCGCCAGGCGGGATCCGTCAGTCCTCCCCCGCGGACGATCTCCCGCACCATGGCGGCCCGCGCCTCGGCCCCCGGCCCGGCGAACGGGTCCGCCCCGGCCCCCGGCCCGGCGGACGGGTCCGCTCCCGTTCCGGGGCGCGGTTCCGGCGGGGGATCCGCGTGTGCAGCCATGACTCCACTCTCCTTCGACCGGGCACCGGGGGCGAACCGTGCCGGGGGCCACAGCGGGGGAGATCCGGCCCGAAGCAAGAGGCCCTAGGACTTCCGGCCTCGGCCGGGGTGTCTGAGACGATGGTCGGGTGAACGAGATTCCGCGCGGGACACTTCAGGAGCAGACCTTCTACGAGCAGGTCGGCGGCGAGGAGACCTTTCGACGCCTCGTCCACCGTTTCTACGAGGGCGTCGCCGACGACCCGTTGCTGCGGCCGATGTATCCGGAGGAGGATCTCGGCCCCGCCGAGGAGCGGCTGGTGCTGTTCCTGATGCAGTACTGGGGAGGGCCCCGGACGTACAGCGACAACCGGGGGCACCCCCGGCTGCGGATGCGCCACGCCCCCTTCGCCGTCGACCGGGCGGCGCACGACGCGTGGCTCAGGCACATGCGGACCGCGGTGGACGAGCTGGGGCTCTCCGCCGAGCACGAGCACCAGTTGTGGAGCTACCTGACCTACGCCGCCGCGTCGATGGTCAACACCCCCGACCGGTAACCGCGTTCTCACCCGGCGCGCACGGGTCCCCACACTCCGGTGACCGCCCGCCGGAAAACGGTCACGATCGGGTCAAGGTCCCCGGGCAAGCGGTTACCCCCGGGCGGTGTCCTCTGAAAGCATCGCCGGAGGATTCAGGGGCGGCCCGCCCCGCGTCCGGCCGGACCGGCCGGGGGTGCGGGCCGGGGCGGGGGACGGGTGACGGGGTTCGTACTGCTGCGCCTTCGGGCGCACAGGCTGCTGCTGGCCGCCGCACTGGTGGCCGTCCTGCTGACCACCTGCGTGCTGTCCGCCCTCGCCGCCTTCTCCGGATCGGTCGGCGACGCGGCCCTGCGCCACACCCTCGGCACCCGGGAGGCGGCCGGGACCGCCCTCACGGTCTCCGCCCGGACCCCCGCGGACCGCCGCGACGCCGCCGACGAGGCGGTCGCCCGTGGCGCGGCGGCCTCCTTCGACGGCCTGCCGGTCACCGTGCGCAAGCTGGAGCGCTCGGGCGCGTACGCGCTGCCGCGGTCGCTCCGGAGTCCCGAGGCCCGCAAGGGCGAACCCGATCTCACGCACTTCGCCGCCCTGGACCCCGCGCAGGTGGCCGTGGCGGCCGGACGGCTGCCGGGTCCCGCGGGCGGCGGCGGCCCCGTGCCGGTCGCCCTCCCGGAGGCGGCCGCGAAGCTGCTGGAGCTGACGGTGGGCGCCCGGCTCGAACTGACCGACCGGCTCACCGAGAAGCCGCTCACCGCCGAGGTCGTGGGCGTGTACCGGGCGGCCGACCCGGCCGACCCGTACTGGCAGCTCGACCCGCTCGGCGGGCGCGGGGTGCGCTCCGCCGTGTTCACCACGTACGGTCCGCTGCTCGCCGACCCCGGCGTGCTCGCCTCGGGCCGCACCGGCGCGGGCGACTCCGCGTGGATCGCCCGGGCCGACTTCCGCCCGGTGACCACCGACCGGATCGGCGCGCTGCACACGGCGGCCGTCGCCGGACCCGCGGCGCTCGGCAAGGACCCGGTGTTCGCCGGGGCGGTGACGGTGCGCACCTCGCTGCCGACGGTCCTCGCGCAGAGCGAGCGGGCCCTGCTGGTGGCCCGTTCGACACTGCTGATCGTGGCCATGCAGCTGGTGGTGCTGGCCGGCTGCACCCTGGTGCTGGTGGCCAGGCTGCTGAGCAGCGAGCGGGCCGGGGAGACCGGGCTGCTGCGGGCCCGGGGCGCCTCGCGGGGCCGGATCGCTGGGCTGGCCTCGGTCGAGGCCCTGCTGCTCGCGCTGCCCGCCGCCCTGTGCGCACCGCTGCTCGCTGGGCCGCTGACCCGGCTGCTCGCCGCGAACTCCGCGCTGGACGACAGCGGTCTGCGCGTGGACGGAGCGCCTGCCGGACAGGTGTGGCTGGTGGCCCTCGCGGTGGCCGTGTGCTGTGCCGCCGCCGTGGTGGCGCCCGCGCTCGGCGCGGGCGGCGAGGGACTGCGACGCGGCCGCGGCCGGTCGCTGCCCGGACCGGTGCGGGCCGGCGCCGACCTCGGGCTGCTGGCCGTAGCGGCGGTGGCCTTCTGGCAGCTGGACCGGCAGTCCGGGGCGGCCGGCGGCGGCGCGCTGAGCGGCGACCGGGAGGGCGAACTCGGTGTCGATCCGCTGCTGATCACGGCTCCCGCCCTGGCTCTGCTGGCGGGCACCGTGCTGACGCTGCGGCTGCTGCCGCCCGCCGCCCGGCTCGCCGAACGGTGGGCCGCGGGCGGACGCGGGCTGCCGATGGCGCTGGCCGGCTGGCAGTTCAGCCGGCGTCCGCTGCGCGGCGCGGGCCCGGTGCTGCTGCTCGTGCTCTCGGTGGCGATGGGCATGCTCGCGATCGGGCAGAGCGCGTCGTGGGACCGTTCGCAGGACGACCAGGCCGACTTCCGTTCGGGCGCGTCGGTGCGCGTGCTGGCCGACGGCACGGGCGGCCCGGGCGACGCGGGACGGTACGCCGCCCTGCCCGGTGTGCGGGAGGCGGCCCCCGCGGTGCGCGCGCCGGTCGGCCTGTCGGCGAACCGCACCGCGACCGTGCTCGCCCTGGACACCACGGGTGCGGCGGACCGGCTGCTGATGCGCGGCGACCTCGCGGACGGGGATCCCGGGGCGGTGCTGGACACCCTGAAGCCCTCCGGCGGCGTCCGCCCCGGCCTGCTGCTGCCCGCGGACGCCCGGCGCGCCGCCCTGGACCTCCGGCTCACCGCGGAGGGCGCCCGGGGCGGGGTGTCGCCGTCGGGGACGCGGGTGCGGACGGTCGCCGTGTTCGAGGACCGGTACGGGATCGTCCACCGGATCGCCGCGGGCACCGTGCCCGTCGACGGCCGGGTCCACACGGTGACCCTCGACCTCGGCACCACCGCGTCGGGGGGCGGCGCGCTTCCGGCGGGGCCGCTCGCGCTGACCGGCGTACGCCTGCTGGACACCCCGGTGCCGCAGCGGGCGGAGGACCACCGGCTGACCGTCGAACGCGTCCGGTCCGCCGGCGGGGACGGCACCCTGCGCCCCGTCGCCGCGGACCCCGGACTCAGGTGGGAGGCGGCGTACCAGTCGAGCAACGGCACGGACGCCGCGGACCCGGTCCCGCTGCGGGTCGCGCCGCAGGGGCCCGCCCCGCTGAGCGTCCGCTACACCCCGGCCCCCGGCGAACTGGGCGTCAACGCCTGGGGCCGTCCCCTGGAGACGGCGGATTTCGCGGTGCAGGTCTCCGCGGTCCGGCCGCCCGCGCCGCGGCAGATCCCCGCCGTGGTCACCGACGCGTTCCTGGACGCCTCCGGCGCGGCCCGGGGCGACAGCCTCGACGTGACGTTCGGCGGCCGGGACCTGCGGATCACCGTCGCCGGCGTGGTGCGGCGGCTGCCGACGACGGGGGCCGGGGCCGGCGCCCCGGTCCCGGACGGCGCGGACCGGACACCGGCGGACGCGGCCGACGGCGGCGGCGTCCTCCTGGACTTCCGGACCGTCAACGCCGTGCTCGCCGCTGACGGCGGCGCGTCGCTGACGCCGTCCGAGTGGTGGCTGGCGACCGCGCCGGGCGCGGCGGACGAAGTCGCCGGCGCGCTGCGCGCGCTCCCGGACGCCGACGGCACCCGGGTCCTCGTCCGTGACGACACCGCCGCCGGACTCCACGGCGACCCGCTGGGCGCGGGACCCCGCTCGGCGCTCCTCGCCGTCGCCGTGGTGGCCGCCGCCCTGGCCGCGGTCGGGTTCGCGGTGAGCGCGGCCGGGTCGCTGCGCGAGCGGTCCTCGGAGTTCGCCGTGCTGCGGGCCCTCGGTGCCCCGCGCCGCAGGCTCGCCCGGCTGGTCGCGGCGGAGCAGGGGGTGCTGATCGGCATCGCGCTGCTCGTCGGCGTGGTCCTCGGCGCGGTGCTGACCCGGGCCGTCGTGCCGCTGATCGTGCTGACCGGGCAGGCGACCCAGCCGGTGCCGGGGGTCCTGGTCGAACTGCCCGTGGGACAGGTGGCGTCGCTGCTCGCCGGTGTGGCGGCGCTGCCGCTGCTGATCGTCGCCGTCATCGCCCTGCGCCGCCCGGACCCCGCGGTGACGCTGCGCCACCAGGGGGACAACTGAGATGACCAGGCAACCCGCGTCCCGTCCCGGCCCCGGCGCACGGAGCCGGCGGCCCGTCGCCCCCTGGGTGCGGACCCGGCTGCGCACCTCTCCCGGCACCGCCGCCGCGTTCGGCGTCCTGGTGCTGCTGACCGCCTTCCTGGCCGCCGCGTTCCCGCGTGCCGTGGACGCGTACGAGAACCGCGGCCTGCGGCACGCGATCACCGGCGCTCCCGCCGCGCGCAGTGCGGTGGAGGTGTCGACACCGGGTCCCGGGCTCTCCGGGTCCGAGGAGGCACGGGAGGCGAGCCTGCGGTCGGCGGCCGTGACCGGGCACTGGGCGACGGTGCTGGAGGCGCTCGGCGGGCCGCTGCGCGCCCTGCCCGGCGAGTCCGCCCACGGTGTGCGCACCAGCGTGCCGCTGCCCGCGACGGACGACTGGCTCCCGCGGCCCGAATCGGTGCCCCCGCAGATGACGCTGGCCGCCCAGAGCGGGCTGGCCGAACACTCCACCGTCACCGAGGGCCGCCTGCCGCGGGCCGGCGGCGAGGTCACCTCCCGCACCCGGGAGATCGAGGCGGTCGTCACCACCGGGACCGCGAAGACCCTCGGCATCGCGACCGGCTCGGTGGTCCATGTCGGCGCCGCCGACGGGCCGGCGCTCGCGGTTCGCGTCACGGGCATCGTCGAGCCGCGCTCGCCGGAAGGCGGCTACTGGTCCTACGACGAGGTGCTGCGCGCCCCGGGCCTGGGCGCCACGACGGGATCGCCGCCCAGCGTCTACTGGAAGGCCGCCCTCCTCATCGCCCCGGACGCGGCCCCCGCGCTGCTGGGCACCCTGGGCGCGCCGCAGCCCTACTGGCGCGTCGCCCCGGCGACCGGCCGGCTCACGGCGCAGGACGTGCCCGAGCTCTCCCGGCGTCTCGCGTCGCTGGAGGACGGCCCGGGTCTGATCGGACTGAAGGACCTGATCGACGAGAACGCGGACGTCTCCACCGATCTGGACGGTGTGCTCGGGGACTTCGAGGCCATGCGGTCGGCGATCTCCCCGGTCGTCGCCGTCGCGGCGTTCGGGATCGGCTCGGTCGCCGTGGTCGTGGTCGTCATGGCGGGCGGCCTGTTCGCCGCCCGCCGCCGTTCCGAGCTCGCCCTGCTGCGCTCGCGCGGCGGTTCGCTCGCCGGGATCGGCGGCCGGCTGCTCGCGGAGACCGGCGTGGTGGCGGTGCCCGCCGCCGTGCTCGGCCTGGCCCTGGCGGTGCTCGCCGTCGACGACGCCCGTGACGGCCCGGCGGTCGCCGCGGCGGCGGCCGTCGCCGCCGTCGCCTGTGCCGCGCTGCCGGTACGGGCGGTGATACGGCACCGGGTGCCGCTCGCGCACGGCGGCCGGGACGATCTCGCGCTCGCCCGGCCGAGCCGGCGCCGCACGGTCGCCGAACTGACCCTGCTGGTCCTCGCCGTGGGAGCGGTGGCCGCGCTGCGGCGCCGGGGCACCTCCGACGCCGGCGACCATCTGGCGAGCGCCGCCCCCGTCCTGGTGGCCCTGATCGCCGCGCTCGTGCTGGTCCGGCTGTACCCGGTGCCGCTGCGCTGGGCCGCGCGCCCGGCGGCACGGCTGCGGGGCGCGGTCGGATACCTGTCGCTGGCCAGGGCGGGCCGTTCGTCGGCCGTCGGGGCGCTGCCGCTGCTGGCGCTGCTGCTGGCCCTGGCGACGGCCGGGTTCGGCGGCTCGGTGCTGGCCGGGGTGGACGACGCGCGGGCCCGGGCGGCGCTGCTGGCCACCGGCGCCGACGCGCGGGTGTCCGGGGAGGGGGACTCCGCCGCGCTGCCGCCGGGCGCGGAACGTGCCGTCCGCGGCCTGCCCGGGGTGCGCTCGGTCACCGCGGTGCAGATCGAGCACGCCCTGACCCTGCCCGCCGCAGGCCGCCAGGCCGAGGCCCCCGCCGTGTCCCTGGTCGCGGCCGACCCCGGCGCGTACGCGTCGCTGGCCCGCCGCCTGGGGCTCGGCGAGTTCCCGGAGCAGGCTCTGCGGCCGGGCGGCGACCCCGGCGTGGTGCGGGCCGTGGCCTCGCCCGGCGTCGCCGCCTGGCTCGGCGGCGGGCGGCATCGGATCGACGCAGTCGCGGGGGCCTTCACCGTGGAGATCGCCGCGGTCAGGGAGCGCACGCCGGCCGTCGCGTCGAAGGAGTTCCTGCTGGTCGACGCCGCCCGGCTGGAGCGCCGCGCCCCGTCCGCCCTGCTGGTGACCGGCGAGCGGCTGGACGGCACCGCGATGCGGGCTGCGGCGAAGGAGCTCGGCGGGGACCTCACCGTACGGCTGCGCGCCGAGGCGCGGGCCGGTTTCACCGACTCGCCGGTCCAGGCGGGCGCGGAGCGCATCTACACCGCGGCGATCGCGGCGGGCGCGGGATACGCCGTGCTGGCGCTGATGCTGTCGCTGCTCCAGTCGGCGCCGGAGCGGACCATGCTCCTCGCCCGGCTGCGGACCATGGGACTGACCATGCGTCAGGGACGGTCGCTGCTCGGGCTGGAGGCGCTGCCCCCGGCGCTGCTCGCCGCGGCGGGCGGCGCGCTCGTCGGCTGGGCGACCATCGCGCTGCTGGCGCCGGGCGTCGACCTGGTGCGGCTGGCGCTGGCGGCCGCACCGGGGGCCGCCACCGTCGACGACGTGTCGCTGCGGGCCGACGCCTGGTCGCTGGTGCTGCCGGCGACGGCGGTGGTGCTGCTGGCGGCCCTCGTCGCCGGCGTGCAGGCCTGGTGGGCGGGCCGGCGCGGATCCGTCCGGGAACTCAGGGCAGGAGACATGCGATGACCGACACCACGCTGGAGGAGCTGGAGCGGCGGGTCGCCGCCCGGCGCGAGCGGCCTTCCTACGGGCACGACGCCCTGATCACGTGCGACCGGCTGGTCCGCGTGTTCTCCACCGACGGGGTGGAGGTGCAGGCGCTCCAGGGCCTCGACCTCCTCGTCAAGGAGGGCGAGCTGATGGCCCTGGTGGGCGCGTCCGGCAGCGGGAAGTCCACGCTGATGAACATCCTCGCCGGTCTGGACGTGCCCACGGCGGGCGCCGCCCGGGTCGCGGGGAGCGATCTGCTGGCGATGGACGGGAAGGCGCGGCTGCGCTACCGCCGCGAGGTCGTCGGCTTCGTCTGGCAGCAGACGGCACGCAACCTGCTCCCCTACCTGACCGCCGAGCAGAACGTCGCCCTGCCGATGCAGCTGCGCGGGCGGGGGGCCGGCCGGGGGCGGCGCAAGGCGGAGCGTGCCCGGGAGCTGCTGTCGATGCTCGGCGCCGCCGACTACGCGGACCGCAGGCCGGAGCAGCTGTCCGGCGGGCAGCAGCAGCGGGTGGCGATCGCGGTCGCGCTGGCGAACTCGCCGTCGGTGCTCCTCGCGGACGAGCCCACGGGTGAGCTGGACTCGGCGACCGGGGAGCAGGTCTTCGCGGCGTTCCGGCGGGCGAACGAGGAGCTCGGCACGACGATCGTGATCGTGACCCACGACCAGGCGGTCGCCGACGAGGTGCGCCGCACCGTCGCCATCCGGGACGGGCGCACCTCGTCCGAGGTCCTGCGGCGGACCCAGGTGGACGCCGACACGGGGCAGGAGTCGGTGGTGGCCCGCGAGTACGCGATGCTCGACCGCGCCGGGCGTCTCCAGCTGCCCGCCGACCACCTCTCCTCCCTCGGGATGCGGGACCGGGTGCTGCTGGAGCTGGAGTCCGACCACATCGGGGTCTGGCCGGACGAGCACGGGGTCTGAGGCCCGGGGAGTCTGTTTGTGGGGGTGGGGTGCCCGGGGCGGGGGATCTCGCCGGGTGGGCGCCGCTCACGGTGGGCGCGAGCCCAGGGGGCGCGGCGCTCGGACAGGGCGCGGCGCTCGGACGGGGCGCGGCGCTCGGACGGGGCGCTGCGGGCGTCGGGGAGGTTCCCGGGGGCGGCGCCTGCCGTGCGCGCGGCGCTCGCGCGGGGCGGGTCAGCGCGGGGTGACCGTCAGCCCGCCGAAGCCGCTCCGGCGCAGGGCCACCGAGCCGTAGGGTGTGCGCAGCCTCAGCCACGCGCCGGAGGACAGCAGTGCGACCGGCACCCCGGGGCGCAGGAAGCCGAGGGACTGGGCGGCGTGCACGGCGCGCAGCGGCAGACCGGTGCCGCCCACGTCGCGCGACCAGATCTCCCGGCCGATGCGGTCCCGCTCGGCGCGGGTGCGCCGCTCGGCGGGCAGTGCCTCGTCCCGGGCCCGGAACTCGGCGACGGCCGCCGTCACCGCGCCGCGCATCTCCTGCGCGCCGGGCAGGCCGGGCGCCTCGGTCCAGCCGCCGCGCGGCGGGAGCAGCCCGGCCCAGGGCGGTCCGGTGACCGTGCCGGGCACGGCGAACTCCGCGCCGCGCACCGACTCCAGCAGTTCGCCCGCGGACACGGTGACGTCGAGCTCGACCGGCTCCGCCAGGCGGGCCGTGCGGATCGCGAGCACCTCGAACGACGGCGGCCGCCCGAAGACCGCGACCGCTCCCCCGCCCTGCCCGACGAGCCGGACCGCGGCGGCCCGGTCGTAGTGGATCAGCCGGGCGAGGAAGGCGGCGAGGTCGTCCGCCTCCCTCGCGTCGGCGAGGCGCAGGCTCTGCACGGGTACGGGCATGGGAGCGGTCATGCGACGAGGGCGTCCTCGGGGCTGTCCTTCGACGGGTCCCCGCCGCCGGCAGGGCTGCCCGTGCCGTCGTCCAGGTAGAGCTGGAGGAAGGACTTCTCCTCCGCGGAGATGCGGCGCGGACGCTGCTCCGCCAGGTTGAACGGCACCACGACCGTGGAGGCCCGCACATACACCGTGCCGCCCTCGTCGGCTTCCTTCACCTCGTAGGCGATGGTGAGCGACGCGGCGGAGATCTTGGTGACCCAGGACTCGATCACCACCGGCTCGTGCCGGTGGACCAGCGGGCGCACGTAGTCGATCTCGTGCCGGGCGACCACCGATCCGCCGGAGAAGGACGGCGATCCGTCCCCCGGCGCCAGGCGGAACATGAAGTCGATCCGCGCCTCTTCCAGGTACCGCAGGAAGACGACGTTGTTGACGTGCCCGAAGGCGTCCATGTCCGACCAGCGCAGGGGGCAGCGGTAGATGTGGCGGGCCATGCGCTCAGCCCCGGGTGAGCTTCTTGTAGGTGGCGCGGTGCGGACGGGCCGCGTCCGGGCCGAGACGCTCGATCTTGTTCTTCTCGTACGACTCGAAGTTGCCCTCGAACCAGAACCACTTCGACTCGCCCTCGTACGCCAGGATGTGCGTGGCGACCCGGTCGAGGAACCAGCGGTCGTGGGAGACGACCACCGCCGCGCCGGGGAAGTCGAGGAGCGCGTTCTCCAGGGAGGAGAGCGTCTCGACGTCGAGGTCGTTGGTCGGCTCGTCGAGGAGCAGCAGGTTGCCGCCCTGCTTGAGGGTGAGCGCCAGGTTGAGGCGGTTGCGCTCACCGCCGGACAGGATGCCGGCGGGCTTCTGCTGGTCCGGGCCCTTGAAGCCGAAGGCGCTGACGTAGGCGCGGGACGGCATCTCGACCTGGCCGACGTTGATGTAGTCGAGCTCGTCGGAGACGACCGCCCACAGCGTCTTCTTCGGGTCGATGTTGGCGCGGCTCTGGTCGACGTAGGAGATCTTGACGGTCTCGCCGACCTTGATCTGGCCCGAGTCCGGCTTCTCCAGGCCCTGGATCATCTTGAACAGGGTCGTCTTGCCGGCGCCGTTGGGGCCGATCACGCCGACAATGCCGTTGCGGGGCAGGGTGAACGACAGGTCGTCGATGAGGACCTTCTCGCCGAACGCCTTGGAGAGGTTGGTGACCTCGACGACGACGGAGCCCAGCCGCGGGCCCGGCGGGATCTGGATCTCCTCGAAGTCCAGCTTCCGCATCTTGTCGGCCTCGGCCGCCATCTCCTCGTAACGCGCGAGACGGGCCTTGGACTTGGCCTGCCGCCCCTTCGCGTTGGAGCGGACCCACTCCAGCTCTTCCTTGAGCCGCTTGGCGCGCTTGGCGTCCTTCTGGCCCTCGACCTTCAGACGGGTCTGCTTGGTCTCCAGGTAGGTGGAGTAGTTGCCCTCGTAGCCGATGGCGCGGCCGCGGTCGAGCTCCAGGATCCAGCCCGCGACGTTGTCGAGGAAGTACCGGTCGTGGGTGATCGCGACGACGGTGCCGGCGTACTTGGCGAGGTGCGCCTCCAGCCACTGGACGGACTCGGCGTCCAGGTGGTTGGTGGGCTCGTCGAGGAGCAGCAGGTCGGGGGCCTCCAGCAGCAGCTTGCAGAGGGCCACGCGGCGCTTCTCGCCACCGGAGAGGTTGGTGACGGGCCAGTCCCCGGGCGGGCAGCCGAGGGCGTCCATGGCCTGCTCCAGCTGGGCGTCGAGGTCCCACGCGTTGGCGTGGTCCAGGTCCTCCTGGAGCTTGCCCATCTCCTCCATCAGCTCGTCCGTGTAGTTCGTGGCCATCTCCTCGGCGATGGCGTTGAACCGGTCGAGCTTGCCCTTGACCTCGGAGACGCCGAGCTGGACGTTCTCGAGGACCGTCTTGTCCTCGTCGAGCGGCGGTTCCTGGAGGAGGATGCCGACCGAGTAGCCGGGCGAGAGGAAGGCGTCGCCGTTGGACGGCTGCTCCAGACCGGCCATGATCTTCAGCACGGTGGACTTACCGGCACCGTTGGGGCCGACCACACCGATCTTCGCGCCGGGCAGGAAGCTCAGCGTCACGTCATCGAGGATGACCTTGTCGCCGTGCGCCTTGCGCGTCTTGCGCATGGTGTAGATGTACTCAGCCAAGAGAAACCGTCCGGCAAGAAGTGGGTGGGCAGATACACCCATCTTGCCGTACGCCGTGCCGTGGACGGAAACCGCGGTGGTACGGGGCCCGCCGCCGGGGTCCGGCCGGGCGTGCCGCGGGCCCGGCACGCGGTGCGTGCCGGGCCCGGGACATGGGGTCAGCGAGCCGTTACTGTCCGGCGGTCGCCTTCTTCTTGCGCAGGATGAACATCGCGGCACCGCCCGCGACGACCAGGACGACCGCGATACCGGCGATCATCGGGGTCGCGCTGGAGCCACCGGTGGCCGCGAGGTCGCCCTCGCCGCCCGTGGTGCCCTCGGAGGAGCCGCCGGCGGAGGCCGGGGTCGGCTCGGAGGACGGGGTCTCCTCCTCGTCCGGGGTCTCGGGCGCCGGGGTGCCCTGGGTCTCGCAGTCGAGCACGCCCTGGAAGCGCTCGGAGAAGCCGTTCGGGCCGGTGATGGTGAAGTCGTAGGCCTGGTCCTCGGCGACCGGGACGGTCACCGTCTTGGACTCACCCGGGGCGATGGTGTGCTTGATGCCCGCGAGCTCGAAGGTGAACGGGGAGTCGCCCTCGTTGCCGGCGGTGACGTCGACGCCGCCCTTGGCGCAGTTCTTCTCGGCGGTCACCGAGGGGATGGCGCCCTTGGTGGCCCAGGTCGCCGTCGCGTTGGCGGTGACGGTGGTCTTGCTGGAGCCGGCCAGGATCTGCGTCTGGGACTTGCTGGCGCTCGCGAACGCGCGGCCCACCGGGACGGTGGTGGTGGCCTCGACGGTCAGCGAACCGGAGCCGTCGGCAGCGCCCTCGGGCACGTCGAAGTACAGCTCGGCGCCGTTGGCGGCGGAGGTGACGGGCTTGCCGTCCTTGTCCGTGACCTTCACGCCGGAGACGGCGGCGTCGGCGGGACCGGTCACCGAGACCTCGGTGGCGTTGGTCTGCACGGTGACGGGGCCGAGCTTGCTGCCCGCCTTGCCGGAGACCGCGCTGGGCTCGAGGGTCAGCGAGGTCTTCGGCTCCTGGAGCGTCTGCGCGCTGCTCTCGAGGTAGTCGGCGAGCTTCTCGGCGGCCTTGTTCTTGGCCTCGACCTCGGCGCCGTCCGAGAAGCGCCAGATGGCGACCTGGGTGCCGGCGGCGGCGGTCTTCTTGTTGAGCTTGCCCTTGATGCCGGCCTTCTCCGCGAGCGCGGCCAGGTCGTTCACCTGCGGGTAGGAGTTCTGGAGGATCCAGAGGATCTTGCCCGCGTCCTTGTTGGCGCCGAGCGAGGTCTGGCCCCAGGGGGTCTCCAGGTACTTCGCCTTGTCCTGGGTCGGGTTGTGGATGTCGATGCAGTAGGACTGCAGCGAGCCACCGCCGTCGACGGTCATCTCGAAGAGACCGGCGGCGATCTCCTTCTTCTTCGTCTTGTCGCCGTCCTTGTACGTCAGGATGGCGTCGTCCCAGGTCTTCAGGCCGTCGAGCGTGGCGGCGGCACCCCCCGGGTTCTGGCCGGGCTCGTCGGCGGCGGCGGAGCCGGCGCCCGCGACGGAGCCCATCGCCAGCAGTCCGGTGGCGACGGCCGCGGCGGCTATCCGCCTGCGCGCATTGCGCCGCCCGGTCGTGGCGGTAGCAGAGAACAGAGCAAACACAGAATTCCCCTCCGGGCGAGACGTTCGCATGGACGCGCGGATGCGCACACGTGTGATGCGTGGTGGGAGAGTCTCGCCAGCACTCTCATGTGCTCGATGAGCACGCCGGAATCCTATGGACGGGGAGAAGCCGCGTCCCCCTTCATACCGTCACACAACCATTCCGAATCGGAATCGTTATCACCGAGGGGTGTAACCGGCCGTCGCCGCACCTTTCTCCGTCACCGCATCGACAAATCGCCACGACTTTGCGTCACATCACGGCTGCGGGCTGCTGCGGCGAACCCCCCGAATCCGCCTGCGCCGCCCTGTCCGGGGTCTGCTGACGGGGGCTCACCTGCGATTCTCCCCTGGACGCCCGGCAGAAGGCCGCGGTGCCGCGGGTCAGATCGTGGCCGGCGGCGAGCGCGTCGATGTCGACGTACGTCCGGCGCCGGCCGTCCGCGTCCTCCTCCCGCACTTTCAGCCTGCCGTGCACGACGAGGGGTTCGCCGACGGAAACGGAGGCCGCCAGATTCGCCGCGAGGGAACGCCAGGCGAAGACCGTGTAGAAGCTCGTCGGCCCGTCGGTCCAGTTACCACTGGTACGGTCCCAGCGCCGGGACTGGACGGCGAATCGGAATCGCGCCATCCCGCCCGCGGCCGTATCCCTGAACTCCACATTCGTGGCCACATTCCCCACCACGGTCACCAGGGTGTCGTTCATGACGTGCGCCTCCCCGCGCTCCCGACCGGCCCGTTCCGCCGGTCACGTGCCGCGTGCCGCCCCCCTGGCGGCACGTCGGCGATCCGGCTTCCATGCTGGACGGGGCGGGGGAAGAGCGCCGACCGCTGTGGACGAAGGCCCCGTTGTGGAGAACTCCGTCACCCGATCCGGGCACGGGACCTGGCGCGGCTCCCCCCGGACCCCGCACCCGGCCGGGCGGGGCCGGAGACGGTCGCGTACCGCTCCCGCACCTCGCGGTAGCGCATGAGTTCCGCGGCGACCGGGTCCAGCACCTTGGCCCTGCCGCAGCCTGCCGCCGCCTCGTGCAGACGGCGTCTGACGTCCTGCCCGTACCGCCGCGCCGGCCCCTTGGCCGCCGCCGCGCAGGCCCACTCCACCAGGGGTCCGCCCACGATCCCGGCGAGCATCACCAGCACCGGGGGGACGATCCCCGGCTCCAGCACCCCGATGATCTGTCCCACCAGCCAGAGCGCCCCGTAGATCTGAAGCAGGGTCATCGCCGCCTGGGCCAGGACGGCGGCCGGCCACCACCGGGGGCGCCGGGGCCGCTCGCCAGTGGCCTCGGCCTCCCGGACGGCCAGCTCGTCCAGCGCCTCGGGCAGCCCGCGCGCACCCCGCTGGGCCGCCTCCCGGACGGCCTGCGCCCAGGGCCCGGGCAGCCCGCCGGCCGCCTCGTCGGCGACCGTCCGCACGGCCTGCTCGACGCGCTGGCGTGCGGTGAGTTGGTCCTCCGCGGGCGGCGGCGGCTGGAGGGAGGCGGCCCCCGGCATCCGGGTCCGCTCGTACCAGCGCCACAGCCGCAGCCACGGCGTCCCGCAGGCACGCCCGGCATTCCTGCGCCACTCGCGTTCCGCCGCCTCCCCCGCCGCCGTGGCGCCGACCGCGTCGGCCAGCTGTGCCGAGAAGTCCTCACGGGCCCGTTCGTTCAGGCCTGTGCGGCCGTCGGCGACATACACCGGGCGCAGGGCGGCGGCGGCCGCGTCGACGTCGGCGGAGAGCCGGCGTGCCGCCGCGGTGCGCTCCTGGACGAACGCGCCGACCATCTCGCGCAGTTCTCCGACGCCCTCGCCGGTGAGGGCGGAGAGGGAGAGCACGGTCGCGCCGGGCTCGCCGTGCTCGCCGACCGCCATGCCGTCGTCGTCGAGCAGCCTGCGCAGGTCGTCGAGGACCTGGTCGGCGGCGTCGCCGGGCAGCCGGTCGACCTGGTTGAGCACGACGAAGGTGACCTCGGCGTGCCCGGCGAGCGGCCGCAGATAGCGCTCGTGGAGGGCCGCGTCGGCGTACTTCTCCGGATCGACGACCCAGATGACGGCGTCGACCAGCGCCAGGACCCGGTCGACGTTCTCGCGGTGGCGGACGACGGCCGAGTCGTGGTCCGGCAGGTCGATGAGGACCAGGCCCTGCAGCTGCTCGTCGCCGTCCCCGCCGGCGAGCGGCCTGCGCCGCAGCCGTCCCGGCACCGCGAGCCGGTCCAGCAGCCCGGCCGCGCCCTCGGACCACGTGCAGGCGATGGGCGCCGACGTGGTGGGCCTGCGCAGGCCGGTCTCGGCGATGCGCACGCCGGCGAGCGCGTTGAAGAGGGTCGACTTGCCGCTGCCCGTCGCTCCGGCGATGGCCACCACGGTGTGCCGGGAGGAGAGCCGCCGCCGTGCGGCCGCCTCGTCGAGGACACGCCCCGCCTCCGCGAGGGTGCGGCCGTCGAGGCGTGCCTGGGAGAGGCCGAGGAGGTCGCGCAGGGCGTCGAGGCGGTCCTTGAGCGGCCCGCCGTACGCGCCGGCGGCGGTCTCGCCGGAGCCGTCGGCGCCCTCGGCGTCCGGGTCGCCGGCCTGAGCGTCGCCGGTGTCCGGCGGGCCGTCGCCGTCCGCGCCGGGGCCGCCGTCGGGTGACGTCCTCGGCTCGGCGCGGCGGGCGATCAGTCCGTCGTCCCAGCGGTCGCCGGTCTCGTTCGCGTCGTCGGTGATGGCGGTCACCCCGCGCTCACCTCTCCTTCTGCAGTAGGGACAGCGCGGCGATCAGCTCGGCCTGCGGCTCGGGTGTCACCTCGAGCGCGTCGAGGGGGGCGAGCCTGCGGTCCCGTTCGCCGTGCAGCACGTCGTCGATGGTGGTGGTCACGAGTTCGCCGCCCTTGTCGCGCAGACGCAGTGCGCCCTGGGCGCCGATGCGTTCGGCCAGCCGCTCGCCCGCGCCGCGGGCGCGCCGGCCGCCGAGCAGGGCGGTGGCGAGGAGGGCGGCGACGGTCTCGGCGTCGGGAGCGGTGTTGCGCTCCATGCCGCGCACCTCCTCCTCGGCGAATTCCTCCAGGACCCGGCGCCAGCGCCGGACGGCGAGCCCGATGCGCTCGCCGCTCTCCGGGTCGGAGCCGCCGTCCGATCCGAAGGCCCCGGCGGCCGGTTCGCGCCGCCAGGCGTTCTCCACCTGTTCGTCGGCGGCGGCAACGGCGCACTGGAGGAGCGCGGACATGCTGGCCACGAGGGCGTCGAGGAGTTCGGCCGCCGAACTGTCGCGGGGGTATCCGCGCCAGCGGGTGCGGGCGTCACCGGCCAGCACGGCACCGGCGCGCAGCCGTCCGCGGACCCGCTCGCGCTGCGCGGCGTAGGCCTCCTCGACGGCCGCGGTGAGCCGTACGGCGGCCGCGTACTGGGCGGCGACCGCGCTCGCCAGTTCCGGCATCCGTGATCCGAGCGAGTCGAGGACACCGCCCGCGGTGCGTCCCAGGGCCTGCTGGCGCGCGGCGGGGTCCTGCGCCCGGTGGGCGAGCCAGGCCAGCAGCGGGGCGACGGCGGTGGTCGGCAGCAGCCCGTTGCCGCCGCCCGCGGACTCGGGCAGTTCGGGCACGGTGAACCGCGGCACATGGCCGAGGCCCGCCTTGGTGAGCAGGGCGGCGTACTGCCGTGACACCTCGTCGACGACCTGGTGGGGCACCCGGTCGAGGACGCTGACGAGGGTGGCGTCGTACTCCTTCGCGGTGCGCAGCAGGTGCCACGGCACCGCGTCGGCGTAGCGGGAGGCGGTCGTGACCATCACCCACACGTCGGCCGCGCAGATCAGCTCGGCGGCGAGCCGGCGGTTCTCGACGACCAACGAGTCGATGTCCGGGGCGTCCAGGAGCGCGAGGCCGCGCGGCAGGGTCGAGGCCGTCTCGATGCGCAGCGACTTCTCGTCGGGCCCGCCGCCCGCGCGCCCGGAGCCCTTGCGCGCGAGGAGTTCGTCCTCGGCGTCGGCCTCGTCCTGCGGCGGCATCCAGACACGGGTGAGGTGCGGGAGCACGCGCATCCCGGCGAACCAGTGGTGGTCGTCGGGATGGCACACCAGGACGGGGGTGCGGGTCGTAGGCCGCAGCACCCCGGCCTCGCTGACGCGCCTGCCCACAAGGGAGTTGACGAGCGTGGACTTGCCCGCACCCGTGGAGCCCCCGATGACCGCGAGCAGCGGGGCGTCGGGGTCCTTGAGGCGTGGTACGAGGTAGTCGTCGAGCTGCGCGAGAAGTTCTGTGCGCGTCTGCCGGGCGCGTGAGGCGCCCCGTAGCGGAAGCGGCAGACGCACGGCGGCGACACGGTCGCGCAGGGCGGAGAGTGCGTCGATCAGCTGAGGCCGTGCATCCAAGGTCACCACATGCGAAGAATGCCCAATTTTGGAGTCTTTTTGAAGCGTATGAACATCCCTGCGCGCCGATCGGACAGACGGAACAGAAGGGGCGAGTGGGACCCAGGCATAACGAGTGCACAACACCCGCCGCGCGAGGCGCCAAAAGCGATGCGCGAATCCCGCCTGCCTGCGATTATCGGTTCGCTTCACCGAACCTCCACATCGTGCCACGCAGGTGAAGCAGCCGGGCCGAGGGCAAGGGAGCCCTATCCTTGTGCCCGGCGAGGCCGGACCACCCGTGAGGGTCTCCGGGCCGCATCCGGCCCCCGTAGCTCAGTGGATAGAGCAGGCGCCTTCTAAGCGCTTGGCCGCAGGTTCGAGTCCTGCCGGGGGCGCACCGCGCGCACGATCGGGAGGCCCTCCGAACAGGAGGGCCTTTTCGCTGCTCAGGCGCACCCTAGCGGGTCGTGCGTAGCGAGCGGGTAAGCGCCGGACCGCCCCCGGCCTGCGGAGAGGACGGCCCCGCGCCGCCGACTGCCGCCGGGCCCGGGCGGGCCCCCCGGAGGGTCACCCGTATGGCCTAATCGAGGTGGCGACGAGCCTGCCGCGATCCGACGTTGGTGGGAGGGGGTTCACCCATCCGGCCGAGCATCCGATCGAGGCGCGCCATGGCCCAGCTTGTCCGCAGGAACCAGGCCCTGCTGTCCGAGGACCAGAGGAAGGATTTCGTCACGGCGGTGTGGGGGGTGAAGTCCGGAGGCCACTACGACGAGTTCGTCAAGACGCACGTGAGCCGCCCCGACTCCTACCACCACGTCCCCACCTTCCTGCCCTGGCACCGGGAGTTCGTCCGGATCTTCGAGGTGGCCCTGCCGCCCTCGACCAGCGGGCAGACGCTCTCCGTTCCGTACTGGGACTGGACGGACACCGGCAGCAGCCCCTGGACCGACGACTTCATGGGCGGAAACGGCAGGGCGGGCGACGACCGGGTGATGACCGGCCGGTTCGCCATCAGCGCCGGATGGAACTGCATCGATCCCTCCCGGGAGATCCCCTCGTACCTGAGGCGGCAGTTCGGCGCCGGCGTCCCCCATCTGCCGACGGCGGGCGACGTGTCCGACTGCCTCGCCATGACGCCGTACGACAGCGAGCCGTGGGAGGGGGTGAGCCAGAGCTTCCGCAAATCCTTGGAAGGTGTGATAACACCGGACATCCACAACATGGTCCACCGGTGGATCGGCGGCAACATGGAGCTCACCAGCTCGCCCAACGACCCCGTGTTCTGGCTGCATCACGCCAACATCGACCGGCTCTGGGCACAGTGGCAGCGGGAGCATCCCACCGAGACGTACCGCCCGCAGAGCGGCGGCCCGCCGGGGCAGAACGTCGGCGACCTGATGCCGCCGTGGTCGAGCGTGCGGGTGAGCGCGGTGCTCGACCACCGCAGCCTCGGCTACGTCTACGACATCGAGAACCCCACGGCGCAGGGCGACCGCATGTATCCCGGCGACACCCTGCGCGGCGGCGACTCGATCAGCGCGGGCGGCGGCCGGTACCGGCTCGTCTACGAGACCGACGGGAACCTGGTCCTGTACCAGGACGGCGAACACACTCCGCGGTGGTCGTCCGGGACGCAGCGCAGGTCGCCCGGAATGTGCGTCATGCAGATGGACGGCGACCTCACCATCGACGACGCCGACGGGCAGCGGGTGTGGAGCCTGGGCGTCGACGGGCGCGGCAATCGTCTCCGGCTGACGGCGGACGGGGCCATGGAGGTCACCGGCCTGTCCGGGGCGATCGCCTGGCGGTCCACCCATGACGTGATGGTCTGAACCGAAGCCGCAGGAGGAAGCCTCCGCCGCTTCGCCGCGGCGGGGGCCTGCCCGTGCCGCGTCTCAGTCCACGGCAGCGGCGACGAGCAGCGCGAAGGCGGCGGTGACGAGCAGAGTGCGGACGAGGTGCAGCCGGTTCCACCTCGCCTCGAAGGCGGCCCGCACCTCGCCGTCCGGGACCGGCGGGGTGGTGTTCTCCGAGGCGGCCAGGGCGTTGTTGAGCGGGATGTTGCCCGCGACGGTGACGAGGTGGTTGAGGACCGAGCAGACGAGCGCGGCGACGATCAGCCACCGGTCGGCATCGGTACGTCCCTCCGTCGGCACGAGCAGCGCGGCAACGGGGAACGCCACGATCGCGGCGAAGACGAGGAGGAAAACCCCCCGCGGGACCGTCTCGTTGACGCGCCGCATCGCCGGGACGAACCCGTCGTCGGGGAGCCGCCCGAGCCCCGGCATGACGCCCGTCAGGAAGATGAGCATGAAACCGGCGTACAGGCCGGTGGACACGACGGCGAGGGCGAGCAGGAGGGTCGGCATGCCCGCCATCATGACGGGCCGGGGGTCGCCGCGCAGCGGGATTCCGGGGAGCTCCGCAGGGACCCCGGGGGCGGGGCCCGGGCGGTGGGTGCCACCCCACCACCCGGGCCCCCGGCAGCAAGGCCGTCGGGCCTCCCGGCCGTCGGCCGCAACCCCCGCGGTCAGCCGACGGTTCGGCGGGCCGCCTGGGCGATGGCGTCGGCCAGGCCGGTCACCGCGTCGTCCTCGGTGGACTCGGCGAGGGCGCGGGCGCGGCGCTCCAGAGCGGCGAGGTCCGGGGCGCCGGGCAGGTCGCCGCCGCGCAGCGACTCGGCGAAGTACGCGGCGACCGCGGTGATCTGGAGGCGGCTCGGCGCCTCGCCCCAGAGGGGGCCGTCGACGGCACCGGTCTCCACCGAACCGCTCGCCTCGTGCGGTGCCCTGGTCTTCGGGTCGAGCCAGCGGACGGTCGCGGTCGCCACATGGCCGCGGGCTCCCTCCCGCAGGCGCACGGCGTACAGGGCGGTCACCGTGTGGCCGGGGCCGACCTCGCCGCCGTCGACGCGGTCGTCCCGGAAGTCGTCGTCCGCCACGGCACGGTTCTCGTAGCCGATGAGCCGGAACTGCCGCACGGTCGCCGGGTCGAACGCCACCTGGGCCTTGGCGTCGCGGGCCCGCAGTTCGACATGGGCGGGCAGCTGGTCGACGAAGACCTCGCGGGCGTCCTCGGTGGTGGAGACGTACGTCGTGTGGCCGTCGCCCCGGTCGGCGAGACGTTCCATCAGGTCGTCGCCGTAGTCGCTGCCGACCCCGACGCCGAAGAGGGTGATGCCGTGCTCGCGGCGGGCGTCGTCGATGCGCTCCAGGATGGTGTCGGCCTCCGTGGCACCGGTGTTGGCCAGGGCGTCGGAGAGCAGGACGACCCGGTTGGTCGCCCCCTTCCGGCGGCCCTCGACGGCCACCTCGTACCCGGTCGTGACACCGGCCTCGACGTTGGTGGAGGCGCCGGGCTCCAGATCGTCGACGATGCCGTGGATCCTGTCGCGGTTGCCGTCCAGGCGGGTCATCGGCAGGCGGGTCTCCGCCTCGCCGCTGAAGGTGACGACGGCGATGGAGTCGTCGTCGCGCAGCTGGTCGGTGAGGGTGGAGAGCGAGGTCTTGACCAGGTCGAGCCGCCCCGGCTCCGCCATGGAGCCCGAGATGTCGATGACGAAGGTGAGAGCGGCGGGCGGGCGCCTCCCCGCGTCCTCGGCAGCCGCGGTGGCGAGGCCGACCCGCACCAGGGACCAGTCCCCCGCGTCCGCCTCCTCCCTGCCGGACGACCCGTGGGACGGCCTGTCGGACGAGGCCGTGATCTCGCCCTCCTGCGCCCCGCCGACCGCCGCCCCGGGGCGCGCGCCGTCGACGGTGACGGAGAAGCCGTCGCCGTCCGGGCGGCGGTAGTCCTGGCGGAAGCTGTTGACGAACTCCTCGGGCCGCACCTGCTGCGGCGACGGTGTGCCGCCTTCCCTCAGCAGCCGCCGGGTGTAGTGGTACGACGCGGTGTCGACGTCCAGCGCGAAGGTCGACAGGTAGTCGGGCGCGGGCTTCACCGCCTTCTCGCCCGGCGCCTCGTCACCGGACGCGTCGTCCCGCCCCGCGTCGTCCCGGTCCTCGTAGCCCCGGCCCCCGTCCGGGGCGACCGGCGCGGGCGCGCCGTCGTGGCTCCTGCCGCCCTCCGACCGGTCGGCGGCGCTCCTGTCGGAGCCCGCGCCGCACGCCGCGGCCGTCAGGGCGAGCCCCGACGCCAGCAGTACGGCCGTCACACCGCGGACCGCCCGCCGGGCGGTCCGTCCTTTCCCGGTAAGGGCGTTCGTGTCCGAACGGAGCCTCATCGCGGTTCCCCCTCGCTGTCGCGTCACTTGTGAATGTGACGTGCGAGGAGCCCGGAAGGAGCAGACGAAGGGGTTGCGGATACGTCTCGATGCGGCAACGCGGCAGGGCTTTCGCCCCGGTTCGGGGCGTTCGCACCTGCCGCGTCGCCGGAGGTCCGTGCGCCGTCGCCGGAGGTCCGAGCCCGGCCGCCGGAGGCCGGTGCCGTGGCGCTACGAGACGATGTCCTTGCGGGAGAAGTTGCGGAAGGCGAGCGCGAAGAGCACCAGCGCGTAGGTGACGGAGACCGAGGCCCCCTTCAGCATGCCTGTCCATTCGAGGTCCGGCTGGAGGGCGTCGATCCATGCGAACTGCCAGTGCGCGGGGAGCACTTCGCGCCAGGCCCCGAGGGCGGTCACCGCGTCCAGCACATTGCCGATGATGGTCAGGCCGACCGCTCCGCCGACCGCTCCGAGCGGTGCGTCGGTCTTGGTCGACAGCCAGAACGCGAGCCCGGCAGTCACCAGTTGGGAGAGGAAGACGAACGCGACGACGATCCCGATCCTGGCGAGCGAGTCGGCGGCCGGCAGCGACCCCCCGGTGGGCAGCTTCAGCGGCCCCCATCCGTAGGCGACTGAGCCCGCCGCCAGGCCGACCAATGGCAGCAGGACCATCGCGGCCGCGCTGAACCCGAGGGCGACGGCGAGCTTGGACCAGAGCAGCCGGGTCCGCGGCACGGGCGCGGCCAGCAGGTAGCGCAGGGACGACCAGTTGGCCTCGGAGGCGACGGTGTCCCCGTGGAACAGCGCCACGGGCACCACCAGCAGGAAGCCCGCGGAGACGAACAGGCAGGTGGCGGCGAAGTTGGCCCCCGACGCCGTCGCCGTGTCCATCAGGTTGATCCGGCCGCCCTCGCGCTCGTCCGGCGATCCGCCGATCGCGAAGGCCACGATCAGCACGAACGGCAGCGCGGTCAGGATCGCGGCCATCACCAGGGTCCGGCGCCGCTTCAGCTGCCGCACCGCCTCCACCCGCAGCGGCAGGGTGCGGCCCGCCCGGTAGCCGGGCGCCGCGTCGGCGGGCGCGGCCGGAGCCTCGTGGACGGGCGCGCTCATGCGGAGCCTCCGATCAGGGTGAGGAACGCGTCCTCCAGGCGGCGGTGCGGGCCGACGCCCGTGACGGGCACGTCGAGACGGACCAGTTCGGCGATGAGGGTCGTCGCGCTCGCGCCGTCCAGGCGGACGAGCAGCCCTTCACCGCTGCGCACGGCCGAGCCGATGCCGGGCAGCGCGGCGAGCTTCTCCACGACCGGGTCGGCCACCTCGCCGTCGGTGGTGACGAGCAGGGTGTCGCCCTCTCCGGTGATCTCGGCCACCGGTCCCGCCTGCACCAGCTGTCCGCGGTCCATGACCACGAGGTGGGTGCAGGACTGCTCCACCTCCGAGAGGAGGTGGCTGGAGACGATGACGGTCCGGCCACCGGCGGCGTACCGGATCATCACGTCCCGCATCTCGCGGATCTGCGGCGGGTCGAGTCCGTTGGTCGGCTCGTCGAGGATCAGCAGGTCGGGGAGGCCCAGCATGGCCTGGGCGATGGCGAGCCGCTGCCGCATGCCCTGCGAGTACGTGCGGACGGCGCGGGCCAGTGCGTCGCCGAGGCCCGCGATCTCCAGTGCCTCCTCCATGCGGGCGTCGCCCGCCGGCCGGCCGGTCGCCCGCCAGTAGAGCTCCAGGTTCTCCCGGCCCGACAGGTGCGGGAGGAAGCCCGCGCCCTCGACGAAGGCGCCGACCCGGGAGAGCACCGGCGCGCCGGGCCGGATGGCGTGGCCGAAGACCCTGATCTCGCCCTCGTCGGGGCGGATCAGGCCCATCAGCATCCGCAGGGTGGTCGTCTTGCCCGCTCCGTTGGGGCCGAGGAGGCCGAGGACCTGGCCCTTCTCGACGCGGAACGAGAGATCGCGCACGGCGTACCGGTCGGTGGACCTGGCGTACTTCTTGGTGAGTCCGGTGATCTCCAGCGGCACGCCGGCGCGGTCCGGGTCGGGCGCGGGGGCGACGGCCCGGCGGCGGGCGGTGAGCAGCAGGGCCGCGGCCACGATCACGCCGGCGACGGGCAGCGCCCAGACCCACCAGGCGAGCCCGGCTGCCTGGGTCCGCACGGACGGGGCGGTCGGGACGGTCAGCGGGCCGTCGGCGGAGACGGTGTACGTGGCGGGCTCCGCCGGGGAGGCGTAGCCGAGGTCGGTCGCGGACAGGACGACGCGCAGCCGGTGGCCGGCGTCCGCCTCGTGGTCGATCGCGGGGAGCCGGAGGGTGACCTTGCGGCCTTCGCGGGCGTCCTCGATCCGGACCGGGGCGACGAGCTGCGAGGGCAGCACCTGGCGCCGGCCGTCGGGGGCGACGTCGTAGACCTTGCCGAAGAGGACCGCCTCCCCGGTGTCCGACGCCACCGTGACGGTGACCTGCGGGGTGCCGGTGATGCGGGTGGTCGCGGGGAGCGGCGCGGTGGTGAACGACGCCGACTGGCCGGGGAAGTCCAGGGAGATGCCGACGCCGAGCGAGGAGAGGGCGCCCGCTCCGCCGGTCAGGCCGGGGACGGCGGAGACCGACGGCGGGCTGGCGCCGGCCGGGTTGGCGAAGGTCTGCTCGCGGCCGGTCAGGGGGATCGTGACCGGCCCGCTGCCGAGTCCGGGGTAGCGGTCGGCGCTCGCGCCGCGCAGTTGTGCCCGGCCGTCGGTGGAGTCGACGCCTCCGGTGCGGCTGACCCGGAACGCGGGGCCGGTGGCGGCGCTCTCGTCCTCCTTGAGGTAGCGGTCGAACCAGTCGGAGATGCGGGCCTCGACGCGCGCCGTCTCGCGGTCGCCGCCGTCGTGGCCGCCGGAGATCCAGTCGACGGCGACGGGTGCGCCGCCCGCGGCGACGGCCTTCGCGATGGCGTCCGCGTGGGTGAGCGGGAACAGGGAGTCCGACTGCCCCTGGACGACGAGGGCGGGGACCTTGATCCGGTCGGCGACGGCGGAGGGGCTGCGTTCCTCCAGGAGCCGCCGGGCCTCGGCGTCGGGGCGGCCGGAGACCGCGACGCGTTCGTACATGGCGCACAGCTGCGGCTGGAACCGGCCGCAGACGGAGGGGTTGCGGGGCGCGGAGCCGTCGGCGCCGGGCGCGCCGGCCGCCGGGGCCTGTCCGTCGCCGGGCGACGCGCCGTCGCGCTGCGCGTCGCCGGGGGTCCCGCCGCCGGGGCCGTCGCCGTCGGTGCTCTCGCCGTCGGGGGCGGGTGCGTCGGTGAGGCCGCCGCCGGCCGCGGAGCCGGTCGTGAAGAAGATCCCGGCCCAGAGCTTCTTGAACACGCCGTCCGGGAACAGGGCGTCGGCGAGGTTCCAGTAGGTGATCTGGGGGGCGATGGCGTCGACCCGCTTGTCGTGGCCGGCGGCGAGCAGGGAGATCGCGCCGCCGTAGGAGGAGCCGGTGACGCCGACCCGCGGATCGCCGTCCGCGTCCAGTTCGACCTCGGGGCGCTCGGCGAGCCAGTCGATCAGCCGGGAGACGTCCCGGACCTCGTGCTCGGGGTCGTTGAGGCCGATCCGCCCGGTGGAGGAGCCGAAGCCACGGGCGGACCAGGTCAGCACGGCGTATCCGTCCCGCGCCAGCTTCTCCGCCTGGGCGCGGAGGTCGTCCTTGCTGCCGCCGAAGCCGTGGCCGATGAGGACGGCCGGCCGCCGCTCCGGTCCGCCCGCGGTGAAGTAGGAGGTGTCGATCTTCGCTCCGGGCATGGTGTGCACCCGGTCCTCGCGGTGCACGGCGGGCGTGCCGTCGTCCGCGACGGCCGTCCAGGTGCCCGCTCCGGCGAGGACCGCCAGGGCCGCGGCACCGGCGAACCATCGGCTCCGGGCTGCGGGCCGGGGAAGTCGGATCTTCATGTCTGAACCCTAAGCGCACCGCCTGTGTGCCCTCCGCTGACGCCAGTCGGAACCGGAAGGCCTCCTGAGGTAGTACAACCCGCCCGCGGCATACACCAGACGCGGTATCCGGAAGGGGCGGCCGGACCTCCACCGGGCGGGCATCGAAGCTGCACACGCCGGTACGACAGCCGATGGAGGGGCAACTTCCGTTTCCTGCGTTCCCGTTGGGGACGGCGGGCGGGCGGCGGGCGCGAGCGACGCTTCCGTTGTGCCGCAGGTCACATCACGGGGTGCAGGTCGGGGCGCTCGCTCCGCGCCCGGCACGATGTCCGCCCCGCCCGCCCGTTCCGTGAACGGTCACCTGTGCCTTGCGCGGGGCGAGTTCGGCGGGCGGGGCGCCCGCCGGGCGGCGGGTCACGGCGCGACGAGGCGCCCGAGGAGTCCGGGACCCGCAGGGTACGGCCGTTCCACGGGCAGCAGCCGGGCCGCCGCCGGCAGGTCCCCCGCACGCACCAGGGCGTGGACCTCGCGGGCGAGCGGGGTCACATCGGTGATCGACACCGTCCACTCGTCCGCGTACAGCCGGGCCGCCTCGCCCGCGAGTCCCAGTTGCAGCGAGCGGAACGGCAGGGGCGCGAGACGCAGATCCCGCTCCGGGTCCCACTGCACCCGGGCCGGCGAGCGGCGGAGCTCCCGCTGCCACGCCGCCCGGTCGTCGTGAAGGCCGCGCACGTAGTGCGACAGGCAGGCGTGGCGCAGGGCCCATTCGAAGCCGTCCCGCCGGATCTCCACGGCGAGCACGGTCTCCTGACCCGGCTTGGCCGCCCAGCCGCAGCGGTACATCATCCACAGGAAGGACGGTTTGATCCACGTCATCCGGTCCCGCTTCCACTCCGCCGGGAACCGGCCCTCGCGGGCGGCCGGGCCGCCGATCCCGGGGCGGTACGCCTGGTAGACGGTGACGGTCTCCTCCGTGTGGCGGGCGCGGATGCGGTACTTCGGCTCGTCGGACAGGGGGTGTTCGGGCTCGTCGGAGACGCGGTACTCCGGCTCGTCGGACACGCGGTGTTCGGGCTCGTCGGACATGCGGTCCACCCTCCGGCTCCGTGCCGTGCCGACGCCACCGGTTTACCGCCGGGACGGCCTGCTGCCTCCTGGCGCGGCCCTTGCGGGCGGCCCAGGAGGCAGCGGCGGGTGCGGGTGGCCGCGACGGCCGGCGGTGCCGGCGGTGTCAGCACGGCCAGTGGCGTCAGTGGTTGCGCGGGAAGCCCAGGTCCACTCCGGCGGGGGCGTCCGCCGGGTCGGGCCAGCGGGTCGTGACGACCTTGCCCCGGGTGTAGAAGTGCACGCCGTCGTTGCCGTAGATGTGGTGGTCGCCGAAGAGCGAGTCCTTCCAGCCGCCGAAGGAGTGATAGCCCACCGGCACCGGGATGGGCACGTTGACGCCGACCATGCCCGCCTCGATCTCCAGCTGGAAGCGGCGGGCCGCGCCGCCGTCCCGCGTGAAGATCGCCGTGCCGTTGCCGAACGGCGAGGCGTTGATCAGCGCCACGCCCTCCTCGTACGTCTCGGCGCGCAGCACGCACAGGACCGGGCCGAAGATCTCGTCGCGGTAGGCGTCGGAGTCGGTGGAGACCCTGTCGAGGAGGGAGAGTCCGATCCAGTGGCCGTCCTCGTAGCCCGCCACGGTGTGGCCCGTGCCGTCGAGGACGACGTCTGCGCCCTGCGCGGCGGCGCCCGTCACGTAGGAGGCGACCTTGTCGCGGTGCGCCCGGGTGATCAGCGGGCCCATCTCGGAGGAGGGGTCGTTTCCGGGGCCGACGACGATCTTCTCGGCGCGCTCGCGGATCTTCCGGACCAGCTCGTCGCCGACGGAGCCGACCGCGACGACCGCCGAGATGGCCATGCAGCGCTCGCCCGCCGAGCCGTAGGCCGCGGACACCGCGGCGTCCGCGGCCGCGTCCAGGTCGGCGTCGGGCAGGACCAGCATGTGGTTCTTGGCGCCGCCGAGTGCCTGGACCCGCTTGCCGTTGGCGGAGGCGGTGGTGTGGATGTACCGGGCGATCGGGGTGGACCCGACGAAGGAGACGGCGGCGACGTCGGGGTGCTCCAGCAGGGCGTCCACGGCGACCTTGTCGCCGTGGACGACGTTCAGCACACCGTCGGGCAGCCCTGCCTGCGTGGCCAGTTCGGCGAGCAGGTTGGCGGCCGACGGATCCTTCTCGCTCGGCTTGAGCACGAAGGTGTTGCCGCAGGCCACGGCCAGCGGGAACATCCACATCGGCACCATGGCGGGGAAGTTGAACGGCGTGATGCCGGCGACCACGCCGAGCGGCTGCCGGATGGCGGCCACGTCGACCCGCTGCGAGACCTGGGTGGACAGCTCGCCCTTCAGCTGCGTGGTGATGCCGCACGCCAGCTCGACGATCTCCAGGCCGCGGGCCACCTCGCCGAGGGCGTCCGAGTGGACCTTGCCGTGCTCGGCGGTGATGAGGGCCGCGATGTCGTCACGGTGGGCGTCGAGCAGCGCGCGGTAGCGGAAGAGGACCGCGGTCCGCTGGGCGAGGGACGAGGTGCCCCAGGTCGCGTACGCCTGCTTCGCCGCCGACACGGCCGCGTCGACCTCCGCCGCCGAGGCGAGCGCGACGCGCGTGGTCTCGGCGCCCGTGGCCGGGTCGGTGACCGGGCCCCAGTTGCCGGACGCGCCTTCGACGGTCGTGCCACCGATCCAGTGGTTGACGGTCTTCGTCATGGCGAAAAGCTCCTTCGCGTCCTTCAGAGATGGCGTCGCCGGGCGGCGGCGTGCCGGTCGTACTCCTCGCGCGCCGTGACCGCCGCCGGGCGGGCCGCGGTCTCGGCCACCGGAACATCCCACCATGCCTGCGCCCCGGGCGGGCCCGACACAGTGTCGGGCATTGCGGTCTCCGTGTAGACACATGTGGGCACGGTCGCCTCCCTGGCCTCGGCCAGGGCTTCCCGCAGGTCACCGATGGTCGCGGCGCGGATCACCCGCATGCCGAGGGAGGCCGCGTTGGCCGCCAGGTCGACGGGCAGCGGCGCGCCGTCGAAGGCCCGCCCGGGGCCGGTGCGCTGCCGGTAGGCGGTGCCGAAGCGCTCGCCGCCGACCGCCTCGGAGAGCCCGCCGATGGAGGCGTAGCCGTGGTTCTGGAGGACGACCAGGCGGAACGGGACGCCCTCCTGGACGGCGGTGACGATCTCGGTCGGGTTCATCAGGTAGGTGCCGTCGCCGACCAGGGCCCACACCGGGCGTCCGGGAGCGGCCATCGCCACGCCGATCGCCGCCGGGATCTCGTAGCCCATGCAGGAGTAGCCGTACTCGACGTGGTACTGGTCGGCCGAGCGGGCGCGCCACAGCTTGTGGAGGTCGCCGGGGAGCGAACCGGCGGCGTTGATCAGGATGTCGTCCCCGGTGACCAGTGCGTCGAGGAGGCCGAGGACCTGCGCCTGGGTCGGCGGCAGGCCGGGGTCGGGCGCGGCGAACGCCGCGGTGACCCGCTGCTCCCACGCCGTCTTCTCCGCGCGGTACGCGGCCTCGTGGGCGGGGTCGACCCGGTGCCCGGCGAGCCCCTCGGTGAGGGCGGCGAGGGCCGCCCGGGCGTCGGCGACGAGGGGAAGGGCGGAGAGCTTGTGGGCGTCGAAGCCGGCGACGTTGATGTTGAGGAAGCGGACGCCGGGGTCCTGGAAGAGGGTGCCGGAGGCGGTGGTGAAGTCGGTGAAGCGGGTGCCGACGCCGATCACCAGGTCGGCGGTGCGGGCGAGGGCGTCGGCGGTGGCGGTGCCGGTGTGTCCGATGCCGCCCACGTCGGCCGGATGGTCGTGGGGCAGGGAGCCCTTGCCGGCCTGGGTGGAGGCGACGGGCACCCCGGTGGCCTCCGCGAACGCCGCCAGGGCGGCCTCCGCCCCGCTGTGGTGCACTCCGCCGCCCGCCACGAGCAGCGGCCTGCGGGCCGCGCGCACCGCGCGCACCGCGTCGGCCAGCGCCTCCGGGTCGGGGGGCGGTGCGGTGATCCGCCACACCCGCTCGGCGAAGAACTCCTCGGGCCAGTCGTACGCCTCGGCCTGCACGTCCTGCGGCAGCGCGAGCGTCACGGCCCCGGTCTGCGCCGGGTCGGTGAGCACCCGCATCGCCTGGAGGGCGGCGGGGATCAGCGCCTCGGGACGGGTGACGCGGTCGAAGAAGCGGGAGACGGGACGCAGCGCGTCGTTGACCGAGACGTCGCCCGCGTACGGCACCTCCAGCTGCTGGAGGACGGGGTCGGCGGGCCGGGTGGCGAACACGTCCCCGGGCAGCAGGAGTACGGGCAGGTGGTTGACGGTGGCGAGGGCGGCGCCGGTGACGAGGTTGGTGGCGCCCGGGCCGATGGAGGTGGTGACGGCGTGGGCGGACAGCCTGCGGGACTGGCGGGCGTACCCGACGGCCGCGTGCACCATGGCCTGTTCGCTGCGGCCCTGGACGAACGGCATCCCGTCCGCGGACTCCAGCAGCGCCTGGCCGATGCCGGCGACGTTGCCGTGGCCGAAGATGCCCCAGGTGGCGGCGATGAGCCGGTGCCGTTCGCCGTCCCGCTCGGTGTACTGGGCGGTCAGGAAGCGCACCAGGGCCTGGGCGGTGGTGAGGCGTCGTGCCGGACTCATCGGTAGCCCTTCGTCCCGTCGGTGAGGTGGCCGGGGTGGAAGCGGATCAGCCACTCCCGCTCGGCGCCCGGCCCCGCCATCACGTTGAGGTAGTACATGGTGTGGCCGGGTTCGGCGATCGACGGCCCGTGCCAGCCGTCGGGGACGAGGACCACGTCACCGGTGCGGACCTCGGCGAGCAGGTCGGCGCCGCCGGGGCGGGACGGGGACACCCGCTGGTAGCCGGTGCCGCCGCGGTCGATCTCGAAGTAGTAGATCTCCTCCAGTTCGCTCTCCTCGCCCGGCAGGTGCTCGTCGTGCTTGTGGGGCGGGTAGGAGGACCAGTGGCCGCCGGGGGTGAGGACCTCGACGGCGATCAGCCGGTCGCAGTCGAAGGAGCCGGCGGCCGCGAAGTTGTGGACCCGCCGGGCCTGCATGCCGCTGCCGCGGGCCTCGACGGGTACCTCCGGCGCGGGGCCGTAGCGAGCGGGGAGTCGACGCTCGCACCTCGCTCCTGCCAGGGCGAAGCGGCCTCCCGCACCGGAGGCGATCAGGGCATGGGCGTCGCGCGGCACATAGGCGAAGTCGCTCACTCCGCCGAACACACCGTCCCGCCCGTGCAGTTGGAACAACTCGCCGTGCGTGTGCACCGTACAGCCGCCGCCGAGCGGCAGCACGATCCACTCGCTGTCGCCCGTCTCCAGCCGGTGCGATCCGCCCGGGGGCAGTTCCAGCACCCGCAGGCTCGTGTACCCCCAGCCCGTGCGCGCCGGGCCGATGTCCACGGCGTACGGTCCGCCGGCCGTGCTGCCCGCCGGGAGGTGGAGGTCCGGCTTCTCGAAGTCGCTCATGTCTCTTGCGTACCCCCTACAGCAGCGCCACGGCCGCATCGACCGCGCCCGCCACGTCGCCGTCGGCCGGATACAGCAGCGCGCGCCCGGCGACCAGGCCCTGGACCGTGGGCAGTCGCAGTGCGGCGCTCCACCGTCCGAGCGCGGCGTCCGTGTCCGCGCCAGTGTCCCCACCGGTGTCTCCGCCGAGCAGGACGGCGGGGAGGGTGGAGGTCTCCATCACCGCGCGCATGTCGCCGGGGTCCTCGGTGACGGGCACCTTGAGCCAGGTGTACGCCGAGGTACCGCCGAGACCGGACGCTATGGCGACGGAACGCGCCACGGCCTCGGCGCCCAGATCGTTGCGCAGCATTCCGTCCCTGCGGTGACAGATGAACGGCTCCACGAAGACGGGGAGCTGACGCCCCGCCATCTCGTCGACGGCGCGGGCCGCGGCGGCGAGGGTGTCGAGGGAGGCGGGGTCGTCGTAGTCGATGCGGAGCAGCAGCTTGCCGGCGTCGAAACCGAGCCGTTCGAGGTCCTGGGCACGGTGGCCGGTGAAGCGGTCGTCGAGTTCGAAGGAGGCTCCGGCCAGGCCGCCGCGGTTCATGGAGCCCATGACGACCTTGTCGTCCAGTGCGCCGAGCAGCAGCAGGTCGTCGAGGATGTCGGCGGTGGCGAGGACGCCGTCGACGCCGGGGCGGGACAGGGCGAGGCAGAGCCGCTCCAGCAGGTCGAGGCGGTTGGCCATGGCGAGCGGGCGGTCACCGACGGCGAACGCGCCGCGGGCGGGATGGTCGGCGGCGACGATCATGAGCCGGCCGTGCTCGCCGAGCAGGCCGGAACGCCGGCGTCTGCGGCCGGCGGCTTCGGCGATGGCCTCGGGGTGCCGGGTGCGGATTCCGACGAGTTCGCCGATGTCGACCCGGCTCATGAGGGCGTCCCGTCGGGACCGGCGCCGGGACCGGCGGGGGGCGCGGCGGGGTGGTCGTCGGGGTGCTCCCGCGCCGCCTCGCGGCTGGGGTCGGGCGGGACGGGGCCTCCGGCGAGGACCTGGGCGACCTCGGCCTCGGACGGCATCGCCGAGGAGCAGGCGAGCCGGGCGGCGACCACGGCGCCCGCCGTGTTGGCGAAGCGCAGGGTCCGCTCCAGGTCCCATCCGGCGAGGAGCCCGTGGCACAGCGCGCCGCCGAAGGCGTCGCCCGCGCCCAGCCCGTTGACGACGTCCACCGGGACCGGGGGGACTTCGGCGCGGGTGCCGTCGCGATGGGCGGCGAGGACTCCTTCGGGCCCCCGCTTGACGACCGCGAGCTCCACTCCCGCGGCGAGCAGGGCTTCGGCGGCGGCGTGCGGATCGCTCTCGCCGGTCGCCACGGCGCACTCCTCGGCGTTGCCGACCGCGACGGTCGCGTGGGCCAGCGCCTGCGCGTAGTGACCGCGTGCGGTGGCGGGGTCGGACCAGAACACCGGGCGCCAGTCCAGGTCGAAGACGGTGGTGCCCGCCTTGGCCCGGTGGGCGAGCGCGGCCAGGGTCGCGGTGCGGCTCGGCTCGGCGCACAGTCCGGTGCCGGTCATCCAGAAGATCCGCGCCCGGCGGATCGGTTCGCGCTCCAGCTCGCCCTCCCTGATCTCCAGGTCGGGCGCCTTGGGCCGGCGGTAGAAGTAGAGGGGGAAGTCGTCGGGCGGGAAGATCTCGCAGAAGGTCACGGGTGTCGGGTACTCCTCGACCGAGGTCACCCAGCGGTCGTCCACGCCGAAGTCCCGCAGGGCGCGGTGGAGATACGTCCCGAAGGGGTCCTGGCCGGTGCGGGTGATCACGGCGGTGCGCCGGCCGAGCCGCGCGGCCGCCACCGCGACGTTGGACGGCGATCCGCCGAGGAACTTCCCGAAGGTGTCGACCCGTTCCAGCGGGACACCGGTGCGCAGGGGGTAGAGGTCCACCCCGATCCGGCCCATCGTGATCACGTCGTACGGCTGGAGGGCGTACGGCTGACTCATACGTGTCCCTTCGGTCAGGGGGTGTCCCCAGGTCTAGCCGTCCCCGGCGAACCCTGTCAACATTTTGTCCGGACATTCGGACCAAGCCTTGACACCCTTCTCGGGCGGCCGGAAAGCTGACGGCCATGACTGCCTCCGTCCCCGCCCACAGCCGTATCCGGGTCGGCTCGGCCCCTGACTCCTGGGGGGTGTGGTTCCCCGACGATCCCCGGCAGGTCCCCTGGCGGCGCTTTCTCGACGAGGTCGCCCGCGCCGGGTACGAGTGGATCGAACTCGGCCCGTACGGCTATCTCCCGAGCGATCCCGCCGTGCTGGCGGAGGAGACCGGGCGGCGGGGGCTGAAGGTCTCGGCGGGCACGGTCTTCACCGGTCTGCACCGCGGACCGGGGGTCTGGGACGAGACATGGGCGCACGTCTCGGACATCGCCGCGCTGACCCGGGCCATGGGGGCGGAACACCTGGTGGTCATCCCGTCCTTCTGGCGGGACGACCGCACGGGCCGGGTCCTGGAGGACCGCGTGCTGACGCCGGCCCAGTGGCGCGACCTGACGGAGCAGAGCGAACGCCTGGGCCGTGAGGTGCGGGAGCGCTACGGGCTGCGGATCGTCGTGCATCCGCATGCGGACACCCATGTCGACACCGAGGAGAACGTGAGCCGCTTCCTCGACGCGACCGATCCGGAGCTGGTGTCCCTCTGCCTGGACACCGGGCACTACGCCTACTGCGGCGGCGACAGCGTGGAGCTCATCAAGACGTACGGCGAGCGCATCGGCTACCTCCATCTCAAGCAGGTGGACCCGGCCGTCCTCGCCGAAGTGGTGGCCGGTGAGGTGCCGTTCGGTCCGGCGGTCGGGCGGGGCGTGATGTGCGAACCACCGGCCGGGGTGCCCGCGCTGGAGCCCGTCATCGCGGCGGCGGCCGCCCTCGACGTCGACCTCTTCGCCATCGTCGAGCAGGACATGTATCCCTGCCCGCCGGACAAGCCGTACCCGATCGCCGAACGCACGCGCGGTTTCCTGCGCTCCTGCGGTATCTGAGGAGAATGCCGCAGGTCCGTCATGGTTGTTTCTTCCTCATCACATGTGTCTCCGTTACGCGGGCTTTGTGTCACAGACGATCTACAGGGCTGCCCCGGGGAGGGCCGGGCGTCGTTCAACGGGCACAGGCTCAGTGATCGCCAGTGTCACGGCGGCAGCTCCCCCGACGGCACCCCGCCCGCCGCTGCCGCCCGCGCAGGGAGGTGCCATGTATATGACGGACAGACAGCTCTGGTCCTACAAGGACATCGCGGCGCACATCCGGGTGCAGCCGGACACGGTCCGCTCCTACCGCAAGCACGGACTGCTGCCGCCGCCGGACAAGGTGGAGTCCGGCAAGCCGTACTGGTACGCGGACACCATCCGCAGGTGGGTGGCCAACCGACCGGGGAACAGGGGCCGAAGAGACTGATCCCGTCCGTCCGCCGCCCTGACCGCGGCGGGCGGACGGCCCCGCCGGCGGACGGGCCGGTCAGAGGCGAGGCCTTCGCACCCGAGGGGGTGCGGGGGCCTCGTCGCGTGTGCCGCAGCGCGCCGTCCGGGAGACGGCTCGTGCGCACGCGCGGGCCGGGGCTCGCGCGGGCCGGAGCGCGCGGCGGGAGCGGAGTGCGGAGCTTGCGGGCCGGAGCCCGCGCAGCGGGCCAGGCCACGGAGTGCGCGGGCCGGGCCCGGTCAGACTCCGGCTCTGTTCCGGTCAGCCGACGGCTGCTCCTCGCCCTGGGCCTCCGGTGACCCTTCGACTTCCTTCCCGTGCCCGGCCGGAGGCCCGTCTGCGCTGGTCCCGGATCCGGTCGCCGCCGGTATGGATTCCCGCACCGGCGCCGGCTCCCCCTCGCTCAGGCCGAACCGCTCGTGGAAGCGCCGCAGCGGTCGCGGCGCCCACCAGCTGGCCGCGCCCATCAGCTTCATCACCGACGGGACCAGCAGGCTGCGCACCACCATCGCGTCCATCAGGACGGCCAGGGCGATGCCCAGTCCGAGCATCTTGGTGTTCGTCACCCGCGAGGTGCCGATGGCCACCATCACGACGGCGAGGATCACGGCCGCCGCGGTGATCAGGCCACCGGTGCGCTGGAGCCCGAAGCGGACGGCCCGCTCGTGGCCGGCGCCCCGGTCGTACTCCTCCTTGATCCGGGAGAGGAGGAAGACGCCGTAGTCCATGGAGAGTCCGAAGGCGATGCAGAACATCAGGACGGGCAGGGTCGTCTCGATGTCGCCGGTGGAGGTGAACGACAGCAGTCCGGAGAGATGGCCGTCCTGGAACACCCACACCAGCGCGCCGAACATCGCCGTGAGGCTGAGTCCGTTGAGCACGACCGCCTGGAGCGGAATGAGCACGCTGCCGGTGAGCAGGAAGACCAGGAAGAGGGTCACCACGACCACGATGCCCAGCGCGAGGGGCAGCCGATCGGCGATGGCCGCCTTGGAGTCCTCCAGCACCGCGGCTCGTCCGGTCACGGAGGTGTCGAACGGGGCGGGTATGCCGCGCAGTTCGTGCACCAGTCGCTGTGCCTGCTCTCCCACGGCCTCGCCCTCAGGCACCACGGAGAAGTAGGCGGCATCCCCCGAGGTGACGGGGCCGTCCACCCGGATGACTCCGGGCAGTGCGGCGACCCGGTCCCGGTACTGGGCGTACTCCGTGGCACCGGGCGCGGGGCCGGACTCCGGGGCCGGTTCGGCGAGGATCTCCAGGGTGCCGGTCGGGCTTCCGGCGAAGCCGTCGCGGATCTGCTGCTGCACCACGTGGGACTCCGCCCCCGAGGGCAGCTGGCGGTCGTCCGGCGTACCGAACTTCACGCCGAGGAACGGCAGCCCGAGCAGGACGAGCGCCCCGATGGTGGTGAAGGCGAACAGCGGTGCGCGGCGCATGACCAGTCCGGCGAATCGCCCCCAGCGAGCACCGGGCTCGGCGCCCGCCGCACCGTCGCCGCGCGCCGTCCTGCGCCGGAAGAGCCTGCGCAGGTCCAGCGCGTTGACACGGTGGCCGAGCAGCATCAGGGCCGCCGGCAGCAGGATGAGGGCCGCGCCTGCCGCCAGCAGCACGACGGCGATGCCCGCGTAGGCGAACGACCGCAGGAAGTACTGGGGGAAGACGAGCATCGCCGCCAGCGAGACGGCGACCGTCAGTGCGGAGAAGAGCACGGTGCGGCCTGCGGTGCGCAGCGTCACGCCCACGGCTTCCCGCACCTCGCGGCCGCTGTCGAGCTCCTCCCGGAAGCGCCGCACGATGAACAGGGCGTAGTCGATGGCGAGACCGAGGCCGAGGGCCGTGGTGAGGTTCTGGGCGAAGACGGACACGTCGGTGAACTCCGTGATGCCGCGCAGCACCGCGTTGGTCCCGAGGATGGCGACGATGCCGACGCCGAGGGGGAGCAGTGCCGCGACGGCGCTGCCGAACACCATGACGAGCAGCACCAGCGTCACCGGCAGGGCGATCAGCTCGGCCCGCAGGAGGTCGTCCTGGATGATCGTCGTCATCTCGTGCTGGACGGCCACGGGGCCGCCGATCGAGACCTCGACCGGGCCGTGCTTCCCGCGCAGGCCGGGTGCGATCCGGTCCAGCGTCTCGGCGGCCGTCTTCTCGTCGCCCTGGATGCGTGCCGCGATCAGCGCCTGCCGGCCGTCGTCCGACCGCAGGGCGGGCGCGCGGGTGCCCCAGTACGACCCGACACCGGTGACGCCGCGCTCGGCGGCGAGCCGCTGGGCGAGCCGCCCGGCCTCGGCGGCCACGGCGGGGTCGTCGACACCGCGGGACCCGCCGTCGACGAAGAGGATCAGATTGGGCTGGGAGGCGGGGAAGACGCGCTCCACCTGGCGGGTGGCGTACGTCGACTCGGCGGACGGGTCCTCCCAGCCGCCGCTGCCCATGCGGTCGGCGACGCCGCTGCCCGCGACCACCGCGAGCGCGGTGAGCACGAGGGCGACGAGCAGCGACAGCCTCGGGCGCGCGGTGACGAGACGGGTCCACCGCCCGAGCGCCGGGACGGTGCGGCTCGGCGGCGCTCCCCCCTCGGAGGGCGGCGCGGAGGCCCCGGTCGGCGTGTTGACTTCGGACATGGTGCGGTGTCCCCTTCACCGTGGTCCGTGCGGCTGCTTCCGGGCAGGGGGCACGGCCTGACCATTGCCATAGACTGGCAAACACGAGTCATCACTCGCATTGAGACAAGAATGCGAGCGGACACTCGCGTTTGTCAACCATGCCCAGGAAGCCGGGGATTCACGTGCCGAAGCCGACCAGAGCCGAGGGGCGGACGACGACGCCGACACCGGGCGGCTCGCCCGCCGGCGAGGCGGGTTCCGGCGGGGACGCCGGGGCGAGGGGTTCCGGCGGGGACGCCGGGACGGGGAGCTCCCGCGGGGACGTCGCGGCGGGAGGCTCCCGCGGGAACGCCGCCGCCGCACCGCGAACCGGTCGCGGACGGAGCCGCCCCGCGGCCGCCGCCACGCCCCCGCTTCCGAGCGGACCGAGCGGACCGGACGGACCGCACGGACCGGACGGGCCGGGCACCCCGACCGAGGCCGCCGGGCCGGAGGCCCCTGCCGAGGCCGCCGCCACACCCGCCGGACCGGGCGGGACCCGCACCGCCGCCACCCGGGGCGGCGGACCGGACTCCCCTGCCGCCACCCGCGCCCGCACCGCCGCCACGCGCACCGGACCGGGCGGGCGCCCGGACGCCGGGCACACCCCCGCCGAGGCCGCGCTCGCGGCCGCCGGCGGGGACGCACGGAGCGGGGACGGGGCGCGGCCGAAGCGGCGGCAGGCGCGGGGGGAGCGGCGCATCGCACAGCTCCTCGACGCCGCGGCAAGCGTGTTCTGCTCCACGGGCTACGCCGCCGCCAGCACCAACGCGATCGCCCGGGAGGCGGGCGTCTCACCCGGCACCCTGTACCAGTTCTTCCCCAACAAGGAGGCGATCGCCTTCGAGCTCGGCGACCGCCTGATGCACCAGTGGCGGCAGTCGCACGGGGCCGCCCTGGCGGCCGCCGCGCTCGACCTGCCGCTGGAGCAGCTGCTGGACGCGGTCCTCGACCCGCTGATCGCGTTCAACCACGAGAACCCGGTGTTCGCCGTGCTCATGCACGGCCCCGACATCCCCGGCCGCATCACCCAGGAGTTCGACACCGTCCACCAGGGCCTGCTCACCCGGATCGAGGAGATTCTCGCCGGCTACCTCCCCGGGACGCCGTCCGCGGAGGTCGCCCGGATCTCCGCGATGACGTTCGCGATCTTCAAGGCGGGACTCGACCTGATCGTGGCGCACGACGGCGCCGAGCGCGTGGCGTACACCGGCGAACTGAAGGCCGTGATGTTCCGTTATCTCGAGCCCCTGCTCGGCGAGGATTCCGGGATCTGCTCGCCTTGATACCCCCTAGGGGTATAAAGTCGGAGCATGCCGGGCGACCCCCGTCCCGGCACCTCCGCACCCGCACGTCCAGCATCACGAGGAGAACGCGATGTCCAGCGAGACCAAGACCGAACTCGAGACCGTCCAGGGCTCCGGCGCCGGCTCCTGCTGCTCGCCCGACGGCGCGTGCCACGACGCCGCGGCGGACGCCCCGACCGCGGGCGTGACCACCGTCTACCAGGTCACCGGCATGACCTGCGGCCACTGCGAATCGGCCGTCGGCAGCGAGCTCTCCGCGCTCGACGGCGTCACCTCGGTGCAGGCCGTCGCCGCCACCGGCCTGGTGACCGTGGTCTCGGACGCGCCGCTCGACGAGGCCGCCGTGCGCGAGGCCGTCGACGAGGCCGGCTACGAGCTCACCGGCACCGCCTGACACCGCCGCACGGCACCGGCCACGGGGGCCGGGTCGGTGTCCACCCCGGGCCCGGGGTGGACACCGACCCGGCCCCTGTTCGCGAAAAGGTTGCCGCGCTCCCGTGACGCGTGTGACGGCAGGGACGCGATCCGGCCACCTGCGCGCTCTCCGGCCACGATCATGAAGAATCTTTACCCAGCCTTGGCATGCGCCGCGACCGTCTCGCCCGTTTCTGCGTTTCCCCAGGCCAGAGGCGTGATCGACCACCAAGAGCCGACCATTTCATCCTCATTTGCGATGACCGGACGACACCGCTTCCGCTCCGTGCCGTGACTACAAATAGGTCACAAGACCTTCACATCGAGACCTAGATCACAGATATTTGGGGGTAACCATTCAGGCTCCTCGCGAGTCTTAATGGTCGATGCCGAGAACGTCTTGGGGGACGTTCATGGAATGTCTTGGGGGACGTTCCAGGCAAGCGTTGGCCGGGGCACGTGCCCGGGGAGCTTTGAGCGGCCCTCCCGTGCGTACGTACCCCGGCAGACCGCAGCAGGACTCTGCTACCCGCAGACGCCCGGCCCGGATCCCGTGGGGGGAATCCGCTCCGGGGATATGGGAAGCGCCCCGCTGCCGACCCGTGGGGGGATCGGCGGCGGGGCGCTTCTCGCGACCGTGCGGGACCGCGGACCACTGGTCCGCCGGCCCGCTCGGGGCGGGACGCCTCGGTCTAGCGGGCCTCGACCGGCACGAAGTCGCGCAGGACCTCACCGGTGTAGATCTGGCGCGGACGGCCGATGCGCGAACCGGGCTCCTTGATCATCTCGTGCCACTGGGCGATCCAGCCCGGAAGGCGGCCGAGGGCGAAGAGCACGGTGAACATCTCGGTCGGGAAGCCCATCGCGCGGTAGATGAGACCCGTGTAGAAGTCCACGTTCGGGTAGAGGTTGCGCGAGACGAAGTAGTCGTCGGAGAGCGCGTGCTCCTCCAGCTTGAGCGCGATGTCCAGCAGCTCGTCGGACTTGCCGAGCGCGGACAGCACGTCGTGGGCGGCGGCCTTGATGATCTTGGCGCGCGGGTCGAAGGACTTGTACACCCGGTGGCCGAAGCCCATCAGGCGGACGCCGTCCTCCTTGTTCTTCACCTTGCGGATGAAGGAGTCGACGTCGCCGCCGTTGGCCTGGATGCCTTCCAGCATCTCCAGGACGGACTGGTTGGCGCCGCCGTGCAGCGGGCCCCAGAGGGCGCTGATGCCGGCGGAGATCGAGGCGAACATGTTCGCCTGCGAGGAGCCGACGAGGCGCACGGTGGAGGTGGAGCAGTTCTGCTCGTGGTCCGCGTGCAGGATGAGCAGCTTGTCCAGCGCGGAGACGACGACCGGGTCGAGCTCGTACTCCTGGGCGGGGACCGAGAAGGTCATGCGCAGGAAGTTCTCGACGTAGCCGAGGTCGTTGCGCGGGTAGACGAACGGGTGGCCGATCGACTTCTTGTACGCGTAGGCCGCGATGGTCGGCAGCTTGGCGAGCAGCCGGATCGTCGACAGGTGGCGCTGCTTCTCGTCGAACGGGTTGTGGCTGTCCTGGTAGAAGGTGGACAGCGCGCTGACCACGGAGGAGAGCATCGCCATCGGGTGGGCGTCGCGGGGGAAGCCCTGGAAGAAGCGCTTGACGTCCTCGTGCAGCAGGGTGTGCTGCGTGATCTCGTTCTTGAACGTCGCGAGCTCGTCGACGGTCGGGAGCTCACCGTTGATCAGCAGGGACGCCACCTCGAGGAAGGTGGACCGCTCCGCCAGCTGCTCGATCGGGTAGCCGCGGTAGCGCAGGATGCCCTGCTCGCCGTCGAGGTAGGTGATCGCGGATTTGTAGGCGGCGGTATTGCCGTATCCACTGTCCAGGGTCACCAGACCGGTCTGGGCTCGGAGCTTCCCGATGTCGAAGCCCTGGTCACCGACGGTGCTCTCGACCACCGGGTAGGTGTATTCACCGTCCGCGTACCGCAGTACTACAGAGTTGTCGCTCACGTCATCCCTCACCGACGTAGTGCCTCTACTTCGAGGTGCCCTGACTGTCTCTACCATCCCCCATTTGGCTCAGGAGAGTGCACTCGGGGTCGCCATTGGGCTCATCGGCGGCACTCAGTGCCGCCAACCTGCTCATCTTGCCCCCTTCGCCCGGGTTCTGAAAGCCGGGGTGGGGTCGGGGTGGTGTTTCCCACCCGCGCGAACCCCGAACCCGGACGGGCGCACGGGCGCGGCTACCCCAGCCGGTGGTCCAGCGCGGTGAAGCGGCGGCCCGCCGAGACCGTGCGCACCGCCTGGCCTATCGCCTTGCGGGAGCCCACCAGGACCACGAGCTTCTTGGCCCGGGTGACGGCCGTGTAGAGCAGATTGCGCTGGAGCATCATCCAGGCACCCGTGGTGACCGGGATCACCACGGCCGGGTACTCGCTGCCCTGGGAGCGGTGGATGGTGACGGCGTACGCGTGGGCGAGTTCGTCGAGCTCGTCGAAGTCGTAGGAGACCTCCTCGTCCTCGTCGGTGCGCACCGTCAGCCGCTGGTCCTCGGTGTGCAGGGCGGTCACGACGCCCACCGTGCCGTTGAAGACGCCGTTGGCGCCCTTGTCGTAGTTGTTGCGGATCTGGGTGACCTTGTCGCCGACCCGGAACACGCGCCCGCCGAAGCGCTTCTCCGGCAGGTCCGGCCGGGCCGGGGTGATGGCCTGCTGGAGCAGGCCGTTGAGGGTGCCCGCGCCGGCCGGGCCGCGGTGCATCGGCGCGAGGACCTGCACGTCGCGCCGCGGGTCGAGTCCGAAGCGGGCCGGGATGCGGCGCGCCGCGACGTCCACGGTCAGCCGGCCCGCCTCCTCGGTCTCCTCCTCGACGAAGAGGAAGAAGTCCTTCAGGCCGGTGGTGAGGGGCTGGTGGCCCGAGTTGATCCGGTGGGCGTTGGTCACCACGCCCGACTCCTGGGCCTGCCGGAAGATCCGCGTCAGCCGGACGCTCGGCACGGGGCCGCCCGGGGCGAGCAGGTCGCGCAGCACCTCCCCCGCGCCGACGCTCGGCAGCTGGTCCACGTCGCCCACGAGCAGCAGATGCGCGCCCATCGCCACTGCCTTGACCAGCTTGTTGGCGAGGAGCAGGTCGAGCATGGACGCCTCGTCGACGACGACGAGGTCGGCGTCGAGCGGACGGTCCTTGTCGTACGCCGCGTCGCCGCCCGGCTTCAGTTCCAGCAGCCGGTGCACGGTGGACGCCTCGGCCCCGGTCAGCTCGGCCAGCCGCTTGGCGGCCCGCCCGGTGGGCGCCGCGAGCACCACCTTGGCCTTCTTCGCCCGCGCGAGCTCCACGATGGACCGGACGGTGAACGACTTGCCGCAGCCGGGACCGCCGGTGAGGACCGCGACCTTGCTGGTCAGCGCCAGCTTGACGGCTGCCTCCTGCTCGGGTGCCAGTTCGGCCCCGGTGCGCCGGGCCAGCCAGTCGAGGGCCTTGTCCCACGCGACGTCCCGGAAGGCCGGCATCCGGTCCTCGTCGGCACGCAGCAGCCGCCGCACCTGCCCCGCCAGGGAGAGCTCGGCGCGGTGGAACGGCACCAGGTAGACCGCGGTGACCGGCTCCCCGCCGTCGGGCCCCGGCACCTGCTCCCTGACCACGCCCTCGTCGTCGGCGGCCAGCTCGGCGAGGCACTCGATCACCAGACCGGTGTCGACCTGGAGGAGCTTCACCGCGTCGGAGATCAGCTGCTCCTCGGGAAGGAAGCAGTGGCCCTGGTCGGTGGACTGGGAGAGCGCGTACTGCATGCCCGCCTTGACCCGCTCGGGGCTGTCGTGGGGGATGCCCACGGCCTGGGCGATCCGGTCGGCGGTGAGGAAGCCGATGCCCCAGACGTCGGCGGCGAGCCGGTAGGGCTGGTTCTTCACGACCGAGATCGAGGCGTCCTCGTACTTCTTGTAGATGCGGACCGCGATGGAGGTGGAGACGCCGACTCCCTGGAGGAAGACCATGACCTCCTTGATGGCCTTCTGCTCCTCCCAGGCCGCGCCGATCAGCTTGGTGCGCTTGGGCCCGAGCCCGGGCACCTCGACGAGCCGCTTCGGCTCCTGCTCGATGACGTCGAGGGTGTCGGTGCCGAAGTGGTCCACGATCCGCTCGGCGATCTTCGGGCCGATCCCCTTGATCAGTCCGGAGCCGAGGTAGCGGCGGATGCCCTGGATCGTCGCCGGCAGGACCGTCGTGTAGTTCTCCACGGTGAACTGCTTGCCGTACTGGGGGTGGGAGCCCCAGCGGCCCTCCATCCGCAGCGACTCGCCCACCTGCGCGCCGAGCAGCGACCCGACGACGGTCAGCAGGTCGCCCGCACCGCGGCCGGTGTCGACGCGGGCGACCGTGTAGCCGTTGTCCTCGTTGGCGTAGGTGATCCGTTCGAGGACGCCTTCGAGCACGGCGGGGGTGAAGACCGGGGCGGGCGCACCCGGCCGGGCGGTGGCCGGTTTGGACATGACCCGACGTTATCCCCCCGGTAGGACAGCGTGTGCGGCCTGTGGACAACTGCCCCACGGACCCCGCCCGTACGCCCGCCCGCGGCCTGTGGACAACTGCCCGGCGGCCCCCCACTCGTGGACGGCCGGCCGGTGGCGGCCCCGGGCCCGGGCGGGGGTGCGGGCGGGGGTGCGGGCGGAGCCGCTCACCCGCCGGGCAGTGCCGGGGACTCCTCCCGCGGGACGGGTCCCCGGGAGCCCTCCTCGCGCCGCGCCGCCGCCACCGCGAGTGCCGCGCACAGGGCGCAGGCCGCCCCGGTGAGCCACAGCACGACGTAGGCCCGCTCGCCGGGCACCGTGCCGCCCGGCAGGGGCAGCGAGCCGAGGATCGTCGCGAACACACCGCCCGCGACCGCGCCGCCGAGGGTCTTGACGTTGTTGTAGACGGCGGTGGCGATCCCGGACCGGGAGGCCTCGCTCGCCTCGACGATCACCGTCGGCATGGCCCCCAGCGCGAGGCCGACCGCGAATCCGAGGAACGCGTAGGTGACCGACATGTGCCACCACGCGTCGTGCAGCAGGGCGAACGAGCAGAACGACAGGGCGACGAGGACGAACGCCCCGGTGAGCGAGGCGCGGTAGCCGGCACGGGCGGCGATCCGGTCGGTGAGCAGCGATCCGGCGACGCTGGACACCGCGCCGGGCAGGGCCATCAGGGAGATGGCGAGCGCACCGAGGGCGAAGCCGTATCCGGTCTCGTCCGGATCGGCCGCCCAGAAGGTGGCGTTGGGGGCCTGGGCGCCGAAGAAGAACACACCGAACAGGAACGCGGCGAGATAGAACGGCGCGGACTGCCGCCCGCGCATGGCCCGCAGGTCCAGCAGCGGCTCGGCGGACCGCAGTTCGACGGCGGCGAAGGCGGCGAGCAGCAGCGCGCCCACCGCGAGCGGCACGGCCACGGAGGCGGTGAGCCAGCCGTGCTCCTCGGCCGACGAGACGCCGAGCAGCAGGGAGATCATCGCCGTGCCGAGCAGCAGCAGGCCGGGCAGGTCGATCCGGCCGCCGGACGGCCGCCGGCTCTCCGGTATGCGCAGGAAGGCGACGGGCACGCACGCGACGGCGAGCACGGCGGGCAGCAGGAGGGTCCGCCGGATGTCGCCCAGCACCGCGTCGGCGGCACCCATCAGCACTCCGCCGATCAGCGACCCCACGGTCAGCGCCCCGACCAGCAGGGCGATCGCGCGCCGGGCCGCCTCCACGGGCAGGCGGTCACGGACGAGCGCGATCTCCAGCGGCAGCAGCGCGGCGAGCGGCCCCTGCAGCACCCGGCCGAGGAGCAGCACCTCGAACGAGGGCGCGAGGGCGACCAGCACGGTGCCCGCGGCGACGGACACCAGGGCGACGCGCAGCAGACGGCGGTGCCCGTGGAGGTCGCCGAGCCGCCCGAAGGCCGGGACGCAGACGGCCGCCGCCAGCAGCTGGACGGCGATCACCCACGAGAGGTCGGAGTCCGTGACGCCGAGCCGGTCGCCGATCTTCGGGAGCAGCGGGATCATGCCCATCTGCAGGAAGCCGCTCATCACCTCGAAGAGGACGAGCAGCCCGACGACCGCCCGCACCGGGGGCCCGGCCGGGGCGTGGGGTGTGTGCGGGGGGCCCGGGGTGCCGCCGGGCGGGCGCGCGGACGTCCCGGCGCTCACCGCCCGCCCTCCCCGGCGGGGGCGGCCGCGTCGCGGGGAGCGGGGATGGGGGCGGGGGCGGGAGCGGGACCGGGGTAGGTGGTGCCGGGGGCGGCTTCGCGGTCGAGGCGGCCGGCGGCGAGGGCGGCCAGGAGCGCGGCGGCGTCGGGCAGCACCGCGTCGTCGTAGACGGCGTGCGGGGAGTGGTTCATGGGGGCGGTCGCCGGGTCCGCTCCGGCCGGGCAGGCGCCGATCCCGACGAACGCGCCGGGCACCTCGGCCAGCACGAACGAGAAGTCCTCGGACCCGGCCATCGGCTTCGGCGCCTCGAACGCCCGCTGCGGGCCGAACAGTCCGCGTGCGGTGCGCAGCGCGAAGGCCGCCTCCGCCGGATCGTTCACGGTCGGCGGGTACAGCTCCTGGTAGTCGATCCCGGCTTCGACGCCGTGGGCGTCGGCGACGCCCCGGACCGTGCGCACGAATCCCTCGCGGACGGCGTCGTGGGTGGCGGCCGAGAACGTGCGCACGGTGGCCTCGAAACGGGCCGTCGACGGAATGACGTTGTGCGTCGTGCCCGCGTGCAGCGAGCCGACGGTGAGGACGGCCGGGTCGAAGACGTCCACGGTCCGCGTGATCATCGTCTGGAGCGCGGTGACCATCTCGCAGACCGCGGGCACCGGATCGACCGCGGCGTGCGGCGACGAGCCGTGCCCGCCCCGCCCGTTGACGGTCACGGTCACCGTGTCGGACGCGGCGAGGAGCGGACCGGGGCGGGTGGCGACCACGCCGAGCGGGAGGACCGTGGAGAAGACGTGCAGCCCGTACGCGGCGACGACACGGGATCCGGCGGCGTCGAGGACGCCCTCCTCGATCATCAGGCGGGCTCCGCCGTGCCCCTCCTCCCCCGGCTGGAACATGAACACGACGTCCCCGGCGAGGGTGTCCCGGCGCGCGCACAGCAGGTGCGCGGCGCCGACGAGGGCGGCGGTGTGGATGTCGTGGCCGCAGGCGTGCATGACGCCCGGCACCTCGGAGGCGTACGGCAGGCCGCTCTCCTCCTGGACGGGAAGCGCGTCCATGTCCGCCCGGAGCAGGACGGCGGGGCCCGGACGGCCGCCTCGCAGCACCGCGGTGACCGAGGACAGCCGGGTGCCGGTGGTGATCTCCAGCGGCAGGCCGTCCAGCGCGTCCAGCACCTTGCGCCGGGTGCGGGGCAGGTCGAGGCCGAGTTCCGGGTCGCGGTGCAGCGCGTGGCGCAGCCGCACCAGGTCGTCGCCCAGGGCGCGCGGGTCGGGGCCGGGGGCGTCGGGCGCACCGGAGGCGCCGTGCGGAGGGCGGTCGTCCGTGTGGTGTCGGTTCATGTGCGGTACGGTCGGCGCGACCCACCGATGCGCGGACCGAAGTCCCCAGGATCCGCCGGAGAGGGCCCCTGTCATGCAGACATCCGCCGGTCTGGACGAGCTCGACCGCCTGCTCGTCACCGCGCTCCAGGCCGCGCCGCGCGCCGACTGGCGGCGGATCGGACGCGCGCTGGACGTGGACGCCTCGACCGCCGCCCGCCGCTGGGCGCGGCTCACCGAGGCCGGTCTCGCCTGGCTGAGCTGCCATCCGGCGGCGGGCCCGGGGCTCGCGCCCGTCGTCGCGTTCATCGAGATCGACTGCGCGCCGGCCCTGCTGCGCGACGTCGCGGCGCGGGTGGCCGGGGATCCGCACGTCTTCACGGTCGAGCACGTCACCGGCTCCCGCGACCTGCTGGTCACGGCGGCCTTCAGCGACCAGGCGGGGCTCGCCCGCTACCTGGGGTTCAGGCTGGGCGCCCTGGAGGGCGTGCGGGCGACCCGGAGCCAGATCGCCACCGCGCTCCACGTCGAGGGCAGCCACTGGCGGCTGGACCGGCTGCCGGAGCACCGGCGCACTCTGCTGAGGGATCCCGCGCCCGCCGACCGCGCACCGGCGGGTTCCCCGGTGCGCGGCCCCGACCCGGCGGACCTCGCCCTCTTCACGGCGCTGAGCGAGGACTGCCGGCTGCCCGCGGCGCAGCTCGCGGAGCGCACCGGGCTGAGCCCGACGACGGTGCGCCGCCGCCTCGCCCGGATGCAGGCGGAGCGCGCGCTGGTGTTCCGCTGCGAGGTGGCGCGCTTCCTGTCCGGGTGGCCCGTCTCGGTCACCCTGTGGTGCGCCGCGCCGCCGGGTGACGTCCCCGCGGTGAGCGCGCAGTTGGCGGGGATGCGGGAGACACGGCTGTGCGCCTCGCTCTCCGGCCCGCACAACCTGATGGTCGCGGTGTGGCTGCGGTCCATCGAGGACATCCGGACGTTCGAGACGCGGCTGGCCGCCCGTTTCCCCGAACTCCTGGTCGCCGACCGGGCGATCGCGCTGTGGCCGCTGAAACTCGGCGGCCACATCCTGGACCCGCACGGCCGCCATGTGCGGGCCGTGCCCGTCGCGCTCTGGGAGGACGCGGAGGCCGCGGCCGCCGAGGAGGCGCTGCTCGCCCCGTTCCGCGAGGGGGGCGTGGCGGGGGCGCCGGCCTGACGGCGGCCGGGACGCGGGCGCCGGCCCGACGGCAGCCGGGGCTCGGGGGGCCTGCCCGACGGCAGCCGCGGCGAGGGCGCCGGCCCGACGGCGGCCGGGACGCGGGCGCCGGTCGCCTCACCCGCCGGCGGCGTGGTCGAAGTGGGTCTCCACGAGGGCGCGCCCGTCGGCGGCGTAGGCCGTCACCGTCCAGCTCTGCTTCCCGGCGGACTCGGGGCCGAAGGCGTAGTACGTGCCCCAGTCCGGGTCCCCCGGCAGCCGCAGCATCCCGGCGCGGAGGCGTTCGCCGGAGTCGAGGCGAACCTCGACGGCGGCCGGGAACTCGCCGGTGCGGAAGACGCCCGAGAAGAGGACCGGCCGGCCGGGTTCCAGGTCCTGTCCGCCGCTGAGGCTGTCCGGCCGGATGTTCTCCCCGCCGAGGTCGCGCGCGGCATCGACCTCGGCGCTGATGTCGCCGTGGCCCGCCACATGGTTCTGCTCCCCGTCGGGGAGCAGGGCCATGGTGCGGCCGTGCCCGATGTCGACCGTCTCGTACGGGGCGACCGTGCGCACGGGCTCCGGACGCGGGGTGACCGGCGGGACGGTGGCGGGCGGGACGGGGACGGGGACGGATACGACCTCGCGGCCGGCGAGCGGCACGACGGCCAGCACGGCGACCACCGCCGCGGCCGCCCCGGCCAGCGCGGCGTGGCGCCTGCGCCGGGCGGCCCGGCCCCGCAGCACGACCGCGTCCACAGGGGCGGGGCCGCCGGACACGTCGTCCGCCTCACGGCGCAGCGCGTCGCGCAGGGCCCGGGTGTCGTCCGGGAGGCCGGCGGCGTCGCCTCGGCGCGGGGCACCACCGGCACCACCCACGCGCCGGGTGCCGTCGGACGGAGCCGGGACGCGGCGCTCGTCCGGGTACGGCAGGTCGTCGTCGTTCACGGGGTTCACGGGCGCGGCCTCCCTGTCGTGTGTGCGGCGTGGATCCCCGGATGCTCGCGCAGCTTCCTCAGGGCGCGGGCGGTGTGACTGCGCACCGTACCGATCCCGGTCCCGAGCAGCGACGCGACCTCGCGCTCGCCGCGGTCCTCCAGATAGCGGAGCACGATCACCGCCCGCTGCCGGGGCGGCAGTTGGGCGAGCGCGTCCAGCACCGCGCCGCGCTCCGTCACACCGTCGGCACCGTCGGGGGCGGCGGTGTCGGGGATGCGGGTGGTGAGCCACTCGCGCAGCCGGGTGCGACGCAGCCGGTCGGTGTTCGTGTTGATCATGATGCGCCACACGTAGGCGTCGGGGTCGTCCGCCCGCCGCACGCGGTCCCACTTCACGTACGCCTTGGCCAGGGCTGCCTGCACCAGATCCTCCGCATCGTGGTGGTGTCCGGTCAGCAGATGGGCGGTGCGCAGCATCCGGGGCCAGCGGCTGGCCACGAACGCCCGGAATTCCGCCTCCGCGCTCGTCTTCACTCGGGTCCTCGTCGTCGGCGTGCTCGGCCTTGTCCGCGTGCGCGGTTCGCGCACGGCCCGGTGCGCCGCCCGTTCGGGACGGCGCACCGGCGCCCCGGGTCAGCGGCCGCCGGCCGGTGCGGGGTCGAACGCCAGCCGGGCCAGCTCGGCGCCGTCCGGCCCGTACGCGGTGACGCGCACGCTCTCCACCAGCGGACCCTCGCCCGCCGCGTCGAGATAGTAGGTGCCCCAGCCCGGATCGCCGGGCAGCTTCAGCATGCCCGCGTCCCGCACCGCGCCGTCGCCGACCTGCACGGTGATCCGCGCCGGGACGGTGTGGGTGCGGAAGGCGCCGGTGAACAGGACGTCGTCGCCGTCGCTGTTCACCCCGCCGCTGAGGCTGTTCGGACGGATGCTGTCGCCGACGAGGCCCTTGGCGCGCTCCACGGCCCCCGCGTAGTCGTTCCAGGCGACGACGTAGTTCTGCCGGCCCTGCGGGAGCAGGCCCATCCTCGCGCCCTGGCCTATCTCCACGGGCTCGTAGGGCCGCACCACACGCGGGCCCCGGGCGGCGGCCCGCGCGGCGGCGACGGCCTCCGCCTGCACCGTGTCGAGACGGGTGGCCCCCGTGGCGGCCGCCGCCGCGGGGGTGCCGGTCCGGTGCTGCGTGGCGGTGGTGGCCGACGTGTCGCCGCCGAGCGCGACGGCGGTGCCCGCCCCGCCCGCGAGCAATGCGGCCATGACGCCCGCCGTCACGAACCTGCGCGTCTTCATGTGTCCTCCGTCGTCTGGGGAGTTGCCCCGTGCGTGGTGTGGCCGTGTCGCCTACACCCTTCAGACGGCGGGACGTGTCCCCCGCTATGTCACCGGCGGAGGATTTTTCCGCGGAGCGCTCCGGGGAGACTCGATCCCCGGCGGCACCGCCCACGGCGGACCGGCCGAGGCCGCGTCTCCCCCGGACGCACCTCCGCCGAACCCGCCTCCCGCAGGCACGCCTCCCCCGGGCCCGGCCGCCCCCTGTGCGGCCCGCGCGACGGCCCCACGCGCTTCGGCGATGCGTCCCACGTCCCGCAGCGACTCCATGAGCCGGGAGGCGAGGTAGTGGAGTTCGCCGTGGGTGACCCGCTGGTCGGCGAGTATCTCCCCGGCGTGCCCGACGAGTTCGCCCGCCATCCCCAGCCGGATCCGCTCGATCCGGTCGGCCGCGCGGGACACGGGGCCGGAGCCGTCCCCGATCACGTAGCACGGCCGCCCTTCCGGGCCGGTCCACGGCAGCAGCCTGGCCTCCTCGGGCTCCCGGGCGCTCACCCGGGGCTCCCGGGCGGAGAGCCGTCGGGGGTGGACCGTCTCGTGCGTTCCCGGACCATGCGCGGCACCTGCTTTCCCTTCGGGCCACTTCTCCCTGAGTGGCCGACCGGTCACAGAGTGGGGTCGCCGGTCGCTACGCTGCCAGTACCAGGCGCTTGACAGCAGGCGCGTCAGCAAGGGGAGTTGGTCGCATGGACTCCGGTCACCGGCAGCGGACACCGCGCACGCCGCGGGAGAAGTACGGCGCCGAGCTGAGACTGCGCCGGATAGCGGCCGAGCTGACCCAGGAGGCGCTGGGCGAGCACGTGGTGTGCTCGCCGACACTGATCAGCCACTTCGAGGCGGGGAGACGCCTGCCGAGCCCCGACGACGCCCAGCGCATCGACCGGGCGCTCGGGACGGACGGATTCTTCGCCCGCTGGCTCCAGGATCTGGACACCAAGTACGCCGACCACTTCGCCGCCGTCGCGGAGCTCGAACAGCAGGCGCGCCTGATCCAGCAGTTCGCACTGTCGCTGGTGCCGGGCCTGCTCCAGACCGACGACTACGCCCGTGCGGTCTTCCGCTCCTACCGGGCCAACCACCGGCCCGAGGACCTTGACCGCGCCGTCGTCATCCGCACGGAGCGCGCCCGCGTCCTGGAGGGGCCGGACCGGCCGGTGCTGTGGACGCTGCTGGACGAGGCCGTGCTGAGGCGCCGGGTGGGCGGCGGACAGGTGATGGCCGGGCAGCTCCACCGGATCGCGGAGCTCGCGGAGGAGGGGCGGCTGCGGCTGCACGTGCTGCCGTTCGGCGCGGGGGCGCATGCGCTCATGCAGAGTCTGCTCACCCTGATGAGCTTCGAGGACGCCGCACCGGTCGCCTACGTGGAGGGCCTGCTCACCGGCCACCTTCTCGACGAGCCCGCCCTGGTGAGGGAGAGCCAGACCTCCTACGCTCTTGCCCTGAGCGACGCCTTGTCGCGCGAGGAGTCCCTGGCCCTGGTGAGGGCGGCAGCCGAGGAGCACGAACGTGGTCAGCAGCACTGAGCCCACCGTCCGCGACGCGTCCACCGTGGGCGGCTGGTTCAAGTCCAGCTTCAGCGGCGGCGATCAGGGCGAGTGCCTGGAGGCCGCCCGCGGCCACGGCGTCCGTGTCCCGGTCCGCGACAGCAAGCGCCCGACCGGACCGGCGCTGGTCTTCCCGGCGGCGGGGTGGGCTGCCTTCGTGGCGGCGGTGCGCGGCGGCGACCTCACGGGCTGAACGGCGGGGCAGCCGCCTTCCGCGCAGCGGACCCGCACCGGGAGTCCGCTCGCCCCGGGGCGGCGCCGCCCGAACGCGCGGCCGCCGCTGCCGTCCCCGTGGGGCGGCAGCGGCGGCGGCGGGGGTCACGGCTGGACGGGCATGGACCAGCAGTTGGAGAGGGCCGGCTTGCCCTCCAGGCGGTCGGTGATCCAGGAGATCGCCGCGCCCTGGTCGGTGATGAGCGGGACGAGGTGGTTGGTCAGCAGCTTGTCGCCGAGGTTGGGCAGGGAGACGGCCTCGTAGCTGACCTTGCCGCCCTTGCGGCACCAGTCGACGGCGAGTTGGCGGGCCTGGCCGTGGGGGACGATGTCGTCCTGGATGCCGGTGGCGAGGCGGACCGGGCCGGTGGGCTTCAGATTGCCGATCCGCTGCTTGTCGAGGACGGCCTGGAGCCGCGGCTCCGAGGCGATGACCTCGGCGAGAGAGCGCCCGTCCGCCGTCCACTTGGTGCTCTTGGCGAAGCCGAATCCGAAGATCGCGTCGCCGACGCACATGGTGGAGGCGTCGGCGAGCGCCTTCTTGCCGGCCGCGTTGGTCTGGGCCTCGACGATGGGCTTCAGCTCGGGGTCGGACTCCGCGAACCCGTTGATGGACCAGGCGAGGGCGCCGGCCAGGGCGCTGCCGTCGATGCCCTTCATGGTGGCGACCAGATCGGCCGGCGGGGCGCCCGCGTAGGTGCCCACGACGGGCACGTCCGGGGCGTACGCCGACTGGAGTTCGGCGGCCGAGGCGCTGGCTCCGCCGCCCTGGCTGTAGCCGTAGAGGGCGACGCGGGAGGCGGCCGTGACGGAGGCGCCGGGGACGGTCCGCGCGGCACGGGCCGCGTCGAGCAGGGCGTGGCCCTCGTCGACGCGGTTGACGTAGGTGTGGGTCCGGCCGGGGGTGCCCAGGCCGACGTAGTCGGTGACGACGACGGCCGCGCCGGTCGCGAGGATGCGGTAGACGGCCAGGTTCTCGTAGCCGACGGAGACCGAGTCGGCGCCGAGGGAGAGCGGGTTCTCCAGGGCCTTGGAGGGGGCGCACTGGTCGCCCTGCCCCATGGTGCCGGAGGCGAGTGCGACCAACGGGCGCGGGCCGGGCCCCTTCCAGGAGGCGGACGGCTCGATGTAGGCGCCGGTGACGGCCACCGGGGCGCCGGCCGCGTCGGTGGACTTGTACATCAGCCGGGTCGCGGTGCCCGGCAGGGTCTTGCCGTCCAGGCCCGGCAGGCTGAGGCCGAGCTTCAGCGGCTCGGTGCGGACCAGCGTGCCGTTGCCGGCGGGCAGTTGGGCGGGTGGGGTGTAGAAGTCCGCGGCGGCGGCGGACGCCTGTGCCGCGGGGGCGGTGCCGTCGGCGGCGGACGCCGGCACGGCGACGACCGCGGTCGCCAGGCAGGCCGCCCCGGCTACGGCGACGGCGGCCAGGCGGGCGCGGCGGCGTGACGGGGTCCGGCCGTGGGGGTCGGCCGAAGTGGAACGCGAACGGGTGGTGGTGCGGCTCACAGCTCACTCCTCGCTCTCTGCTCCGATGCAGGTGAGCGCAAGCTAGCACCGCTAGTTACCTGAGGTAACCCGCCAGTAAGTTACGCAAGGGTAACTATTGCGTCCGTGAGATCGCACCGGGCACCCGCGCCAACTAGGCCAGTTTCCGGCCTATTCGAGTCCTACGGTGATCGCATCGCAGGAAACAACGCATCACAGACCACGCGTCAAAGGACCACGCACCGCAGCACCACCGATCGCAGCACCACCGATCGCAGCACCACCGATCGCAGCACCACCGATCGCAGCACCACCGATCGCAGGACCACCGATCGCAGGACCAGGAGAGGACGGGACCGATGAAGCACACCGCGCCCGAGGGCTACACCAGCGTCGCGCCGTGGGTGGTCACGGATGACACCGGCGCACTGCTCGACTTCGTCACCGCCGCGTTCGACGGCGAGGAGATCGCCCGGGTGCCGGTCGAGGACGGCACCATCGGGCACGGCGAGATCCGGGTCGGCGACACGGTGGTGCTCGCCTTCGACCGGCGCTCCGACTGGCCGGTGATGCCCGCGCTGCTGCGGATCTACGTCCCCGACGCGGACGCCGCCATGGCCGCCGCCGTGGCCCACGGGGCGCAGGTGGTCACCGAGGCCGCCGACACCGGGTGGGGGGATCGCGGCGGCCGCGTTCGTGACCCGTTCGGCAACATCTGGTGGGTGATGAGCCGGGTCGAGGAGATCGATCCGGACCTGGCCTGGGAGCGCATGGCCGAGCCGGTGTACGCCGAGGCGATGCGCGTGGCGCAGGCGACGCTGGACGCCGAGCTGAGCGGCCGCAAGACGGGCTTGGCCAGCCCTCCGGTGCGCCCCGCTCCCTGACCGGACCTCCGACCGGCCCCCGGGGCGGGGTGGCGCCGGCCGACCCCGGCGCCACCCCACGTACGGGACCGGCCCGCGCCGCATGCGCAACACCGGCGCGGGCCGGAGGAGGAGGGACCGCCACCACGGGTGCACCGGACGCCCCACGCGCCCCGCGCCCCCGGCCGGAGACGGCACCCCTCCCCCGGGCACGGTGTCCGGGACGCGCCGCACGCGCGCCCCGGCCCCGTGCCCGCGGTGCTCAGAAGACCTCCGACGCGAAGCGCCGCGCGGTCTCCTCCAGCACCTCCACTCCGTCCCGGGCCCAGAGCCCGTCGTTGAACAGCTCCACCTCGATGAAGCCCGTCCAGCCGGTCGCCTCGACACGCTCGCGCCAGGCGCGCATGTCCACGGCGCCGTCGCCGATCTGGCCCCGGCCGTTCAGGACGCCCTCCGGAAGGGGGGTCGTCCAGTCGGCCAGCTGGAAGGAGTGGATGCGGTCCGTGGCCCCCGCACGGGCGACGGCCGCGGGAGCATGGTCGTCCCACCACACGTGGTAGGTGTCGACGACCACGCCGACCTGGGAGGCGGGGAACGGTGCGGCCAGTTCCAGCGCCTGATCGAGCGTCGAGACCACGCAGCGGTCCGACGCGAACATGGGGTGCAGGGGCTCGATCGCCAGCCGGACGCCCCGCTCCCCCGCGTAGGGGGCGAGTTCGGCCAGCGCCTCCCCGATGCGGGCGCGGGCGGCCACCAGGTCGCGGCTGCCGGCCGGGAGGCCGCCGGAGACCAGGACCAGGGTGTCCGTGCCGAGCGCCGCCGCCTCGTCGATCGCCGCCCGGTTGTCGGCGAGGGCGCGGGTGCGGCCCTCGTCGTCGGCCGCGGTGAGGAAGCCGCCGCGGCACAGCGACGAGACCGCGAGACCGGCGTCGCGCACCAGCTTCGCCGCCGCCTCCAGACCGTACGCGGCGACCGGCTCGCGCCACAGACCCACGGCGGGGATGCCGAGGCGCGCGCAGTGGTCGACGAGGGCGGGCAGCTCCAGCTGCTTCACGGTCATCTGGTTGATGCTGAAGCGGGAGAGTTCGTCGCTCACTGCGGCACCCCGTGGACGGTCAGCAGGGACTTCATGCGGTTCTCGGCGAGCACCGGGTCGGGGAACAGGCCGATCCCGTCGGCCAGTTCGTAGGCCCGCGCCAGGTGCGGCAGCGAGCGCGCCGACTGGAGGCCGCCCACCATCGTGAAGTGGGACTGGTGCCCGGCGAGCCAGGCGAGGAGGACCACGCCCGTCTTGTAGAAGCGGGTCGGCGCCTGGAAGAGGTGCCGGGAGAGCTCGACCGTGGGGTCGAGGAGCTTGCGGAAGCCGGGGGTGTCACCGGTGTCGAGGACCCGCACCGCCTCGGCCGCCAGCGGGCCCAGCGGGTCGAAGATGCCGAGCAGCGCGTGGCTGAATCCCGCCTCGTCGCCCGCGATGAGCTCCGGGTAGTTGAAGTCGTCGCCGGTGTAGCAGCGCACGCCCTGCGGCAGGCGCCGGCGCAGCTCGACCTCGCGGCGCGCGTCCAGCAGCGAGACCTTGATGCCGTCCACCTTGTCGGGGTGGGCGGAGATCACGTCGAGGAAGACGGACGTCGCCGCGTCCAGGTCGGACGAGCCCCAGTAGCCCTCCAGCGCCGGGTCGAACATCGGGCCGAGCCAGTGCAGGATCACCGGCTCGGACGCCTGGCGCAGCAGGTGGGAGTAGAGCTCGACGTAGTCGTCCGGCGAGGTCGCGGCGGCGGCGAGGGCGCGCGAGGCCATCAGGATCGCCTGCGCGCCGGTGGACTCGACGAGCGCCAGCTGCTCCTCGTAGGCGGCACGGACCTCGGCGAGCGTGGCCGGGCCGGTCAGCTGGTCGGTGCCGACGCCGCAGGCGATCGCACCGCCGACCGTCTTCGCCTCGGCGGCCGAGCGGCGGATCAGCTCGGCCGCGCCCGCCCAGTCCAGGCCCATGCCGCGCTGCGCGGTGTCCATCGCCTCGGCCACCCCGAGCCCGTGCGACCACAGGTGGCGGCGGAAGGCGAGCGTGGCGTCCCAGTCGACGGCCGCGGCCGAGTCGGGCGTGGTGTCGGCGTACGGGTCGGCCACCACGTGCGCGGCGGAGAAGACCGTGCGGGAGGTGAGCGGCACGCCCGCGGTGAAGCCCAGCGGCTCGGGGCGCGGCTCGTACGCGCGCACCCCGCCGCCGGGGTTGGGGAGGAGGATGGTCACAGCGACAGCTCCGGCACGTCCAGGCGGCGGCCCTCGGCGTGGCTGCGCAGGCCGAGCTCGGCGAGCTGGACGCCGCGGGCGCCGGCCAGCAGGTCCCAGTGGTAGGGCTCGTCGAGCGCGATGTGGCGCAGGAACAGCTCCCACTGCGCCTTGAAGCCGTTGTCGAACTCGGCGTTGTCCGGCACCTGCTGCCACTGGTCGCGGAAGGACTCGGTGACGGGCAGGTCCGGGTTCCACACCGGCTTCGGGGTGGCCGAGCGGTGCTGGACGCGGCAGTTGCGCAGACCGGCGACGGCGGAGCCGTGGGTGCCGTCGACCTGGAACTCGACCAGCTCGTCGCGGTTGACGCGGACCGACCAGGAGGAGTTGATCTGGGCGACCGTGCCGCCCTCCAGCTGGAAGATGCCGTACGCGGAGTCGTCGGCGGTCGCGTCGTAGGGCTTGCCCTGCTCGTCCCAGCGGCGCGGCACATGGGTGGTGACGTGGGCGCTGACGGAGGTCACCCGGCCGAACAGCTCGTGCAGCACGTACTCCCAGTGCGGGAACATGTCGACGACGATGCCGCCGCCGTCCTCGGAGCGGTAGTTCCAGCTCGGGCGCTGGGCCTCCTGCCAGTCGCCCTCGAAGACCCAGTAGCCGAACTCGCCGCGCACCGAGAGGATCTCGCCGAAGAATCCGCCGTCGATCAGGCGCTTGAGCTTGAGCAGGCCCGGCAGGAAGAGCTTGTCCTGGACGACTCCGTGCTTGATGCCGGCGGAGGTGGCGAGCCGGGCCAGGTCGAGGGCGCCGGCGAGGTCGGTCGCGGTCGGCTTCTCGGTGTAGATGTGCTTGCCGGCGGCGACGGCCTTCTTCAGCGCCTCCTCGCGCGCCGAGGTGACCTGCGCGTCGAAGTAGATGTCGATGCTGTCGTCGGCGAGCACGGCGTCGAGGTCGGTGGCGACCTCGGTGAGTCCGTGACGCTCGGCGATCTCCCTCAGCGCGTGCTCACGGCGGCCGACGAGGACGGGCTCGGGCCACAGGACCTCGCCGCCGCCGAGGGCGAGACCGCCCTGTTCCCGGATGGCGAGGATGGACCGCACCAGGTGCTGGCGGTAGCCCATTCGCCCGGTGACGCCGTTCATGGCGATCCGCACGGTCCTGCGTGTCACGAGGTGCCTCCCTCTTTCGTCTCGGTTCACCCGAGTTCTCTCGATACGAGCGTAGCAAGCGCTTTCTACGCGGTATGAAGCTAGCCTGCCGACAGCGGCCACGACAAGGGGGCCGCTCATCAGACACGGAGGAAAGCGATGACAGTCACCCTGGCGGATGTGGCGGCCCGCGCACGGGTGTCCCCGGCGACCGTCTCCCGTGTGCTGAACGGCAATTACCCGGTGGCCGCCTCGACCCGCGAGCGGGTGCTGCGGGCCGTCGACGAGCTGGACTACGTGCTCAACGGCCCGGCGAGCTCGCTCGCCGCCGCCACCTCCGACCTGGTCGGCATCCTGGTCAACGACATCGCGGACCCCTTCTTCGGGATCATGGCGGGCGCGGCCCAGACCGAGATCGGCGGGCAGGAGGGCACGGGGCGCGCGGGCGGCGAGAAACTCGCCGTCGTCTGCAACACCGGCGGGTCGCCGGAGCGCGAACTGACCTATCTGACCCTGCTCCAGCGCCAGCGCGCCGCGGCCGTCGTGCTCACCGGCGGCGCCATCGAGGACCCCGCCCACATCGCCGCGATGAGCAGCAAGCTGACCAAGCTCGCGGACGCCGGCACGCAGGTGGTCCTGTGCGGGCGGCCGCCGCTGCCCGGCTCCGACGCGATCGTCGCCTCGCTCGCCTTCGACAACCGCGGGGGCGGCCGCCGGCTGACCGAGCACCTGATCGCCCTCGGCCACCGGCGCATCGGCTACGTCGCGGGCCCCGTGGAGCGCACCACCACCCGCCACCGCCTGGAGGGCCACCGGGCGGCTCTCGTCGGGGGCGGGCTGGCCGGCGAGGGCGACACGGCGGAGCAGGAGCGGCTCACCGTGCACGGCTCGTACGACCGGCGCTCCGGCTACGACGCCACCCTCGAACTGCTGCGCAGGGAACCGTCGCTGACCGCGGTGGTGGCGGCCAACGACACGGTCGCGCTCGGGGCGTGCGCGGCCCTGCGCGACCGCGGGCTGCGCATTCCCGAGGACATCTCGGTGGCCGGCTTCGACGACCTGCCGTTCTCGATCGACGTGGTGCCGTCGCTGACCACCGTGCGGCTGCCGCTCTTCGAGGCGGGCGCACGGGCGGGGCGGCTGGCGATGGGGAACGAGACTCCGCCGCCGGGCGGCATCGCGACGATTCCGGCCGAGCTGATGGTCCGGGGGTCGACGGCTCCGCCTCGGGCGTGAGGCGGGGCCCGCCTGGGGGCCTGCGGAGGGCCCGCCGGGGGCGGGCGCTTCGGGGGCGGGGCGAGCGCTCTCGGCCGGGCGCGGGCGCCTGGTGCGGGGCGCGTCCGGGGGCGCCTGCCGCGCAGCGTGCGCGGCGCGGGCGCCTGGTGCCCGGCGTAGGTGCCTGTTGGGCGGCGCGTCCGGGGGGCGGTGCGTGCAGGGGCGCGGTGCGTGCAGGGGCGCGAGCGCCTGGTGCGCGGTGCGGGCGCGGGCGCGTCGGACGCACTGCGAGGCATGTGGCGCGCGGGCGCCCGGGGCACGTCCGGCGGACGGGGCGGCAGGCGGCAGACAGCGAGCGCCACGGCAGGCTCCGCACGCGCCGGGTGGTGCGCGACACCCCGGAGCTCCGGATGGCGGGGCGGCGGGCGGGTAGCGGGACACAGTGGGCAGGCGCCCGTCAGGACAGGACGACAGGTCACCGACCGGAGAGGACCCTCCATGAAGTACGCCTTCTCGACCCTCGGGGTGCCGGGCATGCCCGTCGCCGACGTCGCCGCCCTCGCGGCGTCCACCGGCTACCAGGGGGTGGAGCTGCGCACCCATCCCGAGGAGCCGGTTCACCTGGACCTGACCACGCCGGAACGCAGCGCGGTGGTCCGGGAGTTCGCCGGCGCCGGGGTCGAGATCCTCGCGCTGGCCGGGTACACGCAGGTCGCCGCGCCCGGTGACGACGGACCGGTGCTGACCGCACTCGACCGGCTGGTGCGCCTCGCGGGCGACCTCGGCGCCCCGTTCGTGCGGGTCTTCCCGGGCGGCGGCGACAGCGACCGTGCCGAGGCGGACGCCGTCGCGGCGCGGCGGCTGGGCGCGGCGGCGGAGACGGCCGCGAGCGTGGGCGTGCGGATTCTGCTGGAGACCCACGACTCGCACCGCACCGGCCAGGACGTGTCGCGGATCGTCGGCACCGTCGGCCACAAGCACGCGGGCGCGCTCTGGGACGTGATGCACACCTGGCTCGGCGAGGAGCCGCCGAGCACGTCGCACGCCTCGCTGAGCCCGTACCTCGGATACATCCAGGTCAAGGACGTGGCCTCGCGGGACGACCTCACCCCGCTGCCGCTGGGCGAAGGAGTGCTCCCGCTCGGCGAGTGCCTGTCGCTCGCCGACCCGGACGGGTGGGTGTGCTGGGAGTACGAGAAGCGCTGGTACGAGGGGGCCGCGGAGCTGCCCGGCCTGCTGGCCGGCGGCCTGGCACACCTGCGCGCGCAGGCCTGACGGCGCCGGGGGGCCGCCCACCCCCGGGCCCGTGCCGGGGGCCGGCCAGGCGCGGGCCGGTGGCCCGCACCCCGCTGCGCGCGGCGCGGGTGTCCTCGATCGCCGGACGGGCCGAGCTGCCCGGGCGCTGCGGGCACGGTTCGGCCGGGGCCGAACGGAGTGCGCAGCAGCATGAGGGGCGACGCGGCCCGGAGGTGGTCACCTCCGGGCCGCCCCCGCCTCCGTCGAAAGGCCCGCCCGTGTACGAGTCCGAACTGGCCGCCCGCTTCCGCCGGATCAACGGCGACCACCCCATGACGCCCGCCGACGACGCCTACGTCAGCGCCCGGTTCGCCGTGCTCGAAGACCTCTGCGCCGCCCGGGGCCGCGAACCGGGGGCCGTGCGGCTGACCATGCTGTCCGGCCTGCTCCCCCTCCCCGGCTACCTGCGCTCGGACGGCGCCGAGATGGTGCCCGGGGACCTCTTCGCCCTCGCGGAGGAGGCCGGCGGCCCGGAACGGCTGGAGGAGTGGTTCACGGCGCAGTGGCCCGACCGGGAGACCGGGCGCCGGGAGTGGGCCGCGTACCTGAGCGGGCAGTACGTGTGCCTGCACTCCGTCCGCCCGGCGACGATCCGGCGGAAGGACGCCCTGACGTCCGCCGTCGCCGCCGCCCCCGCGGAGCCCGACGCGGGGTCCGACGCCTGGTCGGCGCGGCTGCACGCGCTGGTGGACGAACTGGACGCCCTGGAGCACGCGTTCACCGCGTACGACCGCCTCCGCTTCGGCGGCCCCACCTCACGGGACCTGTACATCGACGCGGTCCGCGCCCGGTACCCCCGCCGGGTGCCCCGGCCCGCTCCCGGCCGGTGAGGGCCGCGCGGACGCGGACCGCCCCCGCCGCCTCACGCGCTCCGGCGCCTCACGTGCTCCGCCGCCTCACGCGCTCCGGCGCCCGCCGCCCCGTGCGAGCGTGGTGAGGGCCACCCCGCCGACCAGCAGGGCGGCGGCGCACCAGCGCAGCGGGGTGACGGACTCGTCCAGGAACAGGGCCGCCGAGGTCATGCCGAAGACCGGCACCAGCAGGGAGAAGGGCGCCACCGCCGAGGCCGGGTGGTGGCGCATGAGGAAGCCCCATGCGCCGAAGCCGAAGATCGTGGCGATCCACGCGACGAAGAGGATCACGCCCACTCCGGTCCAGTCGAGGGACCGCAGGGCCGCGAGGTCGCGGTCGGGACCCTCCAGGATCAGGGAGAGCCCGAGCAGCGGCAGGATCGGGACGACGCTGACCCAGACCATGAAGTTCAGCGCGTCCGGCGGGGCGGCCTTGCGAGTGAAGACGTTGGAGACGCCCCAGCAGGCCGCCGCGGCGATGACCAGCGTGAAGCCCAGGAGAGGGCCGGAGGTGCCCTCGTCGACGGCGGCGACGGCGATGCCGGCGAGTGCGACCGCCATGCCCGCCACCCGTACCGGACCGGGGCGCTCCCCCAGCGCGGCGAAGGCGAACAGGGCCGTGAAGACGGCCTGGACCTGGAGGATCAACGAGGAGAGACCCGCCGGCGCCCCCTGCTCCATGCCGCTGAACAGCAGCCCGAACTTCGCCACCCCGAGGGCGAGTCCGACCCCCACGATCCACTTCCAGGCGACCTTGGGTCGGCCCACGAAGAAGACCGCGGGCAGCGCGGCCGCGAGGAAGCGCAGGGCGGAGAAGAGCAGTGGCGGGAAGTGGTCGAGGCCGACCGCGATCACGACGAAGTTGACGCCCCAGACCGCGGCGACCAGCGTGGCGAGGGCGATGTGGGCGGGCGGCATGGCGTGGACCCGTGACAGGACCGCGGCGGAGCCCGGAGGGCTCAGGGTGGCGGGGCGCATGGCATCGAGAATGTAGCGTGCAACTGTGTAGCACCAGCTCACGTTCCTTCATGGTTGGATGAAGGAGATCTGTCGAATGCCGTGACGAGCGGCCCGCATCCGGCGAGGGGTCCCCCATGCTCGATCTCGGCCGGCTGCGCGCGCTGCACGCCGTCTCCGTCCACGGCACGATCGGCGCCGCCGCCACCGCGCTCGGCTACACCCCGTCCGCGGTGTCGCAGCAGATCGCGAAGCTGGAACGGGAGACCCGCACCACCCTTCTGGAGCGGCAGGGCCGGGGCATCCGGCTCACCGATGAGGCACAGCAACTCGCTCTCACAGCGCAGGAGTTGATGTCCATCGTGGAGGAGGCCGAAGTCCGCCTGGAGGAGCGGCGCGGGGAGCCGGCGGGACGGCTGGCGGTCGCCTGCTTCGCCAGCGCCGCGCGGGGCCTGATGCCCCGCGTGCTGGCCGACCTCGCGGAGCAGCATCCGGCACTGGACGTGCGGATGCAGGAGATCGACCCCCATCTGTCGATCGACCTGGTGGCCCGGGGCGCGGTGGATCTCGCCGTCGCCCACGACTGGGACATCGCCCCGCTGCCCACCCCGCCGGGACTGGAACAGGCGGTGATCGGGACGGACCTGTGCGACCTGCTGGTCCCCGCCGGGCACCGGCTGTCGGACGCCGACGCCGTGCGCCGCGAGGAACTCGGCGGCGAGCGCTGGATCTCGCAGCCGCCGGGCACGGTCTGCCACGACTGGCTGATGCGGACGCTGCGGGCGGCGGGCCACGAGCCGCTGATCGCCCACCAGGCCGAGGAGCACCAGACGCAGGTCGCCCTCGTCGCCGCCGGGCTCGGCATCGCCCTCGTCCCACGGCTCGGGCGCGGCGCGCTGCCGCCGGAGGTGTCCGCGGTACGCCTGGACCCGGTGCCGAGCAGGCGGCTGCGGGCCCTGTGGCGGGCGGGCGCGGCCCGCCGCCCCGCGATCACGGAGACGGTGCGCACCCTGCGCCGCCGGTGGCCGCAGGCGGCCGGCGAGCGCTGACGCCCGGCCCCGGACCGGGCGCAGGCGCCGGCACCCCCGCCCCGGCGCACGCCTCCGCGACGAGCACCGGCGCGCACCTGCGCACCGGCTCCGTCGAGCCCTGACACGGGGCGAGCACGGACCCCCGTCCGGGCACCGGCACCGTGCGGGCACCGCACCGCACCGACGCCGGATCTGACCCGGACCCGGACCCGGACCCGGACCCGGACCCCGGGATCGCAACCGCCACCACCACACCGCACCGACCCCGCGCCTGCGGCCCCTGCCCCCGCGCCGCACCGGCGTCGCAGGCCGTGGAGGCCGCCCTCCCCGCGGGCGCGGCCCCGGACCATCCACGCCCACGCACGAGCCCACGCACACGCCCGCACCCTGCCGGACGGCGGAGATTCCGCCCGCCCGACCGTCATTTGCCACCGCACCCCTTGACCTGGCAGTTACTTTCCGGATATCCGTGACTCCTTGGAAGTTTCCTTCAGTTCGTTGCGCCACCCCCTGTTGAGCAAGGCCCGGAAGGAGCACCAGTGCACGACCGGAATGTCTCCAGACGCACTCTTCTCACCGCGACCGCGGTCGCGGCGGGGGCGATCGCCTCGGCGTCCCCCGCCGCGGCGTCGTCAGCCGTGGCGGGCGCCGCCAGGGACGACCGTCTGAAACGGCTCATCGCGCGGATGAGCCTGGAGGAGAAGATCGGCCAGCTCTTCGTGATGCGGGTGTACGGCCACTCGGCCACCGCGCCCGACCAGGCCGACATCGACGCCAATCTCAAGGAGATCGGCGTCCGGACCGCGGCCGAGCTGATCGAGCGGTACCACGTCGGCGGCATCATCTACTTCGCGTGGGCGCACAACACCCGTGACCCGCACCAGATCGCCGAGCTGTCCAACGGCATCCAGCGGGCCGGTCTCGCCCAGCCGACTCCCGTGCCGCTGCTGATCTCGACGGACCAGGAGCACGGCATCGTCGCCCGGATCGGCAAGCCGGCCACCCTGGTGCCGGGGGCGATGGCCCTCGGCGCGGGCGGTTCGCGTGCGGACGCGCGCACGGCGGCGCGGATCGCCGGCGGCGAACTGGCGGCCATGGGCGTGATGCAGAACTACGCCCCGGTCGCGGACGTCAACGTCAACCCGGCCAACCCGGTCATCGGCGTGCGGTCCTTCGGCTCCGAGCCGGACGCGGTGGCCCGGATGGTGGACGCCCAGGTGCGGGGCTACCAGAGCGCGGGCATCGCGGCGACGTCCAAGCACTTCCCCGGACACGGCGACACCACGGTGGACAGCCACACCGGCATCCCGGTGATCACCCACACCCGCGAGGAGTGGGAGACCGTCGACGCACCGCCGTTCCGGGCCGCGATCGCCGCCGGGATCGACTCGATCATGACGGCGCACATCCAGTTCCCGGCGCTCGACCCGAGCAACGACCCCGCCACGCTCTCCCGCCCGATCCTCACCGGGATCCTCCGCGAGGAATTGGGCTACGACGGCGTCGTCGTCACCGACGCGCTCAACATGGAGGGGGTGCGGGTCAAGTACGGCGACGACCGGGTCCCGGTGCTCGCCCTGCTCGCGGGCGTGGACCAGCTGCTCAACCCGCCGGACCTGGCCGTGGCCTGGAACGCCGTCCTGGCGGCGGTCCACAGCGGCGAACTGAGCGTCGCCCGCGTCGAGGAATCGATCCTGCGCATCCTGCGGCTCAAGGAGAAGCTGGGTCTGCTGCGCGATCCGTTCGTCACCTCGCGCGGCGTCGACCGCACCGTGGGCACCAGGTCGCATCTGGCCGCCGCCGACCGGATCGCCGAGGGCACGACCACGGTGCTCACCAACCCGGACGGGCTGCTGCCGCTGAACCGCCGCAAGCGGCCGAACCTGCTGGTGGTGGGCGCCGATCCGGCCTCGCCCAGCGGTACGACGGGTCCGCCGACGACCGTCCTGGCGAACGCGTTCACCGAACTCGGTTTCACGGCGACGGCGTTGTCCACCGGCACCGCGCCGACCGCCGCGAAGACCGACGAGGCCCTCGCCGCGGCCGCCGGCAAGGACGTGGTCGTCGTCGCCACGTACAACGTGTCGGCGACGAGCACGCAGCGGACCCTGGTGGAACGTCTGGTGGCGACCGGGGTCCCGGTCGTCGCGCTCGCCATCCGCAACCCGTACGACGTCGCCCGGCTGGCCGCGGTCGGCGCCTCGGTGGCGAGCTACTCGTGGACGGACGTCGAACTGCGCGCCGCCGCACGGGTCATCGCGGGCAGGGCCCGGCCCGAGGGCCGGCTCCCGGTGCCGGTGCAGCGGGCGGACGACCCGTCGCGGACGCTGTTCCCGGTCGGCCACGGCCTGTCCTACCGCTGACCCGAGGCGCCGAGGGGCCGGGACCGCCGTGTGCGGCGGTCCCGGCCCCTCGGCCGGACGGGTACGGGCCGCGGGCCGGAGCCCGCGGCCCGTCCGGTCACGGACGCAGTGTCCGCTCCATGTCCCTCTTGTCGAGCCTGGCGTCGGCCTCGGCCAGCGGCCGCGCCTTCGCCGGGTCCTCCTGCACGGCGGCCGGGGCGACGCCCGCCCAGCGCAGGATCGCCGCCGTCGCCCTCGCCTTCTCGTCCGGCACGAGACCGGCCACGTTGGCACCGTGGTTGGCGCCGGGAGCCGTGTAGACGTAGGAGTCGCGGGCGCCCTTGCCGACGCGGAACGGCTCCGCGCCCCACGGGTCGTTCTCGCCGTAGACGAACATCATCCGCGTGGCGTTGTGCCGGACCCAGGTGTCGACGTCCCTCATCGCCCAGGGCTTGAAGCGCATCGGGATGTCCCGCGGCACGAAGTTCCGCGGCGGCTGGTAGCCGTAGCGGCTCAGACCCCTGAGGTGCGGCTGCGCGATGTCCGGGGAGCCCAGCTCGGTACCGGCCTGGTAGTAGTACGGCGTGTACGCGGAGAGCCCCTGGTCGGCGTAGGCGTAGAAGCCGGCGACCGCGTCGATGTGGTCGAACAGCTCCTGGTCCGTCGCACCGGCCGCGGCGGGCACGGCGTCGCAGTCGGCGAGCAGGCTGTACTGCCAGAACGCCCAGGCGTAGTCGAGGACGACGGCCTCGTAGGCGCGGTCGAGACTGCCGACGGTGGTGAAGGTGTAGCCGCCGTCGGCGGCGTACGTCTCGTAGATCTTCTCCATCGGCGCCCGGCGGATCAGGGCCTCGCGCTGCACGGCGTGCAGCTTGTCGCGGCACTCCTTGGTGCCGACGCTCGACAGGAAGCGGTCGTACGCCCGGTCCTCGTCGTTGACGACGTCGTTCGGCGCGACGTACGCGACCACACCGTCCATGTCACGGGGGTAGTGGCGCTCGTAGTAGGTGGCGGTCATGCCGCCCTTCGAGCCGCCGGTGGACAGCCACTTGCGGTCGTAGACCGGCTTCAGCGCCGTGAAGAGCCGGTGCTGGTCGCTGGCGGCCTGCCAGATGTCCAGCTTCGACCAGTCGGCGGGCTCGGGCCGCGACGGGGTGAAGAAGCGGTACTCCATCGAGAGCTGGTTGCCGTCGACGATGGCCGTCGGCTCACTGCGGCGGGGCGTGGTGGACACGTTGTAGCCGGAGGTGAAGAAGACGGTGGGGCGCGTCGTGTCCTTGTGCAGCAGGGTGATCCGCTGCGCGAAGGTGCCCTTGCGCGGGTGCCGGTGGTCGACCGGCTGGTCGTAGGTGAGGACGAAGAACCGGTAGCCCGGGTACGGCTTCTCCTCGATGAGCTTCATGCCCGGAATCGCGAGGATCCGGTCCTTGATGTCCGTGCCGGCGGCCGGCTCGGCGGCGGTGGCCGCACCCGCCGTCATCCCGGCCGCGCTCACGGTGCCTATGAGCACCACGAGCGACAGCAGCCATCTGAGCGCCTTGCGCATTCACCCTCCCCTGGAGATCTCCCCTTGAGATCGGTCGCGGTGAACCTAGCGGTGCGGGTGCCACAGGCGCCAGACCTCGTTGCTCCTTACGGACGCACAACTGCCGTGTCCGGTACGGCATTCGGCCGAAGGCGCGGAGCCGGACGGGGGACGCGGTGCGCGGAGCCGGAGGCGGGACGCGGACGCGGACGCGGTGCGCGGAGCCGGACGCGGTCGGCCGCGTGCGGCGGGGCACGTCCGCCGGACCAGGAATCCGGGCGCGGTCAGCAGAGGATCCAGCCGGTGGAACGGGAGACCCCCGAGACGGCGCCGGTGGCCCGTACGCACCGGCCGCGCGGCGAGACGGTGACCGGGCCCGCCTGGCGGCTGAAGCGCCCCTCGTCCACGTCGGCCCGGCCGCCGCGGGCCTGGAGCGACACCGACATCGCCCGCCTGATCCCCGGGTTCCTGGCCAGGGTGACGGCGCAGACCTGCTGTCCGCTGCGGTAGACGCGCAGTTCACCGGTGGTGAAGGAGACCGACTTCGCCAGCCGCCCGGCGCAGGGCGCCGCCGCCGCCGCGCTCTGAGCGACAGGAGCGGCCAGAGCGAGCGCGGCCGTGGCCGTCAGCACCGCCACGACACGCCTCAGCGACCGGCCCGGCCGCGCACCGCCCCGGTGTCCCGCCCCGTCGTCCACAACCGCTCCTCCGCGTCACACGATCTTCCCCCGCACATCCGTACGACGCACGGGGCGGCCCGGAGGTTGCGAAGGCAGCGGCCCTCGCACCCTCCGGCCCCGCCCTCCGGGAGGCGGCCGGAGGGACACGGGGCGGAGGGGACACGGGCCGGAAAGGGACACGGGCCGGGGAACGGGCGGCGGGAAGCACTCAGCGGGAACGGACTGCGGGAACGTCGGCTACACGGCCGCCGGCTCGTCCTCCCCTATCCCGGCGAACGTCCGCCACAGCGCCGCGTAGCGGCCGCCCCGGGCGAGCAGTTCGTCGTGGGTGCCGTCCTCGGCGACCCGGCCGTGGTCCATCACCACCACCCGGTCGGCGCGGGCCGCGGTGGTGAGCCGGTGCGCGACCACCAGCGTGGTGCGGCGGCCGGTCAGCCGGTCCGTGGCCTGGTTGACCTGCGCCTCCGTCGCGAGGTCGAGCGCGGCGGTCGCCTCGTCGAGGAGCAGCACGTCCGGGTCGACCAGCTCGGCGCGGGCCAGCGCGATGAGCTGCCGCTGCCCCGCGGAGAGGTTCCGCCCCCGCTCGGCGACGCCGTGGAGGTAGCCGCCCTCCAGCGTGGCGATCATCTCGTGGGCGCCGACGGCCCGTGCCGCGGCCTCGACCTCGGCGTCACCGGCGCCGGGGCGGCCGTAGGCGATGGCGTCGCGGACCGTCCCGGCGAAGAGGTACGCCTCCTGTGGGACCACCCCGAGGCGGTGCCGGTAGGCGGTCAGGTCGAGCTCGCGCAGGTCGCAGGGCTTCCCGGTCGCCGCGGCGCCCCCGGCCTCCCCCGCGTGCGGACCGGGTTCCGCGAGGGTGACCGTGACGCGCCCCGAGGTCGGGTCGTAGAACCGCGCCACCAGCTTGACCAGGGTCGACTTGCCCGCGCCGGTCTCGCCGACGAAGGCCACCGTCTGCCCGGCGGGGATGCGCAGGTCGACGCCGGTCAGGGCCTCCTCGCCGCCGTCGGCTCCGTAGGCGAACGACACGTTCTCGAAGGCGATGTCCCCGTGCAGCGCGCGCACCTCGCGGGGCCGCTCGGCGGCGGCCGTCGACGTCGGCTCGCGCAGCAGCTCCTGGACCCGGCCGAGGGAGACGGCGGCCTGCTGGTAGCCGTCGAAGACCTGGGAGAGCTGCTGCACCGGCGCGAAGAACAGGTCGATGTAGAGGAGGTAGGCGACCAGTGCGCCCGTGGTCAGGGTGGCCGCCTCGATCCGGGCCCCGCCGACGATGAGCACCGCGGCCGCGGCGACCGACGACAGCAGCTGGACGAACGGGAAGTACACGGAGATCAGCCACTGGCCGCGGACCCGCGCCTCGCGGTAGCTCTCGCTGGCGGCCCTGTAGTGCGCGACGCCCGCGGCCTCGCGTCCGAAGGCCTGCACGATGCGCAGTCCGGACACCGACTCCTGGAGGTCGGCGTTGACGACGCCGACGCGTTCGCGGGCCAGCTCGTACGCCTTCACGCTCTTCCTGCGGAAGAAGTAGGTGCCGACGATCAGCGGCGGCAGGGTCGCGAAGACGACCAGGGCCAGCTCCACGTCGATCACCAGCAGGGCGACCATGATGCCGAAGAACGTGACGACGGAGACGAAGGCGGTCACCAGACCGGTCTGGAGGAACGTGGACAGGGCGTCGACGTCCGTGGTCATCCGGGTCATGATCCGGCCGGTCAGCTCGCGCTCGTAGTAGTCGAGCCCGAGGCGCTGCAGCTGGGCGAAGATCTTCAGCCGCAGCGAGTACAGCACCCGCTCCCCGGTGCGGCCGGTCATCCGCATCTCGCCGATCTGCGCGGCCCACTGGACCAGGACCGAGGCGAGGGCCAGCAGGGACGCCGTCCACACGGCGCCGAGCGCGACCTGCTCCACTCCCTCGTCGATGCCGTGCCGGATCAGCACCGGCAGCAGCAGGCCCATGCCCGCGTCGACCGCGACGAGCAGCAGGCTGACCAGCAGGGGCAGGCCGAACCCGCGCAGTACGGCGCGGAGCCGCCCGCCCTCGCCCGCCCGGGCGTCCGCCGGTTCGGGGCGCGTGGCCGCGGCCTCGTCGACGTCGGGGGTGTCGGTGGCCGGGGGCAGCGCCTCGACCTGGGCGAGCAGCTCCGGGGTGGCGCCGGAGTCCTCGCGGGACTCGTCGGCGTGCTCGTCGCGTACCCACAGGTGGGGGGTGATGCCGCGTTCGGCGTCGAACTCGGCGTCCAGTTCGGCGCGCACGGTGCGGTCCTCGTCCGGCTCGGGCGCCGCCTCGGCCGGGACGTGGCCCGGGGAGACGCCGCCGAGCTCGTCCGGATCGGTGAGCAGCCTCCGGTAGAGGGCCGAGCGGCGCTCCAGCTCCTCGTGGGTGCCGATGTCGGCGAGGCGGCCGCCGTCGAGGACGGCGATCCGGTCGGCGAGGCCGAGGGTGGAGCGCCGGTGGGCGATGAGCAGCGTGGTGCGCCCCTCCATGACCTGGCGCAGCGCCTCGTGGATCTCGTGCTCCACGCGGGCGTCGACGGCGGAGGTGGCGTCGTCCAGGAGGAGCAGCCGGGGGTCGGTGAGGATCGCGCGGGCGAGGGCGAGGCGCTGGCGCTGGCCGCCGGAGAGGGTGAGGCCGTGCTCGCCGACCTTGGTGTCCCAGCCGTCGGGCAGCTCGTCGATGAAGCGGTCCGCCTGCGCGGCGCGGGCGGCGCGCTCGATGTCCTCCTGGGTGGCGTCGGGCCTGCCGTACGCGAGGTTGGCGCGGACGGTGTCGGAGAAGAGGAAGCTGTCCTCCGGCACCAGGCCGATGGCGGAGCGGAGCGACGCGTAGGTCAGTTCGCGCACGTCGTGGCCGCCGACGAGGACGGCGCCCCGGTCGACGTCGTAGAAGCGGGGCAGCAGCAGCGACACGGTGGACTTGCCGCTGCCGGAGGCGCCGACGACGGCGACGGTCTCGCCGGGGGCGATCTCCAGCGAGAAGCCGTCCAGCACCGGCCTGCCGTCGGCGTAGCCGAAGACGACGTCGTCGAACTCGACGCCGACCGGCACATGGGCGGGCAGGTCCTTGGCGCCCTCCCGCATCGTCGGCTCGGTGTCGATGAGCTCCAGCACCCGCTCGACGCCGGCACGGGCCTGCTGGCCCACGGTGAGCACCATGGCGAGCATCCGCACGGGCCCGACGAGCTGGGCGAGGTAGGTGGAGAAGGCGACGAAGGTGCCGAGGGTGATCTCGCCGCGGGTCGCGAGCCAGCCGCCGAGGGCGAGCATGGCCACCTGGCCGAGCGCGGGGACGGCCTGGAGGGCGGGTGTGTACTTCGAGTTCAGTCTGATCGTGCGGAGCCGCCCGGCGAAGAGCCGCCGGCCGACCTCGCGCAGCTTGCCGGTCTCCTGCTCCTCCTGCCCGAAGCCCTTGACCACGCGTACGCCGCTGACGGCGCCGTCCACGACACCGGCGACGGCCGCCGCCTGGCTCTGGGCGTACCAGGTGGCCGGGTGGAGCTTGACGCGGCTGCGCTTGGCGATGAACCAGAGGGCGGGGGCGACGGCGAGGGCGATCAGGGTCAGCGGAAGGGACAGCCAGGCCATCACGCCGAGGGAGATCCCGAACAGCACGAAGTTGCCGATGGTCATCGGCAGCATGAAGAGCAGGCTCTGGATGAGCTGGAGGTCGCTGGTGGCACGGCCGACGACCTGCCCGGTGGACAGCTCGTCCTGGCGGCGGCCGTCGAGCCGGGTGATCGTGGCGTACATCTCGGTGCGCAGGTCGTGCTGCACGTCGAGCGCGAGGCGTCCGCCGTAGTAGCGGCGGATGAAGGTGAGGACGTAGACGACGACGGCGGCGGCGATCAGCAGCCCGGTCCACGACGCGAGCGAACGGGTCTCGTCGCCGATCACGTCGTCGATGACGACCTTGGTGATCAGGGGGACGAGCGCCATCACGGCCATGCCGGCGAGCGACGACCCGAGCGCCAGCACCACGTTGCGCCGGTACCGCCAGGCGTATCCCGTCAGTCTCCGTGCCCAGCCCTGCTCCGCCGCCGCCACGTGGGCCTCCCCGTCGCTTTCCCCGTCGTCTCCGGCGCGCGGTGCGCGCCCGTGGCCCGCTCTCCGCGACGGTGTGGCTGCCGCGGCCCGGACCTGATCTTCCGGAAGGCTGCAACACGACCCGAAGCGGATTTCATCCCTCCGCAACAAATACCGGTCGCCGGCCCTAGGACCCGTGGAGACGCACTTGACCTCAAGCACACTTGAGGTAGCAGGCTGCCGGTCATGGACATCACACAGATGGGGCACGAGCTGCGTGCCCTCACGGACCGGGCCGGGATCGAGGACCTCGTGGGGCGGTACGCGCGCTCGCTGGACGAGCGGGTGCTCGACGAGGAGTGGGCCGCGGCGTTCCTCACCGAGGACGTCACGGTCGAGTGGCCGGTCGGCACGCTGCACGGCCGCGGCGCCGTACTGGAACTGGTGCGGAGGGCGATGGCCCCCTTCGGCCCCACGGTGCACCTGGCCACCGGGACCGTCGTCGAGGTCGACGGCGACCGGGCGAGCGCGCGGGGGGCGCTGCTGAGCACCCATGTGCTGGCGGACGGCGCCGGGGAGCTGTTCGTCTCGGCCGGGCACCTGGACAACGAGCTGGTCAGGACGGCCGACGGATGGCGCATCGCCCGCCAGTCCCTGCGCATCGCGTGGACGCGCGGGACGCCGCCGGCACCAGCGACGGGTTCGGGAGCGGGAGCGACAGCGGAAACGGGCGCGGAAGCGGGAGAGGGAGCGGAAGCGGGAACGGGCTGAGCCCGGCCCGGCCCCCGTCGGCGGGGGCCGGGCCGGGACCCGGCTCGGGCGGGGGCGGGGGCCGCGCCGACCCGGGGTGGAGCGGCGCGGGGCGGCGGGCTCAGGCGTCGCGGCGGGAGAGGCGGTGGAAGCCCGCCCACGCCGCCGCGCCCACCCAGAGCGCCAGGACGCCGATGCCGGTCCACGGCCCCAGAGGTCCGGACGGGTCCTGGAGGAGGATCTGCTGGCCGGCCCGGTCGGGCAGGAAGTCGATCCAGCCCTTGCTCTCCGAGACGTCGCCGAGGACGAACGACAGCATCAGCAGGAAGGGGATGAGGATGCCCATCACGGCAGGCGCGCTGCGCAGCAGCGCCGAGAGCCCGGCGGCGAACAGGGTGATCAGCGCCAGATAGAGGCCGCAGCCCACGACGGCCCGCAGCGCGCCGGGCTCGCCGATGCCGACGCCGTGGTCGCCGAGGGCGGCCTGCCCGGCGAAGAAGCAGACCGCGCCGGTCAGCAGCCCGGCGGCCAGTGCCAGCAGACCGACGACGGCCAGCTTGCCCGCGTAGAAGAGGCCCCGGCGGGGGACGGCCGTGAGCGAGACGCGGACCGCCCCGCCCCGGTACTCGCCCGCGACGGCGGTCGCGCCGAAGCAGATCGCGGCGATCTGGCCGAAGTTGAGGCCGAAGAGCGAGGCGCGCACCGGGTCGAACCCGGCCTCGGCCGTGTCCTCGGGCCCGAGGGTGGCGCACATCAGGACCGAGAACGCGACCGTCGACGCGACGATCGCGGCGAGCGCGACGCGCTGGCCCCGCACGGAACGGATCTTGATCCACTCGGAGTGGAGCACGGGCACTACGGGTGCGAGGGTCATCGCTCATGCCTCCTGGACGGCCGCGGCGGGCCGGGCGGTCGTGTATTCGGTCTCCTCGGCGGTGAGGGCGAGATACGCCTCCTCCAGCGAAGGCTCCTCGGCGGCCAGTTCGAGGAGCGGGATGCCCTCGCGCGCGGCGAGCGGCCCGACGTCCTCCACCCGGGCGCCGTCGACGCTCCAGCGGCCGTCCTCCTCGGCGACGGGCGTGAACCCGGCACCGGCGAGCGCGGCCCGCAGCCGGTCCCCCTCCGTCGTGCGCAGGCGCACCCGGGGGGTCGTCCAGCCGTCGACGAACTCCCGCATCCCCGTGTCGGCGAGCAGCCGCCCCCGGCCCAGCACGACGAGATGGTCGGCGAAGGCGGCCGTCTCGCCCATCAGATGGCTCGACACCAGGACGGCCCTGCCCTCCCGGGCCAGGTCCCTCATCAGCTCGCGGATCCAGATGATGCCCTGGGGGTCGAGACCGTTCGACGGCTCGTCCAGGAGGAGCACCCGCGGGTCCCCGAGCAGGGCCGCCGCGATCCCCAGCCGCTGGCGCATGCCCAGCGAGAACGTGCGGATCCGCCGTCCCGCCACGGACGCGATCCCGGTGGTCTCCAGCACCTCGTCCACCCGGCCGCGCGGAATCCGGCCCGCCGCGGCGAGCGCCCGCAGATGGTCGCGGGCGGTCCGCGCACCATGGGCGGCACCGGCGTCGAGGAGCGCGCCGACGTGCCGCACGGGCTCGTCGAGGGCGGCGTAGGGCTGCCCGTCGATGGTGGCCGTGCCCGAGGTCGGGCGGTCCAGGCCGAGCACCAGACGCATGGTGGTCGACTTCCCGGCGCCGTTCGGCCCGAGGAAGCCGGTGACCCGGCCCGGCCGCACGGTGAACGTCACCGCGTCCAGCGCACGCCGGCCGCCGTACTCCTTGGTGAGGTCTCTGATCTCGATGCTGGTCATGGCACTCAGCCTGGCCGGACGGGGTGGGCCCGGGCCTCCCCCGCCGGTGGAGAGCTTCTCCCCCGTCCGGGGGAGCCGCCGCCCGTGGTGCCGCTGACACGATGGCGGAATGCTCCGCCTCCTGCGCCCCCTGAGCCGCCGGGTCACCTGGACCCGCTGGCTCCATCTGTTCATCGGCACCTTCGTCTTCGGCATCTGGCTCTTCATCTCGGAAGGGGGCCTGTACATCCCGGTGATCGCCCTCGGGCTGCTGGGCTTCCTCCCGGCGATGCGCATGGTCGAGGGCCTCCAGGCGCGGGTGCTGCTGTCACCGCACGGGTACAAGGACGACGCCTCGGGCATCGCGGTCACCTCGTCGGCCACCTGGGCGGACCGCTGGCGGACGGTGCTGTGGCTGGAACTGCGCCTCGGCCTCGGCCTGCTGACCGGCCGGATCACAGTCGTCCTGCTCGGCCTCGCGACCGATCTCGCCTCGGCGGCCGGCGGCGACGGCCCCGCCCCGGACTCCCTCCTCCCTCTCCCGGGCGGCCACTGGTGGTACGCGCTGCTGGTGCCCGTGCCGGTCGCACTGCTCCTCGCCGCGGTCGTCGGGCTCGGCGAACTGATGACCCTGCTCGCGCGCCGGCTGCTCGGCCCCTCGGCGGCCGAACGCCTCGCCGCGCTGGAGGAGCGCACCGAGCAGCTGCTGGAGCGCAACCGCATCGCCCGGGAGCTGCACGACTCCATCGGGCACGCCCTGACGGTGGCGGTGGTGCAGGCGGGCGCGGCACGGGCCGCGGGCAGTCCCGAGTTCACCGAACGCGCGCTCGCCGCGATCGAGGAGACGGGCCGGGCCGCCCTGGAGGACCTGGAACGCGTGCTGCTGGTGCTGCGCGAGTCCGGGCAGCGTCCCGCGGGCGGGCGGCCGACGCTCGCCGACGCGGACCGGCTGCTGGAGTCCGCCCGCGCCTCCGGCGCCGCCCTGGACGCCGAGGTGTCCGGTCCGCTGGCCCAGGTCCCGGGACCGGTCTCCCGGGAGGGCTACCGCATCGTCCAGGAGGCGCTGACCAATGTCCTGCGCCACGCGGGCCCGGTGCCGACCCGGGTCAGGATCGCCGTCGCGGCCGGACGCCTGGAGCTCGACGTGCGCAATGCGCTCGCCACGGGCGATCCGCTCGACGTGCTCGATCCACTCGACGGGAACGGCTCGCCCGCCCCCGGCACCCCGGCGGCGGGCAGGGGCGGCGGCGGCAGGAGCCGGGAGGACGGCGGCGGACTGCGCGGGATACGCGAACGGGCGGCGCTCCTGGGCGGGGAGGCCTCGGCCGGTCGGCACGGCGACGAATGGCGGGTGACGGTGGGCCTGCCCCTCGACGGCCCGCGCTGAGCGCGGCCCGGCCCCGGCACGGACACGGCCGGGGCGGAGTCGCAGCCGGGGCGGAGTCGCGGCCGTGTCCCGGGGCGAAAGCGCTGCCGGGGCTCAGCCGTGTCCCGGGGCGAAAGGGCGGGTTCTATTGATCCCCGCAACACCCTGGAGTTCAGGGAGTTGCGGGGATCGTGGATTTCGAGGTGCTGAGGGCGAGGTTCTTCGAGGCGCTGGGCAAGGAGAACGGCAGCATCACTGCTGCGGCTCGTGCAGTGGGAGTGAACCGCAATACGGCGTTCGGATGGGCACGCCAGGCCGGAGTCCGTGGTCGTGGCAAGCCTCGCAGGCCCGGCCACCCCGGTCGGGCGGAGTACGAGCGGCTGCGTGCGGCGGGAGTCCGGCGCCGTGAGGCCGCCGGGCGGGCTGGTGTCCATGAGCGCACCGCTGAGGACTGGGACCGCGGTATCCGGCAGATCGGCCACTCGCGCCTGCACCCCGACGGGCGCCGCATCGACTACAAGACCGGTGTGACCACCATCGGCGCCACCTCTTCGGAGTTGTCCCTCGCAAGGGTCGAGGCCGAGCTGCACCCACGGTTCCTCACGGTCACCGAGCGGGAGGTGATCGCCGATCTGCGCCGTGAGGGCCGGTCGCTGCGCGCGATCGGACGGGCACTGGGCCGACCGGCCTCCACGGTCAAGCGCGAGATCGACGCCCGGTCGGTCGACGGCGTCTACCGGCCGCACCGGGCCCAGCGAGCATGGGCGAGGAGCCGGTCACGCGCCAAGGACTCCAAGCTCGCCCAGGACGGCCCGCTCCGCCGGTTCGTCGCGGACAAGCTGCAGGAACAGTGGTCACCCGAGCAGATCTGCCACGCTCTGCTCATCGAGTTCCCCGACGACGAGAGCATGCGGGTGAGTCCGGAGACGATCTACCAGGCGATCTATGTCCAGGCCCGTGGCGGACTGCGACGCGAGGTCGCACTCGCGCTGCGCACCGGTCGCACCCGGCGCAAGCCTCACCGCAGCCCGGAGCAGCGCACCCGCCGGTTCGTTGACGAGATGGTGATGATCTCCGAGCGGCCTGCCGGGGTGGAGGACCGGGCGGTTCCCGGCCACTGGGAAGGCGATCTGATCGTCGGCTCCCGCAGCGACAGCGCGATCATGACCCTGGTCGAGCGCTCCACCCGTTATGTCCTGCTCGGGCATCTGCCCGGCGGGCATACCGCCGAGGAGGTCCGCGATGTGCTGGTGCCCTTGATCCAGACCCTGCCCGGGCACCTGCGCGGCTCGCTGACCTGGGATCAGGGCTGCGAGATGGCCGCCCACAAGCAGTTCACCATTGCCACGGGAGTGCCGGTCTACTTCTGCGACCCGCACTCACCCTGGCAACGCGGCTCGAACGAGAACACGAACGGCCTGTTGCGGCAGTACTTCCCCAAAGGAACCGACCTGTCCGTGCACAGCGCCGAAGACCTCGAACACGTCGCCCAGCGACTCAACGGCCGGCCACGCAAAACGCTCGGCTGGAGAACCCCAGCCGAGCGCCTGCGTGATCTACTGACGCCCACGTAGACCGTCAGGTGTTGCGAGGACCCCAAGAATCCGCCCGGGGCGCGGCCGGGGCTCAGCCGTGTCCCGGGGCGGAGGCGCGGCAGGGGCGGCCCGTAGGCTGGGCGGGTGCCGATCACCGTTCTCCTCGTCGACGACGAACCCCTCGTCCGGGCCGGGTTGCGCGCCGTGCTGGAGGCACAGCCGGACATCGAGGTGACCGGCGAGGCCGCGGACGGCGCCGCGGTGATCCCGCTGGTGCGGCAACTGCGCCCCGACGTGGTCGCGATGGACGTCCGGATGCCCCTCCTCGACGGGATCGAGGCGACCCGCGCGGTCCTGCGGACCGTGCCCGATCCCCCGAAGATCCTGGTCGTCACCACGTTCGAGAACGACGAGTACGTCTACGAGGCGCTGCGCGCCGGGGCCGACGGCTTCCTGCTGAAGCGCGCCCGCCCCGCGGAGATCGTCAACGCCGTGCGGGTGGTGGCCGGGGGCGAGTCCCTGCTCTTCCCGGCGGCCGTGCGCTCGCTCGCCGCCGAGTACGGGACCTCCCGCGCACGCGACCGGATGGAACGCGCGGCGCTCACCGACCGGGAGGCGGCCGTGCTGCGCCTGATGGCCCGCGGCCTGTCCAACGCGGAGATCGCCGCCCAGCTGGTCGTCGGCACCGAGACCGTCAAGTCCCACGTCAGCGCGGTGCTGTCGAAGCTCGGGGCCCGCGACCGCACGCAGGCGGTGATCGCGGCGTACGAGTCGGGATTCGTGGCACCGGCGTGAACGGCACCGGCATGCGCCGCAACTGACGCTTCGTCAACGCGGCGACGGTCGCGCCCACTCCTGAGGGGGACGTCCCGATTGCCTCCGAGATGTCCGCATCCTAAGGTTCCGACCTGCCGGGACTTCTTCCGTCCCGCAACCGGCGCGCCGACCGCAGCAGCATGCGCGGCCCGATCCGAAGGACGCCCGCATGGCCGTCGAACGGCCGACCGAAGAGAACCCCGCGCTCGCGCTCGGCCGGGCGCTGCGCGAGCTCCAGCAGCGTTCGGGGTGCACCCTGCGTTCCCTGGAGACCCGCGTGCGCATCAGCGACTCCTCGCTGTCGCGCTACTTCCGGGGCACGACCGTCCCGCCCTGGCCGACCGTCCGGGACCTGTGCCGGGCGCTCGGCGGCGATCCGGCCGAGTTCCGCGTCCTGTGGGAGGCGGCCGACCGCGCGGCCTGCGCGCCTGCGGCACCCGCCGGCCCGCCTCCCGGCACACCGGTGGTCTCCGACCCGCCGGAGCCGCCGGAGCCGCCGGAGCCGACAGGGGCTCCGGCCGGGGCACGCACGCCCACCGCGCCGCGGGGGCGCACCACCTGGGCGGCGGCGGGGGTGGCCGTCGGGGTGGCGCTCGGCGCCGCGCTGACGGCCTGGGCGTGGCCGGCGGCGTCCCCCGGCGACACCGGGACCATGGCGCTCGGCAGCCAGGCCGGCCCGCCGGACGGGCGGCTCTTCGTCAACCGGTCGACCGGGGCCTGCCTCGACAGCAGCCTCGACCGGGGGTTGCGCGCGTACGAGTGCAACGCCCTGCCCTACCAGCGGTGGACGGTCCACGAAGTGCCGGGCGACGGCGTCCGCCTCAGGAACCATGCGACGGGCCGCTGCCTGGACCACGACGCGGGCTTGCAGGCGGCGGTCTGCGGCTCGTCGGCGACCCAGCGCTGGACGCTGGTCCCCCGCGACGAGGGCGCCGTCGAGGTGCGGAACGCCGAGACCCGCCACTGCCTCGACGCCGACCGGACGGCCCTCCGCGCCCTGCCCTGCACCCGCTCCGACAGCCAGACGTGGGCCTGACGCGCACGACCCCCACACCTGACCCGCCCGCCCCGCCCGACCCGCCGACAGGGCCCCTCGGCCAACGGACCGCCGCCGCGCGCCGCGGGCCCGCCTGACGGCGGAGGCGTCCGGGGCTGTTCCGCACGGCCCGCCCGGCAGACGACGCCCCGGGCCCGTCGGGGTGCCCTCGGCGAGGCCCGCGCTCTCGCCGACCGGTCCCGCCCGCCGCCGCGCCCCCGCCGGCTGCCCGCCCACCACCTCGCCGCCGCGCAGCGGCCTCACCCGGCACGGGCCCGCGCGCCCCGCACCGGCACCGGCCGCCCGCCACCGGGTCGGTCCACCACCCTCCGCCGCGGTGACCCGCTCCGGAGGGTCAGGCCGGACCGAGGCAGCACGGGCCACCGGCGTCCGCGTGCCGGGCGGCGCCCCGGCGGGCCCTCCGCGCCCTCCGCCGCTCCGGTCGCCACCCCCGGGGCGCGCCCCGGAAGCCGCCCTCTCCACGCGGTGGCATCCCCGGGCCCTCCTGGGCTCCGAAGAGGTGCCCCGCGCCTGTCCCAGAGGCTTCAGCGGGTCCCGGGACACGGGTGTCCGCGCAGGTGGGAGGGGTGGGAATCCCGAGACGGGCGAAGCGCACGGGACACGCTTGCGGCCCGCTCGGCGCCCGGCCGAGACTCCAATCGTCCGGCAGCGAGACCACCTCGTCACGAGGGTCCCGCACCGGACGCCCCACCGTGCACGTCCCGTGCCCCGCCCTGCCGTACCGCAGCGCGACGGACGGACGGACGCACGCACCCCCCACCCCGTCCCGGGCCGGCGACCGGCCCCGTCCTCCCCTGGAGCCGTCGTGCCCCACAGGCCAACCGTCCCCCGCCGCCCCCTCCGGCTGCCGCTCCTCGCCCTCGCCGCCGCGCTCGGCGCGACGCTGGTCACCTGCTCGGGCGATCCGTCGCCGGGCTCGGGGCCGCCCGCCGCGAAGGCGGCGTCGCCCCCGTCGACCGGGGACGCCGGGCTCCTGCACGACGCACGGCAACTCCTGCTGCGCGACTGCCTGCGGAGGCACGGTTTCGCGTACACCGTCTTCCCTCTCGACGAGGAGTCCGCGGCCGCCCGCTTCCCGTACGTCGTCGACGACGCCGACTGGGCACGGCGCCACGGCTACGGCGGCGAACTCGACCGGCGGGCGGCCCGGCTCGCGGCGGACGACCCGAACCGGGCGTACTTCGCCGGCCTGCCGCCCGACCGCAGGGCTCGGGCCCTGGTGGTGTCGAACGGCCCCTCGCCGCAGGGGCTGTCGGTCCGCCTGCCGGGCGGGGGCGAGGTCCGGCGCAGCGACCGCGGGTGCGTGGCCGAGGCGGAACGCCGCCTCTACGCGGACCTCGGGGCCTGGTTCCGCGCCTCGACCCGGGTGGACGCGCTGGACCGCGTCCGCCGAAGCCGGGTCGTCGCCGAGCCCGCGTACACGGCGCGGCTGAGGGAGTGGAGCCGGTGCATGCGGGCGGCGGACCGGCCGTACGCGACACCGGCCGACGCCCGCGCGGCGGCGACCGGGCCGGAGCGGAGCCTGCCGCACGACCGCGAGGTCGCCCTCGCGCTCACGGAGGCCGGCTGCGCGGACTCGTCGGGACTCGGCGCGGCGGCCCGGCGGCTGGACGCCCGTCACGGGGCTGCGCTGCGCGCCGAGTACCGGGCGGACGTCGACACCCGCGACCGCCTGCGGGCGGGCGCTCTCACCCGGGCCCGGCAGATCCTCCGCACCTCCCGAGCATCCTGACCGGCGGGCCTTCGCCGCCGAACGGAACCCCCGACCGGCAGACCCGCGACCGGCAGGTCCGCCCACCCGACGCACCGCCTCCCCCGGGCAGCACCCCCGCCCCGGCGTAACCCCCACCTGCACCCCCACCCCACAGCTCCCCCCCGTACCAGGACCAGCGGCGCCCCACCCGCCCTGCGCCGCCCCTCCGGCGGCTGCCACCCGGCGGCGACCGCCGCACACCGTTTCCCCACGCGGGACCGCCCTCGGCCCCGCCCCCCGACTCCGCCGCGCCCTCACGGGGCCGGCGGTCACGGCCCGCGCCGCAGCAGGCGGCACGGGACCGCCGCGCCGATGTCCGCGCGGACATCGCGCACCCCCACCGGGCGTCTCACCGCCCCCGTTCGAAGGACTCCACCATGAGGTTCATGCGCCACGCCCTGACCACCGGTCTCGCCGCCCTCGCCGTCGCCACGCTGACCGTCCCGGTCGCCGGGGCCGGTTCGGCCGCGGCCGCCGCCCCCGCATCCGCATCCGCTGCCCGGTCCGCCGCAGCCGCCGCACCGGACGGGTTCCTGTACGCGTGGGAGCACGCACACGCGGGCGGCGCCCACTGCAAGTGGAACGGGAACAACGCGAACTGGGCCGGATGCAGCGACAAGGTCTCCGACGTCTGGAACAACGGCTTCCCCGGGCGCAAGGAGGACGTCCGTCTCTACAACGGGCGTGAGTGGACGGAGTCCTGGGTCTGCCTGCACCAGGGACACTCCATCCCCGACCTCAACGCCTCCGGCCTGAAGTGGTTCGGCTCGGGCCACGGGCAGGGGACGTCGGTGAACGACTCGATCTCCTCCCACGCCTGGGTCGACGCCTGCTGACCCGCCCTCACCGGCCGGCCCGGCCCCTCCCCGCCGGGCCGGCCTCCCGGGCACCCGTCGTTGTCAGTGGTCGCTGCGAGACTGGGATCTCCATCGGGCGCTTCACGCACACGGCACGACGGGGGACTCCGCCATGGGCACCTGGGACATCGGGCACTTCGACAACGACACCGCCGCGGACTTCTCCGGTTCGCTGGACGACGCCGCCGAGGCCGACCGCCCCGGCATCCTGCGCGAGACGCTGCTGCGGGTCGCGCGGACCGAGGAGTACCTGGACAGCGACGAGGCGGCGGAGGCCGTGGCCGCGGCGGCGCTGGTCGCCGCGCAGTGCCCCGGCGGGGAGCCGGTGACCACGGCGTACGGCCCCGACGAGCCGATACCGGCGCTGCCCCCGGAGCTGCGGGGGCTCGCCGTCAGTGCGCTCGACCGCACGCTGCGCGAGCCGTCGGAGCTGCTGGAGCTCTGGGACGAGTCCGGCTCCGGCCCGGCCTGGCGGGCGGATGTGCTCCGGCTGCGTGACGTCCTCGTGGCGGGCGGGGACGCACCGGGCGCGGGAGGGGAGTCTGCCCTGGGGTGAGTCCGCTGTGAGTCCGCCCCCACGAGTGCACGAGGAGCGAGGGACGATGACCGACGACGAATCCGAGATCCGCGATCTGATCACGCGGTGGACCGAGGCCGTGCACCGGGGGGATCTCCCGGCCGTACTGGCCGACCACGCGGACGACATCGTGATGTTCGACGTGCCGCCGCCGCACGACGGCGTCCGGGGCATCGGCGCCTACCGGGAGACCTGGCCGCCGTTCTTCGACTGGCAGGCGCAGGGCGCGGTGTTCGAGCTGGTGTCGCTCGACGTCACGGCGGGCGGGGACGCCGCCTTCGCCCATGCCCTGCTGCGGTGCGGCACGCCCGAGGAGCTGACGGCGCACCCGGAGTCCCGGCTGCGGCTCACGGTCGGGCTGCGCCGTGAGTCGGGCCGCTGGGTGGTCGCCCACGAGCACCACTCCTTCGCGGACACCTCGGCGGCCGAGCCCGCCCCCTGACACGTGCGCGCCGCCCGCGGGAGGGGGCAGGCGGCGCGGACGGCACGACACCCGTGGCCACGCCGGCGCGGGAGCCGGCTCCGGTACGGGACGGGGGTCCGTACCGGGGCCGGCGAAGGGCCCGCCAGGGGTGACACCGGGGGCGTCCGCTCACAGGTGAGTGGGCGCTCACAGGTGGGTGGGCGCGAACATCCGCAGGTGGGCCGGGAGGACGACGACGGAGGGACCCGGTGCCGCCAGGGCCTTCGCCAGATCCTGGGCGAGCGTTCCCGGCTCCGTGCGGACGGCCGGCACGCCGAACGACTCGGCGAGCGCCACGAAGTCGGGCCGGGCGAGTTCCGTCCCGGTCGCCTCGCCGAAGGCGTCCGTCATGTACTCGCGGAGGATGCCGTAGCCGCCGTCGTCCACGATCAGCCAGGTGACCGGCAGGTCGTACTGGCGGGCGGTGGCGAGTTCGGCGATCGAGTACATGGCGCCGCCGTCGCCGGAGACGGCGAGCACGGGCTGCGTGCGATCGGCCGAGGCGGCGCCGATGGCGGCCGGGAAGGCGTAGCCGAGACCGCCCGCGCCCTGGGCCGAGTGCATGGTGTTCGGCCGGCGGGCGTCGAAGGCGGACCACGCCCAGTAGGCGAGGATCGTCATGTCCCAGAAGCTGGGCGACTCGTCCGGGAGCGCCTGGCGGACCGAGGCCAGCAGCTGCTGCTCCACGGTCAGTTCCTGCGCGTCGATCCGGGCGCGGACCGCGGCGAGCAGTTCCCGGACGGAGCCGGCGGCGGCCGGGTCCCGGCGCTCGGTGACGGTCTCCAGCAGGGCCTGGAGACCGAGCCGGGCGTCGGCGTGGATGCCGATGCCGGGGTGGTTGGACTCCAGCTTCCCGGCGTCGGCCTCGATCTGGATCATCCGGCCGCGCGGGGCGAACGTGTGGTAGTTCGAGGAGAGTTCGCCGAGTCCGGAGCCGACGACGAGCAGGACGTCGGCCGCCTCCAGGTAGTCGGTGGTGTGCCGGTCCTCCAGCCAGGACTGGAGGGAGAGCGGGTGCTCCCAGGGGAAGGCGCCCTTGCCGCCGAAGGTGGTCACCACGGGGGCGTCGAGCTTCTCGGCGAGGGCGCGCAGCTTGCCGGAGGCGTCGGAGCGCACCACTCCGCCGCCCGCGACGATCACGGGCCGCTCGGCGCGGGAGAGCAGGTCGGCGGCGACGGCGGTGAGCTCGGGTCGCGGCGCGAGCTCCTCCGGCCCGGCGTCCATGGCGGTGACGACGGGCAGGACCGTCTCCGCGAGCAGCACGTCCTGCGGGATCTCGACCCAGACCGGGCCGTGCGGCGCGGTGAGCGCCGACTCCCAGGCCGCGGCGATCGCCGACGGGATCTGGGAGGCCGTGCGCACCACGTGCACGGACTTGACGATGTCGCGGAACGACGCCTGCTGGTCGCGCAGTTCGTGCAGGTAGCCGTGGCGTCCGCCGCCGAGTCCGGCGGCCGGGATCTGGCTGCCGATGGCGAGCACCGGCGCGGAGGCGGCGGCCGCCTCCTGGAGGGCGGCGAGCGACATCAGCGCGCCGGGGCCGGTGGACAGCAGCAGGGGCGCGGCCTCGCCGGTGATGCGGCCGTAGGCGTCGGCGGCGAAGCCGGCGTTGTTCTCGACGCGCAGGCCGACGTAGGTCAGGTCGGAGCGGCGCAGGGCGTCGAACATGCCCAGGGCGTGCTGTCCGGGCAGGCCGAAGACGGTCGTCGCGCCGAGCCCGGCGAGGGTCTCGACGACGAGGTCGCCCCCGTTGCGCCCGGCGGGCGGGTTGAGGGCGGCCTCGGTCTGGGCCGCGGTGGGGCGCAGCACCAGGTCGTGGTCGTGGGTCACTTGCCGTTCCTTGCCTCGGCGATCTGGCGGGTCATGATCGTCGTCAGTTCGTACGCCGTGTGCGATGCCGCGACGGCGGTGATCTCCGCGTGATCGTACGCCGGGGCGACCTCGACGACGTCCGCGGAGACGAGGTTGCAGGAGGCGAGTCCGCGCAGGATCTCCAGGAGCTCGCGCGAGGTCATGCCGCCCGCCTCGGGGGTGCCGGTGCCGGGGGCGTGGGCGGGGTCGAGGCAGTCGATGTCGATGGAGATGTACAGCGGCCGGTCGCCGATGCGCTGGCGGAGCTGGTCGGCGACCTCGTCGGCGCCCCGCCGGTAGACGTCGGCGGAGGTGACGATGCCGAAGCCCATCTTCTCGTCGTCGGTGAGGTCCTGCTTGCCGTACAGGGGGCCGCGGGTGCCGACGTGGGAGAGGGCGGAGGTGTCGAGGATGCCTTCCTCGACGGCCCGGCGGAACGGCGTGCCGTGGGTGTACTCGGCGCCGAAGTAGGTGTCCCAGGTGTCGAGGTGGGCGTCGAAGTGGAGCAGGGCGACGGGGCCGTGCTTCTTGGCGACCGAGCGCAGCAGCGGCAGCGCGATGGTGTGGTCGCCGCCGAGGGTCATCATCCGCGCGCCGGTGGCGAGCAGGTCGTCGGCGGCGGCCTCGATGGTCTCGACGGCCTCGTTGATGTTGAACGGGTTGGCCGCGATGTCGCCCGCGTCGGCGACCTGGGCGAGCGCGAAGGGCGAGGCGTCCTGTGCCGGGTTGTAGGGGCGCAGGAGCCTGGACGCCTCGCGGATGGCGTTGCCGCCGAAGCGCGCGCCGGGGCGGTAGGAGACGCCGGTGTCGAAGGGGACGCCGACCACGGCGACGTCGGTGGTGCCGACCTCGTCGAGGCGGGGCAGCCGGGCGAACGTGGCGGGCCCGGCGTACCGCGGGACGCGGGAGGAGTCGATGGGGCCGCGCGGCTCGGTGCTGCTCATGTCTGTTCCTTCTTTCCTGCGCTGGGTCGCGGGGCGCGGGGCGCGGGTCTCGTGGTCGCCGCTCCCGGCTGCCGCCCGCGGTCACTCGTGTGGTGTGACCGCTCGGCTGGGGGTGTGGTTCGGGGTCGTGCCGTCTTCGACGGTACGGGGGCGTCCGGCCGCGGCGGGCGGGTGCCCGCCGCGGCCGGACGCGGGGCTCAGCGCGCCGCGGCGGGCTCGGGCGCGGGGGGCTCCGGTGCGGCGCCCTCGCCCTCGTCCGGGGCTCCGCGGCCCGCGAGGCGCTCGCGCCAGTGGGCGAGGACGGCCGGGTCGGTGGGCCTGGTGGCGAGGCTGACCACCAGGTAGGTGGCGAGCGAGGCGAGCAGGCCGTAGTAGATCGGCTGGTTGGCGAGGATGCCGTAGGCCGCCATGAAGCCGATCACCGACAGCCCGCCGACCGCGACGGCGGCCAGCGCGCCCTGGACCGTGCCGCGCTTCCAGAGCAGCCCGCCGAGGATCGGCACCAGCAGTCCGCCGACGAGCAGGTTGTAGGCGACGGTGAGCGCCTCGACCACGTCGTTCAGCGCGATGGAGATGCAGATGGTCGCGATGCCCATGGCGAGGATGAACGCCCGGTTGCCCTTGACCTCGTCGTGGTCGGTGGCGCCGGAACCCGCCCGTCCGCGCAGCCGGGACCAGATGTCGTTGTTGGCGACGGTGGCACAGGCGATCAGCGCCCCGGACGAGGTGGACATGACGGCCGCCAGGGCGGCGGCGAGCACCAGGCCCCGCACACCCATCGGGAGTTCGTCGGTGACGATGGTGGCGAAGGCGTCGTCGGCGCTGGCCAGGTCCGGGTAGAGCACCTTGGCGGCGGTGCCGATCACGGCGCCGGCGATGGCGTAGACGAGGCAGTACGTACCGGCGATCGTGCCGCCCCAGCGGGCGACCTTGTCGCTGCGGGCGGTGAACACCCGCTGCCAGATGTCCTGCCCGATCAGCATGCCGAAGGTGTAGATCAGGACATAGGTGAAGATCGTCTCGCCGCCGATGCCGAGCGGGGCGAAGTACTCGTTCGGGAGCTGGGCCTTCATCTCGGCGAAGCCGCCGGCCTTGACCACCGCGATCGGCAGCAGGAGCAGCAGGACGCCGATGGTCTTCACGACGAACTGGACCATGTCGGTGATGGTGATCGACCACATGCCGCCGAGCGTGGAGTAGGCGACCACGATCGCGCCGCCGAGGATGATCGACACCGTGCGGTTCACGTCGAAGAGGACGTCGAAGATCGTGGCGTAGGCGATGGTGGAGGTGACCGCCAGCATCAGCGTGTACGCCCACATCACCAGTCCGGTGATCAGACCGGCCCGGCCGCCGTAGCGCAGGTCGAGCATCTCGGAGACGGTGTAGACCTTCAGCCGGGCGATGCGCGCGGAGAAGAAGACGGACAGGGCGAGCAGCCCGAATCCGATGGTGAGGACCATCCACGCGCCGGAGAGACCGTGCTTGTAGCCGAGGCCGACGCCGCCGATGGTGGAGGCGCCGCCGAGGACGATCGCGGCCATGGTGCCGGAGTACATGCCGGGCCCGAGGCGCCGGCCGGCCACCAGGAACTCGCTCTTGGACTTGGCGCGGCGCATGCCCCACCAGCCCATGCCGAGCATGCCGGCCAGATAGACGACGATCACTGCATAGTCGACAGCCATCGGCTTTCCTTCCGTGTCGTCCCCCGGAACGGTCAGTGGAGTGCGCGTGCGCTGAGCATTGACGGTAAGTGGCCGGAAAGCATCGAAGAAGTGTACGTTTCATCCACTCCTTCCCCTCCGGATGGATGGAACGTCCATGCCCGAACCCTCAGCGGCACCCCCGACCCCGGCGGTCGCCCTGTCCGCCCTCCTCGCCGACGAGGCGCTCGGGCTGCGCCAGGTCGCCGGGCCGTCCGCGACCGCCGCCACGGCCGTGCACATGGTCCACACCTCCGAGATGGCCGACCCGTACCCGTACCTCCTCGGCGGCGAGCTGCTGCTGAGCGCGGGCGTCCAGCTCGGCGACGACCCGGACCGCTATGTCGCCCGGGTCGTCGAGGCGGGGGCGGCGGCCCTCGGCTTCGGGGTGACCCCGGTGTACGACACCGTGCCGCCGGGGCTCGCCGAGGCGTGCGACCGGCACGGGCTGCCGCTGCTGGAGGTGCCGCCGCGCACCACGTTCTCGGCCGTCGCCCGCGCGGTGTGGCGGCTGATGGCCGAGGCACGCCACCGGGAGCTGCGCCGGGTCACACAGGCCCAGCAGGGTCTCGCCGCGGCCGCCGCCCGGCCCGACCCGGTCCCGGCCGTGCTCCAGCAGCTGGCGCTGCGGCTGGAGGGCCGGGCGGTGCTGTTCGGCGCGGACGGCCACCCGCTGCACGCGGCGGGCCGGGAGCCGTCCGGCGCGGCGGCCGCCGCCCTGGCCCGGCTGGCCGGGGTGCTGGCCCCCGGGCCGTCGGACCGCCCGTCGGCGGCGTCGGCGAGCGACACGGCCCCCGACGGCCACCACCTCTCCGCCTTCGCCCTCGGCGGAGGGCAGGGGCTGGTCCTCGGCGTGGCCGCACCGGCCCGCGTGAGCGGCGACCACACCGTGGCGGGTGTCGCCGTGGTGCTGCTGTCCCTGCTGACCGCCCGCCACCGGGGCGCCGACGCGGCGAGCCGCTTCTCGGCGCTGGTACGGCTGCTGCTGGGCGCCGCACCGGCGGAGACCGCCCCGCTGCTCGGCGCGGGCCCCTGGACCGTGGTCCACGCACGCGGCGGCGACGGCACCCCGTTCGCGGCCACGGCCCTCGGCACCGCCCTCGGGAGCCCGCTCGTCGACACGGGCGACGACGGCACCGTCCGCGTCCTCCTCACGGAGCCGGGCGGCCCCGCCGCCCAGCCCGGCTGGACGCTGGGCGCGAGCGCCCCCGCCGACGCGGCCGGCCTCCCCGCCGCGGACGCCCAGGCGGCCCGCGCCCTGAGCCGCGCGACGGCCACCCGCAAGGCCCTGGTCACCCACCGGGACACCGCCCCGGACCTCCTCGCCGCCGCCCGCCGCCGCCTGGCACCCCTGGCGGACTCCCCCGCCCTCACGGACACCCTGCGCACCTGGCTCTCCCTCCACGGCAGCTGGGACCGCACGGCCACCGCCCTCGGCATTCACCGCAACACCGTCCGCCAGCGCATCACCCGCTGCGCCACCCTCCTCGACGCGGACCTCGACGACGTCGACGTGCGGATGGAGCTGTGGTTCGCGCTGCGGGAGGGGTGAGGGGCACCGGGCACAGCACCCGGCGTCGTGCGCTCGTCCTCCAGGGCGCACCTCTACGACGACCCTGCCATGCGCACACCCCTCTCTACGGGATCAGCACCGGCTCTGCCGGAAGGCCGGCGTGGTCGACGCAGCCCAGCCCTTTCGCCATGGCCAGGGCGAACGAATGCGCCACGGTGGCGTGTGCGTTTCTCAGGGCCTTCGGGTCAGGCTCCGACTCCCGAGACCCGAATCTGGAATCGACGCGGACACCGACGTAGTCAGGCGAGGCATCAGGCGAACCGCTGTCGTCAGCACAGGCGAAAACGACGTACCCCTCGTCCGAAGCAGCACCTGCCCGTTCGCCCATCCGGAGCATGGTGAAATCCGGGGAGGGCTCGGTCGTCGGCTTGGGCGTCAGATACCAGGAAACTTTCAGCCTCTCGGCGTCGGCAGAGCCGACAGCATAGATGTAGCAGCCCTCGCCGAAAGCTCTCGTCGTGGACTGACGCCTGGCGTCCACTTCCTTCGCGACATCCGCGACTGTCGGCCCGAGCTCACGCACGTCCTTCCGATTCGAACCGGTGATCACTTCAACGGCTTCCCGCGTCTGCGCCGAAACCGACGCATCACCGCAGAGCCTCTCGACGGCCGGGGAGGGCTCCGAAGCATCACTGACCCCATCGTCCCGACAGCCCGACACCACAAGGGCGATGGACACAGCCACACTTGAGCACAAGCATCTGCGCACCCCCACAAGCCTGGTCCCCATCAGGACACTCCCCTCAACTCACCGGGCGATTGCCGAACAGGTTCTCGCGGGCGATGCCCTCCATGTAGCCCTGGCTCATGGAGCTCCAAAGGTTCTCAATATCGACTCTGTCCGACGTGATTCGGTTGGAGGAAAGAAACTCCTCAAGTGGCGCGGCAGTCATGGATTCACCACCCCTGAAGATCCTTTCCCTCTCGCCATCGATCACGTCCTCCACCTTCCCCTTGTGCTCGCCCACCGACTGGCCGGAGACCTCACCGATCGTCTGGCCGATCACCTGCCCGATGGCGCCACCCGCCGTGTCCGTCGCAAGTGGGACCAGAACCGCTGCCGTGCCCACCGCCGCAGTCACCGGGAGAAACGCGACACCTGCCGCTCGGCATCGTCTCCCCGCAACCACGAAATCCCCTCTCCGTGAAACACGTACGTCCACTACGGGATCAGCACCGGCTCGGCAGGAATCCGGGCCTCTTCGGCACAGCCGACCTCCTTCGCTATCGCCAAAGAGAAGGCGTGCGCAACGGTAAGATGGGCATTACTCAAATTCTTGACATCATCTCGCGGTTCCGTTGAAAAACCCCTGGATTCTACGTACACGCTGACGTAAGCGGGAGAGACATGAGGAGCAGTCGAGGCGGAGCAAAGAAAGGTGACATAGGCTTCATCCCACGCGGCACCGGCCCCCTCCCCCATGCGTAGCGTGGTGTATTTTGGCGCAGGCTCATCGGAATTTTTCGGCAGTAGTTGCCAGAACACATTCAGCCGTCGCACTCGGGGGGCGGAGGGCACAGCAATATGACAGACGTCCCCGATGTCACTCAACACAGAATTACGCCTGACCTTGATATCCCTCGCGGCTCCCGCAAGCGTCGCTCCGTCATCAACAATGTCTTCGCGCTTCCCGCCTGTAATCACTTCAAGGGCCGCGCTCGTCTTAGCAAGAACCAAATCATCACCACACAGCTGTCCCGCGGTCGGAGCGGGCTCCGACTGATTAACGTCCCGCCGTTCACCGCCGTCATGGCACCCTGCGATCACAAACAGAAGAGAGACGGACAAAGCGCCACAAAGGCGCCTGTATTTTCTACCTGTGCCAGCCATCATCACTACCTCTCACCCTGCCTGCGGACGATTCCCTTGCTGATTCTCACGGTCGGTACCGGCCGTATAACCATCGCCGACATCCCGCCTCAGCTCATGCGCCAAAACGCTGTTGGTCGGGATGCCGTTCTGGGCAAGAAATTCCTTGAGCGGACGCTCAACCATGTCCAACCCCGCGGTGAATACTTTTTCCCTCTCGGCGTCCGTCCGGCTCTCCAGCGTCCCCTTGTGTGCATCCGCTGTCTGCCCGGAGATGTCACCGATTGTCTGCCCAATCGCCTGCCCCAGCGCACCACTCGCGGTATCCGTTGCCAGCGGGACGAGGACCGCTGCCGTGCCGACCGCCGCTGTCACAGGGAGGAACGCGACACCTGCCGCCACGCCCACCGTCGCCCCGAACTGGACCCACCCGGCACGCTTGGCCAAGGATTTTTCGTAGTCCTCCTGGGCCTTTGTGTTGGTGGCTTCGACCTGATCAGCTCGTGACTGGTCGAGCATGCCTTGAACTTCGGCACCTGTGGTCAGGGCCCATCTGACCGAGCCCTCCGAACCGTTCCTGATCCCGTCCGGTCCGACATGTGCCTCCAGAACGCTGCGCGTATACACCTGTTCGGCGGCGGAGAGTGTGGCGTAGGCGTCAGGATGTTGCCCCAGGGAACTGAGGAAGTCCCTGACGAGGCTCTCACCGTTCCCACCGGGTGCGTCCCCGAAATCAACACGCCCCTCGGGGTTCGCGCCAGCCGCGAAAGGGCTCTCAGGGTGGTTTTCATGCAACGCCCAGTTGATGTCGTTGATGTACCCGGCGCCCATGTTCCCCAGGCTGTCCGCCAAAGCCTCGTGCTTCTTGAGCAGCCCCGCGTCCGGGCCGTACTTCTCCATGACCTGGCGCATGATCGCCGCGTTCTCCGCGTCCCGGACCTCGCCGCCCTCCGGCCGGCCGGCCGGGTAGCCGAGCGTCGCCGCCTCCAAGGCCCTGCCCAGTGCGTCGGGCACAAAATTGCGCGACTCCTCCCACTCCTTGCCGGCCGTGGAATTGACGTCGCCGAAGCTCTCCCACTTCTCGTTGCTGAAGAAGTCGAGGTAGTTGTCGACCGGGACGCCTCCGGACGTGCCCAGGTCGGCCGTGGCTCCCCGGTCGACCGAGCCGTCCTCGTTGTACGCGGTCGGCGGGTCGGTGAAGAACCGCTTCGCCGCGTCCGGGCTGTTGCCGAGGGCTTCCAGCATCGCCGTGGTCGGGTCGTAGCCCGCACCGCCGACACCGGAGGGGTTGAACGGGTTCTTGACGACACCGTTCACCGCCTTCGTCTCGGCAAACAGGTTCGGGTCCTTCTGGTGGAGCTGCGCCACGTGCTCGGCGATCGGGTTGAGGAACTTCGCGTCGTAGTTCCCGTACCGCATGATGCCGCCGAGCAGCTGGTACCCGAACGGCCCGCTGTAGTCGTGCTTGCCGAGCGGGATGCGCTCCGTCCCGAGCTTGCGCAGCTCCGGGCCCCACTCCGCGGTGAACGCCTTGTCGTGCGAGGCGGTGGCGAGATTGAGTCCCAGGTTCCTCTGGAGTTCCTGGACGCCCTTGAGCCGCTCCTTGTCGACCTCGCCGTAGTCGTAGGTGTCCGTGGAGAGCTGCCCGAAGAACGCCAACGACTTCTCCGGTCCGAGGTTCTCGTAGAAGCCTTTCGCGAAGTCCGCCGACTGGCTGTTGTCCCTCAGGAGCTCGTTGAGCGCCGCGAGTTCGGTGTCCGTGAGGTCGCGGCCCTTGGCAGCCAGACCGGCGGCCCGCGCGGCCTCCTCCTGGTCCGTCTTCGTGTACTTCGGGGCGCTGAAGTCCTTGCCCTCGGGCACGTTGGCCTCCAGGGAGTTCTTCACCGACACGTCGGTGTCGTTGCAGGTGTCGACGATCAGATCGATCCTCGCCTGCAACCCGGCGACATTGCTCCTCTGCCGCTCCAGCAGTGCCGGATAGTCCGGGTCGTGCGTCCTGTCGTGCCGCGGCATGTCGGACGCCGGGTGGCGGACTGTGACCCTGCCCTTCGCGTCCACGTGGCAGTCGGCCGCCGGAGCCTCGTGGTCCCGGATGCGGATCAGCTCGTCCCGGGCCTTCCTGAAGGCCGTGTACCCCTCTTCGAGGATCATCCTGACGCCCTTGGCCTCGGCGGCCGCGTCCTTGAACTCCTTGGCCGTCTTGGCGACGAACGCCTTGGTGACGCCCGCGTTCACGCCCTCCCAGGCCGCCTTGTCCGCCCGCGCCTTCATACCGTCCGCGGCGTCCTGCGCCAGCTTCTCCAGCTTTCCGGTCATCTCGGACCAGTCGTCGGCAGCCGCCTTCAGCTTGCCGAGCGGCGCGTTGACGATGTCCTCGTACCTCAGCATGCGGAACGTCCCCCGGCCGTTCCTCCGTATCGCTGCGCCGCCGCAGCACTCGGCTCTGCCCCTCGCTCGTCGAACGACACCTGTCCCCCGCGGTCACCGGTTCACCGCGCCCGCGAATCGATGATCACGGAGCGCGCTTTTTCGGCACCGTAGCGTTCCGGTGTCGCGTTCTCCGAGGGGTTCGGAAGAGCGATTCGGCCAAAAGGGAAACACAGAAATCTCCCCATTTCGCGGGTGCTGGCCGGTCGCGCACCGCGACCGGCCCGCACCGATGCGCGGCTACGCCGGCTTGAGCACCGGCTTTGCCGGGAGCCCGCCCGCGTCGCGGCAGCCGAGTTCCTTCGCCAGGCTCACCGCGAAGGAGTGGGCCACGGTCGCGTACGCCTCGCGGAGCTTCTGCTCGTCGCCGTCGGGCGGTACGGGCATCCCGCCCCGCCCGACCTCGGCCTGGAGGTGGCGCGGCGTGTCGCCCGGCAGGTCGCCTCCCTCGCAGGCGAACGCGACGAATGCCTGATCCGGCGCCGCGCCGGTCGCCTCGCCCATCGGAAGCAGGGTGAACTCGTCGGCGAACGGGCCCTTGGGCGCGCCGCTGGTCATCCGCCATTCGACCCGGAGTTCGTCCACCGAGGCGTCGGGGGCGGTGGGGTAGATCCGGCAGATGTCACCGTCCCCGACGGTCGTGGAGACGCCCTCGTCGGTGATGCCGGCGGCGGCGTTCGCGACGGTCGACGTGGTGCCGGACGCCTCGAAGCGGTCGGCGCCGGTGATCGTCGCCAGTGCCTCGGCGGCCCGCGCCGACACGGCCTTGCCGCCGCAGAGGGCGGTGGCGGCGACGGACGCGTCGGCCTCCTTCTCGCCGCCGTCGTCGTCCCCGCCGCACGCGGCAAGCGTGAGGGCCAGGGAGCCGGCCAGGACCGCGCCGAGGAGCGTGCGCGCTCCCCTGTGCCTGGTCACCATGAGTGTCCTTCCGTGCCGTCGGCCTCTGCCGTCCCGGCCTCAGCCCGTCTCCGGGTCGTTGCCCTGCTGGTTCTCGCGGTCGTTGCCCGTCCCGTAGCCGACCCGCATGGATTCCTGGAGGTCCATGCCGAACACGCTGCTGGCCTCGATGCCGTTGCGGCGCATGAACTCCTCCATCGGGGACTCGGCCAGGCTCTCGCCCGAGGAGTAGATCTTGCTCTTCTCCTCCCGGCTGAGCTCCTCCACCTTCTCCTTGTTCTCGTCCACCGAGTTGTCGGAGATGTCGCCGACGATCTGCCCGATGCCCTGCTCCAGGGCACCGCTCGCGGTGTCGGTGACGAGGGGGATGAGGACCGCCGCCGTGCCCACGGCCGCGGTGGCGGGGAGGAAGGCGACACCCGCCGCGATGCCGACGCCCGCGCCGAACTCGATCCAGCCCTGCCGCTTGGCGACCGCCTTCTCGTAGTCCTCGTGGGTCTTGAGGTTGGTGGCCTCGACCTGGTCGGCGCGCGACTGGTCGAGCATGCCCTGCACCTCCGACCCCGTCATGACCGCGGCCCTGGCGGCGCCCTGGTCGATCTTCCCGTCCGGGCCGACCTGGGCCTCCAGGACGCTGCGGGTGTAGACCTGCTCGGCGGCCGAGACCGTCGCGTAGGCGTCCGGGTGCTGGCCGAGGGAGCTGAGGAAGCCGCGGACGATGCTCCGGCCGTTCCCGTCCTCGGTGTCACCGAAGTTGATCCGCCCGGCGGCGTTCTCGCCGGGTGCGAAGGGGCTGTTCGGGTCGTTCTTCGCCAGCGCCCAGTTGATGTCGTCGATGTAGCCGGCGCCCATGGTGCCCAGGCTGTCCGACAGGGCCTCGTGCTGCTTGAGCAGCCCCGCGTCCGAGCCGTACTTCTCCATGACCTGCCGCATGACGTCGGCGTTGTCCGCGTCCCGGACCACGCCCGCGTCCGGGTGTCCGGCCGGGTAGCCGAGGGTCGCCGCCTCCAGGGCCTTGCCGAGCGCGTCCGGCAGGTGGTTGAGCGAGCCTTCGAGTTCCTTCGGATCGAGGGAGTTGACGTCGCCGAAGCTGTCCCACTTCTCCTGGCTGAAGTAGTCGAGGTAGTTGTCGATCGGAGTGTCGCCGGACTTGCCCAGATCGGCCGTGGCGCCGTGGTTGACGGTGCCGTCCTCGTTGTACGCGGTCGGCGGGTCGGTGAAGAACTTCTTCGCCGCCTCCGGGCTGTTGCCGAGCGCCTCCAGCATGGCGGTGGTCGGGTCGTAGCCCGCCCCGTTCACACCGGAGGGGTTGAACGGGTTCTTCCAGGGACTGTTGACCACCTTGCTGTCGGCGAACAGGGTCGGGTCCTTCTGGTGGAGCTGCGCCACGTGCTCCGCGATCGGGTTGAGGAACTTCGCGTCGTAGTTCCCGTACCGCATGATGCCGCCGAGCAGCTGGTACCCGAACGGCGGATTGTTGTCGTACTTGTAGAGCGGGATGCGCTCGGTGCCGAGCTTGCGCAGCTCGGGGCCCCACTCGGCGGTGAACGCCTTGTCGTGCGAGGCGGTGGCGAGGTTGAGGCCGAGGTTCCGCTGGAGCTCCTGGACGTCCTTCAGGCGCTCCTTGTCCACCTTGCCGTATTCGTAGGTGTCCATGGAGAGCTGCCCGAAGAACGCCAGCGACTTCTCCGGGCCGAGCTTCTCGTAGAAGTTCTTCGAGAACTCCACCGACTTGCCGTTGTCCTTCAGCAGCTCGTTGAGCGCCGTGAGTTCGGTGTGGGTGAGGTCCTTGCCCTTCGCGGCGAGACCGGCGGCCCGCGCGGCCTCCTCCTGGTCCATCTTCGTGTACTTCGGGGCGCTGAAGTCCTTGCCCTCCGGCACGTTGGCCTCGAGGGAGTTCTTGAAGGACACGTCGGTGTCGTTGCAGTTGTCGACGATCAGGTCGATCTTCGCCTGCCAGGCGGCGATGTTCTCCTTCTCCTGCCGCACCAGCGCCGGGTAGTCCGGGTCGTGGGCCTTCTGCTGCGGCGGGATGTCGGCCACCGGGTTGCGCGCGGTGACCTTGCCGGTGGCGCTGACATGGATGCCGGCGGCCGGACCCTCGTGGTCGCGGATGCCGACGAGGTCGTCCTTGGCCTTCTTGAAGGCCGTGTAGCCCTCTTCGAGGATCATCTTGACGCCCTTGGCCTCGGCGGCCGCGTCCTTGAACTCCTTGGCCGTCTTGGCGACGAACGCCTTGGTGACGCCCGCGTTCACGCCCTCCCAGACCGCCTTGTCGGCCCGCGCCTTCATACCGTCCGCGGCGTCCTCCGCGAGCTTCTCCAGCTTTCCGGTCATCTCGGACCAGTCGTCGGCGGCCGTCTTCAGCTTGCCGAGCGGCGCGTTGACGATGTCCTCGTACTTCAGCATGTGAAAGGTCCCCCGACCGCTACTTCATGTATTCCGTGAGCTTGGAGATCGAGGCCAGATTCCCCTCGATCTTGACATCGTCCTTGGAATGGAGCGCCTTCGTGTAGTCGAGGTGGTTGGAGATCTGCCCGCAGGCGTCGAGCAGCGTCTTCAGGTGGGTGTTCCACCGGTCGTGCACCTTGAGCAGCGCCGAACCACAGGTGAACTCGCCGTTGAAGAGCGCGTTCGCGGCCTCGAACGTGGCGGGCCGGGCGTGGTCGCCCTCCTTGGAGAGGCGCGTGCGCAAGTCGTAGGCGTCCGAGCCGATCCGGCCGAGGTCGTCCCGTCTCACCACGAGATCGCCGCCGCTCGTCCCGCCCTCGGCGGGAACACCGTTGAGCTGCATGGCGTTCCGCTGCGCCGCAGCCGTGTGGAGTTCGGCCCATTCCTCGTCGAACGACATCAATCCCCCATACTCGACCGTCATCGTGGCCGCACGGAGGCGGTCACCGATCACACCTCCCCTCACCGTATCGTTTCCGGCCGCCCATTCCGCGGGCAGGTCGAGATCCATTCCGGTATTCGGGACGGGCGAATTCCTCGACATGTCGGGGCATGAACGAATTGTGATCCCGCCCTGATCGCGGGAGGGATCGTCTACGCCGGGGAGAGGGACGGCTCGGCCGGCAGTTCCCCGTCGCCGGCGCAGCCGAGGTCCCGGGCCAGCGCCAGGGCGAAGGAGTGGGCGACGGTCGCCCAGGCGTCCTTCAGCTGCCGCTCGTCGCCCTGGGGCACGGCGGGCATGCCGCCCTTCTGCACGACGACCCGCAGATGCCGGTCGGCGTCGCCGGGCAGGTCGCCGCCCGCGCAGGCGAAGGCGACGAACGCGCCGTCCGTCGCGGCGCCCGCCCGCTCCCCCATCGGCAGCGGCGTGAACCGCTCACCCCGGGCGCCGCCGGGTGCGGCGGCGTACATCTCCCACGTCACGCGGATCTCTCCGACCCGGGAGCCTGCGGGCGCCTGGATACGGCAGATGTCGCCGTTGCCGACCGCGGTGGACGCGCCCATGCGGACGAGTTCCCGCGCCGCGGCCTCGACCGTGGCCTTCTCGCCGGACGCGGCGAACAGCGCCGCGCCCGTGATCGCCTCGAGCGCGTCGCCCGCCCGCGCCGACACCGCCGTACCGCCGCAGAGCCGCTCGGCCGCCACCGAGAGCCCGCCCTCCGCGGCGTCGGCCGTGCCCCCCGCGGCCCCGCACGCGGTGAGCGCGAACGGACCGGCCACCGCACAGAAGAACAGACGCCACCTGCTACGACGCATCATCACCGCACTCCTTCCGTGCCACCGCCGCCGACCGCCACGCGGGCCGTGCGGTTCCCCGTCTCAAGGGACAACGGAGTCCGCGGAAGGTTGTCCCGCGGGACCGTCACAAATCGGCAAAGCGCGTACGGAAGGGCGCGCGCCCGCGCCCCGGGCCACGGCGATCCGGTGCACGTCGCGCAGCGCCTCCGCCAGCCGGGCGACGGCGTACCGCAGCTGGTCGGCGGTGGCGCCCCGGTCCGCGGCGAGATCGTCGACGTGCTCCAGCAGGCCGGCCGCCATACCGAGCTGCACGCTCTCGACGGTGTCGGCGAGCCGGGAGACGGTGCCCGTGCCGTCGCCGACGAGGTAGCACGGCTTCCCCTCGGGGCCGTTCCACGGCAGCAGCCGCACGCCGCTCACGCCGTGACCTCCACTCCGTGGATCACCCGGGCGCCGAACTCGACGCCGTACAGCGCGAGCCACAGCTCCAGGCGCCGCGCTCGCTGCCGACGGGCCTCCTGCTCGCGCTCGTGAGCGACGAGGTAGGGCCGTACGAGCGCGGAGTCCTCGCCCCGCAGGGGTGCGGTGTGCGGGACCGGCCTCGGCGGCGGCCCGGACTGCGGGGGCGCACACGGCACCGGGCCGGGGGACCCGGCGCGGGCCTCGCCGGAACGCGGCCCGCACGGCGGGCGGCCGGGCAGCAGGCGCCGCAGTCCGGCCAGCAGCGCGTCCAGCAGACGGGCCGGCGGGCGGACGGGCAACTGGTCCGGCACGTGGTCCGGCAGGCGGGCAGGGCGAAGCCGCATCGTCCTCAACTCCTCGGGGGGAAGGTGCCACGAAGGTGTCGCTCTGTGGCGATCACCTCACACAGTGGAGTCGGGACGCCTACGCTGACCAGGGGGTTCGGTGTGACAGGCCCTTTGTCACAGAGGAGTTCACGGTGAGCAACATGTATGGGGAGTGGTTGAAGGCGCAGCGGGACGCGGCCGGGCTCACCCAGCAGGAACTGGCGGACGCGGCGATCATGACGCGTTCGCACATCGCCCACATCGAGGCGGGCCGCCGCATCCCGTCGAAGGAGGACGCCCGCCGCCTGGACAGGGCCCTGAACACGGGGAACGTGCTGAGCAGCTTCCTCCCGCAGGAGGACGTCGCGGTCGCGGACTACTTCGAAGCGGCCCGTCAGCTCGAACAACAGGCCACGGTGATCAGGGAGTTCGCCCTGTCCTACGTGCCCGGCATCCTCCAGACCGAGGCGTACGCCCGTGCGGTTCTCCAGGTCAGCTTTCCTCCCAGGAGTGAAGAGGAATGTGACAGGCTCGTTGTCACACGGCTCAAAAGGGCGGACATCCTCGAAGACCCGGTGACCCCCGTGGTGTCCGTGCTATTGGACGAGTCCGTGCTCCGGCGCCCCATCGGAGGGCCCGCCGTGATGGCGGAGCAGATCGACCACCTGCTGCATCTCGTCGAGTCGACGCGTATCCGCGTCCATGTCCTGCCCTTCGGGCTCGGGGCACACTCCCTGCTGCTCGGCATGCTGACGCTGATGTGGTTCGAGGACCAGCCACCGGCCGCGTACAGCGAGGGCACGTTCATGGGCAAGCTCTACGACTCCCCCTCCCTCGTCCAGCGCCTGCAGGGCACCTACGATCAAGCGTTGGGCGACGCACTCCCGCGCAGGGAGTCGGCCGCTCTGATGACGGCGATCGCGGAGGACTACCGGCATGCCTGAGCGCACCACCATCCCGCGCGCGGAGGCCCTGAGCGGATGGCGCAGGTCGTCCCACAGCAACAGCGACGGCGGCAGCTGCGTCGAGGTCGTCGACGCCCACCCGGCCGGCGTCCCCGTCCGGGACTCGAAGGTCCCCGACGGACCCGCCCTCGTGTTCGCGGCACCCGGCTGGACCGCCTTCGTCACGGCGGTCCGCAGCGGCGCGCTCGGGGGCTGACACCCCTGCCCGTGGGCGGCGGCACGTCAGTAGCCGGTGACTCTCAGGCCCTTCTCGACGAACTCGTACACGTCCGTGTACGGGTCTCGCTGGTCCTTCGCCACATGGTCGGCGTGCTGGGCGTTGATCTTCTGCGCCCACTTCTTCGCCTGGGCGAAGCTGCCCTCGGGCAGCTCCCCCTCGGTCGCCGCCAGCAGCCGCCGGGCGATCTGGCCCTCCAGCAGCGCGGGGACGGCTCCGAAGGACCCGGCCAGATAGGCCTTCATCAGGTCCTCGTCCTCCCCGGGTGAGGCTGCGGTCAGCGGATACAGCTCGGTGGCCCCGTCCTCGTCCTTCTCGGTGAGCCACACCTGGGCGGGCTCCAGCAGGCGGCCGCCGCTCGGGGTGGTGAGGACCGAGGGATCGTGCGAGGTGAAGACGAGCTGCGCGCCTTTGGCGTTGGCGTCGGGATCGTGGAAGAGCCGGATGACCTCGGCGGCGAAGCGCGGGTGGAGGCTGGCGTCCAGTTCGTCGACGAGGAGGACGGCGCCCTCGTCGAGCGCCAGCAGCAGGGGGCCCAGAAGGGCGAACCAGGAACGGGTGCCGTAGGACTCGTGCCGCCATGCGAGCGGGGTGTCGCCGGTGCCGGACCGGTGAGTGAGCCGGACCTCCGGCTTCCCCTGCGCGCCCTTGACCGCTTCCGCGCCGGTGATGCCGAGGTCCGCGACACGCAGCAGTTCGTTGATGCGCCGGGCTCGCCGCCCCGACAGCTCACGCGTCGTGAACGCCTCCCGCTCCGGGCGCTCCTCCTCGGGGTTGATCAGCCAGAGGTTGCGGCGGAACCAGTGGAAGAGCGGGGTGAGCTGCGGGTGGTTGTCCGTGCCCGCCGTGGAGAGGACCAGCGCGTTCGGCCGGGTGCGCCGTTCCAGACCGGCACGGTCCTTGACCCGCGCTCCAGGCCAGTCGTAGACCTTGGCGCGGGACGCGTCCCGGTCGAGCCACACCTGGCGGTGACCGCGCGGATAGCCGTGCAGCCATTCGGCCTCGACCCGCTCGGGGCCGAGCTCGAAGCCGTACGTCCAGCGCACGCCGTCGAGGACCAGGTCGACCTCGTAGAAGCTCGGTTCCGCGTCCCCCTTGCCGTCGAGTGCGAAGGGGATGCGGTCGGTGCCGTCGTACGAGGCCCAGCGCGCGTAGGAGTGCTGCACCGCGCGGCTCATGTCCGTCATCGCGGCGAGGACGTTGGACTTGCCCGAGGCGTTGGCGCCGAAGATGCCCGCCAGGGGGAGGACGCCCACGGCTCCCTGGGCGAGCTCGACGTGCCGGGCGGCGGCGCTCGGCTCGTCCCCGGGCACGACGAACGTCAGCTCCTGTTCGTCGCGCAGTGACCGCACATTGGCCGTGCGGAATCTCAGCAGCATGCCGGCCCCTCTCCGGCGGCCAGCCTAGTCGTCACGGCGGACACCGCCCCCGCACAGGCGCGCGGGCGGTGCGGTCGGCCCCGCCCGGTGTGACGGGGCCCCTGTCACACCGGGCGCGCTGTGCGTGGACCGGCCCGCGTCACCCCGTCGCGGCCGCCGCCGCCCGCCCCGCGACGCGGCCCGAGAAGAGGCAGCCGCCGAGGAAGGTGCCCTCCAGGGAGCCGTAGCCGTGGACGCCGCCGCCGCCGAAGCCGGCGACCTCGCCGGCGGCGTAGAGGCCGGGGATCGGCTGCCCGGCGGCGTCGAGGACGCGGCCGGAGAGGTCGGTCTGGAGGCCGCCGAGGGTCTTGCGGGTCAGGATGTTGAGGCGGACGGCGATCAGCGGGGCCGCGTCCGGGTCGAGGATGCGGTGGACGGAGGCGGTCCGGCTGAGGGTGTCGCCGGGGTAGGCGAGGGCGTTGCGGATGCCCATCACCTGGAGGTCCTTGGTGTACGGGTTGGCGATCTCCCGGTCGCGCGCCTCGATCTGCCGCTGGAGGCCGGCGAGGTCGATCAGGTTGTCTCCGGTGAGCCGGTTCATGCCGTGCACCAGCTCGGAGAGCGAGGAGGCGACGACGAAGTCCTCCCCGTACTTCTTGAAGCGCTCGATCGGCTCGGGCGTCTGCCAGATGCGGGAGAGCAGCATCAGCAGGTCCTTTTTGGTGAGGTCCGGGTTCTGCTCCGAGCCGGAGAGGGCGAACTCCTTGGCGATGATCTTCTGCGTGGTGACGAACCACGAGTAGTCGTGGCCGCTGGCGGTGATCGACTTCAGGGTGTGGAGGGTGTCGTAGCCGGGGAGGTCGGGGGCGCCGAAGCGCTTGCCGGTGGCGTCGAACCACATGGAGGACGGGCCGGGCAGGATGCGGATGCCGTGGCCGGGCCAGATGGGGTCGTAGTTGCGCAGGCCCTCGGTGTAGTGCCACATCCGGTCGGGGTTGACGATCCGGCCGCCCGCGCGTTCGGTGATGCCGAGCATCCGGCCGTCGACGTGGGCCGGGACACCGGTGATCATGGTCTTGGGCGGGGTGCCGAGACGGGCCGGCCAGTTGCGGCGCACCAGGTCGTGGTCGGCGCCGATGCCGCCGGAGGTCACCACGACGACCGGCGCGCGGAGTTCGAAGTCGCCGACGACCGTCCGCGAGCTGGGCTTGCCGCGCGCGGCGCCGCTCGGCTCCAGGACGGCGCCCCGCACGCCGGTGACGGCGCCGCCGCTGGTGATCAGCTCGTCGACCCGGTGCCGGAAGCGGAACGTCACCTTGCCCGCCGCGACCGCCTGGCGCACCTTCTTCTCGAAGGGCTCCACGACGGCCGGGCCGGTGCCCCAGGTGATGTGGAAGCGGGGGACGGAGTTGCCGTGGCCGTCGGCGAGTCCGCCGCCGCGTTCGGCCCAGCCGACGATGGGGAACCACTGCATGCCGAGCCCGGCGAGCCAGGACCGCTTCTCCCCGGCGGCGAAGTCGACGTACGCCTCGGCCCACTTGCGCGCCCAGTGGTCCGCTCCGCGCGGGTCGTCCACGCCGCGGTCGAAGCGCGCGGTGCCGAGCCAGTCCTGCCAGGCGAGGTCCTTGGAGTCCTTGACGCCCATCAGGCGCTGTTCGTGGGAGTCGACGAAGAAGAGGCCGCCGAAGGACCAGAACGCCTGGCCGCCGAGGCTCGCCTCGGGCTCCTGGTCGAGCAGCAGGACCTTGCGTCCGGCCGCGGCCAGTTCCATGGTGGCGACGAGGCCGGCGAGTCCGTGGCCGACGACGATCGCGTCGGCGGACTGCGGTCCGGCGCCGAAGGCGGGGGCGGCCGAGGCGACCGCGGCGGCGGCGACGGCGCCGCCCGCGACGGTCAGGGCGTGGCGGCGGGTGACGCCGGAGGGGGTGGCGGGTGCGGTCTGCGATCCGCTGTCTGCGCTGGGGCTCTCCACCAGTGACTGCCTTCCGGGACGGCCGCGGGCACGGCGGGGCACACCCGCGGGAGGGGGGTGACGTGGTGCGGAGGAGACTGCCGGGGCGGCAAGGGTTACCGACGGTAGCCCATGGTGGGAGAGGTCAGCCAGAGCCGTGCAACGCCTTATTACCGGCGGGTTCGGATGCGTCCCCAGCGGGACGCGACCGGGCCTGTGGCCACCGGCGGGACCCTGGTGCGGCCGGCCGTGCCCGATGTCACTCTGGACAGGCTCCACAACCGCCCGGTAACTTGGACTGAGCAAGCGCTTAGATATACGTGACACAGCCGTGTGACCACTACGAGGGAGGCGTCCGTGCGCCGTACCGTTTTCAACGAGGACCACGAGGCGTTCCGGGACACGATCCGCGCCTTCGTCGAGGCCGAGGTCGTCCCGGTCTACGAGGAGTGGTTCGCGGCCGGTCAGGCGCCGCGCGACTTCTACCTGAAGCTCGGCGAGCTGGGCGTCTTCGGCATCAACGTGCCCGAGGAGTTCGGCGGCGCCGGCCTGGAGACCCACAAGTTCGAGGCGATCCAGTACGAGGAGACCGCCCGTGCCGGCGTCTCCTTCGGCGGCTCCGGCGTGCACGTGCTGCTCGCCCTCCCGTACATCAAGTCCCTCGCCACCGACGAGCAGAAGAAGCGCTTCCTGCCGAAGTTCGTCTCCGGCGAGGAGATGTGGGCGCTGGCGATGACCGAGCCCGGCACCGGCTCCGACCTCGCGGGCATGAAGACCACCGCCAAGCTCTCCGAGGACGGCACCCACTACGTCCTCAACGGCTCGAAGACCTTCATCACCGGCGGCGTCCACGCCGACCGCGTGATCGTCTGCGCCCGCACCGACGCCCCGACCGCCGAGGACCGCCGCCACGGCATCTCCCTCTTCGCCGTCGACACCAAGGCGGAGGGCTACTCCGTCGGCCGCAAGCTCGACAAGCTCGGCCTCAAGGTCTCCGACACCGCCGAACTGGCCTTCGTCGACGTCAAGGTCCCCGTCGAGGACCTGCTCGGCGAGGAGAACAAGGGCTTCTACTACCTCGGCTCCAACCTGCCCTCCGAGCGCTGGGGCATCGCCTTCGGCGCCTACGCGCAGGCCAAGGCGGCCGTCCGGTTCGCCAAGGAGTACGTGCAGGACCGCACGGTCTTCGGCAAGACCGTCGCCTCCTTCCAGAACACCAAGTTCGAACTCGCCGCCTGCCAGGCCGAGGTGGACGCGGCCGAGGCCGTCGCCGACCGCGCCCTGGAGGCCCTGGACGCCGGCGAGCTGACGGCCGCCGAGGCCGCCTCCGCCAAGCTGTTCTGCACCGAGGTCGCGCACCGCGTCATCGACCGCTGCCTCCAGCTGCACGGCGGCTACGGGTTCATGAACGAGTACCCGATCGCCCGCCTGTACGCCGACAACCGCGTCAACCGCATCTACGGCGGCACCAGCGAGGTCATGAAGATGATCATCGCCAAGGACATGGGTCTGTAAGTACCGTCGCCCCATGAGCCCTGCACTCGCCGATCTGCTCGATCTGCTCGACCTCGAGCAGATCGAGCAGAACATCTTCCGCGGCAGCTCCCGGTCCGCCGTCGTCCCCCGGGTCTTCGGGGGACAGGTGGCGGCCCAGGCGCTGGTCGCCGCGGGCCGTACGGTCCCCGGTGACCGTACGGCGCACTCGCTCCACTCGTACTTCCTGCGCATGGGCGACCCGGGCGCGCCGATCGTCTACACGGTCGACCGCATCCGCGACGGCCGGTCCTTCACCACCCGGCGGGTCGTCGCCGTCCAGCACGGGCAGCCGATCTTCCACCTCTCGGCGTCCTTCCAGACGTACGAGGAAGGGCTGGAGCACCAGGCGGAGATGCCCGCCGCGCCCGACCCGGAGACCCTGCCCAGGGCCGAGGAGATGCTGCCGCGCTACGCGGACCGCTTCGTCGACGCGAGCGTCGTGGACCGGATCCTCGAAGCACGGGCGGCGGTCGACCTCCGGTACGCCGGCGAACCGCCGTTCGCCTCGGTCGGCAGCCCCCGCGAGCCGCGCTCGCAGGTCTGGTTCCGCACCGCGGGGAAGCTCGCCGACGACCCGCTGCTGCACGTCTGCCTCGCCACCTACGTCTCCGACATGACCCTGCTCGACTCGGTGCTGCTCGCGCACGGCCGGGGCGGCTGGACGGTCGGCGACGTGGTGGGCGCCTCGCTGGACCACGCGATGTGGTTCCACCGTCCGTTCCGGGCCGACGAATGGCTGCTGTACGACCAGGAGTCGCCGTCCGCCTCCGGCGGGCGCGGCCTCGGCCAGGCGCGCATCTACACCCGGGACGGGCGTCTCGCCATCTCCGTCATCCAGGAGGGCGTCGTGCGCGTCCCCCGCTGACACCGGGCGCCGCGCGCGACGCGCCACGGCCGGTCCGCCGAACGGCCGCGCATCGGGCATACCGTCCCTCGCATGAGCGAGGCGGACGAGAGGGCCCGGCCCGCCGGGCCCGCAGAGCAGGACCAGCCCGAGAGCGCCTTCACCGTGATCGTCGCGGCGCTCGCCAACCTGGGGATCGCCGCGGCGAAACTGGTGGCGGGGCTGGTCAGCGGGTCGAGCGCGATGCTGTCCGAGGCGGCGCACTCGCTGGCCGACACGGTCACCGAGGTGATGCTGCTCGCGGCGGTGAAACGCGGCGACCGGCCGGCCGACGAGGACCATCCGCTCGGGCACGGCCCCGAGCGCTACATCTGGGCGCTGCTCGCCTCGGTCGCGACCTTCGTCGGCGGCGCGGTCTTCTCCTTCTACGACGGCATCCACTCCCTCACCCACGACGCCGAACCGGGCGACCCGACCCTCGCCTACATCGTCCTGGCCATCGCCTTCGCGCTGGAGTCGTACTCGCTGCGCACCGGGCTCCGCCAGGCGCGGGCGGAGGCCCGGCTGCTGCACTACGGCTTCGCCCGCTACCTGCGCCGCACGCCGGACACGGCCGTGAAGGCCGTGGTGATGGAGGACTCCGCCGCGCTCGTCGGCCTGCTCCTCGCGGCCGGCGGCCTGCTCGGCGGCCAGCTCACCGGCTCCGGCGTCTGGGACGGCGTGGCCTCGCTGCTCATCGGGGTGCTGCTCGTCTACGTCGCCTGGGTCCTCGGCCGCAGCAACGCCCAGCTCCTCATCGGCCGCCCGCTCCCGCCCTGCCTCCGGGCACAGGTGCGCGACGAGATCCTGACCGTGCCGCACATCGTGGACGTGCTGGAGCTGACCACCCTCATCCAGGGCCCGCGCGAGATCCTCGTCGCCGCGAAGGTCGACTTCCGCGACGCGTCCAGCGCCCGGCAGGTGGAGTGGGCCTGCGAGGAGGCCGAGCAGCAGCTGCGCGAACGGTGGCCGTCCGTGCGCCGCGTCTACCTCGACCCGACGCCGGGACTGGGCGCGCAGCGCCCGGACGGCACGGTGGAGTGACGGCGCGCCCCCTGCTCAGGCGGCCGGGGTGCGGGCCCCGCTCAGGCGGCCGGGGTGTGGGCCCCGCTCAGGCGGCCGGGGTGTGGGCGGTGAAGGACACCTTGGAGGTGTCGCCGTCCAGCTCCAGGCTGAGCGCCGCGTCGAGGGCACGGGCGAGGCGCGCGAGCAGGGGCAGGGTCGAACCGCCTTCGCCCGGTCGGCTCGCGCGGAGTTCGCCCGTGCATCGCCGTGCCTGCAGGGCGCGGCGCGCGGAGGGGTTCGATCCCGGGGAATCCCTCGCACAAGTGAACGGTCCCGTCGGACTCTTCGGGACCGGGCCGGACGGCCCGCTCAGGCGGGCCCCCGCACCGGGAGTGTCGCCTCGACCAGGAAGCCGCCGTCCGGGGTGGGGGCGGCGGTGAGGGTGCCGCCGAGGGCGGCGGCGCGGGCGTGGAGGCCCAGGAGGCCCTGGCCGCCGCCGGGTTCGGGGCGGGGGGCGGGCAGCGCGGACGGGCCGTTGCTCACGACGACGCGCAGGCCGCCCTCCCCGGGACCGATGTCGACGGTTGCGGGGGCGCCGGGTGCGTGGCGGCGGGCGTTGGTCAGGGCCTCCTGGACGATCCGGTACGCGGCGTGCCCGACGTCCGCCGGGCAGTCGCCGGCCTCCAGCCGGAGCGCCACCGCGCCCGCGGGGCCGAGGAGTTCGTGGAGCCGGTCGAGCCCCGGGCCGAGGTGGTGCACGGTGTCGCGCAGGTCGGCGGCGGCCCGGCGGCTCAGCGCCCCCAGCTCCCGCGCCTGCCGCCGGTACGCCTCGGAGTCGGCCGCCGCCGCCAGTTCGGCGCAGCGCAGGCTGATCAGGCTGAGGTGGTGGGCGGCGGTGTCGTGGACGTTGCGGGCGAGGCGCTCCCGCTCGCGCAGGGCCGCCTGCTCGGCGGCGTGGCGGCGTTCGCGTTCCTGGGAGAGCGCGAGTTCGCCCAGGCGCGCCGCGAGTTCGCGGCGGGCGCGGGCGAGGCGTCCGAGGGCGGCGGGGGCGACGGCGAGCAGCCCGGAGAGGAGGACGCCCAGCACGGTGTCCGGCACCGTCCACACGTAGTCGCCCAGTCCGCGCCACGGCACGAAGGACACCACGGCGACCGCCGCCGCTCCCGCCGCGGCGATCCGGCGCGAGCGCTCGGCGGCGGCGAGCGCGTGCAGCGCGGCCATCGCGGGCAGCCACAGCTCGCCGGTGGTGAGCGTGGGCAGGGCGAGCAGCAGCACGGTCCGGGGGAAGCGCCACCGCAGCGGCAGCAGGCAGGCGACGACGAGTGCCGTGGGCAGCATCCAGCCGGTCAGCGCGACCCGGGTCGCGAGGGCCTCGGCGACGCAGGCGGCGACCACGAGCCCTTCGACGGCGTTCGCGCGGGCGCCGCGCGGCCGGTGGCGGGGCTCGCCGGTCCGCCGGAGCGGGGCGTCCGGACCGGGCAGGGGTGCCTGCGGCCTCCCCGTCCCGGGCGGCGCGTGCGGCCTCCCGGTCACGGGGCGGCCGTCCGGTGGACGGTCGCCGCGAGGGCGACGCGGCTGTCGACGCCGAGCTTGCGCTTCATCGCGCCGATGTGGGTCTTGACCGTGGTCACGCCCATGCCGAGGCAGGCGGCGATGTCGGCGTTCGGCAGACCGGCCGCGATCAGGGTGAGCACCTCGCGTTCGCGGTCGGTGAGGACGTCGAGCAGGCCGGGCCCGGCGGGCGGGGCCGGCGCCGCGGGGGTCCGGGCGGTCCAGCCGGCGAGGACGGCGGCACTGCCCGGCGGGGTGCAGACCACCCCGCCGGCCGCGAGCAGCCGCACGGCGTCGGTGAACAGCCGGGGCTCCATGGTCTTGAGCAGGAATCCGGACGCGCCCTGCCGCAGGGCCTGCTCCAGGTGGTCGGCGGTGTCGAGCGCGGTGAGCATGGCGACGGCGGGCGGCGCGGGCAGGGCGCGCAGGGCGGGCAGCACGACGCCGATGCCGTGCGCGCCCGGCATGTCGACGTCCAGCAGCACCAGGTCGGGGGCGAGCGCCCGGGTCGCGTCGACCGCGGCGGGGCCGTCGCAGTCCCCCACGACGTGCAGCCGCTCGTCGTGGCCGAGGACGCTCCGGAGCGCGGCACGGACGAGTTCCTCGTCGTCGACGACGAGGACCCGCACCGGCCTCGAGTCGTAGGGCAAAGGTCGTCCTGTGGTCGGAATCCTCACGGGGCCGCGGCTGCGAACCTGGATGCAGATCCTAGGCCGCCACGAACGGCCGTACGGATCGCCCGGGGCGCGAGGGTCTTTCGTGCGGATCCGACCTGATCCGTGCGCGGGCCCCGGACCGCACCCCGGGCACAGCGCGCACCCCGGATGCCGTTCCGGCCGCCGGGCCGACCGACGAGAGGAACGGGGCGGTGGGCGTGGAGGAGGTCCGGGCCGAGGAGGAACCGCCGGGCGGCGGCACGACGCCCGGCGCGGCCCGCGGGCCCGCCCGATGGGCACGTGCCCCGCGCGGCGAGCGCATGCTGTGGATCGCCGCCGGGGCCGTGCTGGTCCTGGGCACCGTGGCGATGCTGCTGGGCATCCGCCACTGGGCGGCCGGCTTCGACACCGGCGTCCGCTACGGCGTCGGGATCGCCCTGCGCGGCGCGATGTTCCTGATGCTGCTGGGCGGCACGTACTGCGTGGTGCGCGGCAGCCGGCGTGACCAGGGCGGACCGGAGCGGTAGCGGCTCCGCCCGGCGGAGGCGTGGCGCGGGCTTCGTCCGCGTGCGGGGCCCGACCCGACCCCGCGGCGCGCCCGGCGAGCGCGACAGGCGCCCCGGGAGGCCCGCACCACGCCCTGGAGGCGGCCCGGCCGGCACGGCGGGCCGTCCCCGCACCCGGAGGAGGACCGAGCGGTCCGGCTCCTCCGGCGGTCCGGTCCGTGCGGAGCGGCGGCTCCGCACGGACCGGAGACCGGACTGTCCGGGAGACCGGCGCCCGCCCGGCGGGCGGCCGATACCGCCCCGGGCGGACCCTCGTGGCGTCCCCCATGCGCCACGATGCTCCGTCCGGGGCCACCCGGGCCCGGCCCCGCCCCGGGGCGTCCGCGGGGCGCCCGTCAGACGGCGGTGGTGTCGAGGCCCGCCGCGTGGAGCAGGTAGGCCGTCATCGGGTCGTAGAAGCGCGGATCGGTGACGTGGTCGTCGAGCGGGACGGCCACCTGGAGGGTGCCCTCGGCCTCCGCGATGAAGAGGGCGGGGTCGTTGCAGTCCGCGTAGCCGATGGCGTCGAGTCCGCGCTGGCCCGCGCAGCCGGCCCAGCCGTGGTCGGCGACCACGAGGTCGGGCAGCGGGGTCCCCTGGTGCTCGAAGCAGTCCAGGATCGCGGCCATGGGCGCGGGCGAGTGGGTGTGCCACAGCGTCGCGCCGCGCTCCAGCATCGCCACGTCGGCGAACTGGAAGACCATGCCCTCGTCCGCGAAGAGCCCGCCCGGGATGCGGACGATCTCGCAGCCCGCCGCCCGCAGCGCCGCCGCGGTCTGCCGGTGGACGTCGAGCAGCCCGCCGGGGTGCCCGGTCGCGAAGAGCACGCGCTCCCCGGCGTCGGCGGCCTTGCGGAGCCGCGCGGCCATGCGCTCCAGGGCGTCGATCGTCAGCTCGGGGTCGATGGTGTCCTGGCCCTGCCGGTGGGACGGATCGTCGTTGACCCCGCAGCGCTCGGCCATGACGGCGAGCACGTCCTGCTCGTCGGTCCAGCGGTCGCCGAGCTCCAGGCCGAGCCAGTAGTGCCGGTCACCGTTGGCGAGCTTGCGGTAGTGGGAGAGGTTGTTGTCGCGCGGCGTGGCGACGTCTCCCGCGATACGTGAGCGGACGAGGTGGTCGGCGAGGGCGGCACGGCTGGGTATCGGCATGAGCCCATTGTGCCGTGGGGTGCGCGGAGCGTGTGCACCGTCTTGCGCGATGGACGCGCCGTCCGGACCGGGCGGCCCGGCCCCGGGAGGCGCCCGGCCGCCCGGGGCGGCCCCGGTCCGGAGGCGCCCGGCTACACCGTGGAGGACGCCGCCCGCTCCCGGTCGGCCGGGGCGCCGAGCGAGGCGAAGGCGCCGTGGGCGAGGCGGCGGAGCAGTTCCTCGGTGCCGGAGCGCCCGAGCGGGCCGGAGCCGTTCACCCCCATATGGGGGGTCGAGTTCAGCAGCCCGAAGACCGCGTGGACCGCGGCGCGCGCCTCGGACTCGGCGACCTCGGGGTGCAGCTCGCGCACGACGGCGACCCACAGCTCGACGTACTCGCGCTGGAGCCGGCGCACCCGGCGGCGGTCCGCGTCCCGCAGGCGGTCGAGTTCCCGGTCGTGCAGGGTGATCAGCGGGCGGTCGTTGAGCGCGAAGTCGATGTGCCCGTCGATGAGCGCCGCCAGCAGCGCCCCGCAGTCGCCGCCCGTCTCCGCCACCCGGCGCTGCCCACCGCTGAGGAGGCGTTCGCTGATGCCCACGAGCAGCTCGGCCAGCATCGCGTCCTTGCCGGGGAAGTGGCGGTACAGGCCGGGGCCGCTGATGCCCACCGCGGCGCCTATCTCGTCCACGCCGACACCGTGGAAGCCGCGCTCGGCGAAGAGGCGGGCGGCCTCCTTGAGGATCTGCTCGCGGCGCGTGGGTGCCGGGGTCCTGGTGCTCATGAACATTCATTCTAGACAGGGCGGTTAGCGGTCGTTAACCTGAGCGCAAACGTTAACGCTCATTAACCGAGCAAGGGAGCTCGAGCAATGCAGCAGGCACCAGTGCTGGCGAGCGCCGCGGACCCGGCCTCCGAGGCCTGGCAGACCAACGAGGCGGCCCACCGGGAGCTCGCCGACGGTCTGCGGTCCCGTCTCGCGGCGGCCCGTCTCGGCGGCGGCGAGAAGGCGCGCGCCCGGCACACCGCGCGCGGCAAGCTGCTGCCGCGGGACCGGGTGGACGCCCTCCTCGACCCCGGTTCCCCGTTCCTGGAGCTCGCGCCGCTCGCGGCCGAGGACATGTACGACGGGCAGGCCCCCGCGGCCGGGGTGATCGCCGGGATCGGCCGGGTCAGCGGCCGCGAGGTGGTCGTCGTCGCCAACGACGCCACGGTCAAGGGCGGCACCTACTACCCGATGACGGTCAAGAAGCACCTGCGCGCGCAGGAGGTGGCCCTGGAGAACCGGCTGCCCTGCGTGTACCTGGTGGACTCGGGCGGCGCCTTCCTGCCGATGCAGGACGAGGTCTTCCCCGACCGCGAGCACTTCGGCCGGATCTTCTACAACCAGGCCCGGATGTCCGGCGCGGGCATCCCGCAGATCGCCGCGGTGCTGGGCTCCTGCACGGCCGGCGGGGCGTACGTCCCGGCGATGAGCGACGAGGCCGTGATCGTGCGCGGCCAGGGCACGATCTTCCTCGGCGGTCCGCCGCTGGTGAAGGCCGCCACGGGCGAGGTCGTCACGGCGGAGGAACTGGGCGGCGGCGAGGTGCACTCCCGGGTCTCGGGCGTCACCGACCACCTCGCCGAGGACGACGCCCACGCCCTGCGGATCGTGCGCAACATCGTCGCCACCCTCCCGGAGCGCGGACCGCTCCCCTGGTCGGTCGAGCCGGCCGAGGAGCCGAAAGCCGATCCGGCGGGCCTGTACGGCGCGGTCCCGGTCGACTCCCGCACCCCGTACGACGTGCGCGAGGTCATCGCCCGGATCACGGACGCCTCGCGGTTCCAGGAGTTCAAGTCCGAGTACGGGCAGACCCTGGTCACCGGCTTCGCCCGGATCCACGGCCACCCGGTCGGCATCGTCGCCAACAACGGCATCCTGTTCGCCGAGTCCGCCCAGAAGGGCGCGCACTTCATCGAGCTCTGCGACCAGCGGGGCATCCCCCTGCTGTTCCTCCAGAACATCTCCGGCTTCATGGTCGGCAAGGACTACGAGGCGGGCGGCATCGCCAAGCACGGCGCCAAGATGGTCACGGCCGTGGCCTGCGCCCGGGTGCCGAAGCTGACGGTCGTGGTCGGCGGCTCCTACGGCGCGGGCAACTACTCGATGTGCGGCCGCGCCTACAGCCCCCGCTTCCTGTGGATGTGGCCGAACGCCAAGATCTCCGTCATGGGCGGCGAGCAGGCCGCCTCGGTGCTGGCGACCGTCAAGCGCGACCAGATCGAGGGCCGCGGCGAGCAGTGGACGGGCGACGAGGAGGAGGCCTTCAAGGCCCCGGTCCGCGCCCAGTACGAGACCCAGGGCAACGCCTACTACGCGACGGCCCGGCTGTGGGACGACGGGGTCATCGACCCCATGGACACCCGTCAGGTGCTGGGCCTGGCCCTGACCGCCTGCGCCAACGCGCCGTTGGGCGACGCCGGTTTCGGCGTCTTCCGGATGTGAGGGACCTTCCACGATGACGATGTTCGACACCGTTCTGGTGGCCAACCGCGGCGAGATCGCGGTCCGGGTGATCCGCACGCTGCGCGCCATGGGGGTGCGCTCGGTGGCCGTCTTCAGCGACGCGGACGCCGACGCCCGCCACGTCCGCGAGGCCGACACCGCCGTGCGCATCGGCCCGCCGCCCGCGTCGGAGAGCTACCTCTGCGTGGACCGGCTGCTCGACGCGGCCACCCGCACCGGCGCCCAGGCCGTCCACCCGGGCTACGGATTCCTCGCGGAGAACGCGGGCTTCGCCGCGGCGTGCGAGGAGGCCGGGCTGGTCTTCATCGGCCCGCCGGCGTCCGCGATCTCGCTGATGGGCGACAAGATCCGCGCCAAGGAGACCGTGCGCGCCGCCGGTGTGCCGGTGGTCCCCGGCTCGTCGGGCAGCGGGCTCACCGACGGGGAACTCGCCGACGCCGCCCGGGAGATCGGCATGCCGGTGCTGCTCAAGCCCTCGGCGGGCGGCGGCGGCAAGGGCATGCGGCTGGTCCGGGCCGAGTCGGCGCTGATGGACGAGATCGCGGCGGCCCGGCGCGAGGCGCGGGCCTCCTTCGGCGACGACACCCTGCTGGTGGAGCGGTGGATCGACCGCCCCCGGCACATCGAGATCCAGGTGCTGGCGGACGGCCACGGCCGCGTGGTGCACCTCGGCGAGCGGGAGTGCTCGCTCCAGCGGCGCCACCAGAAGATCATCGAGGAGGCGCCGTCCGTCCTGCTGGACGAGGCGACGCGGGCCGCGATGGGCGAGGCCGCCGTCCAGGCGGCGCGCTCCTGCGGCTACCGGGGCGCGGGCACGGTGGAGTTCATCGTCCCGGGCACCGACCCGTCCCAGTACTTCTTCATGGAGATGAACACCCGCCTCCAGGTCGAGCACCCGGTCACCGAGCTCGTCACCGGGCTCGACCTGGTGGAGTGGCAGCTGCGGGTGGCGGCGGGCGAGCCGCTGGGCTTCGCCCAGGACGACGTCACCCTCACCGGCCACGCCGTCGAGGCCCGGATCTGCGCCGAGGACCCGTCCCGCGGCTTCCTGCCGTCCGGCGGCACGGTGCTGCGCCTGCGCGAGCCGCAGGGCGACGGCGTGCGCACGGACTCGGGTCTCACCGAGGGCACCGAGGTCGGCAGCCTGTACGACCCGATGCTCTCCAAGGTCATCGCCTACGGCCCCGACCGGGCGACCGCGCTGCGCAGGCTGCGGGCGGCGCTCACCGACACGGTCACCCTGGGCGTCCCGACCAACGCCGGGTTCCTGCGCCGGCTGCTGGCGCACCCCGCGGTGGTCTCGGGCGAGATGGACACCGGGCTGGTGGAACGCGAGGCGCCCTCGCTGGTCCCGGAGGGGGTTCCGGACGAGGTGTACGAGGCGGCCGCGGCCGTCCGGGCCCAGGCGCTCGCGCCCCGGGCGGGCGGCTGGACGGACCCGTTCTCGGTGCCCAGCGGCTGGCGGATGGGCGGCCGTCCCGCGCCGCTCGCCTTCCCGCTGCGGGTGCCGGGGCACGACCCGGTGACGCGGACCGCGCACCCGGGCGCCGCCCGGCGGGTCGACGAGTACGCGGTCTCGGTCGAACTCCACGGCGTCACCCACACGTTCCACCGCGCCGGCCCCTGGCTCGGCCGGGACGGCGACTGCTGGCAGGTTCTGGACCACGACCCGGTCGAGGCGTCGCTCTCCGGGGCCGCGCACGCCGGGGCGGACACCCTGGCGGCGCCGATGCCCGGCACGGTGACGGTGGTCAAGGTCGCCGCCGGCGACAGGGTGGAGGCGGGCCAGAGCCTGCTGGTGGTCGAGGCGATGAAGATGGAGCACGTCATCTCCGCCCCGCACGCGGGCACCGTCACCGAGCTGGACGTGGTCGCCGGTTCGACGGTCGCCATGGACCAGGTGCTGGCGGTCGTCGTCCCCGACGACGCCGGCGCCGAGGACGGGGGACCGGCATGACCGCCTCCGCCCTGCCCATGACCGTGCCGGCCCCCGGCCTGCCCGCACGCGTCCGCATCCACGAGGTCGGCCCCCGCGACGGCCTGCAGAACGAGTCCGCCGTCGTCCCGGTGGAGACCAAGGCGGAGTTCGTCCGCCGGCTGGCCGGCGCCGGGCTCACCACGGTCGAGGCGACCAGCTTCGTCCACCCGAAGTGGGTCCCCCAGCTCGCCGACGCCGAGCAGCTGTTCCCGATGGTGAGCGGTCTGCCCGGGGTGCGGCTGCCGGTGCTGGTGCCCAACGGCCGCGGGCTGGACCGGGCGCTGGCTCTCGGGGCGCGTGAGGTCGCGGTGTTCGCCAGCGCCACCGAGTCCTTCGCGAAGGCCAACCTCAACCGCACGGTCGACGAGGCGCTCGCGATGTTCGAGCCCGTGGTCACCCGGGCCGTCGAGCACGGGCTGCGGGTGCGCGGCTACGTGTCGATGTGCTTCGGCGACCCGTGGGAGGGCGCCGTGCCCCTCGCCCAGGTCGCCGGGGTGTGCCGCCGGCTCGCGGAGATGGGCTGCGACGAGCTGAGCCTCGGCGACACCATCGGCGTCGCCACGCCCGGACACGTGACCGCGCTGCTCGACGCGCTGGGCGAGGAGGGCGTGCCGGTCTCCCGGCTCGCCGTCCACTTCCACGACACCTACGGCCAGGCGCTCTCCAACACCCTCGCCGCGCTCCGGCACGGCGTGTCCGTGGTGGACGCCTCGGCGGGCGGCCTCGGCGGCTGCCCGTACGCGAAGAGCGCCACCGGAAACCTGGCCACCGAGGATCTCGTGTGGATGCTCGACGGCCTCGGCATCGAGACCGGGGTCGACCTCGGCCGGCTCACCGCCACGAGCGTGTGGATGGCCGAACAGCTGGGGCGTCCCAGCCCCTCCCGTACCGTCCGCGCCCTCTCCCACAAGGAGTGAACGTCCCCATGTCCCTGGACCACCGGCTCTCCGCCGAGCACGAGGAACTCCGCCGCACGGTCGAGGAGTTCGCGCACGACGTCGTCGCGCCCAAGATCGGCGACTTCTACGAGCGCCACGAGTTCCCCTACGAGATCGTCCGCGAGATGGGCCGCATGGGCCTGTTCGGGCTGCCGTTCCCGGAGGAGTACGGCGGCATGGGCGGCGACTACCTCGCCCTCGGGATCGCCCTGGAGGAGCTGGCCCGGGTCGACTCGTCCGTGGCCATCACCCTGGAGGCGGGCGTCTCGCTGGGCGCCATGCCGGTGTACCGCTTCGGCACCGAGGAGCAGAAGCGCGAATGGCTGCCGCGGCTGTGCTCCGGCGAGATGCTGGGCGCGTTCGGGCTGACCGAGCCCGACTGCGGCTCCGACGCGGGCGGCACCCGGACGACGGCCGTGCGCGAGGGCGACGAGTGGGTGATCAACGGCAGCAAGTGCTTCATCACCAACTCCGGCACCGACATCACCGGTCTGGTGACCGTCACCGCCGTCACCGGCCGCAAGGCGGACGGCCGCCCCGAGATCTCCTCGATCATCGTGCCGTCCGGCACCCCCGGCTTCACGGTGGCCGCGCCCTACTCCAAGGTCGGCTGGAACGCCTCCGACACCCGGGAGCTCTCCTTCACCGACGTGCGGGTGCCGCTGGCGAACCTGCTCGGCGAGGAGGGCCGCGGGTACGCGCAGTTCCTCCGCATCCTCGACGAGGGCCGTGTCGCGATCTCGGCGCTGGCGACCGGCCTGGCGCAGGGCTGTGTCGACGAGTCCGTCCGCTACGCCAAAGAGCGGCACGCCTTCGGGCGCCCGATCGGCGACAACCAGGCCATCCAGTTCAAGATCGCGGACATGGAGATGCGGGCCCACATGGCGCGGATCGGCTGGCGTGACGCGGCGTCCCGGCTGGTCCTGGGCGAGCCGTTCAAGAAGGAGGCCGCGCTGGCCAAGCTGTACTCGTCGACGGTGGCGGTGGACAACGCCCGGGAGGCCACCCAGATCCACGGCGGCTACGGCTTCATGAACGAGTACCCGGTGGCCCGGATGTGGCGCGACTCCAAGATCCTGGAGATCGGCGAGGGCACCAGCGAGGTGCAGCGGATGCTGATCGCGCGGGAGTTGGGCCTCACCGGCTGACGTCCCGGCACCCGGGCACACGGTGCGCGGCCCCGGCTTCCGGGGCCGCGCACCGGTGCGTTCCGGGCGGGAATCCGGGGCCGCGCACCGGTGTGGCCCGTGACCGGACCGGGCAGGAGTGCGGCTGACGGGCGGCGGGGCCGCACGGTGCCGTTGGCGGGATCTGGACGCTCACGTGTGCGAGATCACGTTGATTCGCGGGAATGATCGTCCCCCGGCCATGGACAACCATTGAGGTTAGGCTAACCTTCCTTCGAAACCGACCTCATGGCCGAATCCTGCGCGTACGAAAGTGGACACCCTCATGCCCAACGCCCGAGCTTCCCACCTCACTCGCCGCGGCCTGCTCGCCGCCGGCGGCGCCCTCGGGCTCGGCGTCGCGCTCGCGGCCTGCGGCACGGAGGACGAGAAGGGCTCCGGGACCGGCACCGATGCGGCCAAGCCGTCGGGCCCCTGGACCTTCAAGGACGACCGCGGCCAGACCGCCGAGCAGAAGGCCGTCCCGAAGAACATCGTCGCCTTCACCGGCACCGCCGCCGCCCTGTACGACTACGGCGTCCAGGTCAAGGGCGTCTTCGGCCCGACCAAGACGGCCGACGGCAAGCCCGACGTCCAGGCCGGCGACATGAACATCGACTCGCTGGAGATCCTCGGCAACGTCTGGGGCGAGTTCAACGTCGAGAAGTACGCGGGCCTCGCACCCGAGCTGCTCATCACGGACATGTGGCAGAAGGACGCCCTCTGGTACGTGCCGGACGAGTCCAAGGACAAGATCCTGGGCCTCGCGCCCAGCGTCGCCCTGTGGGCCGCCGAGACCACCATGCCGAAGGCCCTCGCCCGCCGCGCCGAGCTGGCCGAGTCCCTGGGCGCCGACCTGAAGGACAAGAAGGTCACGGACGCCAAGGCGCGCTTCGAGGCCGCCGCCGAGCGCCTGCGCAAGGCCGCGAAGTCCAAGCCCGACCTCAAGGTGCTCATCGGCTCCGGCTCGCAGGACCTCTTCTACGTCTCGGTGCCGAAGATGTCCGCCGACACGCTCTACTTCCAGGAGCTGGGCGTGAAGTTCGTCGAGCCGAAGCCCAACGCCCAGGGCTTCTTCGAGGAGCTGAGCTGGGAGAACGCCGGCAAGTACGAGGCCGACCTGATCATCCTCGACAACCGCACCGGCACCCTCCAGGACGCCGACCTCAAGAAGGCCAAGCCCACCTGGGCGCAGCTGCCCGCCGTCAAGGCCGGCCAGGTCGCCGCCCGGGTCACCGAGCCGATCTACTCCTACGCCAAGTGCGCGCCGCTGCTGGAGGACCTGGCCGAGGCGATCGAGAACGCCAAGAAGGTCTCCTGACCATGACGACGCAGGCCGGGACCGCCCCGTTCCGCTTCTTCGGCATCGAGGTCGCACGGACGCGGCGGCTCGGCCCGTCGCTGATCCGGGTCACCTTCACCGGCGAGGAGCTGGCCGGCTTCGCCGCGGGCGGCCGGGACCAGTCCCTGTCGCTGTTCCTCCCCCACCCCGGGCAGCCGGCGCCGGTCGTCCCCACGGACGCGGGCGACATGTACGCGGTCCTGGGCGCCTGGCGGGCGCTGCCCGACGGCGAGCGCGCGGTGATGCGTTCGTACACGGTCCGCGAGCAGCGGCCGGCGGACGGGGAGATGGACATCGACTTCGCCGTGCACGAGGACGGCGGCCCGGCGTGCCGCTGGGCGCTCGCCGCCTCGCCCGGTGACCGGGTCACCGTGCTGGGGCCGGCCGTCGCCGACAACACGGCGGTGCGCTGCCGTCCGCCCGAGGACACCGACTGGGTGCTGATGTGGGGCGACGAGACCGCCCTGCCGGCCGCCGCGGCCATCCTGGAGTGGCTGCCGGAGGGGATGCCCGCCAAGGTGTGGCTGGAGGTCCCGCACGCGGACGACCGGCTGGACCTGGCGACCCGCGCGGACGCCGAGATCACCTGGCTGGTCCGGGACCAGGGGGCGCCGTCCGCCCTGGCGGCGGTGTCCGCGGCCGCGTTGCCCGGGGGCGTGCCGTACGCCTGGATCGCCGGCGAGTCCGGCAGCGTGAAGGCGCTGCGGCGGCATCTGGTGAACGACCGCGGTGTCGACCGCCGGCGGATCACCTTCGTCGGGTACTGGAAGCAGGGCCTGAGCGAGGACGGACTGCGCGAGCAGCCGGAATCCGAGTGACCCGCGCCGGAGCCCTCCGGCCGCCTGCCGCCCCGCCCCGGCCCCCGCGGTCCGGGGCGGGTCCCGTCGCCCCGTCGCCCTGCCACCCCGTCGCACGGCGCTGAACACCCGCTTCACGGGCGGAACTTGACCTTTCACGCTTTCTGTGAACAAAGGCACATCCGGGAGCCCGTCCCGAAGGCGGCACGAGATCAAACTTAGGTTAGGCTCGCCTAAGTAAATCGCCGCTCACTCCCCCTCTCCTGTCCCCGAGAGGCGATCACGTCCCCGCACCCAGGAGGGCAACCCCATGCGCTCGCACCTGCTCAACGACACGACGGCGGAGCACTACCGGCGCTCCGTGACCGAAGGGGTCGAGCGCGTGGCGGCCAAACTCGCCTCCACCCGGCGGCCGTTCACCGGTGTCACCCCCGACCGGCTCGCCCCGGTGATCGCGGCGGTCGACCTGGACACGCCGCTCGCGGACGCCTCCGCCGCCCTGGACGAGCTGGAGGACGTGTACCTGCGCGACGCGGTCTACTTCCACAGCCCGCGCTACCTCGCCCACCTCAACTGCCCGGTGGTGATCCCCGCCGTGCTCGGCGAAGCGGTGCTCTCCGCCGTCAACTCCTCGCTGGACACCTGGGACCAGAGCGCGGGCGGCACCCTGATCGAGCGCAAGCTCATCGACTGGACGTGCGCCCGCGCCGGCCTCGGCCCCGCCGCGGACGGCGTCTTCACCTCCGGCGGCAGCCAGTCCAACCTCCAGGCGCTGCTGCTCGCCCGCCAGGAGGCCAAGACCACCGACCTGTCGAAACTGCGCATCTTCGCCTCCGAGTGCAGCCACTTCAGCGTCCAGAAGTCCGCGAGCCTGCTCGGCCTCGGCCCGGAGGCCGTCGTCTCCGTCCCCGTCGACCGCGCCAAGCGCATGCAGACCGTGGCCCTCGAAGCCGAGCTCATGGGCTGCGTCAGCGAGGGCCTGGTGCCCATGGCGATCGTCGCGACCGCCGGGACCACCGACTTCGGCTCCATCGACCCGCTCCCCGGGATCGCCGCGCTCGCCCGCCAGTACGAGACCTGGATGCACGTGGACGCCGCCTACGGCTGCGGGCTGCTGGTCTCCCCCACCCGCCGGCACCTCCTCGACGGCATCGAGCTGGCCGACTCGGTGACGGTCGACTACCACAAGTCCTTCTTCCAGCCGGTCAGTTCCTCCTCGCTGCTGGTCCGCGACGCCGCCACACTGCGGCACGCGACGTACCACGCCGAGTACCTGAACCCGCGCCGGACGATCGAGGAGAAGATCCCCAACCAGGTCGACAAGTCCCTCCAGACCACGCGCCGCTTCGACGCGCTCAAGCTCTGGATGACCCTGCGGGTGATGGGCGCCGACGGCGTCGGCGGCCTCTTCGACGAGGTCTGCGACCTCGCGGCGGCCGGCTGGGAACTGCTCGCCGCCGACCCGCGGTACGACGTCGTCGTCCAGCCCCAGCTCTCCACCCTGGTCTACCGCTGGGTCCCGGAGGCCGACACCGGCCCGGACCTCGTCGACCGGGCCAACCTGCACGCCCGCAAGGCCCTGTTCGCCTCCGGCGAGGCCGTGGTGGCGGGCACCAAGGTGGCGGGCCGCCAGTACCTGAAGTTCACCCTGCTCAACCCCGAGACCACGACCGCGGACATCGCCGCCGTGCTCGACCTGATAGCCGGCCACGCCGAGCAGTTCCTTGGAGAGAACCTTGTCCACGCTTCCTGACGCCCGTGGGACGCACGCCCGCGAGAGTTACGACTTCATCGGGATCGGGCTCGGTCCCTTCAATCTCGGCCTCGCCTGCCTGACCGAGCCGATCGACACGCTGAACGGCCTGTTCATCGAGTCGAAGCCGGACTTCGAGTGGCACTCGGGGATGTTCCTCGACGGCGCCCACCTCCAGACGCCGTTCATGTCGGACCTGGTCACCCTCGCCGACCCCACCTCGCCGTACTCCTTCCTCAACTACCTGAAGGAGAAGGGCCGGCTGTACTCGTTCTACATCCGCGAGAACTTCTACCCCCTGCGCGTCGAGTACAACGACTACTGCCGCTGGGCCGCCGGCAAGCTGAGCAGCGTCCGCTTCGGCACCACCGTCACCTCCGTCGAGTACGACACCGAGGGCGAGGTGTACGTGGTGCGCACCGCCGACGACGCATTCACGGCCCGCCGCATCGTGCTCGGCACCGGGACGCCGCCGTACCTGCCCGAGTCCTGCCGCGGTGTCGGGGGCGACCTGCTGCACAACTCGCGGTACATGGAGCACAAGGAGTCGCTCCAGAAGAAGGACTCCATCACCCTGGTGGGCAGCGGCCAGAGCGCCGCCGAGATCTACTACGACCTGCTGTCGGAGATCGACGTCCACGGCTACCGGCTGAACTGGGTCACCCGCTCCCCGCGCTTCTTCCCGCTGGAGTACACCAAGCTCACGCTGGAGATGACCTCCCCGGAGTACATCGACTACTTCCACGCGCTGCCGGAGGCCACCCGCTACCGGCTGGAGTCCCAGCAGAAGGGCCTCTTCAAGGGCATCGACTCGGAGCTGATCGACGCGATCTTCGACCTGCTCTACCAGAAGAACCTCTCCGGCCCGGTCCCCACCCGGCTGCTCACCAACTCCGCCCTGCACACGGTGGCCTACGAGGACGGCACGTACACCCTCGGCCTGCGCCAGGAGGAGCAGGGCAAGGACTACACCCTCGACACCGAGGGCCTGGTCCTGGCCACCGGATACAAGTACGCCACCCCGGACTTCCTGAAGCCGGTCGCCGACCGCATCCGGCTCGACGGCCAGGGGCGCTTCGACGTGGCCCGCAACTACTCGATCGACACCGCCGGCCGGGAGATCTTCCTCCAGAACGCCGGTGTGCACACCCACTCGATCACCTCGCCCGACCTGGGCATGGGCCCCTACCGCAACGCGTACATCATCCGCGAGCTGCTCGGCAGCGAGTACTACGCCGTGGAGAAGTCGATCGCCTTCCAGGAGTTCTCCGTATGACCCCCGCCGTCCCCGGCGCCCTCACCGTCCGGCCGCTCGACCCGCAGGGCGACGCGGAGCTGCTGCACCGCTGGATCACCCACCCGAAAGCCGCGTTCTGGATGATGCAGGACGCACGGCTGGAGGACATCGAGCGCGAGTACATGCGCATCGCCGCCCATGAGCACCACCAGGCCTTCATCGGCCTCCACGACGGCGAACCCGCCTTCCTGATGGAGAGCTACGACCCGCGGTACGTCGAGCTGGAGGGCCTGTACGAGCCCGAGCCGGGCGACATCGGCATGCACTTCCTGGTCGCGCCGACCGACACCCCCGTCCGCGGCTTCACCCTGGCCGTGATCACCGCGGTGATGCGGGAGCTCTTCGCCGACCCCGCCGTCCGGCGCGTGGTCGTCGAGCCCGACGTCTCCAACGCCGCCGTCCACCGCCTCAACGAGGCGGTCGGCTTCGTCGCCGCCGAGAAGATCGTCAAACCCGAGAAGGAGGCACTGCTGAGTTTCTGCACCCGCGAACAGTTCGCCACCGCCACGGGAGCCGCCGTATGAACCCTGCCGCCCACCACCCCGTCGCCCACCTCACCCCGGCCCGCTGGGCCGACGCCAACCGGCAGCTGATCCGCAAGGCACTCGCCGAGTTCGCCCACGAACGGCTGCTGGCCCCGGAACCGGCCCCGGACGGCTGGCGGGTGCTCAGCGACGACGGCGCCACCGAGTACCGCTTCCGCGCCCGGCGCTACGCGCTCGACCACTGGCAGGTGGAGGCCGACTCGATCACCCGCCACCGCGACGGCGCGGAACTGCCGCTCGACGCCCTCCGGTTCGTCATCGAGATGCGCGGCGCGCTCGGCCTCAGCGACGAGATCCTGCCGGTCTACCTGGAGGAGATCTCCTCCACCCTCTCCGGCACCGCCTACAAGTCCGCCAAGCCCCGGATCACCGCCGCCGAGCTGGCACGGGCGGACTTCCAGGCGATCGAGACCGGGATGACCGAGGGCCACCCCTGCTTCGTCGCCAACAACGGCCGGCTCGGCTTCGGCATCGACGAGTACCACGCCTACGCCCCCGAGGCAGCCTCCGGCATCCACCTGGTGTGGCTCGCCGCCCACCGCGACCGGGCCGCCTTCACCGCGGGCGCCGGCGTCGAGTACGAGACGTTCCTGCGCGCCGAACTCGGCGACGAATGCGTCGACGGCTTCGCCAGGACCCTCGCCGACCAGGGGCTGAACCCGGACGACTACCTGCTGATGCCGGTGCACCCCTGGCAGTGGTGGAACAAGCTGTCGGTCACCTTCGCCGCCGAGATCGCCCAGCAGCGCCTGGTGTACCTCGGCACGGGCGACGACACCTACCTCGCCCAGCAGTCGATCCGCACCTTCTTCAACACCAGCGACCCGTCGAAGCACTATGTGAAGACGGCCATGTCCGTGCTGAACATGGGCTTCATGCGGGGCCTGTCGGCCGCCTACATGGAGGCCACACCCGCCATCAACGACTGGCTGGCCCAGCTGATCGACGGGGACGACGTGCTGCGCTCCGCGCGCTTCTCGATCATCCGGGAGTGCGCCGCGGTCGGCTACCGGCACCTGGAGTACGAGGCCGCCACCGACCGGTACTCCCCGTACCGCAAGATGCTCGCCGCGCTCTGGCGCGAGAGCCCGGTGCCCACCCTCGGCGAGGGGCAGCGGGCGACCACCATGGCCGCCCTGCTGCACACCGACCACGAGGGCGCGTCGTTCGCGGGCGCGCTGATCGCCGGCTCGGGCCTGGCCCCGGCCGAGTGGCTGCGGCGCTACCTGGACGCCTACCTGCTGCCGGTGCTGCACACCTTCTACGCGTACGACCTGGTGTTCATGCCGCACGGGGAGAACGTGATCCTGGTCCTCGACGAGAGCGGCGCGGTCGACCGGGCGGTCTTCAAGGACATCGCCGAGGAGATCGCGGTCATGGACCCGCACGCGGTGCTCCCGCCGGCCGTGGAGCGCATCCGCGTCGACGTGCCGGACGAGACGAAGCTGCTGTCGGTCTTCACCGACGTCTTCGACTGCTTCCTGCGCTTCCTCGGCGCCACGCTCGCCGCCGAGGACGTGCTGGACGAGGACGCCTTCTGGGGCACGGTCGCCGCCTGCGTGCGGGGCTACCAGGAGTCGGTGCCGCAGTTCGCGGACCGGTTCGCCCAGTACGACATGTTCGCCGGGGAGTTCGCGCTGTCCTGCCTGAACCGGCTCCAGCTGCGCAACAACCAGCAGATGGTGGACCTGGCCGACCCGTCGGCCGCGCTCCAGTTCGTCGGCACGCTGGAGAACCCGATCGCACGGTTCGCCGCGTAGGCCCTGCCGTCCGGGCCCGCCGGGCTCCGGACGGCAGGCCGGACGTGGCGCACCCCCGTCGGCCGGAGGGTGCTCCCGGGTACGGTCCCCGGGAGCACCCTCCGGTGCTCTGCCCGGGCGCGACGGGGCTCCGCCCGGGCCCGTCGGGTCCCGAGGGCCCCCTCCCCCGCGCCGGTGCCGGTGGAAGAATCCCCCCGTGGCAGAAATCATCCAGAAGGACGGGACCTGGACCTTCGACGGGGACACGGTGCGCATCGTGCCCGGCAGCGACAAGGGGGTGGGCAGACTCCGCCGCACGCTCGGCGAGATCGAGGTGCCGATACGCGCGCTGGCCGGCGTCTCCTACGAGCCGGGCAGGAAGTCGGGACGGCTCCGCCTGCGCCTGCGGGACGGCGCCGATCCCCTGACGCAGCTCACCGGCGGCACGCTGGACGAGGCGTCCGACCCCTACCGCCTGACCGTGGACGCCGACCGCGCCGGAGTCGCCGAGTACCTCGTGGACGAGGTGCGCACCGCACTGCTGCTGGACCAGGTGCCGTCCGGGCGGGCCGAGGCCTATCTGCTCGCGGGCCCCCCGGTCCCGCTGACCGTCTCCGCGGGCGACGGGACGGCGACCTTCGACGGGGAGAGCGTCCGGCTGGAGTGGAAGTGGCAGGCCGAGGAGTCCAAGCGGTCGGGCGGTCCGCGCACGCTGCCGCTGGCGGAGGTGAGCGCCGTCGAATGGCTGCGTCCGGCGTCGCTGGAGAACGGCTTCCTGCGCTTCAGCGGCCCCTGGGCGAACGGGAAGCGCCCGGAACCGAAGTACGACCCCTACGCCGTCGAGCTGTGGGGCTTCCGGAACGACCCGCTGATGGCGCTGCTGGGCGCGGCCGTGGTGGCACGGATGCCGCACCCCTACGCGCCCGCCGAGGCCGCCCCCGCCCTGCCCCCGGCGGCCGGCGAGCCGGCTCTCCCGGCGTCCGGCGGGCCGGCCGGCGACGACCACGACACCCTGCTGCGGCGGCTGCGGGAACTGGGCGAGCTGCGCACGGCGGGCATCCTCACCGAGGAGGAGTTCACCACCGCGAAAGCGGCGGTCCTGCGAAGGATGTGACCGCGCCTGCCCGGAATCGGGCAGGATTCTTGCAAAGAGGCCTCTCCTCACTCCAATATCTACGGGTGCTCGAACACCGCCCGTCGTCCCACGACGACCTCGTCGACCACCTGGTGCGCAGCACCGCGCTCCAGCGCGGCGAAGCGGCCCGGGTGGTGCTCGACGTGCTGGCGTACTTCGACGAGACGACGGAGGAGTTCGTCCGCCGCCGCCACCGCGAGCTCCAGTCCGGCGGCGCGGTGAACGCCGAGATCTTCGAGCGCATCGCGGCCGAGCTGCCGCACCGCGCCGTGGCGCCGCCGGAGCTCTCGCTCCGGCAGCTGCGCCGCATGGTCTACGGCTGAGCCGGCCCGCCGTCCGCGGCGAGCACACCACTGAACTACGGAGGGGCAAGTCTCTATGTGCGGAATCGTCGGTTACATCGGCAGGCGCGACGTGGCTCCGCTGCTGCTGGAGGGTCTGCAGCGGCTGGAGTACCGGGGGTACGACTCGGCGGGCGTGGTGATCAACAGCCCCAAGGCCGCCGCGCTGAAGATGGTCAAGGCCAAGGGCCGGGTGCGCGACCTGGAGGCCCGCGTGCCCAAGCGCTTCGCCGGCACCACCGGCATCGCCCACACCCGCTGGGCCACCCACGGCGCGCCGAGCGACATCAACTCGCACCCGCACCTGGACGCCGACAACAAGGTCGCCGTGGTCCACAACGGCATCGTGGACAACGCGGCCGAGCTGCGCGCCAAGCTGGAGTCCGACGGCATCGTCTTCCTCTCGGAGACCGACACCGAGGTCATCACCCACCTGATCGCCCGCTCCCAGGCCACCACCCTGGAGGAGAAGGTCCGCGAGGCCCTCAAGGTGATCGAGGGCACGTACGGCATCGCCGTCATGCACGCCGACTTCCCCGACCGCATCGTCGTCGCCCGCAACGGCTCCCCGGTCGTCCTCGGCATCGGCGACAAGGAGATGTTCGTCGCCTCCGACATCGCCGCGCTGGTGACCCACACCCGCCAGATCGTCACCCTCGACGACGGCGAGATGGCCACCCTCAAGGCCGACGACTTCCGCACCTACACGACCACCGGCGCGACGACCACCGCCACCCCGGAGACCGTGGAGTGGGAGGCCGCCTCCTACGACATGGGCGGCCACGACACGTACATGCACAAGGAGATCAGCGAGCAGCCCGACGCGGTCGACCGCGTGCTGCGCGGCCGCATCGACGACCGGTTCAACACCGTCCACCTGGGCGGCCTGAACCTGGACCCGCGCGAGGCCCGCGGCATCCGCCGGGTCAAGATCCTCGGCTGCGGCACCTCGTACCACGCCGGTCTCATCGGCGCCGGTCTCATCGAGTCGCTGGCCCGCATCCCCGCGGACGCCGAGCCCGCGTCCGAGTTCCGCTACCGCAACCCGGTCGTGGACCCCGACACGCTCTACATCGCCGTCTCCCAGTCCGGTGAGACCTACGACGTCCTCGCGGCCGTCCAGGAGCTCAAGCGCAAGGGCGGCCGGGTGCTCGGCGTCGTCAACGTCGTCGGCTCGGCGATCGCCCGCGAGGCGGACGGCGGCACCTACGTGCACGCCGGACCCGAGGTCTGCGTCGTCTCCACCAAGTGCTTCACCAACACGGTCGTCGCGTTCGCGCTGATCGCCCTGCACCTCGGCCGCATCCGCGACCTGTCGGTCGCCGAGGGCCGCCGGATCATCGAGGGCCTGCGCAAGCTGCCGGGCCAGATCAGCGAGATCCTGGAGACCGAGGGCGAGATCAAGAAGCTGGCCGAGCAGTACGCGGACGCCAAGTCGATGATGTTCATCGGCCGGGTGCGCGGCTACCCGGTCGCGCTGGAGGCCTCCCTGAAGCTCAAGGAGATCTCCTACATCCACGCCGAGGCCTACCCGGCCTCCGAGCTCAAGCACGGCCCGCTCGCCCTGATCGAGCCCGCGCTGCCGACCGTCGCGATCGTGCCGGACGACGAGCTGCTGGAGAAGAACCGCGCCGCGATGGAGGAGATCAAGGCCCGCTCCGGCCGGATACTGGCCGTCGCCCACCGCGAGCAGGAGAAGGCCGACCACACCATCGTGGTGCCGAAGAACGAGGACGAGCTGGACCCGATCCTGATGGGCATCCCGCTCCAGCTCCTCGCCTACCACACCGCCCTCGCCCTCGGCCGGGACATCGACAAGCCGCGCAACCTGGCGAAGTCGGTCACCGTCGAGTAGTCCGGGCAGTCGCCCGCACAGGACGCGAGAACGCCCCCTGCCTGCGCAGGGGGCGTTCTCCGTGCCGCCGGCGCGTGACCCCGCGCGCCGGCCCTCGGGCCGCTCAGCCGGTGGCCGTCACTCCCCGGCCTGCGGCACGCCCGGTGAACGTGGGCCACTTGGCGAGCGCCGCGGTCGCTCCGTACCAGGCGAGCAGGCCCGCGGCCGCGCCGACCCAGCCGCCCGCCTTCGCGAGCCCCTCGTTGCCCGCGAAGGCGGCGATGCCGCCGAGCAGCAGGGACAGGAAGAGCAGTCCGTAGACGCCCTGGCCGAGCACCCCGGTGCCCGACGACGCGGCGGTCAGGGTCAGCGCCAGCAGCGCCCACAGCAGCAGGAACAGGCCCGCGGCCTCGGCCGACACCTCGGAGCCCACACCGGTGCCCCAGGTGAACCAGAACGCCCCGAGACCGGCGTACGCCGTCCCCGACGCGCCGTCGCCCGCCCGGAATTCGAGCAGTCCGACGATGAAGAGCGTGACTCCGCCGACCCAGGTGGCGACGGCCGCGGCGTCCGCCGCACCCACGTTGTCGATCACCCCGGTCGCGCCGGCGCCGAAAGCCAGCAGAGTCAGTCCGAGTGCGAGACGGCCGAGTGTCGCGGTCGATCCGGCGCTTCCCGCAGAGACGTCGTTGTCCACGGCGGGCTCCCTTCGTGTCCGTGCAGTCGTGCTGCACCGTGCTGCCAAGCGCTGTTGACCCAGCGACCGATATGTACCCTTCACAAGCGCACAACCAACCTCGCGGAGGCACCCGGATTCACCTTTCTCCAGGGGGAGTTGACGCTGCCTCACCAGGGGGACCGGAGCGCCCGGGGTGACGGATGAGGCGCCCCTCCGGGGCCCCGGAGGCGGCCCGCCGGGGCAAGGCGCGGCACACGCGGAGGGCGGGGCTGGGGCAGGCGCACGCGGGCGCGCACGGAACGGCACGCACGGGGGCGGGGTGAGGTGCGCGGCACACGCGGGCAGGCGAAGGGCGCGGCACACACGTGGCGCACGGCGCACGGAAGGACGGGGGGCCGCACCCGGCGGCGGAACGCCCCGCTCCCGGAGCGGGACGGGCGGGCGCCGGGGCCGAACGCGGCCCCCGGCGCTACGGGATGACGATCACCGGGCGCTGCGCTCGCCGCGCGAGCCGCCCGGCGACGGAGCCGAAGATCCGGCCGACGATGCCGTGCGTGGAACCGACCACGATCGCGTCGGCCGAGTACTCCCGGCCGACCTCCTCCAGTTCGTGGCAGATGTCGCCGCCGCGCTCGACGAGGATCCAGGGCACTTCGCTGAGATAGTCGGCACAGGCGAGCTCGAGGCCGAGCACCTCGGTGCGGTGGTCCGGGACGTCCACGAAGACGGGCGGCTCGCAGCCCGCCCAGACGGTGGTCGGCAGCCGGTTGGCGACATGGACGATGATCAGACCCGAGCCCGACCGGCAGGCCATGCCGATGGCGTAGGCGAGCGCCCGCTCACTGGAGGTCGAACCGTCGAATCCGACGACGACTCCGTGCTGGAAGGCGGGATCGCAGGAGTGACATGACTCTTCTGCCGCTTGCAGGTCCGACAGGGGGTCGGCGACCTGCTTGCGGTCCGCGGGTTCGGGGATCTCGTGACCGGCCATCGGTGTCTCGGCGAAGAACGTCCTCGTGTGAGGGAATGAAGGTGCGCGGCGGGCGGGACGGAGCGGCGTCCGGGAAGCGCCTTCCCGGCCTCGTACCCCCAAGGGTACGGCTGCACTCCTCTCCTGCCCAGGTCCCACCGCCTCATGCGCGGCGTTCCAGGGAGCATGCACGAGCCCGCCCCGCCCTGGCAATGGCAGGTGGCCCATGCAGCTGTCTGTGCGCTGTCCGACGGCTGCGCAGAGTGACCGCGCGCGGGGCCGGTCGTTTGGCCAGTCGCCCACCCGACGCGCCCCAGGAGCTCCGAGTGTCCGCACCCCGGCCCGCCGCCGCCCACGTCCTCCCGGCCACCGCTCCGGCGGCCCCCGCGGAACGGCCGCCGTCCGCCGGCCCCCGCGGCACCCGCCCCGACGGCCGGACGGGAACCCCAGCGGGCAGCCGGGCCGGACGCCCGACGCGAACGCCGGCGGGCGAGCGGACCGGACTGCCCCGGACCGCGGCCCCGGCAGGGAGGTCTGCAGGGAGGTCTGCCGGGAGCCCGGCTGCGGTCACGGCCGCGACCGCCACGGGGAGCCCGGCCGGGAGCCGGAGCGAGGCCCGCACCGGGACCCGTTCCCCCCACTCCGCGGGGCACGCCGTGCGCTGGGGTGCGTTCGCCTGCCTGCTGGTGCCGGTCGCCCCGGCCGCGTACGCCATGTCCGCGGGCGGCACGGCAGCCACCGGCACGGCCGCGGCGTGGCTGGGGCCGGCGCTCGTGGCCTGCGCCTGCCGTCTGCTGCTGCACCACTCCCGGAACCGGACCGACTCCGCACCCGCGTCCGCGTCCGCCCGCGCGCACGCCGGGGAGGGGGCGCGCGCGGGAGCGGGCGCGGGGGCGAACGGTACGCCGGGCGCCTGACGGATTCGCACCCTCACAACCAACGGTTTTCAGCCAACTTCTCGCCACCACCCGCTTCTTGTGGAAAGGGCCGGTAAACCCCCTTGCCACCAGGGAGTACGGGCTCCGGAGGCCGTTTCGCGCCGTACGGGGACGGGCCATGCCGGTCTCATCCACTTCCCTGCGGGCCCCTCGGATGCAACGCTTCGTGATCGAATGCATCGCGCCAAGTTGCCAAGTCGACATAGCAGGGCATGCCGAACTTGCCACAAGGGTGCCACGGAACCCAGTAGATTCGATCATGGGTATCGAAGGCCGGGGGACTCGTGCAGAACCGAGGGGAAAAGTGCAGGAGCGAAAGGCCCGCAAAGAACGGGGAGACGCGCACTTCGAGGGGGGCTTAGCGTCATGAGTCAGGACTCCGCCGCACCGGAGGCAGCACGGAAACTCTCCGGCCGCCGGCGCCGGGAGGTCGTCGCCGTGCTGCTGTTCAGCGGCGGCCCGATTTTCGAAAGTTCCATCCCGCTCTCGGTGTTCGGAATCGACCGTCAGGACGCCGGAGTTCCCCGCTACCGCCTGCTGGTGGCCGGTGGCGAGGAGGGTCCGCTCAGGACCACGGGCGGACTGGAACTCACCGCACCGTACGGCCTGGAGGCGATCAGCAGGGCGGGCACCGTGGTGGTGCCGGCCTGGCGGTCGATCACCTCGCCGCCACCGCCCGAGGCGCTCGAAGCGCTGCGCCGGGCACACGAGGAGGGCGCCCGCATCGTCGGTCTGTGCACGGGGGCGTTCGTCCTCGCCGCCGCCGGCCTGCTGGACGGCCGCCCGGCGACCACCCACTGGATGTACGCGCCGACGCTGGCCAAGCGTTACCCGTCCGTCCACGTGGACCCGCGCGAGCTGTTCGTCGACGACGGGGACGTCCTGACGTCGGCCGGCACCGCGGCGGGCATCGACCTCTGTCTCCACATAGTGCGCACCGACCACGGCACGGAAGCAGCCGGCGCACTCGCCCGGAGGCTGGTCGTCCCGCCGCGCCGGAGCGGCGGTCAGGAGCGCTACCTCGACAGGTCTTTACCAGAGGAAATCGGCTCGGACCCGCTGGCCGAGGTCGTCTCCTGGGCGCTGGAGCACCTGCACGAGCAGTTCGACGTGGAGACGCTGGCGGCTCGCGCGTACATGAGCCGCCGGACGTTCGACCGCCGGTTCCGCTCGCTGACGGGTTCCGCGCCGCTGCAGTGGCTGATCACCCAGCGGGTGCTCCAGGCACAGCGGTTGCTGGAGACCTCCGACTACTCGGTCGACGAGGTCGCGGGCCGCTGCGGCTTCCGCTCGCCCGTCGCGCTGCGCGGCCACTTCCGGCGGCAGCTGGGGTCCTCCCCGGCCGCGTACCGGGCGGCCTACCGCGCGCGGCGGCCCCAGGGCGACCCGGGGCACGCGCCGATCGCCGACGCGATGGTGCCGTCCCAGGCCGGGATGCGGCGCACACCGGCCGGCGTGGGTGTGCCGGGACCGGGCGGCGGTCACCTGGAGCAGGGCAAGCCCGGCCAGGAGTTCTACACGGGCTCCCCGCTGCGTCCGGGCTTCCCGGGCCAGCGGAGCATGCCGTAGGACCGACGCGGGAGCCGCGCCGTCCGCCCACCCGGGCGGACGGCGCGGCTTCCGCGTTCGAGGCGCGTCCCGCGCGCCCCGCGGGTGCGCAGGCCGTCCCGTCGCCCCCGGTTTCCCGGACCCGCGGAACCGGACCCGCACAACCGGACCCGCGGAACGGGAGGCGCACGACCCGGCCGGTTGCGCGTCCGGCCCCATAAGGTAGGGCGCATGAACGATCGCATGGTGTGGATCGACTGCGAGATGACCGGGCTCTCGCTGACGGACGACGCACTCATCGAGGTGGCCGCGCTGGTCACCGACTCGGAACTGAACGTACTCGGCGACGGCGTGGACGTGGTGATCCGCCCGCCGGACGCCGCGCTGGAGACGATGCCCGAGGTGGTGCGGCAGATGCACACCTCCTCCGGGCTCCTCGACGAGCTGGCGGGCGGCACCACCCTCGCCGACGCGGAGGCCCAGGTGCTCGCGTACATCCGCGAGCACGTCAAGGAGCCCGGCAAGGCGCCCCTCTGCGGGAACTCGGTCGGCACCGACCGCGGCTTCCTCGCCCGTGACATGCCCGGCCTGGAGGGCCACCTCCACTACCGGATCGTCGACGTCTCCTCGATCAAGGAGCTGTCGCGCCGCTGGTACCCGCGGGCGTACTTCAACAGCCCGGAGAAGAGCGGCAACCACCGCGCGCTCGCCGACATCCGCGAGTCCATCGCCGAGCTGCGCTACTACCGCGAGGCGGTCTTCGTCCCCCAGCCGGGGCCGGACACCGAGACCGCGCGGGCCATCGCGGCCCGGCACGTCCTGCCCGCGGAACCCGCCTCGTAGGGCCTGCGGGCCCCCCGCGCACCCCTCCACGAAACCGTGGCGCGAGCACCCCTCGGAAGCCTGTACACTTTTTCTCGGCCGGTCGGGAAAACGACCGGTCATGGTGGGTGTAGCTCAGCTGGTAGAGCACCTGGTTGTGGTCCAGGATGCCGCGGGTTCGAGTCCCGTCACTCACCCTGATGCAGAGGGCCGGTCCGCAGCGCGGACCGGCCCTCTGCGCGTTCCGCCGCACGCGCGGGGCGACCGGCACCCGCGGGGCGGGGCCGCGCACGGCAGGGCGGCCCTCAGGACGAGTCCCGCACCACCAGCCGGGTCGGCAGCACGATCTGCGGGCGCCGGGCGGCGGCCGGCGGCGAGGCGATCTCCTCCAGCAGCACCCGCGCCATCGTGCGCCCCATCTCCTCGATCGGCTGCCGCACGCTCGTCAGCGCGGGGTCCATGTGCCGCGCCACCGCCGAGTCGTCGAAGCCCACCAGCGCCACGTCCCGGGGCACCCTGCGGCCCGCCTCGCGCAGCGTGGCGCGCGCTCCGGCCGCCATCACGTCCGACGCCGCGAACACCGCGTCCAGGTCCGGCCTGTCGTCGAGCAGGGCGCGCATCGCCCGCCGCCCGCCCTCCTCGGAGAAGTCGGCCGCGGCCGTCAGCCGCGGGTCGGCGTCGAGACCGGCTCCGGCGACGGCCGAGCGGTAGCCGTCCAGCCGGCGCTGCGCGCCGTACACGTCGAGCGGGCCGGTGATCGTCGCGATGGTGCGCCGGCCCCGGGCGGCGAGATGGGCCACGGCCTCGCGCGCGCCCTCGAAGTTGTCGGAGTCGACCGCCGCGAGGGGTTCGTCCGCCGAGCGGCGGCCGCTGATCACCACCGGCACCGAGAGCGCGGCCAGCTGGTCCGGGAGCGGGTCGCCCGCGTGCACGGAGACGAGCAGCACGCCGTCCACCCGGTCGGCCGCCAGGTACTGGGCGAGCGTCGCCCGCTCGCCGCCCTGCGGCGCCAGCGTCAGCAGCAGCTGCATCCCGGTCCCGGCCAGGCCCGCGCCGACCCCGCGCACGATGTCGGAGAAGTACGGCTCCGCGAAGAAGCGGTCCTGGGACTCGGGCACCACCAGGGCGACGGCGTCCGTGCGGTTGGCCGCCAGGGCGCGGGCCGCCCGGTTCGGCACGTACCCCAGCTCGGCGATGGCCGCCTCGACCAGGGTCCGGGTCTCCTCGCTCACCCGGGGCGAACCGTTGATCACCCGCGACACGGTGCCGCGGCCGACGCCCGCGTGCGCGGCGACCTGCTCCAGCGTGGGCCTGCCGGTGGCCCGCCCGGCGTGCCCCGTCCCGTTCGTCGCAGCCATCGCGTCCCGCCCCTCCCCCAGACTTCCCAGGCCGAGAACATAACGTGTCGGGCGCGGGGAGCCACGCCCAGGGACGAATGGGAGCGCTCCCAACCTTTCGGTACATACTCGTACCCGTTCGTACACCACCGCCCCCACGGCACCCGCCCGCGCGACAGCGCCGCGGGCCGGGCCGGGGCACAGCACCGTCGCAGAAATGGGGAGGCCGCATGCGCAGGGCCGCCGTCCTCGTGGCCGTCGCCGCACTCGCCGCAGGTCTCCTGTCCGGCTGTGCCGAGGACCCACCCGAGCCCCCACGGGCCCGCACCCACAGCGACGGGGGGAGCGCCGAGGGGAAGACCGTGATCACGGTCGGCGTCTTCGGCTCGTTCGGATTCCTGGAGTCCGGGCTCTACGACGAGTACATGCGGCTGAACCCCGGCATCCACATCCGGCAGAGCTCGATCCAGCGGAACGAGAACTACTACCCGCAGCTGCTCACCCACCTCGGCAGCGGCAGCGGGCTCGCCGACATCCAGGCCGTCGAGGTGAACAACATCGCCGAGATCACCGCCACCCAGGCGGACCGGCTGGTGGACCTGTCCCGGACCGGGGGCGTGCGGCGGACGGACTTCCTCGACTGGAAGTGGGCCCAGGCCACCACCGGCGACGGGCGGACCGTCGGCCTCGGCACCGACATCGGTCCGCAGGCCGTCTGCTACCGCAAGGACCTCTACGCCGAGGCCGGACTGCCCACCGACCGCGAGGCCGTCGGCAGGCTCTGGGCGGGCGACTGGACGAAGTACCTGGAGGCCGGGAAGCGCTACCGGGAGAAGGCTCCGGAGGGCACCGCGTTCACCGACTCCGCCTCCGGCGTGCTCAACGCGGTGCTCGGCAGCAGCCCCCAGCGCTACTACGACGAGGACGGCGAGGTGGTCTACAAGACCAACCCGGCCGTCCGCGCGGCCTGGGACCTGGCCGCCTCCTTCGCCGCCGAGGGGCTGACCGCGCGGCTCCAGCAGTTCACCCCGGCCTGGGACCAGGGCTTCGCCAACGGCAGGTTCGCCACCGTGTCCTGCCCGGCGTGGATGCTCGGCTACATCCAGGACAAGGCCGGCCCGGCCGGCGAGGACGTGTGGGACGTGGCCGCGGCGCCCCGGCCCGGCAACTGGGGCGGCTCGTTCCTCGTCGTGCCCCGGGCGGGCTCCCGCACCGAGGAGGCGGCGAAGCTGGCCGCCTGGCTGACCGCGCCGGCCCAGCAGGCCAGGATGTTCGCCGAGCGGGGCAGCTTCCCGAGCGCGAGCGCGGCCTACGGCCTGCCCGCCGTGTCCGGCGCCACCCACCCGTACTTCGGCGACGCCCCCATCGGCCGGATCTACTCCCGGGCCGCCGAGGACGTGCCCGTGCAGACCGTGGGCCCGAAGGACCTGATCATCCAGCAGAACCTCTCGGACGTCGGCATGCTCCAGGTCGACCAGCGGGGCCGCACGCCGCGGCAGGGCTGGGAAGCGGCCGTGAAGTCCATCGACAACGCCCTGGACCTGTGACCCGTGACGAGCAGGACGACCGAGCGGCGCTCGCGCCGCCACCGACGCGACCTCAGGTGGAGCCCGTACGCCTTCGTCGCCCCGTTCTTCGTGTTCTTCCTCGCCTTCGGGCTCTTCCCGCTGCTGTACACCGGCTGGGCCTCCCTGCACCGGGTCGAGCTGACCGCGCCGACCGAGATGGAGTGGGTCGGGCTGCGGAACTTCACCCGGCTGCTCCACGACGACTTCTTCTGGAACGCGCTGCGCAACACGGTCACCATCGGCCTGCTGTCGACCGTGCCCCAGCTGCTGATCGCCCTCGGCCTCGCCCATCTCCTGCATCAGCGGCTGCGCGGCTCGGCGTTCTTCCGGGTCGCGGTGCTGACCCCGTACGCGACGTCCGTCGCCGCGGCCACGCTCGTGTTCGCGCTGCTCTTCGGGCGTGACTACGGAATGGTCAACTGGGTCCTCTCGCTCGCCGGATTCGACGCCGTGGACTGGCAGAACGGGCGGTGGACCTCGCAGATCGCGGTGTCGACGATCGTGATCTGGCGCTGGACCGGCTACAACGCGCTGATCTACCTCGCGGCGATGCAGGCGATCCCCCGGGACCTCTACGAGTCGGCGGAGCTGGACGGGGCGTCCCGCCTGCGCCAGTTCCTGCACGTGACGGTGCCCTCGCTGCGCCACACGATCCTGTTCACCTGCGTCGTCTCGACGATCGGGGCCACCCAGCTGTTCGGCGAACCGCTGCTCTTCAACGGTGCCGCCGGCGCCACGGGCGGCGCGGAGCACCAGTACCAGACGCTCGGCCTGTACCTGTACGAACAGGGCTGGGTGAACCTGCACCTGGGGCGGGCGTCGGCCATCGCCTGGGCGATGTTCCTCCTGCTGCTGGTGGTCGGCGCCGTGAACTGGCTGATCGCCCGCCGGCTGGGCGGGACGGCGACGGGCGGGGGCGCCACGGGCAGGAGAGCGACGGGCAGGAGCCCACGGGGCGGCCGCACACCGGGCGTCAGGACCCCGGACGACAGCACCCCGGGCAGGAGCACATGAAGGACCGCACCATGACCCACGCCCCCGGCGGACGGCGGCGTCCGCGCGGCAACCGGATCGCCACCGCGGTCCTGCTGCTCTTCACCGCGGGGTCGCTCTTCCCGCTGGTGTGGACGGCGGTCGCCGCCTCACGCAACAACACCCGGCTCGCCCAGACCCCGCCGCCGCTCTGGTTCGGCAAGAACCTGCTCGGGAACCTGGAGATCGCCTGGGAGGACGCCAACCTGGGCAGCGCCCTGCTCAACACGACGGTGGTGGCCTCCTGCACCGCCGCCGGGACGGTGCTCTTCGCCACGCTCGCCGGATTCGCCTTCGCCAAGCTGCGGTTCCGGATGAAGAACGCCCTGCTGGTGCTGGTCGTCGGCACGATGATGGTGCCGCCGCAGCTGAGCGTGGTGCCGCTGTACATGCTGATCGCCGAACTGCGCTGGACCGACCAGCTCCAGGCCGTGATCCTGCCGGGCCTGGTCAGCGCGTTCGGGGTGTTCTTCATGCGCCAGTACCTGATGGAGGCGCTGCCCGGCGAACTGATCGAGGCGGCCCGGGTGGACGGGGCGAGCAGCCTGCGGGTGGTGTGGCACGTGGTCTTCCCGGCGGCGCGGCCCGCCATGGCCGTGCTGGGGATGCTGACGTTCGTCATGGCCTGGAACGACTTCTTCTGGCCGGTCGTGGCGCTCACCCAGAGCGGCAACCCGACCGTGCAGGTCGCGCTGACCGGCCTCGGCCGGGGCTATGTGCCGGACCAGTCGGTCGTCATGGCCGGCGCGCTGCTCGGGACGCTGCCGCTGCTGCTGGCGTTCGTCCTCTTCGGCCGCCAGATCGTGGGCGGCATCATGCAGGGCGCGGTCAAGGGCTGACGACGGCCTTCCGGCGCAGCGGCGGACCGGTGCCGGGCGGACCGGTCCCGCACGGGCGCCCGGCGGCTGAGGTGCACCCCGCGACGCCGTGCCGCCGCAGGTGGCCGCGGCGGGGGCCGCGGCGCTATCGGCGCGCGGACGCCCTCCGGCGGCGCCGGACCCCGCCGCCGGACGCGCGGCGGCGGTCGTCGCGGGCGCTCTCGCGCGGGTCGAGGCCGATCCAGATCCGCACCTCGGTGCCGCCGAGCACCGAGCGGCCGATCCGTACGTCGCCGCCCGTCGCCTCGGCGACCCGTCGGACGATGTCCAGGCCCAGGCCCGTCGAGCCCACCCGTGCGCCGCTGTTGCCCCGGGCGAGGGCGGCGGCCGGGTCGGCGATGCCGGGACCGGCGTCCGAGACGAGCACGATCACGGCGTCGTCGCCGTTGTGGACGTCCACCGAGAACGCGGTCCCCTCGGCCGTGTGCCGGAACACGTTGCCCAGCAGCGCGTCGAGCGCGGCCGCCAGTTCGGGCCGGGCCACCGGGATGCGCACCGGCCGGTCGACGCCCGCGAGACGCACCTTGCGGCCCTCGTCCTCGGCGAGCGCCGACCAGAACGCCATGCGCTCCCGGACCACTTCGGAGACGTCGCACCCCGCGCCCGGGCTGTTCGCCGCGGTCTGCGGCTTGGCCTGCCGGGCGGTGCGGATGATGGTGTCGACCTCGCGCTCCAGCTGGGCGACGGCCGCCCTGGTCTGCTCGGCGGCGGCACTCTCGCCGAGCGAGGCGGCGTTGAGCCGCAGGACGGTCAGCGGGGTGCGCAGCCGGTGCGAGAGGTCGGCGGCCAGCTCGCGCTCGTTGGCGAGCAGCTGCACGACCTGGTCGGCCATCGAGTTGAACGCGACGGCCGCGGAGCGCAGTTCGGGCGGCCCTTCCTCCGGCACCCGCGCCCCGAGGCGGCCCTCGCCCAGTTCGTGGGCGGCGCCCGCGAGACGCTGGGCGGGCTGCACCATGCGGACGCCCAGCCGGTCGGCGACGGCCACCGACCCGACGATCAGGGCGAGACCGACGCCGGCGAGCACGAGCCAGGCGGTGGTCACGCCGTTGGACACCTCGCCCTCGGGCACGTAGATCTCGACGACCGCGATCTGCCCGGTGCCGATGGCGGTCGGCTGGAGCAGCGCGGAGCCGCCGGAGACCTCGGTGATCGAGGCGCGTCCGATGCGCCGGACGGTGTCGAGGTCACGGGCGGCCGCCCGGCGGATGCCGATCTCCAGCGGCACGCTGCCCAGTTCGCCGGAGGCGGGGATGTGCACGGCCATCCGCCCGACGGCGCCGGCGGGGGTCGACTCGACCGCCCGTTCCAGCATCTTGCGCTCGGTGGTGACGGTGAGCGTGGGTCCGATGGTCGCGGCCTGGCGCTCCGCGTTGGAGAAGGCGCGGTCGCGGGCCATCTCCTTGATGACCATGCCCAGCGGGAGGGCGAAGGCCAGCACGACCATGACGGTGACCGCGAGCGACACCTTGACCAGGGCCCATCTCATGACGGGAGTCCGTGCGGCGGCTCCAGCTTGACCCCGACGCCGCGCAGGGTGTGCAGGTACCGGGGGCGCGCCGCGGTCTCGCCGAGCTTGCGGCGCAGCCAGCTGAGGTGGACGTCGATGGTCTGGTCGTCGCCGTAGCTCAGCTGCCACACCTCGGCGAGCAGTTCCCGGCGCGGGACGACGACGCCGGGCCGCCCGGCGAGGAAGGCGAGCAGGTCGAACTCACGGCGCGTCAGGTCCAGCGGTGCGCCGTCCAGTTCGGCCTGGCGGCGCAGGGGGTCGATGGAGAGTCCGCCGACCTGGATGACCCCGCTCGGCGGGAGGTCGCCGGCCGCGGAGCGGGCCCGCCGCAGCACGGCGGCCATCCGGGCGGACAGGTGCTCCACGGAGAAGGGTTTGACGAGGTAGTCGTCGGCGCCGTCGTTGAGCAGCCGCACGATCTCCGCCTCGTCGTCGCGCGCGGTCGCGATGATGACCGGCACGTCGGTGATGCCGCGGAGCATCTTCAGGGCCTCGGCCCCGTCGAGATCGGGCAGACCGAGGTCCAGGACGACCACGTCGAACCGGACGTGGGCGACCTCGCGCAGCGCCTCCAGGGCCGTGCCCACGCTCCGCACCGTGTGGGATGCGTCCGTCAGGTGCCGGATGAGGGCGGAGCGCACGAACTGGTCGTCCTCGACCACGAGCACACTTGCCATGGGCCGCACCGTACGCCATCCGGAGTACACCGGTCCCCCCACCGGGTGATCGGGACACGCGGGGCGCGTGTGGTGCACTATGGCCCCGATGAGCAGAGGACTCGTGCATGCACTCGCGTGGTCGCTGTCCACCGGTGCCGCGGTGACGCTGTCCTGGTGGGGGGTGCACACCGTCATGGCCGGGACGGCCTACGACCGGCCCCGGGCGCTGCCCATCACCGCCCAGGCCGCCACCCCCTCGCCGCCGGACACGCCTCGGCAGTCGTCCACGCACCGGCCGCCGCCGGACGCGGAAGCCTCGCCGTCGCCGGAGCCCTCGCCGTCCGCGCCGCCGGACCGCCCGGTCCCGAGCCCGTCCACCACCCCGCCCCGGACCCCGTCGTCCCCGGCCCCGGCCCCCGGTACGGCGTCGGGGAACGTCAAGGGCTACACCGTCGACGGCGGACGGGTGGTCTTCGACATCGGGACGGATTCGGCCGAGCTGGTGTCCGCCACCCCGGAGGCGGGCTGGCAGATGCAGGTGTGGAAGCAGCCCAGCTGGATCCGGGTGACGTTCACTCAGGAGGGGCGCGAGGTGTCGGTCTTCTGCACGTGGAACGACCATCCGCCGATGGTCCAGTTCGACGAGCGCTGACCCGCCGGGGCGGCGGACGCGGGGGCGGTCCGCGCGGGGCGCCGCCCGGGCGGACGCGGACGGCCGCCGGACACGGGCCCCGGACCCGCACCGGCCGGACACGAGGCCGCGGATTCCCAGTGGCGGGTACCGGGCCCGCGGGCTACCGGCTACCGGCTACGTGAAGACCTCGGCGGGCGGTGCGGGTGAGTCCTTGGCGCTCGCGTCGCCCACAGCCGCCGCACCGCCCGTGAAGTCGGCCAGCGCGCGGCCGTGTTCGACCCGGCCCGCGAAGGGGTCGCCCGCGACCCGGCGGGTGAGTTCGGCGCAGGGCAGCTCCGTCTCCGACGCCAGCAGCACCGCGTTGCCGAAGCGGCGGCCGCGCAGCACCGTCGGATCGGCGGCCACGGCGAGATGACCGAAGGCGGTGGCGGCGGTGGCGATCTGGGCCCGCAGATGCGCGAGCGGGGGGCCGTCGGCGATGTTGGCCGCGTAGTGCCCGCCGGGGCGCAGCGCCCGGACGACCTCGGCGAGGAATTCCGTGCTGGTCAGGTGGGCCGGCGTACGGGCTCCGCTGAACACGTCGGCGATCACCAGGTCCGCCCAGCCGTCCGGCACCTTGGCGAGACCTGCCCGGGCGTCCTGCGCCCGCACCCGGATCCGCGCGTTCGGGTCCAGCGGCAGCCGGGTGCGCACCAGCCGCACCAGGGCCTCGTCCCGCTCGACGACCTGCTGGGTCGACCGGGGCCGGGTGGCCGCGACGTAGCGCGCCAGCGTGAAGGCTCCCCCGCCGAGGTGCACGACGTGCAACGGCCGCCCCGGCGGGGCGATCACGTCGATGACGTGGCCGAGGCGGCGCTGGTACTCGAAGGACAGGAACGCCGGGTCGTCGAGGTCCACGTGCGACTGGGGCGCCCCGTCGATGAGCAGTGTCCAGGCGCGTGCCCGCTCGGGGTCGGCCACGAGCTCGGCGACGCCGCCGTCCACCTGCTCGGCGACCGTCTCCGCGTGCCCGCTCCCGCCCCGTCTGCGCCTGCCCATCCGCCCATTATCCCCGGCCCCCGGCGGGCCGGCCCGCCCGGCGCCCCTCCCCGAGGGGCGGCGTGTACGTCCCGGGCGGGAGCCGCCGTCGTGCTCGTCCCGGACGCCGGTCCCGTGCATCGCCGCCCCTGCCGCCTGCCCGTCACCCGGGAGTCAGCGGCACACGCGGGGCTCGACGAGCACGGGCCCGCACATCGTCCGGCGGGTCGGCGGGCGGCGGCGTGCGGATCGGCCGCCCGGTGCCCGGCGGCGCCGAGGTGCGGGTCCGGTATCGGTTCCGACCCGCGCGGGAGCGCCCGCGGCGACGGACAGGCCACGGCTGCGGGGCAGCACTCGGAGAACGCAGGACGGCGGCGCGGAGGAGGCACACGAGCCCGGCCGCAGCGCTCAGCAGCAGCTGTCCGCGGCCTCGATCAGACGGGCCGCCTCCCCCAGCGCCTCCCGCAGCACCGCCGGGTCGGTGACCGGAGCGGCGGCCGCGTCGGCGCCCGGGGGGAGCAGCCAGCCGGAGCCGGTCACCGGCGGCTCCGCCGGGACGCCCGGGATGCGCAGGCCGCGCCCGGAGGTGCGGGTGCAGGCCGAGCCGGGCACGTCCCATCCGTCGGCGGTGCCCGGGGGCACGAGGAAGCCGAGGGTGTCGCAGGCCCCGTCGTGCAGCACGGGCCCCACCCCGGGCGCCGCCTGGGCGCGGCGCAGGATGTCCACGGCCTCCAGGCCCTGACGGGCCGGCACGGTCACCAGGTCGCAGGGGGCGGCGGGCGGCATGCCGATGTCGGCGGTGGGCCGGTGCCGCGGGGTGGTCGAGGACGCGGTGGCGTGTTCGGCGCACCCGCGGCGGTCCGCGCCGCCGGCACCGGCTCCGGCGCCGGACGCGCCGTCGACCTCGTAGACCTCCACCACTGGGATCCCCTCCTCAGCCGAGTCCCGTACAGAGGCACGTACGGAGCCTCCGGGAGGTTCAACGCCCGCGGCCGTCAAGGGCTACGGCGGCACGCCGCCGCAAAGAGTGGCGGTTCATGGCAGATCGACGGCGACTTGTCCGCTTTTGCCACCAAACCCCGTGTGAGACGCCTCTCACAGCAGGTACGTTCATGCCCCGCCGGACCACGGCTGTACAAGAGAGGGAACGGCCATGGCGTCGTCGTCTCGCACACCGGGCGCACCGAACGCCCGCCCCGCACACCCCAACCCGGTCTTCCGCCGCCTGCGCGGGTCGAGGTCGCCGGGCGAGTTCGCGACGGCCGTGCGCAGGGCGGCCCGCGAGATCGGGGAGCAGGTCTCGTGCGACGCCCGCTACATCGGGCGGGTCGAGTCCGGCGAGATCCGCTGCCCGAACTACGCGTACGAGCGGGTCTTCCTGCACATGTTCCCCGGCCGGACGCTCACCGATCTGGGCTTCGCCGCGCGGGAGGACGTCCGCGGCCGGGGCCGCGGACCGGCCCCGGCGCCCGCCGTCGCACCTCATGCGCCGCACGACGGCGTCCCCCGCACCGCCGCGCCGGACACCCCCGACGCCCCCGTCCCCCACAGCCCCCACAGTGACATCGACGAGGAGAGCGACGTGCTGCGTCGCGCGTTCATGATCGGCGGCACCGTCACGGCGGCCGCCACCCTCGGGCACGGGCCCGAGTCCGTGCCCGTCCAGCGCAGGCGCCGCGTCGGCGACGCCGAGGCCGAGGCCGTCGAGGAGGCGGTGCGGCGGATCCGGCTGCTGGACGACCGGCACGGCGCCGACGGCCTCTACCAGCAGGCCGCACAGCCGCTGCGCGCCGCCTACGCGCTGCTCGACTCGGGCACCGCGGCCCGCGCCTCCACCGCGCACCGGCTCCAGGCGGGAGCCGGCGAACTGGCCATCTCGGTGGGCTGGCTGGCCCACGACTCGGGGCGGTTCGCCGAGGCGCGCTCGCACTACGCGGAGGCCCTCGCGACCGCCCGGGTCGCCGGGGACCCGGGGCTGGAGGCCCACGCGTTCTGCAACACCTCGTTCCTGGCCCGGGACGCCGGCCGGTACCGGGAGGCGGTGCGCACCGCGCAGGCGGGCCGGCAGGCGGCGCGGGCGGTGCGCTCGTCGCGGCTGTCGGCGCTGCTGGCGCTGCGGGAGGCGGGCGGCTGGGCCGGACTCGGCGACCGTGCGAGCTGCGAGCAGTCGCTGGCACGGGCGCACGGGCACTTCGCCCGGGGACCGGCCGCCGCCGACCCGGAGTGGATGTCCTTCTTCGCCGAGCCGGAGCTGGAGGCGCTCCAGGCGCAGTGCTGGTCCGCGCTCGGCGACTGGGCGCGGGCGGCCCGGCACGCCCGGCGCGCGGCCACCCTCCAGGACCACCGCTTCACCCGCAACCTCGCGCTCTACCGGGCGGAGCTGGCCTGCGACCTGGCGCGGGCGGGGGTCCCGGACGAGGCCGCCGCCGCGGGCGACCAGGTCCTCGCGCTGCTGGGCCATGTGCGGTCGTCCCGTATCCACGCGATGCTCGCGGACACCGCGGCGGTGCTGCGCCCGCACCGGGCGGCGGCCGGGGTCGGCGGGTTCCTGGAACGCTACGAGGGAGCCGCCCTGCGGGCCTGACCACCGCACACGCCGCATCCACCGGCACCCACCGCGCCGGGGCCCCCGCCGCCCCGTCCCCGGATGCCGGGCCACCCCGCCCGGACGGCACGGCCCGGGGCTCAGACCTCCATGTGCCCGGTGTCGTTCCACCGCTCCACGGCGGGCTCGCCGTACGCCCAGGACAGGACCGACAGGCTGGTCGGGTCGAGGCGGATGCGCGCGCCGAAGACGATGTCCTGCCCGAGCCAGCGCGCGCCGATCGCGCGCAGGATGTGCCCGTGCGCGAAGACCAGCACGTCGCGGTCGGCCGAGCGGGCCCACTCGACGACCTCGTCGGCGCGGGCGGAGACCTGGGCGAGGGTCTCCCCGTCCGGGACGCCGTCGTGCCACAGCACCCACCCGGGGCGCCGGGCGTGGATCTCGTCGGGGGTCAGCCCCTCGTAGGCGCCGTAGTCGTACTCCATCAGGGCGTCCCAGGGCTCCGCGCGCTCGCCGAACCCGGCGATCGCGCAGGTCTCCGAGGCCCTGAGCAGCGGGCTGGTGCGCACCTCGGTGCCCTCCAGGCCGGACCAGGGGGCGCGGTGCAGGCGCTCGCCCAGCAGCTTGGCGCCGCGGCGGCCCTCCTCCAGCAGCGGAATGTCGGTCCTGCCGGTGTGCCGGCCGCTCAGCGACCACTCGGTCTGGCCGTGGCGGGCGAGCAGTATCCGCGGTGCCATGAAAGGTTCTCCCGGGTTTCACGAAGGTGCACGGGTGTCACGGGGTGACACGGGCCGGCCCCGCGATGCGGGTGCGCGGAATTCACGAGGACGTCCTGTTCCATCATCCCGCACCCCACCGGCAGGCAACCTGGGGGACGATCTAGGCGTCCCACACGGGGAACCCGATCAGGGCCCCCACGCCGACCGGAGACGGAGACCGCACGGATGCCGCATGCCGCACAGCACCACCGGCCCCGCTGGTGGACCGAGCTGATGCTGATAGCCGTGGTCTACGCCGCGTACTCCGCCGGGCGCCTGCTGGCGCGGGGCGACGTGTCGACCGCCGTCGACAACGGCCTCGCGATACTCCGGGCCGAGAAGGCACTCTCGCTCAACGCCGAACACCCGCTGAACCGTCTCTTCACCGAGACGCCGGCGATCGGCATACCCGCCGACTTCGTCTACGCGACCCTGCACTACCTGGTCACCCCGCTGATCCTGGTCTGGCTGTTCCGCCGCCGGCCCGCGCACTACCGGGCGGCCCGCACCTGGCTGATGGTCTCGACCCTGCTCGGCCTCGTCGGCTTCACGCTGATGCCGACCTGCCCGCCCCGGCTGCTGGACGCGGCGCACGGCTTCGTCGACACCATGGCCCAGTACAGCTCCTACGGCTGGTGGGGCGCGGAGGCGAGCGCCCCGCGCGGCCTCGGCGGCATGACCAACCAGTACGCGGCGATGCCGAGCCTCCACGTCGGATGGGCGCTGTGGTGCGGTGTGATGCTGTGGCGCCACGGGCGCACGCCCGCCGCGAAGGCCGCAGGCGTCTTCTACCCGCTGCTCACCACCGTCGTCGTGATGGGCACCGCCAACCACTACTTCCTGGACGCGGTCGCCGGAGCCGCCGTGATGGGCGCCGGCCTCCTGCTCGCGCCGCACGCCATGCGGCTCGCCGATCGCGCCCTGCCGCGGCTCGCCGCTCTCACCCGTCTCCCGGGCCTCGCGGGGCCGGCCGCGCGGCGCCGCGAGGCCGCTCCGCCGACCGTTCCCGCCCCCGTTGTCGGTGGCGGATGCAAGACTTCCGCGGGTGAGCGAATCCCCGGACAGCGCACCTCCCCCGAAGGCGCCGACGACAGCACTCAGGCAGCGGCTCGCTGAGCTGCGCGGACCCTCCGCACAGCCGCATCCGCTGGACGCCCGCGCCCTCGCGGCCCTCGCCGCCAACCCCGGCTGCCGCCGCCGCGCCCTGCTCGACGGCGCCGGTGTGGACAAGTCGGCGCTGGCCGAGGCGCTCGGTTCGCCGTCCGGCTTCGGCCAGTCGCAGTTCGCGTTCATGCGGGGCAACGCCTTCGAGGCACGGGTGAAGGCCGACGGCGGCAAGGAGCTGATGCGCCTGCTCGGCCTGGACGACCCGGGCCGGGTCCGGGTGCCCGACCTCACCGCCCCGGGCCCCCAGGGCCGGGCGGCGCGGACCGCCCTGGCGCTGCGCGAGGCGGTGGAGGCGGGCGGTTTCACCCTGCTCGACCATCCGATGCTGGTCCTGGAGGTCGCGGGCTCCCCCGCCTATCTGGAGCCCGACGCGGTGGTCGTGCACCCCGACGGCCGGTGGACGGTGGTCGAGATCAAGTCGTTCCCGATGGTCGACGCGTCGGCGGACGCCGCCAAGGTCGGCGCGGCCGCCCGCCAGGCGGCGGTCTACGTGCTCGCGCTGGAGCACGTCGCCGGGCGGACCGCGGGCGCGTCGGTGGCGCACAGCGTGCTGCTGGTCTGCCCCAAGGACTTCTCCAACCTGCCCACGGCGTCCGTGGTCGACGTGCGCAAGCAGCTCTCGGTCACCCGCCGGCAGCTGGCCCGGCTGGCGCGCGTCGAGGACATCGCCGCCGCGCTGCCCGAGGGCGTGACGTTCGACGTGGCGGCGTGCTCGGCGGCCGAGCTGACCGCCGCCGTCGAACAGGTGCCGCACGCCTACGCCCCCGAGTGCCTGGCCGCGTGCGAGCTGGCCTTCCACTGCCGGGAGCGGGCCCGGCTCGCGGGCGCCGTGGAGGCGCTCGGCCGCAGCGTCCGGGGCGAGCTCGGCGGACTGACCACCATCGGGGAGGTGCTGGCCGCCGCCCGCGGCGAGGCGGGCGACCCCGACGACCCGGCGGTCGCCGCGCTGCGCAGGGCGGGGGCGCTGCGCGCCGAGGCGCTCTCGGCCGCCGGCTCCGTGCCCGCCGCGCGGACCGCCGGGCCGCGGGAGGACGCCGTATGTCGCTGATCGCCACGCTCGCCCGGCTGGAGGCGGTCGAGACGGGTCGCGCCCAGCCGCTCGCGACGGTCCGCCACCGGCGTCTGTCGGACCGTCCGCTGGTGCTGGTGCCGCTGACGACCGCGGGCGAGGCGGGCGCCCCGCTGGGCGCCCTGGTGGGCACTGACCCGGCCGCGCCCCGGCTGCTGGTCGTCCCGCAACCCCGGGACCGCGACCTGCGCTCCGCGTTCCTGTCCGACCTCGCCGAGGTGGTCCTGCCGCATCTGGAGTCCTACGCGGACGACGTCGAGCCCGCCGAACGGTCGGAGACCGACCCGGAGACGGGCAAGCGGGTCAAGGTCGAGACCGAGCTGTGCGCCGACGCGCCGCAGCTGATCGTGCCGAGCCGGGCGGGCGTCGAGTACGTGCGGCTGCTCGGGCGCTCGATGCGGTTCCGCCGCACCGCCGAGCAGGACCCGGACACCCCGTACCCCGCGCCCGCCCGGGTGCCCCTGCTGGGCCGCTGGTTCACCCACTACGCGGAGCGCTCCCGGGTCCCCGGCTCCTCGCTGCTGCTGGCCGCGACCGACCTGCTGAACCGGCACTGGGCCACCGGTCAGTCCTCGCTGGAGGACCAGCACCTGGGCGCGCTGCTCGCCTGGGTGGACGTTCCCGAGGGGGCGTCCGGCGCCGGGGCCGCGCTGCGGGCCGAGCTCGCCCGGGACGGCGAGGGGCAGCTGCTGTGCCCGCCGGCCGGGCCCGCCACCGACCCCGCGTTCGACAACCGGCTCCTCGCCCCGGCGATGGAGCGGTTCGACCGCGCCCGCCGGCTGCTGGCGGCCGCGGAGGACGGCACGAGCGCCGACGACCGCCTCGGCGAGCTGCACCGCGCCGAGCGGGAGATCCGGCGGCTGATCGCGTCCCAGCTGAAGCCGACCTGGGACGCGGTGTGGCGGGCGGTGGAGCTGCTGCGGGAGCTGCCGGAGGGCGCGCGCGCCGCCGACCGCTGGACGCGCGACCGCTGGTCGTTCACCGGCCACCGGGACAAGGTCAGGGCGGGCGAGCCGCCGCAGCCGCGGCGCGACGACGCGGTGACCGCCGCGCAGAAGCTCGCCGCCCGGGAGACCGCCCAGGCCCAGCTGGACGCCCAGGAGGCGCTGGACGACCCGCTGGTGCTGGCGTCGCACCGGCTGCGCGGCGAGGCGTTCACCGCCGAGGTCCTCGACGTCGAGATGGCCTGGTCGGAGTCGAAGCGCCCGACCCCCCGGCCGCTGGTCACCGTCGCCACCGACGACCGGCCCCAGCTGGGCGGGCGGATGAAGGTCTACCGGTCGCTCGACGGCCGGCCGCAGACCGCCGAGTTCGTGCGGGCGGAGGCCGAGGGCGTCCTGGTGCTGCGCCTGACCGACCGGATGGGCCGCTCGAAGGAGCCCGCCGAGGGTTCCGTGCCGGTCAAGGGGGACAGGATCGACTGGACGCTGTTCGAGCACGACCAGCGGGGCGGCCCCAAGCTGCCCGACCCGGACGAGACGCCGTGGACCCACGGCGGCCCGCCGCGTTCCGACACCGCCGAGACCCCCGACACCGTCACCCCGGAGGACCTGCTGTGACGCCCGCCCCCTCCGCTCCCGAGGCCGCCGTGTTCGACCCGTCCGCGGCGGCGGGCCTGGCCACGGACCGGATCCTGCACGACACCCTGCACGGCGACGCCCGCGGGGTCGTCGTGGACTCGCCCCCGGGGGCCGGCAAGTCGACCCTGGTGGTGCGCGCCGCCCGGGAGCTCGCCGCGGCCGGACGCCCGCTGATGGTCGTCGCCCAGACCAACGCCCAGGTCGACGACCTGGTGCTGCGCCTGGCCGCCAAGGACCCCGATCTGCCGGTCGGCCGCCTGCACTCGCACTCGGGCGACGGGACCGCCCCGTACGACCCGGCGCTCGACGCACTGGACAACGTCCGCACGTCGGCGAAGGCGGCCGATCTCGCCGGCCTCGACATCGTGATCTCCACGGCCGCGAAATGGGCCCATGTGCAGGGCGTCGAGCCGTGGGGCCACGCCATCGTCGACGAGGCGTACCAGATGCGCTCGGACGCGCTGCTCGCCGTGGCGGGTCTGTTCGAACGGGCGCTGTTCGTGGGCGATCCCGGCCAGCTGGACCCGTTCTCGATCGTCGGCGCCGAGCAGTGGGCGGGGCTGTCGTACGACCCGTCGGCCAGCGCGGTCTCCACGCTCCTCGCGCACAACCCGGGCCTGCCGCAGCACCGGCTGCCCGTCTCCTGGCGGCTCCCGGCGTCGGCCGCGCCGCTGGTGTCGGACGCGTTCTATCCCTACACGCCCTTCCGCAGCGGGACCGGGCACGGCGACCGGCGGCTCTCCTTCGGCGTGCCGTCCGACGGTTCGGGACCGGACCGGGTCGTCGACGAGGCGGCCGTCTCGGGCTGGGGGCTGCTGGAGCTGCCCGCCCGCCGCACTCCGCGCACCGACCCGGAGGCCGTGCGGGCGGTGGCCGCGGTGGTGCGGCGGCTGCTGGACCGGGGCGGTGTCACGCACTCGGAGCAGTCGCCGGACCCGTCCCCGCTCACGGCGGACCGGATCGCGGTCGGCACGGCCCACCGCGACCAGGCCGCGGCGGTGCGCGCGGCGCTCGCCGCGCTCGGGGTCGCGGACGTCACGGTGGACACGGCCAACCGGCTCCAGGGCCGCGAGTACGACGTGACGGTGATCCTCCACCCGCTCTCGGGCCGCCCGGACGCCACCGCGTTCCATCTGGAGACCGGGCGGCTGTGCGTGCTGGCCTCGCGCCACCGCCACGCGTGCATCGTGGTGTGCCGGGAGGGTGTGGGGGCCCTGCTGGACGAGCATCCTTCGACCGAGCCGGTGCAGCTGGGCGTCTCGATCAAGTTCCCGGACGGCTGGGAGGCGAACCACGCGGTCCTCGCCCACCTCGCCGAGCACACGGTGCGGTGGGAGGGCCCCTGAGGGAGTTCCCCGGGCGCCCTTGCGGGGCGCGGGACAATGGATGACGGTCCGGGGCGTCCGCCCCGGACCGCGAGGCGAGGAGGAGTACGGACATGGCGGACCCCGAGCGGACGACCGAGCGCAGGATGCGGCCGGCCCCGCTGCTCTTCGAGCCCTCCGAGGCCGCCGCCGACCCCGAGCACTTCTTCGACCTGGAGTCCATGGAGGACCCCCGCGAGCTGCTGGCCCGCGCCACGGAGCTGACCCTGGCCTTCCGCGCGGCCGCCGACCGCGCCACCGAGTACCAGGCGATCGCGGCGGCCCAGCTGGCCGACCCCCGCCGCTTCGACCGCCTGACCCCGGCGGACGTCGGCGAGCGCGCGGGCTGGACCGAGGACTACGCGAAGAAGATGATCGCCTTCGGCCACGACCTGCTGAAGGAAGCGGGCTGACCCGGCCGTCCCGGCCCGCCCGCGACACCCTCCGGCGCACCGCTCCGGTGCCCCCGGGCGGGGCCGGCCCCGCGGTCCGCGGCCCGGCACGATACTCCTCCCCCGGCGCCGGCGTCCCCGTTTCCGCGAACCCTGCGGAATCACTCCATCACTCCGGGTACACCTGGTGGGCATGAGCGCATGGCTGCGGGAACGGGACCAGAGGACGGACACGGACATCGCCGCGCTGCTGCGGGGGGAGGGACCCGGGCAGGCGGCCTCGGTGACCCCGCCGGGCGCGGGCTGGCTCGCCTCGGCAGAGACGTTTCCTCGCTCGACGCTGGCGCACTGGGAGACCCGTCCGGCCGCGCCCGTCGTACTCCCCTGCGGCACGGTCTTCGACGTGGTGAACGTGCCCTCCACCTTCGGGCGGCGGATGCTCGACCGCCTCTGGGGCGAGGGCCCCGGCACCGGCCCGGTGGCGGTGCACCGGGGGCGGATGATGCTCTTCGCGACGCCCGGCACGGCCCAGCGGCTCCCGTCGCTGCTGCACTGGGAGGAGTGGGGCGACGCCGTCCCGCCGCTCATCTGCCACGGCGCGGGCGACGCCGTCACCGTGCCCCCGCTGACCCCCGCCGAGTCCGCCGCGGCACCCCGCTGGCTGGTGGCCCCCGACACCCGGCACCCGTGGCTCCCCGGCCCCGAAGTGCTGCTCTGGGCCTGCGTCCGGGCGGCCCGTACGCATGAAAGGCCCGTGGTGCGGGTATCGATTTTTCCTCCCGCCGACCAGGGTGCTAATGTCTACGACGTCAGCAGGCGCCGCTAGCTCAGTTGGTTAGAGCAGCTGACTCTTAATCAGCGGGTCCGGGGTTCGAGTCCCTGGCGGCGCACAGACGGAGAGAGCCCCTCGCGCGAGCGGGGGGCTCTTTCGTGTCCGCACCACGGCGTCACTCCGTCGTGATCTTGACCGTCCAGGCGCCCGTGGGCGTCCGGTCGGCCACCTCCACCCGGGTGCGCCCGCCGCCGTCGCCCCGCAGCGTGAAGGTCTCGCCGACCTGGAGCGGGGCGTCGGCCAGCGGCGGATAGACCGACCGGTCGCCGCAGGCCTCGGTCTCCGGGTGGGTGTCGACGACCTCGACGGGGCCGCCGCCGGAGGCGGAGTCGCCCTCCACCCGGTACAGCAGCACGCCCTCGGTGCAGGTGAACTCGTCGTTGCCGACGGCGGACCGCGCCTCGACGGCGAGGGCACTGTCCGGTCCGGTCCGGACGACGGCGAGCCGGGTACCGACGCTGCCGCCGCGCACGGGCGCGGCGGCGAGCGGTTCCAGCGTGACGATCTCCCCGCTGCCCGGCGGTCCTGCGGGGACCCGGGCCGTGGCGTCCCCGTTGACGCAGCGGACCTCCGCGGCACCGAGCCAGCCGAGTTTCCACTTGTGCCAGCCGAAGAGGTCGGGGGCGAGCCCGAACTGGCTGCCCATGACGTCCCAGTCGCCGACGTGGGTGTCCCAGTCGCCGTCGCCGTCCATCGGCCGGTGGTAGAGGTCGGGCAGGTCGAAGACGTGGCCGGTCTCGTGGGCCAGCACGTTGCGGTCCGGGGGGTGGCGCTCGAAGACGGTGACCACCCGCCGGATGTCGGCACCGTCGGCGTTCAGCGGCCGGTCGAAGTTGACCACCTTGGTGGCGTCGGAGTCGACGCCGGGGGCGTCCGGGTCGGCGACCAGGTAGACGATGTCGTACGCGGAGAAGTCGACCCGGTCGTCGGCGGCCGCGATGGCGTCCTTGAGGTAGGCGGTCCGCCGCTCCGGCTCCCAGTCGCGCCGTATGTCGTAGGTGACGGACGCCTCGGGCATCCGGACCCACTCGGTCTGCGGGTGGGCGCGCAGCGAGAAGGTGCCGTAGGAGGCGCGGTGGAAGAAGTCGCTGGTGGCCGGGAAGTGGTCGGCGGCGAGCTCCTCCGGCGTGTTCAGCGGTACGGAGTCCGGGAACGAGAGGAAGATCATCACCGCGTCGAGCCCGCCGGCCGGCTTGGGGTAGGCGGTGTTCCAGGTGTCGAGACCGAGCGAGTGGTGGGCGGAGGTGCGCGGCAGGGCGCAGGGACCGGCGGCGGAGTGGGCGATCGCGGGGCCGGCGACGAGGGAGGTCGCGGTGAACGCCATCAGGGAGGTGAGCGCGGCGGCGGCACTGCGCGGGCGCACCCGTTCCACTCTCTCGGGTGTTCCGTCGGACGCCTGCTGACCCTCCACATGGACCTCCGGCTCGGCAATGCTGGATGCCCAACCCACCTTGTGGTGTTTTGCGAGGGTTCGCCTTGTTCCGGTGCCCCACCCGGGTGACCGGGTGCACCGGGTGGCCGACGGGTGGCGACACTCCGACGACTCACGGAACGTCACATTCGGTCGCACCGCACGCGACCCCGGTCATGACCCGCGCAGAAACGATCGAGCACCCCCGGAGCCCGGCCCCCGACGGGGGGAGCACGCTGGAACGGCCGGCTCGGCAGCCTCTATGATCGGCACACTTTCCCCGGGTTCTGCCGGTTTTTTCTCCGCCGGACGCCTCGGGTGACCATCCCCCGACCACTTGTGTACGACCTTGTACGACACACGCATCCCGGGAGTGAGCGGTGAGCGGAACCTCCGACGGAGCAGGCCCCGCGGGCGTCGCCGTCCCTCAGAGCCTCCGCCCGATGACTACGGAAGGTCACCTTCAGGCCCTGAGTCAGGCGGAACGACGCGACTACCGCGCCGCGTTCAACGCGGCCCAGATCGCCATGGCCGTGATCGACGCCGAGGGACTCGTCGTCTGCGCCAACGAGGCGCTCGGCGCCCTGCTCGGCGTCCGCCCGGCCGACCTGCGCCGGCGGTGCGCGGCCGACCTCGTGGGCCTCGGCTCGGACGGCCGCACCTGGGACGCCTACCACGAGGTGCTGCGGGGCCACCGCTCACGGTTCCGCTGCACCCGGCGGCTGAAGCAGCACGACGGGCGCCCCCTGTGGGCGGAGGTCACGGTCGCCCCGGTGCCCGGGACGGACGACGTCCTGCTGACGGTCACCGACGTCAGCGACCGGCGCGAACTGCACGCCAGGCTCCGCCATCTGCAACTGCACGACCCCGTGACCCGGCTGCCCAACCGCGCGCTGTTCTTCGAGCGGCTCACCGCGGCACTGGAGTCCTCCCCGTACGACCACGGGTCCACCGGCCGCATCGGACTCTGCTACCTCGACCTGGACGGGTTCAAGGCGGTCAACGACACCCTGGGGCACCGCGTCGGGGACCGGCTGCTGACCGCCGTCGCGACCCGGCTGACCGAGTGCGCCGCGGGCGACCGCGCCCACGGCGGAGGCCATCTGGTGGCCCGGCTGGGCGGGGACGAGTTCGCCGTCCTGGTCGAGGACTCCACCGGCACCGAACAGCTCGCCGACCTCGCCCGCGGCCTGCTGGCCGCGCTCGAGCAGCCGTTCGACCTCGCCGGGGAGCGGGTGTCGGTCTCCGCGTCCATCGGGGTGGTGGAGCGCGCGGCGGCGGACACCTCGGCGACCTCGCTGATGCAGGCCGCGGACACCACGCTCTACTGGGCGAAGGAGGACGGCCGCTCGCGCTGGACCCTGTTCGACCCGGAACGGAACGCGAACCGGATGACCCGTCAGGCGCTGGCCTCCACGCTCCGCCCCGCGGTGGAGCGCGGGGAGTTCGCGCTGGAGTACCAGCCGCTCGTCGGCCTCGCGGACGAGGTCACCCGCGGTGTCGAGGCGCTGGTGCGCTGGAACCACCCGCAGTTCGGCACGCTGACGCCGAATCGGTTCGTCGCGATCGCCGAGGAGGAGGGTTCGATCGTCCAGCTCGGCCGGTGGGTGCTGCGCACGGCGTGCCGCCAGGCCCGGCAGTGGCAGCTCGACCACCCGGACGTGGAGCCGCTGTTCGTGTCCGTCAACGTGGCGGTGCGCCAGGTGTGGGACTCCGACCTGGTCGCCGACGTGGCGGAGATCCTGGCCGCGACCGGCCTGCCGCCCCGGCTGCTCCAGCTGGAGCTCACCGAGTCGGCGGTGATGGGTTCGGCCGGACGGCCGCTGCAGGCGCTGCGGGCGCTGAGCGACATGGGCGTGCGGATCGCCATCGACGACTTCGGGACGGGGTACTCCAACCTCGCCTATCTGAGCCGGCTCCCGGTCTCCGCGCTGAAGCTCGACGGAACGTTCGTCCGGGGCTTCCAGGACGAGACGCACGCGAACCCGGCCGACGAGACGATCGTCGAGGCCATGGTGGAGCTGGCGCACCGGCTGGGCCTGACGGTCACGGCGGAGTGCGTCGAGACCTCGGGGCAGGCGTCGCGGCTCCGGCGGATCGGCTGCGACACCGGGCAGGGATGGCTGTACTCGCGGGCCGTGGCGCCGGAGCGGATCACCGAGATGCTGGGCGCGCTCGACCGCCACGCGGCCACGGCGGGCTGATCACCGCCACGCGGCCGCCGCGGGGCCGGCCGGGCGCGCGGCCGACCGACCGCGCCGCGGCCGCGTGGCGGTCACCCGGCCACGACGCCGACCGCCCCCGCTCGGGTTGGTTACCGGGCGGGGGCGGTGGCCTGTGGGGGGCTCAGGGGTCGGTGTCAGCAGGCTCCCAGGTCCTGCCAGACACCCCACTCACCCGTGGTCCCCGGCTCTTCGCCCTGGGTCCACCACTTGGCCTTCCAGGTGTGGCCCTTGTGGGAGACCTGGGCGCCGCCGGTGTACGCGGTCGCCTTCGCCCACGCGGCCGCGGTGCAGCTGCCGGCCGGCGGGGTCGTCGGAGGCGTCGTGGTGGGCGGGGTGGTGGTGGGCGGGGTCGTCGTCGGCGGGGTCGTGGTGGGCGGGGTGGTGGGCGTGCCGCCGACCGCGGCCACGATCTGGTTGAACAGCGTGGCGTTGGCGTCGAGACCGAGCAGGGAGTACATCATCGCGCCGCCGAGGCCGCGCTCCTTGGCGTACGCCGCGCGGGCGTCGATCGCCCGCTTGTCGAGGCCGGTGAAGAACTCGCCGTCCTTGTAGAAGTACGAGGCCTTGGCCGCGTCGTCCCAGAAGGTGGTCGCCGGGTTGTCGACGATGCCGCCGAGCTCCTTGTAGTGGGCGATGCCGGCCTGCTGGCTGAGCGGGCGGGCCGCCGAACCGCCGGTGGCGCTGCCGCCGAGGCCGTTGTTGGCCGCCGGGACGCCCTTCCAGCCGCGGTAGTAGAACTCGTAGCCGAGGGTCAGCTTGTTCGCGGGGAAGCCGCCGGTGATGCCGTACGCCGCGTTGCCGTCGATGTAGGCGTCGATGGCGCCGTCGACCGAGTACTTCTCGGTGCCCGGGGCGATCGGGTCGGTCGGGTCGGACGCCGGCGAGTACAGCGGGGACTGGTGGTACGCGGGCCCGTCGCCGTCCCAGGCGCCGTGCATGTCGTACGTCATGATGTTCGCGTAGTCGAGGTACGCGCCGATCTTGTCGGTCTCCAGGTACTTGATCTTGTCCTGGCCGGCCGGGAGGGCCGCGGTCAGCATGTACTTCTTGCCGCCGTTGGCCGCGCCGTGCGCGTCGAGCTGCTTGCGGAACTCGGCCAGCAGCAGCGTGAAGTTCTGCTTGTCCTCGGGGCCGTAGTGGTTGCCGAGGTGGCCGCCGCTGGAGCCCGGGTACTCCCAGTCGATGTCGATGCCGTCGAAGATCCCGGCGGCGGTGCCGGCGCCGCCGAAGCCGCCCTCGACCGGCAGGTCGCCCTGGATGTACTGCTTGATGCAGGACGAGACCAGCTTCTTGCGGCTGGCGTCGGTCTTGGCCGCGTCGTGGAAGTACTTGGAGTACGTCCAGCCGCCCAGCGAGATGTTGATCTTCAGGTGGGGGTGCTTCGCCTTCAGTTCCTTGAACTGGTTGAAGACGCCCACGATGGGCTGGTTCCAGGTGTCCCCGACGCCGTCGACGCTGTCGGCGGCCGCGAAGGACTTCTGGTAGTCGGCGTACGAGTCGCCCGCGCCGTCACCGGCGTTGGGGTTGTTGTCGTCGCCCGCCGCCTTGTTCGCCATGAAGCAGGTCAGGTCGGTCGGGTGGATGTTGCCGAACGAGTAGTTGATGACGTCGAGCTTGGCGGCGATGCCCCGGGTGTCGAGGTGCTTCGGGTAGAAGGCGTTGCCGTAGACGCTCCACTGGTCGTAGTAGGCGATCTTGATTCCGCCCGAGGAGGCGGCGGCCTGGGTGGTGTCGTTCGCCTGGGCGGTGCCGAGTCCGGCGAATCCGGCCAGGGCGCCTGCGGCGAGCGCGGCGGTCGTGAATGCCGCGAGCAGCGGTCTGCGGGAGCGCACGTGCAGCCTCCGGGGTTGTGCGGAACGGGGGTCGAGCGGTCGGGCAGGAGCAGTGAAGCGATCCGGCCGACCCCGCGTCAATGGTCCGAACCAAATGAGGACTAGACCATTTTCGCCAAGAAAACCCTTGTCAGCGGCGTGCGTTGACCGAAAGAAACCGCCCGTCACGGCGGTGACGAGCGGTTTAAGGATGAGTTAAGGGGCCGCGCCCCGGCGGTTGACGAGTGAACCACCGGGGTCGGCGAAACCCAGGTTTTACCCGGCGCGGCCGGCCAGGGCGTCCGCTCCGGCGGCCGGCGGCAGCACCGGCAGGCCGTAGGCGTCCGCGATCAACTCGTAGCTGCGCAGCCGCACCTCGCCGCTGTGGGAGTTGGCGGTGATCATCAGCTCGTCCGCCCCGGTCAGCTCGCGCAGCGTGTCGAGGCCCGCCCGGACGGCGTCGGGGGTGCCGTGCACGATGTTCTTCAGCCAGCTGTCGGCGAACTCCCGCTCCACGGCGGTGAACGGGTACGCCTCCGCCTCCTCGGGCGTCGGGATCAGCCCCGGGCGGCCGGTGCGCAGCCGCAGCATCGACAGGGCTCCCGTCAGGACCTGGCGGCGCGCCTCCCGCTCGTCCTCGGCCGCCAGCGCGGCCACGCCGATCAGCGCGTAGGGGGCGTCCAGCACCGCCGAGGGGCGGAAGCTCTGGCGGTACAGCTCCAGCGCCGGCACGGTGTTCTGCGCCGAGAAGTGGTGCGCGAAGGCGAACGGCAGGCCGAGCACCCCGGCGAGCCGGGCGCTGAACCCGGACGAGCCCAGCAGCCAGACCGGCGGCCGGGCCGGGGACTGGACCCCGCCCTCCGAGGTCGCCTGCACCGGTCCGGGCACCGCGTGGATCCGCGCGTAGGGGTGCCCGTCCGGGAAGTCGTCGTCGAGGAAGCGGGTCAGCTCCGCCAGCTGCTGCGGGAAGTCGTCCGCCCCCTCGTGGAGGGTGTCGGTGCGGCGCAGCGCCGCCGCCGTGGCGCCGTCGGTGCCGGGCGCGCGGCCCAGGCCCAGGTCGATCCGGCCCGGCGCGAGCGCCTCCAGCGTGCCGAACTGCTCGGCGATCACCAGCGGGGCGTGGTTGGGCAGCATGACGCCGCCCGACCCGAGGCGGATGCGCTCGGTGTGGGCGGCGAGGTGGGCCAGGATCACGGCGGGCGAGGAGGAGGCGACGCCCGGCATCGAGTGGTGCTCGGCCACCCAGTGCCGGTGGTACCCGCGGCTCTCGGCGAGCCGGGCGAGGGCCACGCTCGTGCGCAGGGCGTCGGAGGCGGTGCGGCCGCTGCCGACGGTGACCAGATCGAGCACCGACAGGGGTACGGGTGCGGAGCCGGCCGCGACTCCACGGATCTCGTCGCCTGCCGCGTCCCTTGCGTTCACCGGTGGTCCTCCTGAGTGGTCGTGCGTACTCCGCCGCACAACAGGAGGCCATCTCCGTTTATTCCCGGCCGCCCCGCGGCCGGGTGGAGCGCCGCCCGCTCCCGGCCGGCGGGTCCGTGGACCGGGCCACGGGCGTGGGGACGGGCGGCGGACGGCGGGGCCGCGGAGCTCAGTCCTTGCGGGCGAACAGCGCGCCCAGGTCGTCCGACCAGGCCCCGTGCCGGTCCGCCAGGCGCAGCCCCTCCCAGACGGTGACCTGGTTCGCCGTGAGGACCGGCTTGCCCACCGCCTCCTCCAGCTCCGGCAGCAGGGCCACCGTGTGCAGCGCCGTACCGGGCACCAGGACCGCCTGGGCCCGCTCGTGATCGGCGCCGCGCACCAGGTCGAGCACCTGCTCGCGCTCCCAGGCGGCGGCCTGGGACCGCGAGCCGACCCCGGCCGCGTGCACCGCCACCACCTCGATCCCGGCTCCGCCGAGGAACTGGGCGAAGCGCTCCGACACGTCCTCCGGGTACGCGGCGGCCACCGCCACCCGCCCGGCGCCGACCTCCCGGGCCGCGCGCACGAAGGCGAACGACGTGCTGGACGCCGGCAGCCCGGCCTTCACGGCGAGCTCACGGGTCTGGCCGTGTGCGCCGTCCCACCCGTGGACGAACGACCCGCCGGTGCTCGCCCACACCACCGACTCGGCGCCCGAGAGCCGCAGCTCCTCGACCCCGGCGGCGAGCCGCTCGGCCGAGCCGCTGTCCAGCAGCGCGTCCGGCGTGTGCGCGTCCTCGCCCGCCGCCGTGTGCACCACCGGCACGTTGACCCCGGTCAGCAGCGTCTCCATGCGGGGATAGTCGTCCTCCGCCGCGTGCCCCGGATACAGCAGTCCCACCGTCGTCATCTCACGCCCTCCTGTCCTTCCGGCCCGGCCGCGGACACCACCGCCCGCGCGACGGGCCTGATGGTCCATCAGCAGAGCCTGCTGGGGGCCGGCCGCGGTCGCGCCGATGGCGCGCAGGGCCGGCCGCAGCGTGACCTGGTTGGCGCAGACCGCTTCCCGTGCGGCCGGGCCGCGGACCGGCCGGTCCGCCGCACCCGCCGCCCGCGCCGCGTCGTCCGCCACGCCACGCCACCGACTCCGGCTCCGTCTGCGGTGCGGGCCCGGCAGGCCGCCGGGCCCGCACCTCTTTGCACTCGCGTGCCCGCCCCGGGACGGCGGCAAAACAGACGGACCCGTCCGGTCCGCGGACGGCCCCCGTCCGGCGCCGTCCGCCGGGGCCCCGGCCCGCCGCCCCCGCCGGCTCCGGGCACGCCCCGCCCGCGCGGCTACGCGGACGGACGGGGCGCGCCCGCGGTCAGGGGCAGGCCGCGCCGGTGGAGGTACACGATCTCCCAGACCGACACGCAGGTCGTGATCACGGCGGGGCCGAGGACCGCGAGGGCGTGCCCACCGGCCGGGTCGACGATCGCGATCGCCCACAGCGGCCACGGGGCGACCAGCGCGGGCAGCAGCGGATGGCCGTCCGCCGCGCGGAAGTGGTGGTAGTAGCCGACGAGCAGCACGGCCCCCAGGACCACGATGAAGAAGAGCCCGACGAGCACCCCCACGAAGGGGTTGGACGGGTCATCGGTGGCCAGCACGGCGGCGACCACGACCGCCGCCGCCACGGCCAGCGAACTCAGCGGGCGGCCCGCGCGCCGGGCCGTCCACGCCCGCTCCCCGGGCGGCGCCGCGGCCACCAGCACCAGGCAGGCGAGGGGTATGGCGACGGCGAGGGCGTAGAAGCTGGTCAGCCCGTGGCGCCAGGCGGTGGTGAAATCCGGCAGGGCGAACTCGAACGGGAAGACCACGATCAGCAGGAGCAGCAGTCCCCTGAGCCGGCCTGCCGCCCGCACCGTGGGGTCCTGCGGCCACAGGTCCCGTTTCGGGACGAACAGAGCGGACAACCACACGAGCCACATGACGCCCCCGCCTCTCCCCCTGCCGGCCCGGCCGCACGGGCCCCCGCCCGCCGCACACCGCCGGCTTCCCCAGTGTCCCGGCGCCCGCGGGTCCGGGACAGACCCCGCCGCCCTCCCGACCGCCACCCGACCGGAACACGCCCAGGAGGAGACCGGAACACCACCGCCCGGCATCCGGGGTGACGGCCCGCCACATGGCACCGGCCGCGCGGAGGGACGAGATACGGCCACCGTCGAACGCCCCCGTTTCGACGGGCCGCAGCGAGGTACACGCCCCGACGGCGGTCGCGTGCGGCCGGTACGCCTCCGCCGCCGGGGACGGACGCGCCGCCGCGAGGGGCCGGCCGCCGCAGGACACAAACGGATATCGGTCGGCCGTCGCACACGCATACCCGCGAACGGCCCGGGTAGCCGCGCGCCCATGGCTCGAACACAAGAACCATCATCGATGAGCAGACGCGCCCTGCTGCTCGGGACGGCGGGCGCGAGCGCGTTCGCCGTCACCGCGGCGGCGGGCTGCAGCCGGGTGCCGTCGGGCGACGTGCTCGCCCGGCTGAAGACCCAGGGGACGGTGCGCCTGGGCATCGCCGGTGAGGTGCCGTACGGCTACGTGGACGAACAGGGGGAGTTCACGGGCGAGGCCCCGGAACTGGCCCGGGTGGTCTTCAAGCGCCTGGGCATCGACAGCGTCCAGCCGGTGGCCACCGACTTCGCCTCCCTCATACCCGGGCTCAACTCCCAGCAGTTCGACGTGGTGTCGGCCGGGATGTACATCAACAAGGACCGGTGCGCCCAGGTCATCTTCGCCGACCCCGAGTACCAGATGCTCGACTCCTTCATCGTGCGCAAGGGCAATCCCAAGAACCTGCGCAGCTACGAGGACGTGGTGAAGGCCAAGGCGAAGCTGGCCACCGGCACGGGCTACGCCGAGATCGACTACGCGATCGCCGCCGGCATCCCCGAGAAGGAGATCGTGATCCTCCAGGACCAGGTGGCCGGGCTGAACGCGGTCGAGTCCGGCCGGGTCGACGTCTTCGCCGGGACCGCGCTGACCGCCCGCGAGGTGGTCCGCAAGAGCACGCGGGCCGAGGCCACCGAGCCGTTCGCGGCGGTCGTCGACGGCAAGAAGCAGGTCGACGGCGGCGGGTTCGCCTTCCGCCCCACCGACACCGCCCTGCGCGACGCGTTCAACACCGAGATCCACAAGATGAAGAAGAGCGGCGAGTTGTTCCGGATCCTGAAGCCGTTCGGCTTCACGGAGTCCGAGATGACCACCCTGACCGCCGAGGAGCTGTGCAGGAAATGACAGCCGGACTCTGGCAGAACTGGGTGCTGCCCGGCATATGGATCACGGTCCAGCTGCTGGTCTACAGCGCCGCACTGGCCGCGGTCACCGCCTTCGCCGTCGGCATGGCCCGTACCCACCGCTCGCGCGCCGTCCGCTTCCTGGCCGGCCTCTACACGGAGATCTTCCGCGGCACCTCGGCCCTGGTGCTGATGTTCTGGCTCTTCTTCGTGGTGCCCCCGCTGATGGGCTGGCAGCTCGTCCCGATGTGGGCCGCCGTCCTCGCGCTCGGTCTCTCCTACGGCGCGTACGGCGCCGAGATCGTCCGCGGCGCCCTGAACTCGGTCGCCCGCTCGCAGCGTGAGTCGGGGATCGCGCTCAGCTTCTCGCCGTGGCAGCGGATGCGGCTGATCCTCCTCCCCCAGGCGGTGCCCGAGATGATGCCGCCGTTCTGCAACCTGCTGGTCGAGCTGCTGAAGGGCACGGCCCTGGTGTCGCTGCTCGGCGTCGGCGACGTCTCCTTCGCCGCCTATCTGGTGCGGCTCGCCACCCAGGAGAGCGCCCAGATCTACACGATCAGCCTGGTGATCTACTTCGTGCTCGCGATGGTGGTGACCCGGTCGATGAAGGCGCTGGAGCGCAGGACCAAGCGGAACATCGGCATCGAGCCGGAACCGGCGCTGCTGGGCGGCCTGTTCGCCCGCCGCTCCGCGTCCGCCGCCGGCACCGAGGTGGCGGGGGGTGCGTCGAAGTGACCTGGGACTGGTCCGCCGTGGCCGACTTCATGCCCCGCTTCTGGGACGGGGTGCTCGTCACCCTCCAGGTGCTCGTGCTGGGCTCGCTCATCTCGTTCTCGCTCGGCCTGGTGTGGGCCCTCGCCTTCCGGGCGCCGAGCCGCTTCGTGCGCTGGCCGGTGAACGTGTTCACGGAGTTCGTCCGCACCACCCCCCTCCTGGTGCAGCTGTTCTTCCTGTACTTCGTGCTCCCGGAGTGGGGCGTGCAGTTCTCCGCCCTGACCACGGGCACGATCGCGATCGGGCTGCACTACTCGACGTACACCGCGCAGGTCTACCGGGCCGGCATCGACGCGGTGCCGCGCGGCCAGTGGGAGGCGGCCAAGGCCCTGAGCCTGCCCGCCCACCGCACCTGGTCCGCCGTCATCCTGCCGCAGGCGATCCGCCGGATCACGCCCGCGCTCGGCAACTACGTGATCGCGATGCTGAAGGACACCCCGCTGCTCGCCGCGATCGGCGTGCTGGAGCTGCTGCAGCAGTCGCGGCTGGAGAGCGCGTCGACCTTCCAGTACACCGAGCCGCTCACCGTGATCGGCATCGCGTTCATCCTCATCGCCTATCCGGCTTCTCTGCTCGTCCGATCCCTGGAGCGCCGCCTTGTCCGCTGAAACGCCCCTCGACACGCCCACCGGTGCGACCGAGCCGCTGATCCGGTTCGACGACGTCACCAAGAGATTCGGGGACAACACGGTCCTGGACGACCTCTGCTTCTCCGTCCGGCCCGGCAAGCACGTGACGCTGATCGGCCCCTCCGGCTCCGGCAAGACGACGATCCTGCGTCTGCTGATGACGCTGGAGAAGCCCGACGAGGGCACCATCACCGTGGCCGGTAAGCGACTGTTCCCGGCGCAGGAGAAGGAGCGCCGCGAGGCGCGGAAGAAGATCGGCATGGTCTTCCAGCAGTTCAACCTCTTCCCCAACATGAGCGTGCTGCGCAACATCACCGAGGCCCCGGTGCGGGTGCTCGGCCGGCCGAAGGAGGAGGCCGAGGCGCGGGCAAAGGAGCTGCTGGAACTGGTCGGCCTCGGCGACCGGTGCGGGGCGCGGCCCTCGCAGCTCTCCGGCGGACAGCAGCAGCGGGTGGCCATCGCCCGGGCCCTGGCGATGGAGCCGCGGGTGCTGCTGCTCGACGAGGTGACCTCGGCGCTCGACCCCGAACTGGTGGCCGGGGTGCTGGATCTGCTGCGGGACATCGCGCGCACGACGGACATCACGATGGTGTGCGTGACCCATGAGATGAACTTCGCGCGGGACATCTCCGACGAGGTTCTGATGTTCGATTCCGGCAAGGTCATCGAGTCCGGTCCGCCGGAGAAAATCTTCTCGGATCCGGAGCAGGCGCGGACCCGCGAGTTCCTCGGCGCGGTGCTCTGACCACGCCTTCCCCGCACCATCGATGACAGGGGCATATGCCATGGTGATGCGCCCCAGCGCAGCCCGCTGGGGCGCCACATCATTTGCGCCAACACCCCATCCCCGGACGGCGCTTGGCGGCTATCGTGGTAGGGAAGCTTGCGGTCACAACCTGGTAGGGGGAAACCGTGGCGCTGAAGCCAGAGCCGACCGCGCCGTTCCACTCGGTGCAATACGTCCTGCGAGTCCTGGAGACGGTCTCCAAGCACGGTGGCGGAGTCACCGACGTCCAGATCGCACGCGAGACCGGGCTGCCCACCGGTCACCTCGCCCCGATGCTCGCCATGCTCCGCCGCGAGGGCTACGTGGAGCAGCTCTCCGACGGCGCCTACGCGATCGGCGACTCCCTGGTCCTCCTCGGGTCCGGCGTCACGCGCAAGGAGGCCCTGGAGGCCAAGCTGCAGGAGACCCTCACCGAGCTGCGCGACTCGGTGGGCGCCGCCGTCTACATCAGCCGTTACATCGACGGCGAGGTCAAGATCACCCAGTTCGCCGACGGGCCGCGCACTCCCAAGGTCAACGAGTGGGTGGACTTCCGCTCCGCCGCCCACGCCAGTGCGGTCGGCAAGTGCCTGCTCACCCAGCTCGACGTGAACGGCCGCCGCGACCACCTGTCGCGCCACAAGATCGCCCGGCTCACCTCGCGGACGATCACGAGCGAGCAGCTGCTCTTCTCCAAGCTGGACTCCCAGCCGCCGACGGTCCCCGTCCTGGACCTCCAGGAGTACGCGGTGGGCACGGTGTGCGCGGCCGTGCCGCTGACGGCGGGGTCGGCCGTGGGCTGCCTGGCCCTCTCCCTGCCGATCGAGCACGCCCACCGGCTGCGCCAAGCGGCGGACACCCTCAACCGCAGGGCGGCACCGGTGGTGCTCTCGCTGGCGATCTAGGGAGCCATGGGTCGTGCCCGGCCGGCGGCCGGTGCCGCCGGACAGACGCGGCCCTACCGCTTCCGGCGGGGCGTCACGCGGCTTTCGTCCCGGTCCGTCCCGGCCCGGGGCGGGTGGAGCGGGCCCGGTTCGCCGTGGTCGGCAGCACCCCGGCGGACCAGGTACTATTTACCCGTCGGCCGCCGAGCGGCCGGTGAGTCACGCGCCGCTAGCTCAGTTGGTTAGAGCAGCTGACTCTTAATCAGCGGGTCCGGGGTTCGAGTCCCTGGCGGCGCACAGTCGAAGCAGGCCCCTCGCGACAGCGAGGGGCCTGCTTCGTGTGCCGGGCCCGTCCGGACACGCGGGGGCGGCGGTCCACCCGCGTGGTCCGCGGACGGGTGCCCGTCGGCCCGTTCCCGTCAGCGGGGATGCGGCGGCGTCACGCCGCGGGCGCGCCGGCGGGGGCGACGCCGAACGCCTTCACGGCCTGGTAGTAGGTCCAGGCGGTGCCGTTGCAGGAGGTGCGGGTGGCGCCCGAGTACCCGGCGCAGACGCGCTTCAGGTCCTCGTAGAACGCCGAGTCCAGACGGGACTTGTGGGCGCTGAAGGTCCCGGCCGCCTTGTAGTTGCGGTAGCCGAAGTCGTGCCGTGCGCAGGACATCTGGAAGGGGAAGCCGAACGGGTTGTCGGGCGACGACGAGCAGTAGTCCGTCGACCAGTTGAACCCGTAGGCGCTCCAGGCTCCCTGGTTGGCACGGGCGGCCGCCCAGGCGTTGTAGCTGGACGCGCTGGTCTGCGTCCAGGAGCTCAGCACCTGGGGCTTGTCGGCGGGGGCTGCCTGGGCGCTGCCGGCGGTGAGGAGCGCGGCGGGGAGAGCGAGCGCGGCGGCGGCGAGGGGGAGGACCATTCGGTTGCGCATGCATAACCTCCGTGCGGTGCGGGGGATTTGGTACATGGCCCGTGGGGTCTTTCCACGGCGGGGTACAGCATGCCGACTCAACGCGCGTCCTGCACTGCTTTCGTCACGACGAAGGGATGAATCCGTCGCGAACAGCGGGGCCGCGGGGGCCTTTCCCGCGCCCCCTGACACCCCCTTGCGCCCCCTGCCCGGACGTACGGGTTCCGCCACGGGCTCCCCTGTCCGGACGTACGGGTTCCGCGGCGGGTCGACCTGTCCGGCCGGGGCGGCGCGCAGGTCAGCGGAGGTAGGTGAGGACGGCGAGCACCCGCCGGTGGGTGTCCTCGGCCGGCGGCAGGCCGAGCTTGGCGAGGATGTTGCCGATGTGCTTGCCCACCGCGGCCTCGGAGACCACGAGTTCACGGGCGATTGCCACGTTGGACCGGCCTTCCGCGACGAGTGCGAGGACCTCCCGCTCGCGCGGTGTCAGCGCGGCCAGCGGATCGCGCCGGCGCCGCAGCAGCTGCCGTACGACCTCCGGGTCCACGACCGTGCCGCCGCCGGCCACCCGGGCCAGCGCCGCGACGAACTCCTCGACCTGGCCCACCCGGTCCTTGAGCAGGTACCCCACGCCCGTGCCGTCGCCGCTGTCCAGCAGTTCGGCGGCGTACTCCCGCTGGACGTACTGGCTGAGCACCAGCACCGGCAGGAGGGGACGTTCGGCGCGCAGGGCGATCGCCGCGCGCAGCCCCTCGTCCTGGAAGGCCGGCGGCATGCGCACGTCGGTGACGACGATGTCCGGCTCGTGCGCGGCGACCGCCTCCCGCAGGGCGGTGGCGTCCCCGACGGCCGCGACCACCTCGTGGCCGAACCGTCCGAGCAGGGCGGTCAGCCCCTCGCGCAGCAGTACGCCGTCCTCGGCCAGGACCACCCTCAGTGCGCTCGGCACGGTATCTCCACCCTCAGCAGCGTCGGCCCGCCTGCCGGGCTGTCGACGGTCAGTGTGCCACCGAGGACGGCGAGCCGGTCGGCGAGCCCCGTGAGCCCCGAGCCGGCGCGGGCGTCGGCGCCGCCCCGTCCGTCGTCGTGCACCTCGACGGCGAGCAGGGCGCCGCGGTGGCGGGCGGTGAGGCGTATGCGGCGGGCGGCGGCGTGCCGGGCGGCGTTGGTCAGCGCCTCGCGGACGGCGAAGTAGGCGGCGCTCTCCACGGGGGCGTCGAGGCGCGGCAGGTCGACGTCCGTGTCGACGGGGACGGCCGAGCGGTCGGCGGCGTCGTCGAGCGCGGCGGCGAGGCCGTGGTCGGCGAGGACCTGGGGATGGATGCCGTGGATGAGCTCCCGCAGTTCGGCGAGGACCCGGCCGGTCTCCTCGTGGGCGGCGGCGATCCGGTCCGCGAGCGGCCCCTCCGGGGCGTCGAGCCGGGCGAGGCCGAGGGTCATGGTGAGGGCGACCAGCCGCTGCTGCGCACCGTCGTGGAGGTCGCGCTCGATCCGGCGGCGTTCGGCCTCGAAGGCGGCGACCAGCCGGGCCCGGGAGCGGGTCACCTCCCCCAGCCGCTCCCGGAGTTCGCTCTCGCGCGGGGCGAGCAGCAGCCGGGTGAGCTGGGCGCGGGCCCCGGCGAGCGCGGCCAGCGGGTACAGCAGCAGGAGCAGCAGGGCCAGTCCGGCGGCCGCGGCGGCGAGGGCCCCGGGCCAGGTGGTGACGAGGACGGTCTTGACCACGCGCGCCTCCTGCCCGTCGAGGGCGAGCTGCACGGGCGTGGCGGCGGCCGCCAGGGGCAGCCCGACGGCCGCGGCGACGGCGAGCACGTCGAGGGGCCAGAGCACGAGCGCGTACAGCAGTCCGTACGCGAACTCCCGCCAGGTGGCCGGCTCGGTGAGGCGCAGCCGCAGCCAGGCGCCGAGGCCGGGCTCGGCGGGCGTGCGGTGGGGTCCGGGGGCGGGCTCGGGGTCGACGAGGCGCAGCCTGCGGCGTTCGACGGCGGCGAGTCCGGTGCCGGCGAGCACCAGCAGGGGAAGGCCGACGAGGAGCAGCGAGAAGCCGGCGAGCACGAGCAGGCCGGTGAGGGCGAGGGCACCGGTCGCGGCGCTGCTCGCCAGGTATCCGGCGGCCCGCCAGGGCCACGCGGACAGCAGGAAGTCGCGCCTGGTCAGCGCCTGCCAGAGGGTGTTCGCCCGGTCCATGGCGCACACGCTATGCGGCGCCCGCGGGCCCGGGCGATGGGCCCTGTGGGTGCCGCGGGGGTAGGGCAGGCCCTACCCCCGCGGTGCAGCGCCTCCGGGGCCCGTCGGTGTTGCCCGGGAGGCACTGTGCTGTGTGCTGCGGCGTCCGGCCGGGGATCAGAACTGGACGTCGGAGCAGGCGTAGAACGCGTTGGCCGTGTCGTGCACGGTCCAGACCGCCAGGATCAGGTGGCGGCCCGACTTCGCCGGCAGGTTGCCGGAGTGGGACAGGGTGGCCGGCGGCTGCTGACCGCCGTAGGGGATGGTCAGGAACGGCTGCGGGTCCAGGTCGGCCCGGGTGAGCGGGTTGCTCGGGTTCCAGCCGTTCTTGGTGATGTAGTACTTGAAGTCGGTGGTGCGGTGGCGCGCGGTGAACTGCCAGCGGAACGAGTAGCTCTGGCCCGAGTTCACCTTGGTGGTGGGCCAGGCGCCGCCCCGCGGATTGTCCAGCTGGGCGAACTGGCCGTTGCCGCCGGCGCAGATCTGGCCGTTGGCCGGTCCGGCCGCCGGGAAGCCCTTGGGGCCCTCGACGCTCTGCGGCTCCCACTGGATGTTGCCGCAGTTGGTGACCGTTCCGTTGGCACAGAGCTTCTGGCGGCTGATGGGTGAGTCGGTGTATCCGTGGCTGCTCGCGCTGCCGGTGGCGAGCAGCGTGGTGCCCGCCACTGCGAGGCCGACGACGGCCGCGCCTATCTTCTTTCGCATGCTTGGCTCCAGGGAGGACGTGGGGGTTCCTGATCGTGCTGCACGCGTGCGGTAGTACTGCTTCCGGTCTAGACCAAGTTCCAATGTATTGACGGAACTTGAACATGTCCAGACCAATCACTGACCCTCTGCGGAACCCGCCCGCCCGGCGGAGAGGGCGATCGTGAGGTCCTTCACCAGTGCTTTGCGCTCGTAGTCGTCCGCGTCGACGAGCCCCCGCTCGGTCAGCCGGGCGACGGTCTCGTCGACCGTGTCGACGACCGCCGTGAGCACGGAGTCCCGGTGCCGGGCGTCGATGGCCGCGACCTTCCTGCGCTGCATCGCGCCGGCCACCTCGGGCGCGTAGTCGACCACCGTCGGCTGGGCCGTGAAGATCTCGATCCCGGCGGGAGCGCACTGGGCCGCCAGCGTCTTCGTCAGGCGGTCCCCCACGTCACCGGCGTCGCGCAGTGTCGGGACGGCCTCGCCGAAGCCGTCGGCCGGCAGCCGGGAGAACACCCGCGCGGCCGCCGCCTCCACCTGCTCGGCCAGGTACGTCTCGTGGTTCGCCACGGCCAGCGCGGCCCGCGCGGTGTCCTCCACCCGCCACACGACGAGCACGGTCACCCGCAGCGGCGTGCCCTCGGCGTCGTGCACCGGCATCGCCTCGCTCCGCCAGTGCCGCAGCCGGACCTCGATCCGCTGCCGCAGCACGAGCGGGCTGACCCAGACGAGACCCGTGCGCCGGACGCTCCCCCGGTAGTCGCCGCAGAGCGTGAGCACCCAGGCGTGGCCGACCCGCCCGAGCCCCAGGCCGCCGAGCCCGAACAGCGCCAGCAGCACGCCGAGGGCCAGCAGGCACCAGACCCCGATGCCGATGCCCTGGTACGGCGGCGGGGTCACGCCGAGCACCCGGCCCACGATCCCGGGCACCGCGCCCGACCCCCACAGCAGCGCCCCGACGCCGGCGAGCGAGCAGCCCCCCGCGACGAGCCCCGTCCAGCCGGGCAGCACCGGGCCCGGGCGTTCGGCGATCCTGGGGTCGACGGGCGGCGCCGGGAGCTCCGGCCCCGCGGCGGGCGACGTGCCGCGGCCGGTGACCCTGGGCTGCTCCCCGGTTCCCTGCCGCCGGGAGATCACGGCGGGCCGCAGCCCCGTCGGCAGCGCCTGCGGACCGGAGTCGTCCCGGAAGAGGAGGTGGACCGGGATCTCCGTGGTCGTCTCGCTCGCGATGACCATCTGGCGCCGCGGGGGGTCGGACGGGACGCCGCCCTCCGGCTCCGACGTCGTGGTGTTCATGGCACCTCGGCTTTCGTTCGGTTGCTCGGTGGCTGTCGGGGAGAGGGCCGGCCCGCTCGTGCGGGACCGGCCCTCCCGCCACGGGGTCGGCCGCCCGCCACGGGTGCGGCACGGCCGGTGGCGCGCGGGCGCCGCGCCTGCGCGCGGCGCCCGGTCGGGTCAGCGGGCGGCGAAGAGCCGCCGCCAGGTGTGGGGTCCGGGGTAGCCGTCCGCCTCGGCGCCCCGCCAGCCCTGCGCCCGCTGGAAGTCCTGGACGTTGCGCCGGTCCGCCTCGCTCCAGCGGGGCGACGGCCCGGTGGCGTAGTGCCTGCCGAAACCGCGCTTGACGAGCTGCTGCCCGAGGCGGGTGACGTGCGCGTTGTCCGCCCCCGGACGGAAGTGGCCGGGGCCGGGGAACGCGGGCGGCTGGGCCGTGGAGCCGCCGGTCACCGCCGCGGGGATGTCCCGTCCGGTCTTCCCGGTCAGCAGCCGCCAGGTGTGGGGACCGGGCCGGCCGTCCGCCTCGGCGCCCCGCCAGCCCTGGGCGAGCTGGAACGCCTGGGTGGCACGCCGGTCGGCATCCGTCCAGCGGGGCCCGGGGCCCTCCCGGTAGAAGCGGCGGCCGCCGCGCTCGACGAGCATCTGCCCGAGCCGGGTGACGTGCGCGTTGTTCGCCCCCGGCCCGAAGGACGCCGCCCCCGGGAAGCCGCCGGACGCGCTCGTGCCGCCCCCGGCCACGGTGCCGAGCCCCTTGTAGCGGTAGGCGGCGTAGGAGGCGGAGTTGTTCCAGTACGCCATGGGCGTGGACTGCTTGCGGGTGCGCGGCTTCGTCTGCTCGTACGCCACGTAGTGGGAGCGGGTGTAGTCGGTCCAGCCGCCGAAGATCGTGACGTGGGAGCCCGACGTCGGATCGGCCGGGTTGTGGAAGAGCAGGATGTCGCCGGGCTGGAGGTCCTCGCGCGCGATCCGGTCCGCGAACTGGGCGAGGGTGCCGGTCCACTCGTTGCCCGGCAGGTCCCATGCCATGGAGACGTAGCCGGAGCAGTCCTGCCGGTAGCCGTCGCTCCAGTACTTCGTCATGCTGTACGGCACCTTGGCGGCGACCCACGTCTTGGCCCGGTTGATGATCTCCGTCCGGGTGGTGCTGCGCAGCGGGGCGCCCGCGGCCGGCTTCCCCGCGGGGCCGTGCAGCGGTCCGGTCCTGCCCTGTTCGGTCGGCGGCTCGGGATCCGCGGCGGGGAGCTGCGCCCGGACGGCGCCGGACGGCGGGGCGACGGCCGTGGCCGCTCCCCCGCCGCCGATCACCGCGCCCGCCGCGGTGACCGCGACGAGGGCGCGGCGGCAGCCGCGGGCGGAGGGATGGGCTCCGGCGGCCAGCGTGCGGCGCCGGGCCGCGCATCCGGTGCAGTCGCAGTCGCCGTCGGGCTCGTACTCCTCGAAGACCGGCAGGGCCATACGCGTCGCCTCCCCATTCGCAGTCGGCAAGCCGTTCACGCTCGACAAGATCTTCTGACGGTGTCTCACGAACGCAGTGTCCCCATCGCATGGACAAAACGCATTTTGACGGATGAAAAGTTAAATACAACGATCCGACCGGTCCGGGCGCGGCGGCCACGGCCCCGAGAGGTGCGCGGAGCACCCCTCGGGATCCGGTAGAGTTCTCCAGGTCAGCAGGCGCCGCTAGCTCAGTTGGTTAGAGCAGCTGACTCTTAATCAGCGGGTCCGGGGTTCGAGTCCCTGGCGGCGCACGCACAGAGCGAGGCCCCCTCATTCCGATGAGGGGGCCTCGCTCGTCGTGGGGTGGCTCCGGGGGCCGCCGACTGGGGGCGGGGCGGGGCGCGTCGGTCCGGTCGCGCCGCGTCAGCCGGTGCGGGCGCCGGTGCCGGTGAGGTACGCGGAGACCACCACGTTCGCCGTGTAGCTTCCGCTCGCCCGGTCGAACGCACCGCCGCAGGTGATCAGCCGCAGCTCGGCGCGCCCGGCCTCGCGGGGGCCGTAGACCAGGCGGGCGTCGAAGCGGGCGCGGTCGAAGACCCGCACGTCGTCGACGGTGAACACGGTCACGCGGCCGTCCTCGCCCGTCACCTCGATCCGCTCCCCCGGCCGCACGGTGCTCAGGTCGTAGAAGACCGCCGGGCGGGTGTCGGTGTCGACGTGGCCGACGAACAGCGCCGCCCCCGGCTCCCCCGGCAGCGCCCCCGCGCCGTACCAGCCGACCCGGTCCGCAGCCGTCCAGGACGGCGGGTCGACCGCACCGCGCGCGTCGAGGCCGCGCACCACGACGGGTGCGGAGATCCCGAGGGCCGGCACCGCGAGCCGCTGCGGCCGGGACGCGGTCAGCGGCGGATGGGCGACGGGCATCGGCACGCCCGGAGGGCGGCCCACGGCCGCCATGTCACCGGTGGTGGGCGCCGACATGCCGGCCGCGCCACCGGGAGCGCCCCCGCCCCACAGCCAGAGCACGAGCACCAGGAACGCCCAGAGCACGCCGACGACGGCACGGCCCGCGCCGCGTACGGTCACCCCGGTCCGGACGTCGGCCATCTCAGTCGGACCTCGTCCTGCCGCGGCGGCGGGCTCCGCGGACGGCGAAGACCACCGCCGCGACACCGGCGAGCACCAGCCCGGCCACGGCCTGGCGCGCGCTCGGGCCCGCGTCCTCGGGGTCCACGGCCGCGACCGGGGCGGCGATGGCGACGGCTCCGCCACCGCCCGCGCGCACCGGCGCGACCGGCGAGGCGTGCGCCCGGACCGCCGGTTCGGCGGCGACGGGGCGCACGTTCCCCGGACGGACGGTCAGCTCCGCGGTGGCCGCGGGGCGTCCGTCACAGCTCAGGCGGACGGTGAAGACGCCGGGCCGGGCATCCGGCCTGACGTGCGCCGTACCGGCCGCGCCCGCCGCCCGGGGCGCGAGGCGGACGTCCGCGGCGAAGGCGTCCGACCGGGCGACGGCCGTGCCGCCGGGGCAGCCGTCCGCGGCGATCCGGACGTCGTCGCCCGCGGCGGCCGCGGAGGGCGTCAGCCGGACCGCCCCGCCGCCGTCGTCGGCGGCGGCGCCCGCGGCGGGCCCCAGCACGAGTACGGCGACCAGCCCTGCGGTACGCAGAGCGAGGGACCTTGCACACATCGTGAACCTCCTGTTACCGAGGTTCACGCGTCCGGGCCGTTTCCGCATCCGCAGCACCGGTGCGCCGCGCCGGCCTGCGGGAACACCCGGCCGCGCGCCGGCCCGGCGCCCCGCGCGGTCGTACCACGTGGTCGTGCCGGGCAGGGCCGGGCCGGGTGCGGGGCCGGGTGCCGGACCCGGACCGGGTGCGGGTCCTCAGATGCGGTCGACGAGGTCCGCGATCGAATCCACGACCTTCGACGGCCGGAAGGGGTAGCGGTCGACCTGCGCGGGTGTCGTGGAGCCGGTCAGCACCAGGAAGGTCTGCATCCCGGCCTCCAGTCCCGCGAGGACGTCCGTGTCCATCCGGTCGCCGATCATGGCGCTGGTCTCGGAGTGGGCGCCGATGGTGTTCAGGCCGGTCCGCATCATCAGCGGGTTGGGCTTGCCCGCGAAGTACGGGTCCTTGCCCGTCGCCTTGGTGATCAGGGCGGCCACCGAACCGGTCGCCGGCAGCGGGCCCTCGGTGGAGGGGCCGGTGTTGTCGGGGTTGGTGCAGATGAACCGGGCGCCGTCGTTGATCAGCCGGATCGCCTTGGTCAGCGACTCGAAGCTGTAGGTGCGGGTCTCACCGAGGACGACGTAGTCCGGCTCGTGGTCGGTGAGCACGTAACCGATGTCGTGCAGCGCCGTCGTCAGACCCGCCTCGCCGATGACGTACGCCGTGCCCCCGGGGCGCTGGTCGTCGAGGAACTGGGCGGTGGCCAGCGCGGAGGTCCAGATGTTCTCCACCGGGACGTCCAGGCCCATCCGCCGCAGGCGGGCGTGCAGGTCGCGGGCGGTGTAGATGGAGTTGTTCGTCAGGACGAGGAACGGTTTGCCGGTCTCCCGCAGCTTCCTGATGAAGGCGTCCGCGCCGGGGATCGGTACGCCCTCGTGGATGAGGACGCCGTCCATGTCGGTCAGCCAGGATTCGATCGGCTTGCGCTCTGCCATTGGGGCGGACTCCTGCCGTGCATGTGTGCGTGCGTGCTGGGGCGCCGCGACTGCGCTGTGGCGACGGCCCCAGCGTAGTCAGGAAGTACCGATCCCGACCCCGTCGTTCACCTGCTGATCCACTGCCCCGGCGGGGCCCGGTCACGCGCGGTCCGGCGGCCCGGGACCTCGGTCCGTCCGCCGCGGACCGGGGGCCCGCTCAGCGGCGGCGGAGGCGGGAGCGGCGGACGAGGAGGACGGCGATGCCGGCGCCCGCCGCGACGACGGAGGCGGCGGAGGCGATGCGGACCGCGGTCCCGGCGCCGGTGGAGGCGAGCTGGTCGGGCTCGTACGGCAGCGGGGACGCCGGCCGCCGCGAGGCGCCCGGGGACTCGGTGGTGCCGGGCGCCGTCGCCGTGCCGGACGGCTCGGCGGCCCCGGTCGGCCGGGCGGGACCGTCCGTCTCGCGGGGCTCCGGCGACGGCGCGCCGGTCACCCTGAGGTGCCAGTCGCCGGACTCACCGACCCAGTCCCCGTCGTCGCCCTTGCGCTGGACGACGGCGGTGCTGACCGTGACGTCGCCCGGCGCGGTGCCCGCGGCGAACGACAGCCGGGCCTGGACGGTGACCGTGCGGCCGGCCGGGACGACGAAGCCCTGGAACCCGTCGTCGACCGCACCGACCAGCTCGTCCTCGCCGGTCCTCTCCAGCCCGACCGGGCGCCACCGCCCCGCGTCCGCGTCGTGGAACTCGACGGCGACCCGGGCGGCGTCGAGCGTCCCGTCCCGGTCGGTGAGCACGACGACCGGGTGGATGTGGTGGCACAGCTCCGGGGTGCCGTTGGTGAGGTCGAGCCGCCAGCCCTGGAAGCCCGATCCGGGGCGCACGGTCGCGGGCCCGCCGTGGATGCGGGTCCGGATGGGGAACTCGGGGTCCGACTCCTTGCCGCAGGTCGGCTGCTGGTCCGCCGGCCGGGACACCCCCCGGTCGCCGGAGCCCTGGCGGTCCACCGGCCGGTCGTCGTCGGCGGCGGTGGCGGGGAGCGTCAGCATCCCCGCCGTCACCATCGCGGTCATCGTCGCGGTCGTCATCGCGGTCGTCATCGTGGTGGTCGCCGTGCCGGCGGTGCGGGCGAGGGCGTTGCGCAGTCGCATGGGTGGCCTTTGCTTGCTCTCGTGCTGCCGGGCCACCCGGACCGTGGCCCCCGGGACCCTGCCATGCTTGCCCCGCCGGGCCGCCGGCGGCCGGTGCGGTACCGCCGAACAGCGGCTCGACGACGCTCCTCCCGGCGTATTTTCACCCTGCCGGGTCGGCGGCGGGCGCTGCCGGGGCCCGGCCGAACACCGGCGCGAGCACCAGTTGCGCCGCCCCCTCGGCGACCGTGTGCGCACCCGGCACGGACGTCACCAGCACCGGCCCGCGGCGCGCGACCACCTCGGCGGCCCCGCGCACGAACTCCTCCCCGGCCGCCTCCACGACCCGCCCACCGAGCATCACCCGGTCGATGTCCAGGAGGGCGACGAGGTTCCCGGCGGCCGTGCCCAGCACCCGGGCCGCCTCGGCGGTGTCGCCCCGGGCGACGGCCGCGAGGCACAGCGCCTCGACGCAGCCGCGCTCGCCGCAGTCGCAGACCGGGCCGTCGAGCCGCAGCACCTGGTGGCCGAACTCCCCCGCCCCGGTGCGCGCGCCCCGGTGCAGCGCGCCGCCGAGCACCAGCCCGGCGCCGAGCCCGGTGCCGAGGTGGAGGTAGGCGAACGACTCGCCGGAGCCGCGCAGGGCGAGGCCGAGGGCGGCGGCGTTGGTGTCCTTGTCGAGCACGACGGGCAGCCCGAGGCGGTCGGCGAGGGTGTCCCGCAGCGGGTAGCCGTCCCAGTGCGGGTGCCCGGTGACCCGCTGCGGGACGCCGCGCGCGTGGTCCAGCGGCCCGGGCATCGCGACCCCGACCCCGAGCACCCTCGGCCACGGGCGCGGGCCGGGGGCGGAGGTGGCGGCGGCGGACCCGGGAGTTCCGGGGGCTGCGGACCCGGGGGCGGACTCCGCGCCGGGGCGGGCGGATGCCGCCCCCGCGTCCGCCGCGCGCCCGGCCGGGCCGGCCGGTTCCGGCTCCGGCCCGCCGGACGGCCGGGTCCCCGGGGCGCCGTCGTCCTCCGGCGGCCCCGCCCCGTGCGGAACCGCACGGGCGAGAAGCGCCTCGACCCGGGCGGCGGCCGCCGCCACGACCTCCTCGGCCGGGGCGCCGAGGTCGAGGGGCGCCCGGTGCGCGGCGACTCGGGTGCCGGCCAGGTCCAGGAGGACGGCCGTCAGCTCGTCGCGGTCCAGGTGGAGCCCCACCGCGTACCCGGCCGAGGGGACCAGCCGCAGCACGGTGCGCGGCTTGCCGCCGGTGGAGGCGCGCCGTCCCGCCTCGGCGGCCATGCCCTCGGCCCGCAGCCGGCCCACGATCTTGCTGACGGCCTGCGGGGTCAGCCCCGTGCCCTCGGCCAGCTCGATGCGGCTGATGCCGGCCGCTCCCGCACCGCGCAGCAGGTCCAGCACGAGCGCCGCGTTGTGGCTGCGCAGCGCGGGCAGGTTGACCCCGCCCGCCGGTGCCGCGCGCCGGTCGCCCGGGGGGACGTCGGGGCTGCGGGGGGTGCGGGGGGTGCGGGGGACATGCGGCTCGGGACGCGTCACCCTCCCATTGTCCGCCCCGCTTGCACTTTGGCAACAGCGTTGCTTAAGTGGCCGCATGACTGGTCCCGGCACTCCCCTCCGCGTCGGACTCGTGGGCTACGGCCTGGCGGGCTCCGTCTTCCACGCCCCGCTGATCGCCACCACCGACGGCCTCGTCGTCGACACGGTGGTCACCTCGCGCGAGGAGCGCAGGGCCGAGGCGCGCGCCGCGCTCGGCGACGGCGTCCGGTTCGCCGCGTCGCCGGACGAGCTGTGGCAGCGGGCGGACGAGCTGGACCTGGTCGTGATCGCCTCGCCGAACCGGACGCACGTCCCGATCGCCTCCGCCGCCCTCCGGGCCGGCCTCGCCGTCGTCGTGGACAAGCCGATCGCCGGCAGCGCCGCGGAGGCCCGGGAGCTCGCGGCCCTCGCCGACGAGCGCGGCCAGGTGCTCTCCGTCTTCCAGAACCGCCGCTGGGACAACGACTTCCTCACCCTGCGGGGGCTCCTCGCCGACGGCGAGCTCGGCGACGTCCAGCGCTTCGAGTCCCGCTTCGAGCGCTGGCGGCCCCAGCTCAAGGGCGGCTGGCGCGAGTCGGGCGACCCGGCCGAGATCGGCGGGCTCCTGTACGACCTGGGCAGCCACGTCGTCGACCAGGCCCTGACCCTCTTCGGCCCGGCCGTACGGGTGTACGCGGAGTCCGACGTGCGCCGGCCCGGCGCCGAGGCGGACGACGACACCTTCATCGCGATCACCCACGGCAGCGGTGTCCGCTCCCACCTGCACGTCAGCGCGACGACGGCGCAGCTCGGCCCCCGGTTCCGGGTTCTCGGCTCGAAGGCCGGGTACGTGAAGTACGGACTCGACCCCCAGGAGGCCGACCTGCGCGACGGGAAGCTGCCGGCCGCGGGCACCCCGTGGGGCGTGGAGCCCCGGGAGCTGTGGGGCCGTCTCGGCGCCGGGGAGTCCCCCCTGACCGGCGGGGGCGCCCCCGTCAAGACCGTGCCCGGCGACTACCCGGCGTACTACGCGGCGGTCGCCGCCGCCGTGCGCGGCGAAGGCCCCGTGCCGGTGACCGCCCTGGAGGCGGCGGCCGCACTCGACGTCCTGGAAGCAGCCCGCCGTTCCGCACGGGACGGCGTGACCGTGGAGATCAGCGCATGAGCGACAGCACCCCCACCCCCGCCCGCCCCCAGGAGCACCTCTCGGTCGCGGAGATCGAGGAGCAGGAGCGGCGTCTCACGCTGAGCCGCTTCTCGAACGGCGACGCCTGGAAGCTCGGCAGTCTGCTGGTCGAGATGGGCCATCTGCGTCAGGCGCCGGTCGCGATCGACATCCGCCGCGGCCCGCAGCAGCTCTTCCACTGCGCCCTGCCGGGGTCCAGCGCGGACAACGACGCCTGGATCGACCGCAAGCGCCGGGTCGTCGAGCGGTACGGCGTGAGCTCGTACCTGGTCGGGGCACGGCACCGGGCCAAGGGGACCACGCTCGAGGAGTCGTCCCGGCTGGACCCCGACGCCTACGCGGCGCACGGCGGCTCGTTCCCCATCGCCGTCGAGGGCGTCGGCGTCATCGGCTCCGTGACGGTGTCCGGGCTCCCGCAGGCCGAGGACCACGCGATGGTGGTGGAGGCGCTGGAGCGGTTCGCCGCACACCAGGACGGCGGCAGCGGGGTCGCGGGCCCGCCGTCCTGACCGGTCCCGGACGTCCCGGCTGCCCCGGCCTGCGGGGCCGGCCCGTGGGACCGGTCCCGGCCGGATGCCGTCGGCCGGATCGGCCGGATGGGCCGAAGCCTGCCGGGTGGATCTCCACGGGCCCCGCGAAGATCCACCGGACAGGGCCTGACGGCCTCCCCGGCCGGTCGGGGAGGCGCGGGCACAGGCGCGTCGCGGGTCAGGCGTCCTTGAGTTCCTGCCGCTGGCGGCCGAGTCCGTCGATCTCCAGTTCCACCACGTCGCCGGCCCGCAGATAGGGCTTGGGCTCGGGATGCCCCATGGCCACTCCGGCCGGGGTGCCCGTGTTGATGACGTCGCCCGGGTGGAGCGTCATGAAGTGGCTGACGTAGCGGACGACCTCGGCGACCGGGAAGATCTGGTCGGCCGTGCGGCCGTCCTGCCGGAGCTCGCCGTTCACCCACAGGCGCAGGCCGAGGGCCTGCGGGTCCGGCACCTCGTCCGCGGTCACCAGCCACGGGCCGAGCGGGTTGAACGTCTCGCAGTTCTTGCCCTTGTCCCAGGTGCCGCCGCGCTCGATCTGGAACTCGCGCTCGGACACGTCGTGGGAGACCGCATACCCGGCGACGTAGGAGAGCGGGTCCTCGTCGTCGGCGACGTAGCGGGCGGTGCGGCCGATGACCACCGCGAGCTCGACCTCCCAGTCGGTCTTGCGGCTGCCGCGCGGCACGAGGACGGTGTCGTCCGGGCCGACGACCGTGTCCGACGCCTTGAGGAAGACGACCGGCTCGCCCGGGGGCTCGGCTCCGGTCTCCGCGGCGTGGTCGTGGTAGTTCAGCCCGATGCACACGACCTTGCCGACCCGGGCGAGCGGCGGCCCGACGCGCAGACCCGCGGGGTCCAGCTCCGGCAGCTCGCCGGCGGCGGCCGCGGCCCGTATCCGGTCGAGGGCGGCGGCGTCCTGGAGCAGCGCCCCGTCGATGTCGGGGACGAGTCCGGACAGGTCACGCAGGGTGGCCAGGTCTCCGTCCCCGTCGAGCAGTGCGGGGCGCTCGGCGCCCGCCGTACCGACACGCAGCAGTTTCATCGTTTGTCTCTCCCGGTCGCTGGCGACCCCGGACCGACAGGTGCGGCCGTCGGAGGATCGGAGGCTTGGTCGATCCTCCAAGGCAGCCGACCACTCCGCAAGACCCTGTTCACAACCTGGACCGTTACGCGCCGGTAGCCTCCGGGCCGTTCCCGTCCGGGTCCCCCTGGGCCCGCCTCCCTCAGGTCGTGGCGGTGAGCGCGCCCGCCACCGGCATGTCCCGGTAGAGGAACACCCGCTCGACCGCGCTCCAGGTGGTGCTGGTGACCACGTACAGCGCCGCGGCCAGCGGGACCACGGCGACGGTGATCAGCGTCGCGAACGACATCAGCGGCATGACCTTCAGCATCGCGCCCATGCCCGGCACCGCCTCCCCCGTGGCCGCCGGGGCGGACGCCATCTGCTGCCTGGTGCGCCGGAAGTTGAAGGTGGCGACGGCCGCGACCAGCAGGAACAGTCCCAGGTACACCAGTCCGGCCCCGCCGAACACCCCGCCGTCCGCGAGGGCGTCCGCCCAGCGTCCGCCGAGCGGCGCGGCGAAGAGGTCGTGGGTCAGCAGCTCGTTGGGCTCGCCGCCGATGCTGCTGTTCGAGAACAGGTGGTAGAGGAGGAAGAACGCCGGCAGCTGGAGCAGCGACGGCAGGCAGCCGGAGAGCGGCGACACCTTCTCCTTCGCGTACAGCTCCATGGTGGCCTTCTGAAGGCGCTCCGGGTTCTTGCCGTGCTTGGCGCGCAACGCGGCGAGCTGCGGCGCGAGCCGCGTGCGGGCCTTGGCCCCGCGGGCCGCGGCACGGGACAGCGGGTGGACGGCGAGGCGCACGAGGGCGGTGAAGACGACGATGGCGGCGGCCGCGGCCGAGGCGGCGAACAGCGGCTCCAGCAGGTCGGCGAGCCGCTCGACCAGCGTGGCGAAGACGGACATGGGTGAGCCCTCCGGGGGTCTCGTCGTGCCGGGAACGGGGACGTCGATCGATGGCGTCCATCGATGACGTGGCGGCATGACGGCCCGAAGGGGCGTGTCCGGGTGGGTGCGGAGCGGTCCCTACGCGGCCGTCGGAACGAGACGGCCGGGAGCTCGGGGGCGCCGGCGCCCGCGGGCGTCGGGATCGCGCTGCGGGAGGAAGGCGGTGCGCTTCTCCCGGTCGCGCAGGGCGGTTCTGACCCGGGTCCATGGGACGGCGGGCGCGCAGCGGGCGCTGATGACCGCGCAGACGACGAGCGCGGTGGAGGCGGCGGCGGTCGCCGTGGCGGCGAGCGCGACGGCGGCGACGAGGCCCTCGCCGTCGACGAGGGCGAACTCGACGAGGAGGAAGAACAGCAGCCCGGTGAGCCGGGCGAGGCGGGGGGTGCTGCGGAACATCGCGTACGCCCTCCGTCCGTCCCGTGGTGCCGGCCGGCTGCCGGCCCGTCCGGGGGCTCCGCGGAGATGCCGCGGCCCGGATCGCTTCCTCTGCCGTTATACACGAACGGACGCACGAAAAGGTTGCCGTCACGCGGCGGAGCCGGGTCCCGGCGGGGGAACCCGGGGCGGAGGGCGGTCGCCCGCGGCCGGTGCCGGGCCTTTGTACGGTGCCGCGCTCTTGCCGGTGCCCGGGCCGGACCCGCGCCGGACGGGCACCCGAACCGGACCGCGCACGCCGACCATCCCGCGCACCGGCACCGGTACGGCACCGGACCGCCACCGGCACAGACCCGCGCACGCGCCCACCGAACGGGACCGCGCACGCGCACCCGGACCCGGACCCGGACCGGCAACGGCACCGCGCGCCGCACCCGCACCCGCACCCGCACCCGCACCCGCACCCGCACCCGCACCCGCACCCGCACCCGCACCCGCGGAAAAACTTCCGGCGCCGTGTCATCCGCACCCGCCCCCCACCGCGTTGTGAAGGGTGGAGAGGCGCCCTCCTCCGTGTTCACCCGACTCCGCAGGGAGATGGCACATCCATGAGACGGATGACGAGACACATGGCAGCGGCGGCGGTCCTGACCGCCCTCGCGGGGGCGCCGACCGTCGCGCACGCGATCGGTTCCGGGCCGGTTCCACCGGCAACGGCACGGCCCTCGGCGGCCGTCGCCGACCGGGCCGCGGCGCACGCGACGCCCGCCCCCGCGGCGGACCGCCCGGCCACGGGGGTACGGACGGTCCGGCCGGGGCAACGGGTCGAGGCCGCCCCCGGCGTGCGCCTGTGGCTCACCCGCGAGGGCAAGCACTGGGCGCTCCCCGGCGAACCGGCCCAGTTCCGCAGCGTCACCGACGGCAACATCGACCCGAGCGTGCCCGGGGTCAGCCTCCAGGCCGAGCCCGTGGGCACCCCCGGCGACGGCTACTACTTCCTCTCCGGCCTCTGGTACGGCAGCCGGGCGGCGGCCCGCGTCGAGGTGGTCACCGCCGACGGGACCTCGGCCGCCCGCATGGTGACGCTGCCCGGCCGCAAGGGCTGGGGCGCCTGGTACACGAGCACCCCCCTGCCCGGCTCCGGCTCCGGCTCCGGCTCCGGGGACTTCGTCCACCGCGTGACGCTCTACGATGCGGCGGGCAACGAACTGGCACGGCTCGGCCTGCGCTGACGCCCGGGGCCCGCGACCGTCCCCCGCCGGCCGGGCCCCTCCCGCGTGACGTGCCGCCCGTCCTCCCGTCCCCACGCCGAAGGAACCGCGAGCCGTGAAGCAGGACCGCAACGAGGAGTTCGCCGAGTTCGCGGCGGCGGCCTGGCCGCGCCTGGTGCGTACCGCCACCCTGCTCACCGGGGACTTCCACGAGGCGGAGGACCTGGTGCAGACGACGCTGGCCAAGGTCTGGTCCCATTTCCGGCGCATCCCGCGCGACGAGATCGACCTCTACGTCCGCCGGGCGCTGATCAACAACAACATCAGCCGCACCCGGCGGCGGCGGGTCGTCCACCTGCTGATGCCGTTCCTGCCCGAATCCGCCCACCGCGTCCAGCCCGACCACTCCGATACGGCCGAGCGCCGCGCGGTGGTGCTCGGGGCACTGCGGGCACTGCCCGCACGACAGCGCGCGGTGGTCGTCCTGCGCTACTGGGAGGACATGGGCGAGCACGACATCGCGCGGGTCCTCAACTGCTCGGTCGGCACGGTCAAGACCCACGCGCGGCGGGCCCTGCGCACCCTGCGCGACCAGCCCCTCCTCGCCGAGGCGCGCACACCCTCCGGCCCGCGGGGCACCCCGCCCGGCTCCGGCACGCCGTCCACCTCCACCGGCCCCGCCTCCCCCGGCCCCTCCTCCCCCGGAGCGCATCGATGACCACCCCCAGCGGCGACGGCAGCGGCCTGCGCACGGTGCTCGCCGAGACCGCCCTCGACATCACCCCCTCGCCACCGCCCCTCGATTCGATCGCGCGCCGGGCCCGCGCCCGCCGGCACCGCAGGGCCGCGGCCCTCGCGGCGAGCGGAGCGGCACTGCTGGCCGCCCCGTTCGTCATCGCCTCCGCGCAGCGCGCGTCCACGCCCGACCACGCGGCCGTGCCGCCCGCGGCCGTCAGCAGCCCGCCGCCGTCCGTCTCCCCGACCCCGTCACGGCCCCTCTCCCCCGTACGGGTCGTCGAACCGGGCGAACGCGTCACCGCGCCGGGGGGCGCCGAACTGTGGCTGACCGAACAGGGCAAGCACTGGGCGCTGCCCGGTGAACCGGCGCAGTCCCGCAGCGTCACCGACGGCAACATCGACCGGCGCGAGCCGGGCATCAGCATGCAGCAGGAGGGAGCCTTCCTCTCCGGCCTCTACTACGGGGCCGACGGCGTGGCTCTCGTCACTGTGACCACCGCCACGGGACCCGTCACCGCCTCCCTGCTGACCCTTCCGGGCCGGCCCGGCTGGGGCGTCTGGTACGCCACGGTCGCCACCGGCGGCACCGCCGTCGACGAGGTGACCATGGCGGACGCGTCCGGCCGGACGCTGCACTCCCTGCCCCTGCGCTGAACCCGGGGCGCCCCGGACGCCCCGGGCCCACCGGTCAACTCCGCGCGACCCGAAAGGCGCTGGACGCCTCACCCGAACCGGGGCTCCCCGGCCCACCCGCGTACAGCAGTACGGTGTGGTCCATGCGCCCCGACACGCCTGCTGACCACACCGCCGAAGCCGAGCGCCTGCTGCGCACCGCAGCGCAGTACCCGGAGGACGACGAACAGCTGCTGCTCCAGGCCGCGGCACACCTGGAACTCGCCGGCGACCGCGAGCGCGCCTCCGGCCTCTACGACCGCCTGCTCGCCGACGAGCCCGACCACCCCGAGCTCGTCAAGGCCCTCCAGGCCGCCAACCTCTGGGAGTACGGCCACGAGGCCGAGGCCCGCGCCCTGATCGCGGGCGTCCGCATCGCCGCCCCCGCACAGGCGGCGCCCTGGGAGATCATCGCCGAGACGCTGGAGTCCCACGACGAGCTGGAGGCCTCGCACGAGTGCTTCTCCGAGGCGCTGGCGCTGCTGCTCCCCGAGGACGACGAGGTCCCGTACGCGGCGCAGTCGCTGCTCGCCGGGCGCCACCGGGTGCGGCGGATGCTGGGCCTGCCGCACGACGACCACGACGCCCTCGCGGACCGGGTCCACTCCACCCGCACCCCGGACTTCAGCCTCGACGAGCTCCACGACCCGAAGCGCCTGTGGGCCCTCGGCTCCGACAACCCGGCCGAGCTGACGGCGGAGATCGCCCGCCTGCGCTCGGAACTCGGCTCCTACCGCTCGGCGCTCTCCCGGCCGTTCCCGGTCGCCGTGCTGCACTGGCCGGCCCGCGAGCTCGCCGAACTCCTGGAGGCGTACCCGGACCTCGCCGTCGAGTACCCCTCGCACGAGGCCCACCTCACCGGCATCGAGTCCTCCCTGCGCGACCTCGCGGCCACCGGCACGGAGAACCTCGGCATCGTCACCGCGACCGTCCCCTCCTACGAGGCCTTCGCCGCCTCCGAAGCCTCCTCCCCCACCAACACCGCCCTCCTCCCCCAGTACGCCACCACCCTCGCGGCCCGCGGCCGCGCCCTCCCGTGGCCGCCGGCGAAGTCGGCGAGCTGCTGGTGCGGGTCGGGGGACGCGTACCGGGGGTGCCACGGGGGGTAGAGGCCCCTGCGTTCTGGTGACGGGTCTTCGCAGCATCCGTTGCGAAGACCCGCCACTCAGCGACGGAATCCCTTCGAGCCTGTCGGCGCTGCCTGATATCACTGGCGGGACGCCAACGGGGAGGGAACGCGATGCCAGGTCCCATCGAGGCCGCTGAGCCGGTGACCGGTCTGTACGAGCAGTTGGTCACGCTTCGGGTGGAGAAGCAGCTCCAGCAACTCGACGGAGAGCGCTGGCGCGCTGTGGACGGCGAGGTGGGGGCGGAGTCGGGGCCGCATGTCATGGCCCGTCATGTCGCAGAAACGACCCGGCGTGTGCTGGAACGCCTTCCTGTGGAAGAGCGGGTCCATGCGGCCAATCACATCCTGGAGTCCATGAGCACCATCGACGGTGCCCGTGAGTGGGTAGACCTGGTCGCAGACGGCCCCCGGCAGCTCCTCGCCATCGCGGAGAAGCAAGCCGAAGGCGTATACGCGTTGCGCCCGGTGACTCCCCTGTCCGACGCCTCTCTCATCACCAATTCCCCCGGCGACCCGAGCTTCGGTGTCGAATTGCGGGCAGAACTGGCCACCGCCGATCGCGTCGATCTCCTCTGCGCGTTCGTGAAATGGCACGGCCTGCGGGTGATAGAGCAGTCGTTGGAGGCGGCCCACGCCCGGGGTGTGCCCATGCGGGTCATCACGACCACCTATATCGGGGCAACCGAGCGCAGGGCGCTGGACAGGCTGGTGCAGAAGTACGGCGCCGAGGTGAAGGTCAACTACGAGTTGCGCTCCACCCGGCTGCACGCCAAGGCATGGCTGTTCCGACGGAACAGCGGCTACGACACCGCCTATGTCGGCAGCTCCAACCTGTCGAAGGCCGCCCTCCTCGACGGCCTTGAGTGGAACGTGCGGTTGTCGTCCATTGCCACGCCCGATGTGCTGCGCAAGTTCGAAGCCACCTTCGATGCGTACTGGAGCGAGTCGGCTTTCGAGTCCTACGACCCGGCTCGAGACGGAGCCAGGCTGGACGATGCCCTGCGACAGGCCGGACGGGGCACCGGCATCCGCGCGGACGGCAGCCATGCCATCACGCTCTCGGGCCTGGAGGTGCGTCCCCACCCGTACCAGCGGGACATGCTGGAACGGCTGGAAGTCGAGCGCACGGTGCACGACAGGCACCGGAACCTCTTGGTCGCCGCCACGGGAACGGGCAAGACGGTCATGGCGGCACTCGACTACAAGCATCTCGTCCGGCAGCACGGGAGGAAGCTCCGGCTGCTCTTCGTCGCCCACCGGCAGGAGATCCTGCGCCAGTCGCTACGGACGTATCAAGACGTCCTCATCGACGCCAATTTCGGTCAGGAGATGCACAGTGGCATGGTTCCCACCGACTGGGACCACGTCTTCGCCAGTGTGCAGTCGCTGAACGCCCGGGCGCTGGAGCAGATCGCACCCGACCACTTCGACGTCATCGTGATCGATGAGTTCCACCACGGCGTGTCACCGACCTACCAGCGCATCATCGACCACTTCACCCCTCGTGAGCTCCTGGGCCTCACGGCCACTCCCGAGCGTATGGACGGCCGGAACGTCCAAGACGAGTTCTTCGACGGTCGCATCGCGGCGGAGATGCGGCTCTGGGAGGCACTGGAGAACGAGCTCCTCAGCCCCTTCCACTACTTCGGGATCACCGACTCGACGGATATGAGGGCTGTCGCCTGGCGGCGTGGAGCCTATGACTCAACCGCCTTGAGTGACGTGTTCACCGGCAATAAGGCACGCGCCCGCCTCGTGGTCAAGGCGGTGCGGGACAAGGTCACAGATCCGAGCTCCATGCGGGCGCTCGGCTTCTGCGTCTCCGTGGCCCATGCCGAGTTCATGGCCGAGTTCTTCCGGGCGGCGGGGCTCGCGGCGGAGGCTGTTTCAGGCGAGACGCCGCGCGACCGGCGCAAGTCCGCACTGGACGACCTTCGGTCCGGCATACTCCAGGTGATCTTCTCGGTGGATCTCTTCAACGAGGGATTGGACGTACCGGACGTGGACACGCTGCTCCTGCTGCGCCCGACATCCAGCGCCACCGTCTTCCTTCAGCAACTCGGACGCGGGCTGCGCCGCAGCGAAGACAAAGCCGTCCTCACCGTGCTCGACTTCATCGGGCACCACCGCGCAGAGTTCCGTTTCGAAGAGCAGTTCCGAGCGCTGACGAATCTGACGCGCAACCGACTTCTCGACCATATAGAGCACGACTTTCCGCAGCTTCCCTCCGGCTGCCAGATCATCCTTGAGCGCAAGGCCAAGGACCTGGTCATGAGCAACATCCGTAGCCAGATCGGCGTCAACGTCACCCAGCTGGCCCGAGAAGTCCGGCAGTACGCAGAACCGCAGCTCGCCGGCTACCTCCGCGAAAGCGGGCGCGAGCTCAGGGAGCTCTACCGCGGTAGCGGCACCTGGACCGGCCTACTGCGCAGGGCAGGACTCCTGTCCACCGCCGCACCCGAGGGCGAGGCCGCGCTACTCAAGCGCGCCTCGGCGTTCCTCCATGTTGACGACCCACATCGCGTGGCGACCTACTCCCTCCTGCTGTCGGACGATGCGCCTGCTTACGCGGACCTGGATGCGCGAGAGCAGGCGTACGCCCGCATGCTCTTTTTCTCCGTCTGGCCGCTTGGCGGCCATGCGAGCTATCAGGAGGGGTTGGACTCCTTGCGGCCGCAGGCCGCATTTCGGGATGAGCTACGCCAAGTACTGGCATACAACCTCGCCCACACTGACCACGTTCCCGTTCCCCTGCTCGGCGAACTGGCCGGCCTCCCACTGACCATTCACGCCACCTACAGCCGAGAAGAGATCCTGCCCGCCTTGGGCCAGTCATTCATCGGCGGCTTCATGCCCGGGCACTTCCGTGAGGGAGTGAGGTGGTGCGAGAGCATCGGCACGGACGCCTTGCTGATCACTCTCGAGAAAGACGAGAAGGACTTCTCCCCGCAGACGCGCTACCACGACTACGCACTGAACGACCGCCGCTTCCACTGGGAATCCCAGAACCAGACATCCGAGACCTCCCCCACTGGAGTGCGGTACCGGACCCACAAGGAGCTCGGAACCCACGTCCTCCTCTTCGTGCGCCGCTACAAGAAGACCGACATCGGCGGCCCGCAGCCCTGGATGCTCCTAGGCCCGGCCGACTACGTCGAGCACAAGGGGAGTAAGCCGATGGGCATCACCTGGGAACTCCAACACCAGATGCCTGCGGACGTGTGGTCGTACTCGACCATCGCGGCGAGTTAGCGGGGACGGCCTGGAGGCCCCTACGTCGCCACTTCACCATTCCCCTGGGCCCGGTCCAGCGCCTCGTCCGGGTCGCAGCCGTGGGCGCGGAGCCAGAGGAGGAGGTCGGTGATGACGGCGATCGCCGACTCCTCGGCCATGGCGACGCTCAGGCGGGTGCGCGGCGGGTCGGTGGGGTGGCGGACGGAGCCGTAGAGGCCGATCAGGGCCTCGGCGCGGGTGACTCCCGGGGTGGGGACGTGGCCGTCGGGGGCGGTGAGGCCGGTGGCCAGTTCGCACCAGGTGACCTTGGAGTCGGCGCGGAGGATCACGCCCCAGCGGTCGGCCGCGGCGTCGACGAGGGCCATGCCCCGGCCGCCCTCCGCGTCGGGGCCGGCCGCGAGGAGGGTGGGGAGGGCGCGGGCGTCCGGGTCCTGGACGTCGAGGCGCAGGAAGGTGCCGTTCATGGAGACGGTGAGCGTGGTCGGCGTCAGTTCGCCGACGTGGCGGATCACGTTGGAGACGAGTTCCGTGACGCAGATCGCGGCCGCGTCGATCACGTGCGGGATGCCCCACTGACGGAGGCGGAGACCGATCAGGCGGCGGAGGGCGGCGAGTTCGCGGGGCTCGGCGAGGAAGGGCAACTCCCATGCTTTGCGGCGCACTTCGCTTCGGCATGCGTTCAGGTCCATGAGTCCGCTCCGGCTCGCTCCGAGGTGCCGCCCGACGGCCGGGCGCGCTAACGTTCAGTGAACTCAACGGCACAGCGGGTGGACATCGCCCGGATCGGCCGAGTGGTTGAAATTCCTGAATCTCCAGGAGGCGCCTCATGCGTGCGCGTACACCGAACCAGGCACTCGCCGAACTGATCGCCGAAGCCCGCTGGACGAACGGCGAGGTCGCCCGGGCCGTCAACCGGGTGGGAGCCGAGCTGGGGTTGGCGCTGCACTACGACGACTCCGCGGTGTGCCACTGGCTGACGGGCACGACGCCGCGCAAGCGGGTGCGGCCGGCGCTCGTGGAGGCGTTCTCGCGGCGCTTGTCCCGGCCGGTGACGGCAAGGGAGTTCGGCTTCGAGGGCGAAGGGGGTGCCGCGCTCGGGGATCCGGATACCGTGACGGGACTCGTCGAACTGGGGAGCGTGGACATGGATCCGTCCCGCAGAGCCGTACTCGGCAGCGCCGGTCTCTACTCGGTCGCGGCACTCGTCCCTGGGTTCACCGATCTGGTGGGCCGCTTCGCGTCGCACCGCCGCAACCCGCATCAGCGCATCGGCCAGGGGGAGGTGGACGCCGTCGTCGCCATGTCGGAGCGGATCAGCGAGATCGACGACATGTTCGGGGGCCGCCACGCCCGCCCGATGGCGGCGGCCTTCATGGTCAACACCGTGGCCCCGTACCTCAAGGCGGAGGGGCCGGAGCGGGTGCGGAAGGCGATGCTGTCGGCGGCCGCCGACCACTGCTACCTCACGGGCTACATGGCGATGGACGAGCGCGCCGACGGTCTCGCCCAGCGGTACTACACGAAGGCGCTGGAGCTGGCGGGCGGCGCGGACGACCACCTCACGTACTGCACCACTCTGCGCGGCATGAGCGTGCAGGCGGTGGATCTGGGGCACGGCGCGAAGGCCCTCGAACTCGCGGATGCCGCCGCCGCGGCGTCACCGCAGGCGGGGCCGCGGATGCTGGCGTTCCTCGCGGGCCAGCAGGCGCATGCCGCCGCGAGGACGGGTGACCGGGTGACGGCGCTGCGGCGGCTGCACGAGGCGGAGGCCGCGATGGAGCGGGCGGAGACCAGACAGACCGCCTTCCGCTCGTACGACCCCGCCGCGCTGAAGTACCACGTGGGACAGGTGCGGTACGAGCTGGGGGATGTCGCCGGGTCGGTGGAGGCGTTGGAGGAGTCGAATCGGCTGCGGGAGCCGGTGTATCGGCGAATCCGTGCCATTCGGGAAGCAACGCTGGCGGAGCGGAAGCTGCGGCTCGGGCGGCTGGAGGAGGCGTGCGTGGACTGGCACGGGATGCTCGACGACTACGCGCACGTCCGCTCGGGGCGGTGCGACGACCGCTACCGGGCGATGGTGTCCGCGATCCGCCCGCACCTGCGCAACCGCCACGCACGCGAGCTGTACGAGCGGGCACTGCCGCTGGCGCCCGTGGCCTGACGGGCTAAGCTCCATGCCTCCCGTGCCCTTCGCCCACCACTTCACCGGCGGCTGGGAGGTCCTGCTCACCCTGTGCGCCGACGACTTCACCGAACGGACTCACGTCGACAGCTGCACGACCACCTCTGATAGAGCGTTTCATCCTGGCGGGGGCGTTTGGTGCCTAGGGCGTTGTCGCTGCTTGGGGGGCGGACCGTACCGACGTGTGAGGATCCGCCTGTGGAGTGCGATGTGTGTGGTGCGGCGATGTGGCGGTGGCCGGTGCCGCCGACAGCGTGGGAAGAGGAGATCTGGTCCTGTTCCTGGTGCCATGCCGCCACCCATGTAGGCGGCGAGTGGTTCGAGATCTCGCGACCGCCATACCTGCCCATAGAGATGCGCTGGGAGAGGGCCGTCGCGAACGGCCGTCCCGCTGGCGCCTCTCACGCTTTCGGCATCTTCGACAGGACGCTGTGCGGTATTCAGGAAGCTGGCATGTCGCCGTCCGACCACTGGTGGCTGCCGGAACGGGAGGACGCCTGTGGCGCCTGTCGGGAAGCGGCGAGTGTCATCGACGACCGCTGGCCGCAGGCGATGAGAGGTGCGGACGCGCGGGTCAGCGTGGCCCGGCGGCTATGAGTCCTTCCAGTTCGGAGTCGACTCTCGGGTGAGCCTGCGGCTCATGAGGTCGACCATCGCCACCTTGATCATGGCTTCGGATCGGTGAGGGTGGGTCTCGTAGTCGCGGGCGAGGCGGCGGTGATGCATGAGCCAGCCGAAGGTCCGCTCGACGACCCACCGCCGCGGAATCACCTTGAAGCCCTTCTGGGCAGGATCGCGGCGGGTGACTTCGACGTCGATGCCGAGGCGTGCACCGTGATCGATGACCTTTGTGCGGTAGCCGGTGTCGGCCCATGCCTTGGTGCTGCGGGGGTGATCGGCGGCGATGTTCGAGAGCACATGGATGCCGTCGGCGTTGTCGGAGACGCTGGCGGCGGTGACCAGCACGGTCAGGAGAAGGCCGAGTGTGTCGACGCCGTTGTGGCGTTTGCGGCCTGCGATCTTCCTGCCCGCGTCGATGCCCTGGCCTGACACGGGGACGTTCGCGGAGGTCTTGATGCTCTGGGCGTCGAGGACGCAGGCGCTCGGCTCGGCGTCCCGGCCCTCAGCTTCCCTCACGAGCCGGCGGAGGAGGCTGTTGAGCTGCTCGAAGACTCCGTCCTTCTGCCATGCGGCGAAGTATCTGGGGACCGCGCTGAGCAAGGACGGTCAGCACGACTATGCGACCCGCGTGATGCTGGCCGCGACCCGCGACTTCGAGGACCTCGCCGAACCGGAGGACTGGTCGGTGGCCCATCAGAAGATCGCCTTGGCCCACCGAGGGGCCGGCGACCTCTCCTCCGCCATGCACTTCATCACCGTCGCCCGCGGCACCGCCACCGCTGACGCCCCCATGCAGCGGGTCCGTCTGGACACCGCCCACGGACACATCCTGCTGAGCGACCCCGCGACCCGCGATGATGGCCTTCACGTCCTCGACAAGGCCGCAACCATGGCCGCCCGCTTCGGGCTGTCCCACCAGCTGGCCAGCATCGAGAACATCAAGGCCATGAGCACGGGGTCGGCCGGCCCCGCCAGCCGGTGACCAGGGAGAGAACAGGCGTGGGCGATAACCAGCAGACCATCACCGAAGACCAGTGGCGCCGGACCAAGGTGATCTGGGACTACCACCTCATGGGCCAGCCACTGCGGCCCGCCGACGTGGCGATCGGCCTGGGCAGCCACGACCTCGGCGTCGCCGCGGCTGCGGCCGACCTCTATCACCGCGGCCTGTTCCCGAAGCTGGTCTTCACCGGTGGCAACAGCCCCACAACGAGGGCCCGCTTCCCGCGCGGCGAGGCCGTCCACTTCCGTGAGCACGCTCTCGAACTCGGCGTCCCCGACTCCGCGATCCTCGTCGAGCCGAACGCCGCGAACACCGGCCAGAACATCACCCTCACCCGCGACCTGCTGGCATCCGTCGGCGTCGTCCCGGCGAGGGTGATGCTGGTCTCCAAGCCCTATATGGAGAGGCGGTCCTTCGCCACCGCCCGGAAGCTGTGGCCCGACGTCGAGATCGTGTGCGCGTCGGAAACCCTGGAGCTGGACGACTACTTCAAGAGCATCGGCGACGAGAAACTCGTGGTGGACATGCTCGTCGGCGACCTCCAGCGAGTGATCGAGTATCCGAAGCAGGGCTTCGCCATCGCCCAGGACGTCCCGGAGGACGTGCATGCCGCATACGAGTCGCTCATCCGCGACGGCTTCACCAGCCGCCTCATCTCCTGACCAGCCAACGACTTCTGGTTGTTCGACGGGCGACTCGTCCAGTTCAACGTGTTCGACGGCAAGGGCCGTTGGATGCATACCGACCAGACCGATGATCCTGCCGTTGCCTCGCGGTGCGCGCAGGCGTTCGGGGCGGTGTGGGAGCGTGCGATCCCGCACGAGCTGTACGGCGTCTCACCCTAGGGTGCCGCCGGCGAGGTGCCCAAGGCGGCTGCCAGGCGCTCGTGTTGGGCGCGGTTGATGCCCTGCGCGATGCGGAGCCCGTTGCGCGGGCTGAGGGGGCCGTCGCAGCAGAGGACGCCCTCCCAGGGCGCGTCGGTGGTGCCGCTGAGAGGTGAGGCGGAGGGGAGGGCCCAGCCGGCCGGGGACCAGAACGGGTTGTGGGCGAGCAGGACGGACGCCAGGGCCGGGGCCTCGCCGGCCGGGGTGCCGGTGGCGGTCAGGGAGGCGGCGACCTGGGCGGCGGCGTCGTCGGGGAGGTCGGTGTCGCCGAGGACGGGGAGCAGGAGCAGCAGGCGGGCGTGCGGGTCCTGGACGCCCGGGGCGGCGGCGTCCGGGGTGTGGGCGATGTGGCGGAGTTCGGGCCAGGCGAGCCCGGGGCCGGCGGGGTGGCCGTCGATCGTGGCGAGGTGGCCCTGCCGGCCGGCCCACTCGGGGTGGGTGACGAAGAACTCCACTCCGGCGTCGTCGTCGAAGTTGCGGTAGAGCACGACCGCCGTGTGGCCCCCGCCGAAGGGGATCCGGAAGACGGGCCAGCTGTCCTCGTCCATGACCGTCTCGAACGCGGCGTCGGCGTCGGCCGCGTCGGCGCCGAAGGTCTCGGGTCGGGTGCCGGAGGGGCAGAGCACCCCCAGGTGGCAGAGCCAGAAGCCGGGCAGCGTCAGCAGGTCCTCGCCCGCCACGAGCGGGTCGTCGGACTCGGGGTCGTATCCCTCGATGAGCATGGGTTCAGGGTGCCGGACGGGTACGACATCGCCGCCGTCAGGGGGATCAGGCGACGGACTCGACGCCGTCCTTGACGAGGGTGCCGTCGGCGGCGACGGCGAACCATTCGCCGTCCAGACCCTGGCCGTTGACGTCGCCGGGGAGCACGTCGCCGACGTAGTAGTAGAGCGGCCAGTCCCCGTAGACGGCCTGGTCGGCGCCCTCGCCGAGCCGGGTCTCCCCCAGCAGGGCGGGGTCGGCGGTGCCGGTGGCGGTGAGTTCGGCGGCCGAGGTGAACGCGGGCCAGACGGCGATGCAGTCGGCGTCGCAGCTGGTCGTGCCGGGCTTGTCCTTGGTGAAGGCGTAGAGGGTGCGGCCGTTTCCGTCGACGAGGATCGGGCCGAGGCCGGACTCGGCGGTGGTGACGGACGCGGGGGCCGCCTCCGAGCCGGATCCGGATCCGGATCCGGATCCGGGTGCGGGGGCCGGGTCGTCCGCGGCGGGGGCGGGTTCGGAGGCGGCGGGTGTACCGGCGGGGGCGCTCGCGCCGGCGTCGCCCTGCCGCGCCGGCGGGGAGGCCGGGCCCGCTCCGTAGCCGGAACCGCCCGAGTCCTCGCAGCCGGTCGCGGCGAGCAGCGCGAGAGCGGCCAGCGCGGCCGCGAGAAACGGCCTGATCCGGGCCGGGTGGGGGGTGCCGCGCATGGTGGACTCCTCGTTCGCGGTGGGGCGTGGGCCGGTTGCGTACGGCGGGAGGTACGGGGCGCGACGGCAAGCCGTTCAGGCCGGTGCGCCGGGTGGCCCGGGTTGAACGGGGGTCGGGCGGCGCGCGTACTGGACCCCGACCGACGGCCGGACGCGCCGCTCTCAGGACGCGGCCAGGGGACGCGGCCCGGCCCCGACGGGAGGACCTTCCCATGCGTACGTTCCGACTCCGCCGCCTCTCCGTGCCCGCCGCGCTGGTGGTGCTGGCCGCCGCTGCCGGGGCGGTGGCCCCGGCAGCGGCCCACGACGGGCACGGCGGGGGCCGAAGTCCCGACCGGGCCGAGGCCGCGGCGTTCACCACGAAGAACACCGGCCGCGCGGTGACCTTCGCCGTCGTGATGACCGGCGCGCACGAGGTCCCGGAGAAGGGCGGTCCCGCCGTGAACGACCCGGACGGGAAGGCCGTCGCGCTGGTGAAGGTCAAGGGCGACCGGATCGTCTACGCGATGCAGTGGCAGGGGTTCGTGCCCAGCCAGGGCCACATCCACCAGGGTGCGGCGGGGCGGAACGGCGAGGTGCGGGTGGAGCTGTTCGGCACCGCCATGCCGGACTCCGTCCACTCGGCGGCAGGGCACGGGACGATCGAGGACGCGAAGCTGGCCGAGCGGCTGCGCGCGCATCCGTCCGGCTTCTATCTGAACCTGCACAGCGCGGAGTTCCCCGGCGGCGCGGTGCGCGGGCAGCTGAAGCGGCTGAAGCGGAACATCAACCCGCTGCACATCATCAAGGGCGGGAAGCTGCGCGCGCTCTCCAACGGCGTGCAGGAGGTGCCGGTGACGGATCCGGCCAAGGTGGGCGACGACGACGGCTTCGCGGTGACGTTCCTGCATTCGTCCGGGCGGTCCGTGGACTTCTCGCTGGCCTGGGTGAACATCCAGCCCCCGCAGGCGGCGCACATCCACCGGGGCACGTTCGGGACGAACGGGGACGTCGTGCTCGGACTGCTCGACAAGCCCGTGCCGGATGGGGTGTTCGCGGTGTCCGGGCGGCTGGAGCACCAGCACAAGGGGCTGCTGAAGGAGATCCGGGAGACTCCGCGGGAGTTCTACTCCAACATCCACACGGAGAAGTTCCCGGACGGCGCGGTGCGCGGGCAGCTCCTGCGCTAAAGGAGACGGCGCGCGGCGCCTCCGGTGACGGGCGCCCGGTGACCGGGGTCCGGAGCGGGGCGGGTGAAGGGGGCGGTGCAAGGGTGAGGCGGTGCGGCGGCGGTGGAGGCCGCCGGGGCCGGGGGCGCGCTGTCCGCCCACGAGTGGGGCGGGGCCTTCGGGGTAGGGCGCCCGGAATGGAGATTCTCTGGCTTTCCGCGCACCCCGAACCCGCCTCCCTCACCGCGCACCTGCGACGCGAGGGCATCCGCGCGGCCCGCGCGCTCGGTCACACGGTCACCGAGTCGGATCTCTACGCCATGGGCTGGGACCCCGTCGTCACCGCCGCCGACTACCCGGACCACACCGGCCGTCTGCTCGTCGCCGACGCCTCCCACCAGGCGCTCGCCACGGGACGCATCGCCCCGGAGGTCCACGCCGAGCAGGAGAAGCTGCTGCGGGCCGACGCGCTGGTGGTCCAGTTCCCGCTGTGGTGGTACGGGCCGCCGGCGATCCTGAAGGGCTGGTTCGACCGCGTCCTGGTCAAGGGCCTCGGCTACGGCACGGGCGAGCGCTACGGAGCCGGGGCGCTCGCCGGGAAGCGAGCGCTGACCGTGGTCACGGCCGGGGCGCGGGGCACGTCGATGGCGCCCAGGGGCATCCACGGCTCACTGACGCAGATCCTGTGGCCGCTGCTGCACGGCACGTACTTCTACACGGGCATGGCGGCCCTGGAACCCCTGCTCGTCCCGTCCGCCGACCGCATCGACGCCGAGCACGCCGGCCGGGCGGCGGAGCGGCTGGCGTCCCGCCTGGCCACGCTCTTCACGGAGACCCCGCTGGCCTACCGCAGCGAGACCGGCGGCGACTACGACGACGATCTGGTCCTCCACCCCCATGTCGCCCCCGGCGACGTCGGCCTGGAGGCGCACGATGCGGGTGCCCGGCGCTGAGGCGGAGATCCGGGGCGGAGGTCCGGGGTAAGGCCCGCGGAGGTACGCGGAGGTCCTTGCCGGCGGGGAGGCCGGCTCCGCCGAGGGGGCCGTCGCACGCGTGCCGGGCCCGGTGACAGGATCGGACGCACGGGCGGGACGCACGGACGACCGGGCAGCACGAACGGCCCCGGACGACCGCACGGCCCAAAACGACCAGGCCGACCAGGACGACCGGGACGGCCCGGACGGCGACGAAAGGCGGCGGCATCATGGCAGGGGTTCCCGCGGCAGCGGTGGCGGCAGGCGGACTCGTGGGCGGCTACGCGCTCGCCCGCTTCACGGGGAAGCGGCCCCTCGGCGGCGTGGCGCTCGCCGCGGCCGGGGCCGTCGCCGCGCGCCAGTGGCACCGGGACGCGGGAGCGAGGGCGGCCGCCGGGCTGAGCGCCGCGTACCTCGCCGCGTTCGCGGGTTCGCACCCGCTGGCGAAGAAGGTCGGCGCGTGGCCTGCGGTCCTCTCCGTGGCCGCGGGCGTGGCGGTGGCCTCGGCGGCGGTGTCGCGCGGACAGCGCTGAGGATTCGGCCCGACGCGGCTGAACGCCACGGCTCCCGCGCCCGTACTGAAGGGCACCTCCCCTGGAGGCGCTGGGCGCGGGACCGTCAGGCAGGGACCGGTCGCGCGCCCGGCGCGTCCGCCTCCGGCGGCCGAGACGCCGGCTGCCCAGTGGCTACGGGCCCGGGCACCCCGGCCGGCCGAGGACCAGAACGACCGGAACGACCGGGCGGGACTCCGGCGTCCCGAGAACGGGAACGGGACGACCGCGTGGGCTCCGCTCACCCCCGGCACCCCGGCACCCCGGCGGCCGAGGACCGGAACCGCCGGAGCCGGCTCCGGCGCCCCGGACTCCGGCGCCCCCGGTGCCGCCCCCGCCCCCGCCCGACGACGCGCCTCAGCCCACGGCGGGCGGCTGCTGCCGGCGCAGCATGCGTTCCAGCCCCGCCCGGTCCGAGCCGACCTTGCGGTAGATGTCCGACATCAGGCGCGTGACCACCGGCAGCGGCACCCCCAGCTCCTCCGCCATGCCGTCGTCGGACCGTCCCGCGACGGCCCACTCCGCCACCTGGCGCTCCTGGGTGGTGAGCAGCCCCGTGTCGTCGGAGCGCAGTTGCAGCGGCCACAGGCCCGCCGCGTCGAGTTCCTCGCGGGCACGCGCGGCGAGGCCGTCGGCGCCGCACTGCGCGGCCCCCTCCAGCCCCCGGTGCAGCTGCTCGCCCGCCTCCTGGCGCAGGCCCGCGCGGCGCAGCGCCACGCCGTGGTCGACCAGCGCGCTCGCGAGGTCGTAGCCGGCGGGCGAACGCTCCAGGTGGGCGACGGCGTCCGCCAGCAGGCGCAGGCGTTCGGCGGGTCCCTCCGTGATCGACGCCATGGCGTGCAGTGCCTGCCCGATCGCCGACTGGGTGCCGAAGCGGCGGGCCATCTCCAGGGCCTCGGCGGCGAGCGCGGCGGCGTGCTCCGGGTTGTCGGTGGCCCGGGCGAGGTGGAGGCGCCACGGGCACCAGGCGGGGTTGCGCATGCCCCGGGGTTCGAGGCGCAGGCCGACCCTGGCGAGCTCGTACTCGGCCTCCCGCCGCCGGCCGAGGGCGAGCAGCAGTTCGCTGTGGACCGTCTGCGAGTCGGGGTAGACCACGGCGCTGGGAACGACGTCGCCGTAGCCGTACTTGACGGCCACGTCGTGGGCGTCGGAGGTGCGTCCGCGGGCGAGCAGGATCTCGATGAGGATGCCGATCGCGAAGTACTGGGCGGGCACGTTCCGTCCGACCCGGTCGGCGATCCGCAGCCCCGCGCGGACCAGGGTCTCGGCCTCGTCGAGACGGCCCCGGCGGTAGCGGATGTAGCCGAGGAGCGTGAAACCGAACGACAGGTGGGCGCCGCGCCAGCCCTTGCGTTCGCACTCGGCGATGCCGGCGGTGAACAGCTCCTCGGCCTGTCCGGGCTGGTCGCAGTACATGAACGTGAGCGCGACCAGGACCGGGACCTCGAAGCCCCACTGGTCGTCCGTCCAGCTCATGCCGTCGCCGAGGGCTTCGCGGGCGTAGTGGAGGCGGTCTCGGCGGGCTCGCCGCGGACCATGGCGTCCCAGGCGCGCAGGCCCAGGATGTAGCGCTCGGCGAGGCTGCGGCCGGTCAGGTGCTCGGCGAGCCGGGCCAGCCGGCGCGAACGGGCCGGGGAGTCCGGCTCGTCGGCGCGGAACGCGTTCCACATGAACTGCTCGGCCTGCATGTGCAGCCGGGTCTTCGCGTCGGTGGCCTCGCGGGCCGCCTCGGCGACGGTCTCGGCGGCCTCGGCCATCCGGTCGGAGTGCCCGAGGGCCTGGGCCAGGCGGTAGACGATCATCTCGCGCAGCGCGGGGGCGAGGACCGGCTCGTCCAGAGCGGCGCGCAGGTGGTTGACGGTCGTCGCCGGTTCGGTGAGCAGGGCGGAGCAGCCGAGTTCGAAGAGCACGTCCGCCCGCTCGTCGAGGGCGGGAGGCTCGCGCAGCGCGCGGGCCAGGCAGCGGCGTGCCGCCTCCGGTGCGCCCGAGCGGAGGGAGTCGCGGGCCGCCTCGCGCAGCTGCCGTACGACCCACGGGTCGCTCTCCGGGTGCACCTCCAGCAGGTGCCGGGCGACGCTGGTGACGCCGAGCCCGGAGGCCGAGACGACGGCCGCGGCCTGGCCGTGCATGGCGACCCGGAACGCGGCGGGTATGGCGCGGTAGACGGCGGTGGCCACCAGCGGGTGGAAGAACTCCAGCCGGTCGTCGTCGGGTTCGTCGGCCGGCGGTGTGGCGAGGATGCGGGCCACGCGCAGCCGGGCGACCGCCTGGGCGGACTCGGCCTCGCCCAGTCCGCCGACGCCCGCGGCCAGGCTCCGGGACGCCTCGGCGCCGAGCACGGCCGCGCCCCAGGCGAACCGCACGGTGGAGGTGCCGAGCCGCTCCAGCCGCTCGACGAGCCCGCTGCCCTTGACCGCCGAGGCCAGCTCGCGCAGCTCCGCCACGTGGACGTTCTGCGGCTTGAGCCCCCGGTCGGCGAACTTCGCCGCGACCTCGACCGTCTCGAAGGGGTTGCCGCCGGTGACGGCCCACGCCTCCCGGCAGAAGCCGTCGTCGGCCTCCTCGCCCAGGGCCTCCCGGACGAGGCTGCCGACCGCGCCCGGGGTGAGCGGCGCGAGGTCGTAGGGGTGCGAGCCGTGGCGTTCGGCGAGGTGGGCGAAGGCCGCCGCGTCGACGGGGAGTTCGTCGGAACGGTAGGCGACGACCAGCAGCATCGGCAGTTCGGTGACCCTCGGGGCGAAGCCCGAGAGCCAGGCGAGGGACTCGGCGTCGGCCCAGTGGACGTCGTCGAGGACGACCACCAGCGGGGCGCGCTGCACGGCGAAGCGGGTGGCGATCCAGTCCAGGCCGTCGCGCACGCCCTGCGGGTCGGGCGCGGCGCCGTCGCCCCGCGCGACCAGGCCCATGGCCGGGGCGACGATGTCGTACCAACTGCCCAGCAGGCGGCGGTGGTCCTCCTCCCCGGAGGCCGCCAGCAGCGGCTGCACGAGCTGCCGTACGACATGGAAGGCGACGCCCTGCTCCTGCTCGCCGCCGCGCGCGGCGAGGACGGTGCAGCCGCGGGCCGCCGCCCTGCGGCGCACCTCGGTCAGCAGCGTGGTCTTGCCGAGTCCGGCGGGGCCCGCGAAGGCCAGCAGGGCTCCCCTGGCCGGGCCGCCGGACCCGGCGGCCGCCTCGGCGAGCTCGGTCAGCAGACCGTCCACGGCGCCGAGTTCCGCGTCTCTCTCCAACAGCTTCCGGCGCGGGCGTCCCGGCCGGTCTCCCTCAGAGGCCACTTCTGTTCCTTCGACCGCAGGGACACGGGTACGCGCGAAAGCGTACGCCCACGGGGAGTTGTGTGTCCGCGACTGTGCGTTCCGGCCCCGCCCCGCCCGCGTTCCTGGTAACGGCGGCAGGCGTACGCCGGGCGCGTTCCCTTGCGGGCGGACGCTTCGTCACGCCCGGCGCAGCGGCAACTCCCGCAGGGCGTGCGCCGGGCGTGTGCGCCGGATGCCGCCGGTTGACGCCACCGCAAGGCGGGGAATGCTCCCGCAACGGGGCCGTTCCCCCTAGCCTCGTAGGGCTGCGAGGACACCTCGGACCTGCGCCCCGAGACATCGGCCGGCGCCTCGACACCAGGGGGCACGTATGGCGAACGCGATGGACTTCGGCCACCTTCCCAGCCCCGCGGATCCCACCCGGCGCACGACGGCGGTCAGGATCCCTTACCCGGCACTTCTCAACCCGCACGCGGAACGCGCCCGGCGGCACACGCTCCAGTGGCTGCTGACCACCGGACTGCTCGGCGGGGAGGCCGCGACGTCGGAGTACGACACGCTCCGCCTGGAGCGGCTGATGGCCTACTTCTACCCGACGGCGAACGCCGCCGACCTCGAACTCGCCGCCGACTTCAACGCCTGGTTCTTCATCTTCGACGACCAGTTCGACGGCGGGCTCGGGATGCGGCCGCGCGCGATAGAGCGCCTGGTGGAGAGCCTGGGACGGATCATGACCCCCGACGACACGGTGCCGGTGGCCAGTCCGCCGCTGGTCCGCGCCTTCGGCGACATCTGGCGGCGCTCCACGGCGGGCAGGGCGCCCCACTGGCGGCGCCGCTTCCGCACCCACTGGCTCGCGTACATGGCGGCGCACCAGGGCGAGGCGCGCAACCGGAACGCGGACGGCCTGCCGACCCCCGAGGCCTTCCTCGAACTGCGGCGCCACTCCATCGGCGTGCAGCCGTGCCTGGACTTCACCGAGCGGTGCGGGGGCTACGCGCTGCCGGACGACCTGCACGGGGCCGAACCGCTGCGCGAGATGCGGGAGGTGACGGCCGACGTGGTGATCTTCGTCAACGACATCGTGTCGCTGGTGAAGGAGATCGCCGCGGGCGACGTCAACAACAGCGTGCTGGTGCTGCGCGGCCACAAGGGCTGCTCGCTGGACGAGGCCGTCGACCTGACGGCCGCGCTCGCCAACCGGCGGATCGCCCGCTTCGGCGAACTCGCCGCCGCCCTCCCCGCGGCGCTCCAGGCCCGGCGCGTGCCGGCCGAGGTGCGGGGGCACGTCGACCACTACGTCGAGGGCATGCGCCATGTGATGGCGGGCAATCTGGCGTGGTCGCTGGCGACCTCGCGGTACGACGAGCGCGGCATCGCCGCCGTCAGCGGCGGCCGGCAGCGTCCCTGGGGCGCGCTCGCCGCGCAGCAGGGCGGCCCGCCCGTCCCGGCCCCCGCCGGCCCCGCGGAGCCGGCCCCGCCCGCCACCGGCCCCTTCCCCACCCAGCGCGGCGCCCCGCACCCCGGCCGGTAGGCGGGGGGTCCCGCCGGGGCCGGGGCGCAGGGGCGGGCGTGCGCCCCTCGGGTGGCGGCGGGCCGCCGCGCTGGGTGACCTGCGGGCGGGCTCGGGCCGCCGGGCGGGTGACCTGCCCGGCGGGCCCGGCTCCGCGGCACGGGTGACCGTCGGTGGCGTCAGCCGCGGAAGGCGGCAGCGGCACGCGCACAGACGCGTCCCCACGCACGCTCTCTCGTCGCGGAAGCCGCCCGCCGGGGCGGGCTCGGCCACCGGGCAGGGCGTGCCCGCAGCAGGACCGGGACTCGGCCGCGCGGGCCGCTCGACATGCCCCGCCACCGGCTGTCCCCGGCCACAGCCCCGCGGCACGGGCGACCATCGGCGGCGTCAGCCGCCGAACGCGTGGGCGACCGTGTGGATCGCCAGGCCCGCCAGCGCGCCGACCACCGTGCCGTTGATGCGGATGAACTGGAGGTCCCGCCCGATGTGGGCCTCGATCTTGCGGGAGGTGTGCTCCGCGTCCCAGCTCGCGACCGTGTCCGAGATCAGGGAGGTGATCTCGGTGCGGTACGTCGTGACCACGTACACCGCCGCGTCCTCCACCCAGCCGTCCACCTTCGACTGGAGCCGGGCGTCCGAGGCCAGCTTGGCCCCCAGCGACAGCAGGGAGGCCCGGGCGCGCAGCCGCAGCTCGCTCCGGTCGTCGCCCGCGGCGGCGAGGATCATGTCGCGGACGGACGACCAGGCGGAGGCGATGACGTCCTGGATCTCCGTGCGCCCCAGCAGCTCGGACTTCAGGCGCTCGACGCGCTCGCGCGTCTCGGTGTCCGACTGGAGGTCGCCGGCGAAGTCCCCGAGGAAGCGGTCGATCGCGGCCCGCGCGGGATGGCCGGGCATGTCGCGCATCTCGGTGACGAACCGCAGCAGTTCGCGGTAGACGCGTTCGCCGACCTTGCGGTCGACGAAACGCGGCGTCCAGCCGGGCGCACCGCCCTCGACCGCGTCCATGACCGAATCGGCGTGGAGCACGAGCCAGTCGTGGGCGCGGGCGCAGATCAGGTCGACGGCGCGGTGGTGGGCTCCGTCGGCGACGACCTTCTGGAGCGTCTTGCCGACGCCGGGGGCGATCTCCGCGGCCTCCGCCCGCCGGGTGATGGCCTCGCCGACGACCGCCTGCACGTCGGAGTCGCGCAGCACGGTCAGCGCGCCGCGCAGGGCGGTGGCCAGCTCGGCGGTGACCCGGTCGGCGTGCGCGGGCTCCGCGAGCCAGGCGCCGAGCCGCCGGCCGATGCCGACACCGCGCAGCCGGGCCCGGACGACGTCCTCGGAGAGGAAGTTCTCGCCGACGAAGGAGCCCAGCGAGGCGCCGAGCTGGTCCTTCTTGTGCGGGATGATCGCGGTGTGCGGGATGGGGATGCCGAGCGGGTGGCGGAAGAGGGCGGTCACCGCGAACCAGTCGGCGAGCGCGCCGACCATGCCCGCCTCGGCCGCGGCCGCGACGTACCCGGCCCAGGCCCCCGCGCCGGAGTTCTCGGCCCAGGTGGCGAGGGCGAAGACCACCGCGACGAGGAGCAGCAGGCCGGTGGCCGTGGCCTTCATCCGCCGCACGCCGCGCTGCTTCTCGGCGTCCGCCTCGGTGTACGTGAATCCGGGCAGGCCCGTGCCCTGCGCGGCGCGCGCCGCCCCGCCCGGGGCTCCCGGCACCGCGCCCGGCGCACCGGCCGCGTCCGCCCGGGACGGTCCGCCCGGGGCCGTTCCGCCGATGCCTGGCGCCCCAGGCGCCCCAGGCGCACCGGGCATCCCGGGGCGCGCACCGTCCGGGGGCGGCGTGCCCCCGGAACCGGCACGGTCCCCGTGGTCCGGCTCATCCGGTTCTGTGCGTTCCATCCGCTCCACCCGTCCGCCCGTACGTCACGTACGCATTGTCCCTGTCACCACTACTCCCGGGCGGTTCGCCGAGTTCCCGGGCCGTGCCGGATGATGTGTGCATGAACAAGCGTCAGGGGTACGCGAGCCTCGCTGCCCTCATGGCCGTCGTGGCCCTCATATGCGGCGGCATCTACCTCGGGATCGACACGGTCAGGAACCGTCCCGCCCTGCGCACGCCGCCGTCCGCGACCCCCGTCTGGCTGGCCACCTGGGCCGCCGCCCCGGTCGCCGCGGCCACGGCGGACGACGGCGCGGGCGCGGTGGGCGACGACGGCAGCACCGTACGCAACGTCGTCCACACCAGCATCGGCGGAACGGCCGCCCGCGTCACGCTCTCCAACCTCTACGGCACCGTGCCGCTGCGGATCGGCTCCGCGTCGCTCGCCGTGGCGGCCGGCGGGGCGGGCGGCGCCGGAGCGGCCGCCGTCCCCGGGTCGGTCCGCCCGGTGCTCTTCGGCGGGGCCCCCGGCGCGACCGTCGCCCCCGGCGGGCAGCTCGTCAGCGACCCCGTGGCCCTGCGCATCCCGTACGACGGGGACCTGCTGGTCAGCGTCCACGTGCCGGCACCGGGCGGCCCGGTCACCACCCACACCCATGCGCGCCGGACCTCCTACGTCGCCGGCGGCGACCGCACCCGGGACGAGAGCGGCGACGGGTACGACGCGCGGATCCGGTCCTGGCACCATGTGACCGCCGTCGACGTGCTCACCTCGCAGGCGCGCGGCTCGGTCGTCGCCGTCGGCGACTCGATCACCGACGGCGTCACCTCCACGCCCGACACGGACCGCCGCTGGCCCGACGTCCTCGCCGACCGCCTCGGCGGCCGCTACGGCGTGGTGAACGCGGGCATCAGCGGCAACCGGCTGCTGCTGGACGGGCGGGGCGAGAGCGCCCTCGGGCGCCTCGACCGCGATGTGTTCTCACGCTCCGGGGCCACGTCGGTGATCGTCGCGATCGGCGTCAACGACCTGCTGCGCTCCCCGTACGCGGGGACCGGCGAGCAGGTCGTCGCGGGGCTGCGGGAGCTGGCCGGCCGGGCCCGCGCCCAGGGGCTGCACGTGACCGGCGCGACGATCCTGCCGTGCGCGGGCCATCCGCGCTGCTCGGCGGCGGTGGAGGCCGAGCGGGCCGTGGTCAACCGGGCCGTGCGGTCGGGCACGGTGTTCGACTCCGTCGTCGACTTCGACCGCGCGCTGCGCGACCCGTACGCGCCGCGCCGGCTGCTGCCCGCCTACGACTCGGGCGACCACCTCCACCCGAGCGACGCGGGCTACGCGCGGATGGGGACGGTGGTGGACCCGGCCGGCCTCTGAGCGCCCGCCGGCCTGCGGGCACCGGCCACCGGACCGGAAGCGCCCGGTCCGGGAAAACCCGCACCCGGACCGGAAGCGCCCGGCAGGGCACGGCCCCGCGGCGGCTCAGCCGAGCTCCTTGCGCTTGCGTTCCTGCTTCTCCAGCCGGGCCTGCTCGGCGCGTGCCGCCTTCAGCCGCTGCTTCTCCGCCCTCGTCTGCTTGCGCTCCGCGGCGACGCCGCCCATCAGGGCCACGCCGCGCACGACGACGCGCGGGGCGTCCGGGTCCGGCCGGCCCTCGACGGTGCCCTCCTCGGCGAAGCCGCCCATCAACCCGATGCCGGTGACCTGGAGATGGACGTCGGGAGGCACGGCGACGTGCACACCGCCCATGACGGCGATGCAGGTGATCACGGTCTCCCGGTCCTCGAAACTGGCGTCGCGCAGGTCGAGTTCGCCGCCCGCCATCACCGCCACCGCGGTGAAGGACCGGCCGACGGTCCAGGTGCCCTTGCGGCTGAAGCCGCCCCAGAAGGCGAAGGCACTGCTGGAGGTCGCCGGGAGGCCGATCCGGTCCCGCCAGCGGGTCCGCGCCGGGGCCCCCGCGGGGTCGCCCGCCGGGAGCGGGTCCGCCGCTCCGGCGCCGGGGGCGGGCAAGTCCGCCACCAGGGGCACCAGTTCACCGTGGGTGCGGGCGCGGTAGGCGATGTCGAGACGCTGCTCGAACTCCTCCATGTCGAGGCGCCCCTCGGCCACCGCGTCGCGCAGGCGCTCGGCCACGCGCTCCCGTTCCGCATCGGAGGCCCGCATCTCGGGGAGTTCGCTCGTCATGCGGTCAGCCTAGTCAGCGGAGCGGTCCGCGTACATCTTGGCGATCACCGCTTCGATGTCGGGTTCCCGGACCGACAGGTCCACCAGCGGCCACCGCTGGGCGAGCGCGGCGACCAGCGGGGCCGCGGAGGCGGACGCGGGGAAGGCCAGCCACTGCCGCGGTCCCTCGACCTTCACCGTGCGCGTCCCCTCCAGCGCGATGGGCGGCAGTTCGCGTTCGAGGTCGACGACGAGGGTCCGCTCGCTCTCCCCGATCTCGTGCAGCCCCGCGAGCGCCCCGTCGTACATCAGGCGGCCGTGGTCGATGACCATGACCCGGCGGCACAACTGCTCGATGTCGGTGAGGTCGTGGGTGGTCAGCAGCACGGTGGTGCCGCGCTCGGCGTTGAGTTCGCGCAGGAAGTCGCGGACCTTCGCCTTGGAGACCACGTCCAGGCCGATCGTCGGCTCGTCCAGATAGAGGACCTCCGGGTCGTGCAGCAGGGCCGCCGCGATGTCGCCGCGCATCCGCTGCCCCAGCGACAGCTGGCGCACCGGCACGTCCATCAGGTCGCCGAGGGAGAGCAGTTCGGTGCACCGGTCGAGGTTGTCGCGGAAGACGGCGTCGGGCACCCGGTACATCCGGTGCATCAGCCGGTAGGAGTCGCGCAGCGGCAGGTCCCACCACAGGGTGGTGCGCTGGCCGAAGACGACGCCGATCCGGCGGGCGAGCCGGGTGCGCTCGCGGGACGGGTCGATGCCGGCGACCCGCAGGCTGCCGCCGCTGGGGGTGAGGATGCCGGTGAGCATCTTGATCGTGGTCGACTTCCCGGCGCCGTTCGGGCCGATGTAGCCCACCATCTCGCCGCGCGCCACGGTGAAGCTGATCCCGTCGACGGCCCGCACCCGGTGCCGTTCGCGCCGCAGCCGGCCCGTCCTGCGCCGCACCTCGAAGACCTTCTCGACGCCGTCGAGCGCGATGAAGCCCGCCCCGCCGGCACCGGGGTCCGGCCCGGCGCGGCCGGTGCCCGTGCGCGCGGCGCCGTCCGGGGAGTGGTGGGCGGGGGTGGGGTTCCCCATGTCCATGTGCGTCCTCAGTTTCCGGTGCTGCGGTACGCGCGGAGCCCCGTGCGCCACGCCAGCCCGGCGAGCCCGAGGCAGACGGCGGCGACGACGGGCGGCAGGAGCGCCAGCCAGCCGGGCAGGCCCAGCGGGTTCTCCCGGTCCAGGACGTACAGCGACGGCACCCAGTTGACGAAGGCGAGCGGCACGACGAACGTCACCCCGCGCACCAGGTCCTTGGCGAACAGCGACGGCGGGTACTGGAGCAGTGTGTTCCCGCCGTAGGTGAAGGCGTTCTGCACCTCGGCGGCGTCCAGCGCGAAGAACTGGAACGCGGCGCCCGCGACGAAGAGCGACCCGAAGATCAGCCCGCCGCACAGCAGCATCATGGGCACCGCGGCGACCCTGCCCGGCGTCCAGTCGACGTCCAGGGTCCACAGGGCGTAGCCGAGCACCAGCAGCCCCTGGGTGACGCGGCCGAGGCGGCGCAGCGCGAACCGGTCGGCGGCCACCTGGGCGAGCACCGGCACGGGCCGCACCAGCAGGGTGTCGAGGGTGCCGTCGCGCACCCGCCGCCCGAGCCGGTCCATGGAGCCCAGCACCAGGTCGGCCAGGCCGAACGCGGTGCTCGTGGTCCCGTAGAGAAACGCGATCTCCGGCAGCGACCAGCCGCCGAGCGCGTCCACGTGGGAGAACATCAGCAGGATCGTCACGAAGTCGAAGCCGGTGGCCACGAAGTTCCCGAACGCCGTCATCGCGAACGACGCCCGGTAGGCCATCGTGGAGCGGACCCACATCGCCACGATCAGCCCATAGGCCCGCACCGCCTCAGCCACCCTGGACCACCACCCGCCGGGTCGCGACGGCCTGGAGCAGCCGGCCCGCGGCGAGCAGGACGACGGCCCACCCGGCCTGGAACGCGAAGGCCCCCACCAGTGCGCCGCCCTCGTACGTGCCCAGGAAGACGTCCGCCGGGACCTGGAGCAGCGAGGACCAGGGCAGCGCCCGGGCCACCTCGCCGAGCACGCCCGGGAAGAGGTTCAGCGGCAGCAGCATGCCGGAGAAGAACAGCGCCACGAGCCAGGCCAACTGGGTGACCCCGGCGCCGTCCATCAGCCAGAACGCGGACAGCGCCACGAGGAAGCGGATGGCGAAGCTCACCACCACGCCCAGCGTCACCGACACCAGGAAGGCGAGCCAGGTCAGCGGGGAGGCGGGGACCGCCAGGTCGAAGGCGAACGCGCCGATCGCCATCGGCGCGATCCCGCGCCCGACGAAGTGGAACGCGGCCCGCCCGAGGTCACCCGCCAGCCACCACAGCTGCAGGTCGGCCGGCCGGTACAGGTCGACGGCGACGTCCCCGGTGCGGATGCGTTCGACCAGTTCGTCCTCGAAGCCGCCGCCCATCATGGAGCAGGTCATCAGCAGCGCCTGACCGAGCCACACATAGGTCAGCGCCTGGGACAGGTCGTAGCCTCCGAGCTGCGGCCGCTCGTCCCACAGGGCCGTGTAGGTGTACGCCATGATGAAGCCGAAGACCGTGTTGGTGAACAGGCCCGCCGCGGTCGCCACCCGGTACGTCGCATGGCGCCGGAAGCCGCCCGCCGCGACGATCGCATAGAGCCGCACCACGCTCCCCCGCCCCCTCGCCGTCCGCACCCGTGCTCGGCCGTCCGCGCTCATGTGCCGTGCCCACGAGCCGCGCCCACGAGCCGTGCTCATCTGCCGTGCTCATGTGCGCCCCGTCCGTACCAAAGCGCACGACCCTAGCCGAGCCCCGCGCCGCCCCGCGAGCGCATTTCCGGCCGCCTCGTGTCCGGATCCGGGGGATATCACCCGTAAAAGTGCACTATGGGGTTCATGAGTGACGAGCCGCAGCAGCAGAGCTGGACCCCCCGGGACGCGACCGTGCCCGGTCCGGCCGAGCCCGCGCCCGCCGGGAAGACGTCAGGCAGGACCCGCCCACGGCGCACCGGCTGGCGGCGCGTCATCCCCACCTGGCGGATCGTCCTCGGCACCACCCTGGCCGTCGCCGTGCTGCTCATCGGCGGATTCCTCGCCGGCTACCTGCTCGTCGACATCCCCGCCGCCAACGCCTCGGCCACCGCACAGACCAACGTCTACCTCTACCGCGACGGCACCCCCATCGCCCGCGACGGCGAGGTCAACCGGGAGAACATCCCCCTCGACCAGGTCCCCCTCACCGTCCAGCGCGCCGTACTCGCCGCCGAGGACCGCGACTTCTGGACCCAGCCCGCGATCGACCCGCCCGCCATGGTCCGCGGCGCCTGGAACACCGTCACCGGCAAGGGCCGCCAGTCCGGTTCCACCATCACCCAGCAGTACGTGAAGAACTACTACCTCGTGCAGGAACAGACCGTCACCCGCAAGGTCAAGGAGTTCTTCATCGCCGTCAAGCTCGGCCGCGAGCAGAGCAAGAGCGACATCCTCCAGGGCTACCTCAACACCAGCTACTTCGGCCGCAACGCCTACGGCATCCAGGCCGCCGCCCAGGCCTACTACGGCAAGGACGTCTCCGCCCTCGGCACCGCCGAGGGCGCCTACCTCGCCTCCCTGCTCAAGGCCCCCAGCGCCTACGACGTCGCCGCCCACCCCCGCAACCGCGACGCCGCCCTCGCCCGCTGGAACTACGTCCTCGACGGCATGGTCAAGGAGAAGTGGCTCACCCCCGCCGCACGCGACGCCATGCGCTTCCCCACCCCCCGGGCCGACAAGGCCTCCACCGGCCTCTCCGGCCAGCGCGGATACATCGTCCAGGCCGTCCGCGACCACCTGGCGGCGACCGGAACGATCGACGAGAAGACCCTCGCCACCGGCGGCCACCGCATCACCACCACCCTCGACCCGGCCAAGCAGGACGCCTTCACCCGCGCCGTCGACGAGGAGGTCACCTCCCAGCTCTCCGACGACAACGACGCCGACCGCAACGTCCGCGTCGGCGGCGCCTCCGTCGACCCCGCCACCGGCGAGATCGTCGCCATGTACGGCGGCGTCGACTACACCCGCCAGTACGTCAACAACGCCACCCGCCGCGACTACCAGGTCGGCTCCAGCTTCAAGCCTTTCGTCTTCACCGCCGCCGTCGAGAACGGCTCCACCACCCAGAGCGGCCGGCGCATCACCCCCAACACCGTCTACGACGGCACCAGCGCCCGCCCCGTCCAGGGCTGGACCGGCAGCGAGTACGCCCCCGAGAACGAGGACCACGTCTCCTACGGCCCCGTCTCCATCAGCCGCGCCACCGACGAATCCGTCAACGCCGTGTACGCGCAGATGGCCGTCGACGTCGGCCCCGACAAGGTCCGCAGCACCGCCGTCGCCCTCGGCCTGCCCGCCGCCACACCCGACCTGACCGCCGCACCCTCCATCGCCCTCGGCACCGCCACCGCCAGCGTCGTCGACATGGCCGAGGCCTACAGCACCCTCGCCAACCACGGCAGGCACACCGAGAACACCCTCGTCACCAAGGTCACCCGCAACGGGTCCGACATCGCCCTCCCCGAACGCCCCACCCGGCGCGCCGTCTCCCGGGAAGCCGCCGACACCACCACCGCCATCCTCCAGAGCGTGGTCGACGGAGGCACCGGAGCCGCCGCCGGAGCCGTCGGCCGGCCCGCCGCAGGCAAGACCGGCACCGCCGAGGAGGACCGCGCCGCCTGGTTCGCCGGCTACACCCCCGACCTCGTCACCGTCGTCGCCGTCATGGGCCAGGACCCGAAGACCGGCGCCCAGACCCCGCTCTACGGAGCCCTCGGCGCACCCCGCGTCAACGGCGGCGGCATCCCCGCCGAGATCTGGGCCCGCTACACCTCCGCCGCCCTCGAGGGCAGCGAGGTGCGCGGCTTCGACCTCGAAGTGACCGAGCCCATCAAGGAACCCGACGAAGCCGAGGCGTCCGCGGAAGCCGACTCCTCCACGCAGCCCTACGACGCCGAGGGCGAGGGCGAGGGCGAGGAGGACGGCTCCGACAGCGGCTGGGAGGAAGGCGCGGGCGGCCCCGGCGCACCCACCGGCCCCGGCCGGACCAGCGCCCCCGCACCCACCGGCAGCCCGGACGCCCGGCGCCCCGGCACCGCCCCCGGTGGACCGCCGGCCACGGCCCCCACGACCGCACCGCCCGCCGCCCGGCCCGCCGCCGCGGCCGACCCGGCACCCGGCCCCGCCCCGGACGCCCCGGCACCCGGTACCGGCGGCACGCCCCGGTGACCGCGGCCCGGTGACCCCGTACCGGTGACCGGCCCGGTGATCCCGTACCGGTGACCCCGTACCAGTGACCCCGTACCAGTGACCGGCCCGGTGCCCGATGGATCAGTGCCCCGACGTCGCCTTCAGACCCACCACGGCCACCAGCAGCAGACACACGAAGAAGATCCGGGCCGCCGTCACCGGCTCGTCCAGCACCAGCATCCCCACCACCGCCGCACCCGCGGCACCGATACCGACCCACACCCCGTACGCCGTACCGATCGGCAGCGTCTTCGCCGCCTGCGCCAGCAGCACCATGCTGGCCACGATCCCCAGACCGGTGAACACACTCGGCCACAGCCGGGTGAACCCCTCCGTGAACTTCATCCCGATCGACCAGCCCACTTCGAGCAGACCCGCGACGATCAACAGAACCCAGGCCATGACGGCACCTCCGACAGACGGCGAAAACACGGATGCGTCGTCTTTGCGAAGCCCGGTACGGCGCGTCTCGTCGGGTCCCCCCCACCGTAGCAAGCAGCGGCCACGGCACTCATGCCAAGGGCCGGTGACCTCCGCCACCGGCCCCGCTCACACCCCCGACACGGCTACAGATACAGCCCCGTCGAATCCTCCGAACCCTGGAACCGGTCGGCGGCCACCGCGTGCAGATCACGCTCACGCATCAGCACGTACGCCACACCCCGCACCTCGACCTCGGCACGGTCCTCCGGGTCGTACAGCACCCGGTCCCCGATCTCCACCGTGCGCACGTTCTGCCCGACCGCGACCACCTCGGCCCACGCCAGACGCCGCCCGACCGCCGCGGTCGCCGGGATCACGATGCCCCCGCTGGAGCGCCGTTCACCCTCGGGAATGTCCGTCCGCACCAGCACACGATCGTGCAGCATCCGGATCGGAAGCTTGTCGTGCCGGTCCCTGTGCTCATCTCTGCTGGCGCTCACCCGACGAACCTACCCGCCCCGGCCGCCCCGGCGCCCCACAGGGTCACCGGCGCCTGCGCGCCGACACCGCCAGCAGACCCACCAGCCCCACCGCCACGAGCGCCACCGGCACCACACGCTCCAGCCGCGGCGCGCCGTCCTCCGACACGAACCGGGACTTCACGTCCGACACCTTGCGGTTCACCGCGACGAACGCCCGTCCGGCCGTCGCGTCGACCGTGGACGCCACCTTCGCCTTCGCGTCACCGATCACCGTCCTGGGATGCACACGCACACCGATCTCGTCGAGCATCTCCGCAAGCTGCTCGCGCCGGCGGACGATGTCCGCCTCGATCTGCGCAGGGGTCCTGGTATCCGACACCGCGCCGCCTCCCTGGTCCTGTCGTCGTCCTGTGGCCGTGATCCTTCGGTCCTGCATCGACAGTCTGTCAGTTGCCTCGGCTCCGCACCCCACGGCACCCCCATTACGCTCGACGGCGTACAGCCTCACGGCCCCCCAGCAACGTACGGAGAACCATGAGCGAGCGCCTGGCACCCGGCGACACCGCCCCCGCCTTCACCCTTCCCGACGCCGACGGAAACGAGATCTCGCTCGCCGACCACAAGGGCCGCAAGGTCATCGTCTACTTCTACCCCGCCGCGCTCACCCCGGGCTGCACCAAGCAGGCCTGCGACTTCACCGACAACCTCGACCTGCTCGCCCGGGCCGGCTACGACGTCATCGGCGTCTCCCCCGACAAGCCCGAGAAGCTCGCCAAGTTCCGCGACACCGAGAACCTCAAGGTCACCCTCGTCGGCGACCCCTCCAAGGAGGTCCTCACCGCCTACGGCGCCTTCGGCGAGAAGAAGCTCTACGGCAAGACCGTGACCGGCGTCATCCGCTCCACCGTCGTCGTCGACGAGGACGGCAAGGTCGAACGCGCCCTGTACAACGTCAAGGCCACCGGCCACGTCGCCAAGATCATCAAGGACCTGGGGATCTGACCCTCCCCCGCCCCCGCACCCTGTGACCGCGGTCCCACCCCGGGGGCCGCGGTTTGCTTTCGCCACGATCGGTCAGACGTAACTCCTGGCAACACCTTCCAGGAAAGGACGGACGCGACATGGCGGGTTCGGAACAGCGGGACACTCCGGATCCCGCGGCGGTCAGGCGCCACCCCATCCTCTTCCGCACCATCGAACAGCGGAGGAACCCCAAGCTCAGGCGGACGGACATCACCGTCACCGACGAAGCCGCCGTCAAGCGCGCCGTCAAGGCCGCCTCGCTCGGCAACGCCATGGAGTGGTTCGACTTCGGGATCTACAGCTACCTGGCCGTCACCATCGGCCACGTCTTCTTCCCGTCCGGCAACGACACCGCCCAGCTGCTGTCCTCGTTCGCCACCTTCGCCGTCGCCTTCCTGGTCAGGCCCCTCGGCGGCATGTTCTTCGGACCCATGGGCGACCGCATCGGCCGCAAGAAGGTCCTCGCCCTCACCATGATCCTCATGGCCGTCGGCACCTTCGCCATCGGCCTGATCCCCTCCTACGCCTCCATCGGCTTCTGGGCACCCGTCCTGCTGATCCTCTTCCGCCTGGTCCAGGGCTTCTCCACCGGCGGCGAGTACGGCGGCGCCTCCACCTTCATCGCCGAATACGCGCCCGACAAGCGCCGCGGCTTCTTCGGCAGCTTCCTCGAATTCGGCACCCTCGCCGGCTACGTCGGCGCCGCCGGCCTCGTCACCGCCCTCACCGCACTCCTCGGCGACGCCGCCATGGAGGACTGGGGCTGGCGCGTCCCGTTCCTCGTCGCCGGACCCCTCGGCCTCGTCGGCCTCTACCTGCGACTGCGCCTCGACGAGACCCCCGCCTTCCAGAAGCTGGAGGACGAGTCCGCCCACGCCTCCGAGGCCGCGGACACCGTCGAGACCACCACCAGGGGCGACCTCGCCAGGATCTTCCGCCAGTACTGGCCCACCCTGATCCTCTGCATCGCCCTCGTCGGCGCGTACAACATCACCGACTACATGCTGCTGTCCTACATGCCGACCTACCTCTCCGACGAGCTCGGCTACAGCGACACCCACGGCCTGCTCATCCTGCTCGGCGTGATGGTCGCCCTCATGGCCGTCATCAACCAGGTCGGCCGCCTCAGCGACCGCTTCGGCCGCAAGCCGCTCCTGATGACCGGCATGCTCGGCTTCCTCGTCCTGTCCGCCCCCGCCTTCCTCCTCATCGGACAGGGCGGCATCCCCGCCATCACCGCGGGCATGCTGATGCTCGGCCTCTCCCTGGTCTGCCTCCTCGGCACCATGTCCGCCGCGCTCCCCGCGCTCTTCCCCACCCAGGTCCGCTACGGCTCGCTCTCGGTCGGCTACAACCTCTCGGCGTCCCTCTTCGGCGGCACCACCCCCCTGGTGATCACCGCCCTCATCAGCTGGACCGGCAGCAACATGATGCCGGCCTACTACGCCATGGCCGCCGCGCTCGTCGGCGTGATCGCCGTCGCCTGCATGAAGGAGACCGCCCAGAAGCCCCTCGACGGCTCACCCCCCTCCGTCAGCACCAAGGAGGAGGCCGCCGACATGGTCATCGCCACCGCCCCCGACCCGAAGTTCTGACCCACCCGCCCCACCCCTCCCGGAACGCCCCGCCCCGCCCCCACCGCGGAGGCGGGGCGTCCGTTTTCCGTGCGTGACCGTCCGACAATCGGTTCGTTGAGCCGTACGGGTCATGAACGGGTGACCGGGAGGGGAGAACACGATGGGCGCGAGCCGGTATCCGAAGGAAGTGCTCGACACCACGGCGCGGGAGTCCCGGAGCATGAGCGAGATGATGACCCGGCTCGGTCTCGATCCGGGTGGAGCGACCCGCAAGTACCTCCGCGCACGCATGATCCGCCTCGGCGTCGACACCTCCCACTTCGAACGGGAGGGGGTGCGGTGGACCCGCGAGGTCCTCACCCCCGTGGTCGCGGCGTCGACGAGCATGTGCGAAGTGCTGAGACGCCTCGGGCTCGACATCGTGGGCGGTCACCACACGCACATCAGCAGGCGGGTCAGAGCGCTCGGCCTGGACACCTCGCACTTCGGAACGCCGGACCGGGCGGGCGGGACCCGACGGCGCTCCCCGTCCGCGGCCCTCGTGGTGCAGCCGCCCGACCGGTCGCGGCGCGTCCCCGGTGAACGCCTGCGCAGGGCGATGACCGGCGAAGGCGTCCCGGACCGCTGTGCCCTGTGCGGCACGGCGCCGTCCTGGCGCGATCGGCCGCTGACGCTGGAGGTCGACCACGTCGACGGGGACTGGCGGAACAACCGCATCGAGAACCTCCGGCTGCTCTGCCCCAACTGCCACGCGGTCACGGACACCTACCGGGGGCGCGCGAAACGCCCGGCCCCACCCGGCGCCGCGGAACGGCTCCGGGCCGCCGTCGCGGACTCAGTCACCGTGGCGGGAGCGCTGCGGCTGCTGGACCGCCCGGTCAGCCCCCGGCAGCGCGCGCTCTTCCGCGACCTCGTGGCGGAGCACGGTATCGACACGTCACACTTCCACCGTCAGGTCCACCGGCACAGGCAGCCCGTCGCCACGCCCCTGAGCGGCGAGGAGATCCTGGTGCGCCACGACCGCGGCCGGCGCACCAGGACGGCGGTCCTGCGCCGTGCGCTGGCGGCGACGGGCGTGCCCGAGCTGTGCGCCGGATGCGGGACCGGGCCCGGGTGGCACGGGCGGCGGCTGGTCCTGGAGATCGACCACGTCAACGGAGACCGGCACGACGACCGCCGCGAGAACCTCCGGCTGCTCTGCCCCAACTGCCACGCGGTGACCGGGACCTGGTGCAGGGGCGGATCACGCAAGCCGGTCGCTGCGCCGCGCGGCGCGGCCGTAGACTGACCGCAGCCGGCTGAGGCGCATGCCAGATCCGGGGCGGCCGTGGCGTAATTGGCAGCCGCGCAGGTCTTAGAAACCTGTGGGAGAGATCCCGTGGGGGTTCAAGTCCCCCCGGCCGCACATCGAGAGGGCCCCGCGCACATGTGCGCGGGGCCCTCGGCGTCTGTCAGATCCCCCCTCAGCCCAGCAGTTCCCGCACCACCGGGACGAGGGCGCGGAAGGCCTTGCCGCGGTGGCTGATGGCGTTCTTCTCGGCCGGGGTGAGTTCCGCACAGGTGCGGGTGTCGCCCTCGGGCTGGAGGATCGGGTCGTAGCCGAAGCCGTTGGTGCCATGGGGGACGCGGCGGAGGGTGCCCGTGAGGCGGCCCTCGACGACGCGTTCGGTGCCGTCGGGGAGGGCGAGGGCGGCGGCGCAGGTGAAGTGGGCGCCGCGGTGGGGGGTGTCGATGTCGAGGAGCTGGGCGAGGAGCAGGTCGAGGTTGGCCTGGTCGTTGCCGTGGGTGCCGGACCAGCGGGCGGAGAAGATGCCGGGGGCGCCGCCGAGGACGTCGACGCAGAGGCCGGAGTCGTCGGCGACGGCGGGCAGTCCGGTGGCGCGGGCGAGGGCGTGGGCCTTGAGGAGCGCGTTCTCCGCGAAGGTGACGCCGGTCTCCTTGACGTCGGGGATCTCGGGATAGGCCTCCGCGCCGACGAGTTCGTGGGTGATGCCCGCGTCGGCGAGGATGGCCTTCAGTTCGGTGATCTTGCCCGCGTTGCGGGTGGCGAGGATGAGTCGGGTCATGCCCCGATTATCCGGGGGTGCAGACCTTGCCGATCTCGGTGGCGGCGTCGGTGACGGGTGAGATGTCGGGGGTGGCGTCGCCGTTCTCGATGGCGGTGCGCACGTTGGTGACGCCGGCCGTGAGGTCGTCGACGGCCTTGCTGAGGTCGGCGTTGTCGGTCTTGTCGCCGAGGGTGCCGAGTTCGCGGTCGATGGCGTCGAGGGATTCCCTGGCCTGGGTGAGGTCGCTGGTGCCGGTGGCGACGGCGTCCTGGAGGTTGCCGACGCTGGTGGCGATGGCGTCGGCGGTCTCGACGCATTCGATGGCCTTGTCGAGTGCGGCGCAGCCGACGGTGGCGGGTACGAGCAGGGCGGCGGTGGCGATGCTGAGGGCGATACGTCGTCGCGCGGCCATGTGGAACGGTCCTCCCCGGGTGGTGGCCGGGCGCACGGTTCGGCCCGTGCGCCCGTACCGGTGTGGACGCCGGGGGGCGTGGTTCGGTTGCCCGGTCAGGCGAGGGCGTCGCGCTGGAGGGCGGCGAGGTCGGCGCAGCCGCCGGTGGCGAGGTCGAGGAGGGCGTTGAGTTCCTTGCGGTCGAAGGGTTCGGCCTCGGCAGTGCCCTGGACCTCGACGAAGCGGCCGTCGCCGGTGCAGACGACGTTCATGTCGGTCTCGGCGCGGACGTCCTCCTCGTAGCAGAGGTCGAGGAGGGGGGTGCCGTCGACGATGCCGACGCTGACGGCGGCGACGGTGCCGGTGAGGGGCTTGCGGCCGGCTTTGATCAGCTTCTTGCCCTGGGCCCAGGTGACGGCGTCGGCGAGGGCGACGTAGGCGCCGGTGATGGCGGCGGTGCGGGTGCCGCCGTCGGCCTGGAGGACGTCGCAGTCGAGGACGACGGTGTTCTCGCCGAGGGCCTTGTAGTCGATGACGGCGCGCAGGGAGCGGCCGATGAGGCGGCTGATCTCGTGGGTGCGGCCGCCGATCCTGCCGCGGACGGATTCGCGGTCGCCGCGGGTGTTGGTGGAGCGGGGGAGCATCGAGTACTCGCTGGTGACCCAGCCTTCGCCGCTGCCCTTGCGCCAGCGGGGCACGCCTTCGGTGAAGGAGGCGGTGCAGAAGACCTTGGTGTCGCCGAAGGAGACGAGGACGGAGCCCTCGGCGTGCTTGCTCCATCCGCGTTCGATGGTGACGGGGCGGAGCTGTTCGGGGGTGCGGCCGTCGATGCGTGACATGGGGACGAGCCTATCGGCAGATGGGTGAGGGGCCTGTTCCGGTTGATCGGTTCAGGCCCCTCGGGTGTGGTGCGCGGTGAGGTCAGCTCACATCATGTCTTCGATGTCGGCGGCGATGGGGTCGGCGTCGGTGCCGATGACGACCTGGATCGCGGTGCCCATCTTGACGACTCCGTGGGCTCCGGCGGCCTTGAGGGCGGCTTCGTCGACCTTGGCGGGGTCGACGACTTCGGTGCGGAGGCGGGTGATGCAGCCTTCGATCTCCTCGATGTTGTCGATTCCGCCGAGCCCGGCGACGATCTTCTCTGCCTTGCTGGCCATGTTGTCTCCCTGCGTTCGAGTGCGCTGAGCGCTGCCTCGGCCCACCGTTGATCACCGCTGGTCCGGTTTGTCACGGTAACGCACGGTTGGCCCACCTTCACGGGCGGGTTCCCGTCGCGTACCGAAGGATGACGATCACCGGTCCCCTGCCGTACGTGCCGTGCGGCGGGGCCGGCCGATTGCCGATGACTGGTCTACACCAGTCTTCAACGCCTGCCAAACAGAGCCTGTTCCGGGAGGACACCGATGAGCACCGAGAGTGCGGCAGCGCCGCAGCGCACGAGGTGGAACGGACTCTTCCAGGGGCTCCAGAAGGTGGGGCGCAGCCTTCAGCTCCCGGTCGCCGTGCTGCCGGCGGCCGGTCTGCTGGTCAGTCTCGGCAATCTCTTCGCGGCCTATCTGGACGGGCCGTTCTGGGAGAAGACGTCGAAGGTCCTGATCAACGGCGGTACCGGGATCCTGGACGGGGCGCTGGGGCTGCCGCTGCTGTTCTGCATCGGTGTCGCGATCGGTTTCGCGAAGAAGGCCGACGGGTCGACGGCGCTGGCCGCGGTGGCGGGCTTCCTCGTCTACTTCAACGTGCTGAAGGCGTTCCCGGTGGACGGGACGGTGACGGAGCTGACGCCGGACGGCACCCCGCAGAACCCGGGCGTGCTGGGCGGCATCCTGATCGGTCTGCTGACCGCGGTGATCTGGCAGCGCTATCACCGTACGAGGCTGGTGGACTGGCTGGGCTTCTTCAACGGCCGGCGGCTGGTGCCGATCATCATGGCGTTCGTCTGCTGCGCGCTGGGCGTGCTGTTCGGGCTGCTGTGGGAGCCGGTGGGCGACGCGCTGACCTGGTTCTCCAAGCAGCTCATCGACATGGGTGCGTGGGGTGCGGGCATCTTCGGTGTGGCGAACCGTCTGCTGATCCCGATCGGCATGCACCAGTTCCTGAACACGTTCTTCTGGTTCCAGGCGGGCGAGTACACGGACGAGGACGGCACCGGGGTGCAGGGCGACCTGACGCGCTTCTTCGCGGGCGACCCGGACGCGGGCCAGTTCATGTCCGGGTTCTTCCCGATCATGATGTTCGGTCTGCCGGCGGCGGCGCTGGCGATCACGCACTGCGCCCGGCCCGAGCACCGCAAGCGGGTGGCGGGGCTGATGTTCTCGGTCGCGCTGACGTCGTTCGTGACGGGCGTGACGGAGCCGCTGGAGTTCTCGTTCATGTTCGCGGCGCCGCTGCTGTACGGGCTGCACGCGCTGCTGACGGGTGCCTCGATGGCGATCACCTGGGCGCTGGGGGTGCACGCGGGCTTCAGCTTCTCGGCGGGGCTGATCGACTACGTCGTGAACTGGCATCTCGATACGAAGCCGTGGCTGATCCTGCCGATCGGCGCGGGCTTCGCGGTCGTCTACTACGTGCTGTTCAGAGTTTTGATCACGGCTTTCAATATTCCGACTCCGGGCCGGGAGCCGGACGAGGTGCAGGAGGAGATGGAGCGGGAGCAGACGAAGTAGCCGCGGCGGGAGCGGAACCGCAGCTCAGAGGGCCCCTGGATCCGACCGGATCCGGGGGTCCTCGTGCGTTTGACCGGATCGTTACCCCGGCGGGGAAATCCGAAGGTTCCTTATCTATCCCTCACCGTGCTACAACAGGTCTACACCACTCAGTGGTGTAGACCACGCGGTCCAGACCACTGCCGCGTTCCCCGTTTCGAGTCGCCGCCGACTCCCCCGTTGTGCACCCTTCGGCGGCGCCTTGCTCCCTGGAGGAAGTTGATGTCCACGGCCAGCGCCGCCCCCGCGGCGGACAAGAAGAAGCCGGGCGCCGGCGCCATGGCGGTGCTGCAGCGCATCGGCCGCAGCCTGATGCTGCCGGTCGCCGTGCTCCCGGCCGCCGCGCTGCTGGTCCGGCTCGGCAACAGCGACATGCTGGGCAGGGAGTCGTTCCCGGAGTTCGTCACCAAGATCGCCGGCTTCATGTCCGCGGGTGGCAACGCCATCCTCGACAACATGGCCCTGCTGTTCGCGGTGGGCATCGCGATCGGCTTCGCGAAGAAGGCCGACGGCTCGACCGCCCTCGCGGCCGTGACCGGATACCTCGTCTTCAAGAACGTGCTCGGCACGTTCACCGACGGCAGCCTCCCCGAGAAGGAGGCCATCGTCGACGGCAAGATCGTCATGGTCGAGCAGGCCGTCGACGCCAAGGTGCTCGGCGGTGTCGTCATGGGCATCGTCGTCGCGCTGCTCTACCAGCGCTTCTACCGCACCAAGCTCCCCGACTGGGCGGGCTTCTTCGGCGGCCGCCGGCTGGTCCCGATCCTCTCCGCCTTCGCGGGCCTGGTCATCGGCATCGCCTTCGGCTACATCTGGCCGGTCCTCGGCGCGGGCCTGCACCACTTCGGTGAGTGGCTGGTCGGCTCGGGCGCGGTCGGCGCCGGCATCTTCGGTGTCGCCAACCGCGGTCTGATCCCCGTCGGCATGCACCACCTGCTGAACTCCTTCCCGTGGTTCCAGGCGGGCGAGTACAACGGCAAGAGCGGCGACATCGCCCGCTTCCTGGAGGGCGACCCGACCGCCGGACAGTTCATGACCGGCTTCTTCCCGATCATGATGTTCGCGCTGCCCGCCGCCTGCCTGGCGATCGTGCACTGCGCCCGCCCCGAGCGCCGCAAGGTCGTCGGCGGCATGATGTTCTCCCTCGCGCTGACCTCCTTCGTCACCGGTGTCACCGAGCCGATCGAGTTCACGTTCATGTTCATCGCCCCGGTGCTGTACGCGATCCACGCGGTGCTCACCGGTGTCTCGATGGCGCTGACCTGGGCGCTGGGCATGAAGGACGGCTTCGGCTTCTCCGCCGGCGCGGTCGACTTCTTCCTCAACCTGGGCATCGCGACCAACCCGTGGGGCCTGGCGCTGGTCGGCCTCTGCTTCGCGGCGGTCTACTACGTGGTCTTCCGCTTCGCCATCACCAAGTTCAACCTGCCGACGCCGGGCCGCGAGTCCGACGAGGAGCTCGCCGAGCTCCAGAAGGCCGAGGCCAAGTAGCCTCCGGCCGTCACCGGCACACCGCGGAGCCCCGGGCCGTCAGGCCCGGGGCTCCGCCCGTGTGCGGGGTCCCGGCCCGGGGTGGTCAGGCCGGGGCCGCGTCGCCCGGGACGCAGAGGACCGGGACCGGCGACAGGTGCAGCAGCTTGTGCGGGGTGGACCCGAGCAGCGCGCCGCGCATCGGGCTCTCGCCGTAGGAGCCGACGACGATCACCCGGGCGCCGTGCCGGGCGGCGGCGTCCAGCAGCGCGGGGGCCGGGCGTTCGTCCAGGATCTCGACGGTGGTCGGCACCCCGGCCTCGTCCGCCACCGCGACCGCGTGCTCCAGTGCCGTGCGGCCCGCCTTGCGCAGGGCCTCGGAGTGGGAGGCGTACTCCTCCCCCATCGAGCCGGGGGCCGCCGCGCCGTACACCAGCACCAGCGGTTCGCCGAAGGCGGCGGCCACCTCGACGGCCACCCGCAGCGCCGGGACCGCGCCCGGGGACTCGTCGTATCCGAGGACGACCGGCATCTCAGGTCTCCTTCCCCGACGGCCCGGAGGTCCCGGACGGTCCGGAGGTCCCGGAGGCCGGCGGCGGTTTCGGCCCGCCGCCCCCGTGCCCGTGACCGCTGTCCCCGTGCCCGTGTCCGCCGCCGCCGCCGCCGTGCCCGTGTCCGCCGTGGGTCACGGCGTCCGGCCCGGCCACCGAGGGGCGCTCGCGCCAGAACGGGCCGCCCCTGATCCGCTGGACGATCATCACGACCACGCCGACCGCCACGATGACGATGCCGATGACCAGCGGCGGGCCGAGGCCGAACCAGGACACCCCGCTGTAGGAGTTCTCCGGGTCGGCCATGTCGCCGATCGACTCCACCAGCAGCCAGGCCAGCAGCCCGGCGCCGACCAGCGGTCCGAGGCCGATGAGCAGGAAGTTGCGCACGCTCTCGGTCAGCCGGTGCCGGTAGTAGACGGCGCAGGCCACCCCGGTGAGGGCGTAGTAGAAGGCGATGAGCAGCGACAGCGCGGTCAGCGAGTCGAAGAGGGCGTTCTCGCTGATCGCATTGACGACGAGGTACCAGACGATCGCGACCGCGGCGACGCCCCAGGTGCTGACGTCGGGGGTGCGGAAGCGGGGGTGGATGCGGGCCAGCGGGCCGGGGAGCGCTCCGCGCCGGGACATGGACAGCGCGGTGCGGGAGGCGGGGATGATCGTGGTCTGGGTGGAGGCGAGCGCGGACGTGGAGACCGCGAGCAGCACGACCCAGTCCCAGCCGCCCATGGCCTCGTTCGCGAGGACGGCGAAGATGAACTCCTCCTCGGCGGCGTTCTCCGCGAGGAAGGCGGGGCCGGCGTAGGCGACGACGGCGATCCCGACGGACAGGTAGGTGACCACCAGCACGATCGTGGACCAGATGCCGGCCTTGCCGGGTGCGCTGGCGGAGTCCTTGACCTCCTCGGTGAGGTTGACCGCGGACTCCCAGCCCCAGTACATGAAGACGCCGAGGAGCAGTCCTCCGGTGAGGGCGGCGCCGCCGGCGCCGAACGGGTCGAGCCAGGAGAAGGTCGGTTCGATGCCGTCGAGCGAGCCGGTCCCGGCGTAGACGCGGTAGAGCGCGACGGCGGCGAAGATCAGCAGGCACACGATCTGGGCGACGATCAGCACGTTCTGGACGCGGGCGGACGCCTCGGTGCCGATGACGCAGATCGCCGTCATGCCGATGATCAGCAGCACGGTGAGCAGCTGGCGGACGAGGTCGTTCTCGGCCCAGCTGTCGAGTCCGACGGTGAGGAGTCCGAAGCCGACGGCGACGTCGGCGAGCGAGCCGACGACGAGGACGCCGGTCATCATGATGGCCCAGCCGCCGAGCCAGCCGGCCCAGGGGCCCATGGCACGGGTCACCCAGGAGAAGGTGGTGCCGCAGTCCTGGTCGACGCGGTTGAGGTAGAAGAAGGCCGAGGCGATGAGCAGCATCGGGACGAAGGACGCGAGCACGACGCCGGGGGCGTAGATCCCGACGAGGGCCACGACGGGGCCGATGACGGCGGCCAGGGAGTAGGCCGGTGACGTCGAGTTGACGCCGATGACGAGGGCGTCGAAGAAGCCGATCGCGTTGTGCTTCAGTTCCGGTGGACGGGTTCCGGTGCTCTTGGGGAGGCCGGTTCCCGCGGGTTGTTCTGCCATGGTGCCCCCGCTGCGCGAGGCGTTGGAGCGGAGTGTTCCCGCACAATTCTGCCACCGGGCGGCGGCCCCGGCCCGGTGGCGGACCGCGGCCCCGGCGGCGGGGGCCGTCCGGGGCCGGGGGCGGCGGTGCGGGGCGTCAGATCTCGTAGACCGCGCCGGGCCGGGCGATCTCGGCGGGGCCGGTGTAGACCTCGCGGGCGTCGGCGAGGTTGCGGGCGCCGTCCGTCCAGGGCGGGATGTGGGTCAGCACCAGGCGCTTGACGCCGGCCTTGCGGGCGGACGCGCCGGCCTCGCGGCCGTTGAGGTGGAGGTCGGGGATGTCCTCCTTGCCGTGCACGAACGACGCCTCGCAGAGGTACAGGTCGGTGCCGGCCGCCAGTTCGTCGAGGGTGTCGCTGACGCCGGTGTCCCCGGAGTACGTGAGGGATCTGCCGCCGTGCTCGACGCGGATCGCGTACGTCTCGACGGGGTGGGCCATGCGTTCGGTGCGCACGGAGAAGGGGCCGATCTCGAAGCTGCCCGGCTTGAGGGTGTGGAAGTCGAAGACCTCGCTCATCGCGGACGCGGTGGGTGTGTCCGCGTACGCCGTGACCAGCCGTTGCTCGGTGCCCTCGGGTCCGTGGACCGGGATGGCGGGGCAGCGGCCGCCTTCGTGGCGGTAGTAGCGGGCCACGAAGTAGCCGCACATGTCGATGCAGTGGTCGGCGTGGAGATGGCTGAGGAAGATGGCGTCGAGGTCGTAGAGACCGCAGTGGCGCTGCAGTTCGCCGAGGGCGCCGTTGCCCATGTCGAGGAGCAGCCGGAAGCCGTCGGCCTCTACGAGGTAGCTCGAGCAGGCCGAATCCGCGGAAGGGAACGACCCCGAGCAACCGACGACGGTGAGCTTCATGGAGCTGGAACCTCCGTTGACGAAGGAGGGCTGGGGGAGGGTCGTGCGGTGCGTCGAGCGTAAGGCGCAAAAGGCCTGGTCGCTCCTCAGCGACGCTCTGTTGTGGGCGAACTCACCCCGTGACCGGGCCGGGCCGGACCGGGGATGCGCGGGACGGGCGAGGGTACCGTCTTCGCATGGACACGTGGTGGTGGCTCGCCGTGGGTGCGGTGGTCGTACTGGCGCTCGTGGCAGCGCTCTCGGACGGGATCGGGCGCCGTGGGCGGGGTGCCGGGCGGCGTCCGGCGGGCCGGGGGCGTCCGCCGGGGCGGCCGGGTGAGCGGCCGCGCGGGCGCGGTCAGCGGCGGTTGCCGGAGCCGGGCGAGATCTGGTGGGCCGAGGTGCCGTACGAGGACGGGCCGGGGTCGAAGGACCGGCCGTGTCTGGTGCTGTCGGTCCGGGGTGACGCGGTGCTGGTCGCGAAGATCACCAGCAGGCATCACGAGGAGCGGCCGGGGGTCGTCGCGCTGCCGCCGGGTTCGGTGGGGGACGCGCGGGGGCGGCGGAGCTACCTGGAGACGGACGAGTTGCGGACCGTGCGGCCGGCCGGCTTCCGCCGCCGGGTGGGCGCGGTCGATCCGGCGGTCTGGAGGAAGGTCAGGCATCTGGCCTGAGCGGGCACGTGCGACGGCCGCGGGCCGGGTGGTCCGTACCCCGGCGGGGTACGGACCACCCGGCCCGCAGCCGTGTCCGGTGTCAGGCCCAGAGCTGGCCCTGCACGGTCTCGATCGCCTCTTCGGTCGTCTTGGCGGTGTAGACGCCGGTGGACAGGTACTTCCAGCCGCCGTCGGCGACGACGAAGGCGATGTCGGCGCTCTCGCCGGCCTTGAGGGCCTTCCTGCCCACGCCGATCGCCGCGTGGAGTGCGGCTCCCGTGGAGACGCCGGCGAAGATGCCCTCCTGCTGGAGCAGTTCGCGGGTGCGGGTGACGGCGTCGGCCGAGCCGACGGAGAAGCGGGTGGTGAGCACGGAGGCGTCGTACAGCTCGGGGACGAAGCCCTCGTCGAGGTTGCGCAGCCCGTAGACGAGGTCGTCGTAGCGCGGTTCGGCGGCGACGATCTTCACGTCGGGCTTGTGTTCGCGCAGGTAGCGGCCGACTCCCATGAGGGTGCCGGTGGTTCCGAGGCCGGCCACGAAGTGGGTGATGGACGGCAGGTCGGCGAGGATCTCGGGGCCGGTGGTCGCGTAGTGGGCGCCGGCGTTCCCCGGGTTGCCGTACTGGTAGAGCATCACCCAGTCGGGGTTCTGCTCGGCGAGCTCCTTGGCCACGCGGACGGCGGTGTTGGAGCCGCCGGCCGCCGGGGAGGAGATGATCTCGGCGCCCCACATGGTGAGCAGGTCGCGGCGTTCCTGCGAGGTGTTCTCCGGCATGACGCAGACGATCCGGTAGCCCTTGAGCCGGGCCGCCATGGCGAGCGAGATGCCGGTGTTGCCGCTGGTGGGTTCGAGGATGGTGCAGCCGGGGGTGAGCCGGCCCTCCTTCTCGGCCTGCTCGACCATGTGGAGCGCGGGGCGGTCCTTGATCGAGCCGGTGGGGTTGCGGTCCTCCAGCTTGGCCCAGATGCGGACGTCGTCGGAGGGCGACAGGCGCGGCAGCCGGACCAGGGGCGTGTTGCCGACGGCCGCGAGGGGGGAGTCGTACCGCATCAGCGCATTCCACCGGCGACGGCGGGAAGAATCGTCACGTTGTCGCCGTCGGACAGTTCGGTGGAGATCCCGTCGAGGAAGCGGACGTCCTCGTCGTTGAGGTAGACGTTGACGAAGCGGCGGAGCTGGTCGCCGTCGACGATGCGCGCCTGGATGCCGGTGTGGCGGGTCTCGAGGTCGGCGAGCAGGTCGGCGAGGGTCTTCCCGTTGCCTTCGACGGCCTTGGCTCCGTCGGTGTAGCTGCGGAGGATGGTCGGGATGCGGACCTCGATGGCCATGGTGTGGGCTCCTGTCGGAAGGGTGGCGTAGGGGCGCGCGGCTCGGGCCCCCCGCGCGAGGGGGTGCTGCTGGGCTCGGTCGGCTCGTACGTCAGGCCGTGCGGGCGCGTACGAACGGGGCGCGCGCCGTACACATCGCGCTCTTGAGGCGGCACAGGTCGACGTGCAGCCGCGCAACGAGCAGCAGGGTGCTCGGCGTCTTGTCGCTCACGTCATGGACAACCATGCGGTCATCGTATCGATTCCCGGTCCGGGATCCGGAGTGTGATCTCACATGGCGGAAGGGTGCGGCTCAGCATGCGGTACCGCCGCGGTGGGGCGTCCGGTGCCGGGCCGGGTGCGGTGCGGGCCCGGCCCGGTGGGCGGTGCGTCTACTGGTACTCCTCGACGACCTTGACGTCTTCCTCCGTGATCACTCCGTCCACGATGCGGTACGACCGGAACTGGAAGGGGCCCGCGTCGTCGTGGTCCGCCGTGGAGACGAGGACGTAGTGGGCGCCCGGCTCGTTGGCGTAGGTGACGTCGGTGCGCGAGGGGTAGGCCTCGGTCGCGGTGTGGGAGTGGTAGATGATCACCGGCTCCTCGTCGTTGTCGTCGAGTTCGCGGTAGAGCTTCAGCAGGTCCGCGGAGTCGAACTCGTAGAACGTGGGCGAGCGGGCGGCGTTGAGCATGGGGATGAACCGCTCGGGACGGCCGGAGCCCTCCGGCCCTGCGACGACGCCGCACGCCTCGTCGGGGTGGTCCGCACGGGCGTGGTCGACGATCTGGTCGAACAGGGCACGGGTGATGGTCAGCATGCCCGACAGAATAGGCAGACGGCCTCCGGGTCGGGGATCCGGAGGCCGTCTGGTGAGACGGTGCGTGGGACGGCCGGGTCAGCGGCCGGCGTCCGCCGGCTGCCGGACCCGCTCGGCGATGCGCGGGTCGCGCTTCTTGAGCACCGCCCAGCCGGCGGCGAGGCAGACGGCCCAGCCGGCCGCCACGTACAGGCAGACGCGTGCGTCCTTGTCGTACGCGATCATGCAGGTCACGCCGATGAGGAAGAGCAGCGCGACCCAGCTGAACAGGGCGCCGCCGGGGGCGGGGAAGGACGAGGCGCGCAGGCGCCCGGCGTCGACCGCCGCGCGGTAGCGGATGTGGCTGACGAGGATCATCATCCAGGTCCAGATGCCGGCCGCGGTGGCGACGGAGGTGACGTAGAGGAACGCCTTCTCCGGGACGACGTAGTTGAGGACGACGCCGATGCCCATGAGGGCGACGGAGACACCGATGCCGACGGCGGGGGTGCGGCGGGCGTTCAGCTTGCCGAAGGACTGCGGGGCCTCGTTGTTGGCGGCGAGGTCGCGGAGCATCCGGCCGGTGGAGTACATGCCGGAGTTGCAGGACGACAGGGCCGCGGTGAGGACCACGAAGTTGACGATGCCGGCCGCGAGCGGGATGCCGATCTTGCCGAAGGCGTGGACGAACGGGCTCTCGCCCGCGGAGAACTCGGTCCACTTCACGACGGACAGGATGACCAGCAGGGCGCCGACGTAGAAGACGATGATGCGCCAGGGCAGCGTGTTGATGGCCTTGGGCAGGGTCTTCTCGGGGTTCTCGGACTCGCCCGCCGTGACGCCGACGAGCTCGACGGCGAGGTAGGCGAACATGACGCCCTGGAGGGTCATCAGGCTGGAGCCGATGCCGTTGGGGAAGAACCCGTCGTGCGACCAGAGGTTGGAGACGGTCGCGGTGTCACCGGCGTCCGAGAAGCCGAGGGTGAGGACGCCCAGGCCGATGACGATCATGCCGATGATCGCGGTGACCTTGATCATCGAGAACCAGAACTCGACCTCTCCGAAGATCTTGACCGAGATCAGGTTCACACCGAAGAGCACCACCAGGAAGACCAGGGCGCTGACCCATTGCGGGATGGCGGGGAACCAGAAGTGGATGTAGATGGCCGCCGCGGTGAGCTCGGCCATGCCGGTGACCACCCACATCAGCCAGTACGTCCAGCCGGTGACGAATCCGAAGAAGGGGCCGAGGAACTCACGCGCGTATTCGGCGAACGAACCTGAGACCGGCCGGTAGAGGAGCAGCTCTCCGAGCGCCCGCATGATGAAGAAGATGACGACGCCCGCGAGGGCGTACATGAGGATGATGCTCGGACCGGCCTTGGCGATGTTCGCCCCGGCGCCCATGAACAGGCCGACGCCGATGGCGCCGCCGATGGCGATCATCTGGACCTGACGGCTGCCGAGTCCGCGCTCGTAGCCTTCCTGCGAGGTGTTGCCCCCGGCCTCGTCGCCGGTGTTGTTGTCGACCTGCACCGAGGTCATGGTGGTGCGCCTTTCTCCATGCCGATCCGCCCCGCCGTGCGGCGGTCGCGGATCAGGTCCTGATCCCCCCGGATATGGATGGAGTGCCACCGGCGGTCTGCCGGTCCCAGCGCCCTCGGGAACAGGGGTGGCGTTCCCGAGCGGTCGTGAAGATTTATCACGGCCGCACCGCTGATCCGGTCGACGGAGTGTGGCGCACGCCACAGGAAGAAGCGGACATAAGAAACCCGCGTCGGCAAAACACACCGCGCGGTTGACGTGATCGTTATCCGGATTTGAGAGTCCGTTGAGCGAACCGGCCGTGGAGCCGTCGCGTCGCCGGCGCGACGGGACGGCTCCGGCGCCGCGTCACGGCATCAGGGTCTCGACGAGCGTCTCCTGGAGGGCGCCCAGCCAGAGGTAGGCCATCACCATCGGCTTGCGCGGGTCGGAGTCGGGCAGCCGGTAGAGGAGGCTGTTCTCGTCCTCGTCGCCGACGTCGAGACGGGTGCCGATGGTCAGGCGCAGGTCGTTGAGGGCACCGAGCCAGTGCCGGCAGTCCTCGCCGCCGAGTTCGAGCACGGCTCCGCCGTCGCCGGCCGGGGTGAGGGCGTCCAGGGTGCGGACCATCGCGAGCGCGTCGTCGCGCTTGCGGGAGCGCAGGTCGTTCTCGGTGAAGCGGCGGAACTCGGCCGAGGCGGCGCGCAGTTCCTTGTCCTCGGGGTCGTCGCCCGGCCCGCCGTACGCCTCGGGGAAGAGACGCGCGAGCGCCGGGTCGGAGGGCGGCTCGCTGGGGCCGTCGACGAAGAGCGCGGCGAGCGGGTCCTCGCCCTGGGCCGGTTCGTCGCCGGGCCCGATGAGTTCGAGGAGCTGGACGGCGAGGGAGCGCAGGATCGAGATCTCGACCTCGTCCAGCGCGACGGCCGCGCCGCCGCCCGCGAGCGGCTCGAAGTGGGAGCTCATGCGTTGCGGTCCTGGGAGAGCGTCGCCCAGAGCCCGTAGCCGTGCATCGCCTGCACGTCGCGCTCCATCTCCTCGCGGGTGCCGCTGGAGACGATCGCTCGCCCCTTGTGGTGGACGTCGAGCATCAGCTTGTGCGCCTTGTCCTTGGGATAGCCGAAGTACGCCTGGAACACGTAGGTGACGTAGCTCATCAGATTGACCGGGTCGTTGTGCACGATGGTCACCCAGGGCACGTCGGGCTCGGGGACGGCTGCGCTCTCCTCGGCCGACTCGGTCCGCTCGATCTCCAGTGGCACGGTCACTCCACCCATGCTGCCACCTGACACCCCCTGTCGCACAAACGGCCCTCCCCTCCCAAGGGGATCTCGTCAGATTGACGAAATGGGGTGTACGCTGACCGGCATGGCTGCACCCAACGGGGTCGTGGCCCCGGAGCACCGCCCGGCCGCCGGCCGGCACGAGACGAAGGCGCGAGGTTGATCGCCGTGGATGTTGCGGACCTTGGGCTGCCGGTGGACGTCCCGTCGACCGCGCTCTTCACCGACCAGTACGAGTTCACGATGGTTCAGGCGGCGCTGAAGTCCGGCACCGCCGACCGCCGCTCCGTCTTCGAGGTCTTCACCCGCCGCCTGCCCGAGGGCCGCCGGTACGGCGTGGTGGCGGGCACCGGCCGGCTCCTGGACGCCGTGGAGAACTTCCGGTTCGACGCCGGCGTCCTCGGCTTCCTGCGCGAGGCGGGCATCGTCGACGAGCCGACCCTCGCCTGGCTGGCCGACTACCGCTTCAGCGGGAACATCTGGGGCTACCCCGAGGGCGAGGTGTACTTCCCCGGCTCGCCGATCCTGCGGGTCGAGGGCTCCTTCGCCGAGTGCGTGCTGCTGGAGACGGTGATCCTCTCCGTCCTCAACCACGACTCGGCGATCGCCGCGGCCGCCTCCCGGATGTCCTCGGCGGCCGCCGGACGCCGGCTCATCGAGATGGGCGCCCGGCGCACCCACGAGCTCGCCGCGGTCGCCGCCTCCCGCGCCGCGTACGTCGGCGGCTTCGACTCGACGTCCGACCTGGCGGCCGGCTTCCGGTACGCCATCCCCACCGTGGGCACCAGCGCCCACGCGTTCACCCTGCTGCACGACAGCGAGCGCGGCGCCTTCCGGGCGCAGGTCGACTCGCTCGGCCGCGGCACGACGCTGCTGGTCGACACCTACGACGTGGCCGAGGCCGTGCGCACCGCCGTGGAGGTCGCGGGCCCCGAGCTCGGAGCGGTCCGCATCGACTCGGGCGACCTGCTGCTGGTGGCCCACCGGGTGCGCCGGCAGCTGGACGAGCTGGGGGCCGTCGACACCCGGATCGTGGTCACCTCCGACCTCGACGAGTACGCCATCGCCTCGCTCGCCGCCGCGCCGGTCGACGCGTACGGGGTGGGCACCCAGCTGGTGACCGGCAGCGGGCACCCGACGTGCTCGATGGTCTACAAGCTGGTGGCGCGCGCCCGCTCGGCCGACCCGGCGGCGCCCCTGGAGCCGGTCGCCAAGAAGTCGCTCGGCGGGAAGATGTCGATCGGCGGCCGCAAATGGGCGGCCCGCAGGCTCGACGAGCACGGCGTCGCCGAGGCGGAGGTCGTCGGCCTCGGGGAGGTGCCGGCGGAGCTGGCGGACCGGCAGCTGCTGGTCCCGCTGGTCACGGCGGGCGAGGTCGTCGGACGCGAGCCCCTGGACGCCGCCCGTGACCGCCACATCGCGGCGCGCTCGGCGCTGCCGATGTCGGCGATCCAGCTCTCCCGCGGCGAGCCGGTCCTCCCCACCGAGTACGCCTGACCCCGCGGGGCCGCCCGTGTGCGGCCCCGCCCCCTCCCGTGGGGCGGCCTCAGTGGCTACGCTCGGTAGTCCGGAAAGCCGCCCCCGAACGGACCCCCACCGAAGGACATGTCATGCACCGCGCGTTGATCGTCGTGGACGTCCAGAACGACTTCTGCGAGGGCGGCAGCCTCGCGGTGACCGGCGGCGCCGATGTCGCGGCCGCCGTCACCGAGCTGATCGGCCAGGCCCAGCCGGCGTACCGCCACGTGGTGGCCACCCGGGACCACCACATCGACCCGGGCGCCCACTTCTCCGAGCGGCCCGACTACGTCGACTCCTGGCCGCGGCACTGCGTCGCGGGCACCGAGGGCGTCGGCTTCCACCCGAACTTCGCCCCGGCGGTCGCCTCGGGCGCCGTCGCCGCCGTCTTCGACAAGGGTGCCTACGCGGCCGCGTACAGCGGCTTCGAGGGCGCCGACGAGAACGGCGTCACGCTGGCCGACTGGCTGCGGGCCCGGCACGTCACCGAGGTGGACGTGGTCGGCATCGCCACCGACCACTGCGTACGGGCCACCGCGCTGGACTCGGCCCGCGAGGGCTTCACCACCCGCGTCCTGCTGGACCTGACCGCGGGCGTGGCCGCCGAGACGACCGACCGCGCGCTGGAGCAGCTGCGCGGGGCGGGCGTGGAGCTCACCGGCAAGCCGGTCGTCCGCTGACCGACGGCCCGCCGGACGCCCCTGACCTGCGGCGACGCGCTGCCGGTGACGGATCTGCCGCGGTGCACTGCCGGTCCCTGACCTGCGGCGATGCGGTTCACGGTCCCTGACCTGCGGCGACGCGCTGCCGGTCGCTGCCCTGCGGCGATGCGGGTCCCGGTACCGCCGGGAGCCGCGCCGTCCGGCCGGTGGGCGGGAGCGCGGGCCGCGTCAGCCCTGGGGGGCGGGCCTGCGCAGGGCCCGTATCGGGTGCCAGAGCTCCTGCGGGCGGCCCTCGTCGGTGCGCCAGAGCAGGCCGTCGGGGTGGTGCAGCACGGCCGTGATCTCGTCCGGCGTCGGCGGCTCCGCGTTGCCCCGGAGGTAGACCGCGCGCAGTCCGAGGTTGCGGAGCCTGGTCAGGGCCCGCGCCCGGTTCGCGGCGTGCACCAGGAAACGGACCGAGGTCCCGTCGCCGGCCGGATTCGGCAGGCTGAGCGCGACGACGACACTGCCTCCTGGCAACTTCGAAAAACCTCCGCCGGGCATGCGGAACCACTCCCCCGTGAGTTCGCTGTCAATAAGAACCTCGTCCCCCGCACCTAAACACGATCGGCCGCCGCCCGCTAGAGGGCGACGGCCGATTACGCTCTGACCTGCGACGATGCAGACTACTTGGTCGACGGACCGACCTTCACCGTGATCGTCTGGCCGCTCTTCGGCTCCTTGACGATCGAAATCTGGGTGTTGGTGTCAGTTACCTTGACGCTGCCCGTCGGGTTCTCCGGGTACCAGTAGACGCCCTTCTTGTCGTCGAAGACCGACACCCCGCGCTGCGACGGGATCCGCAGCGCCACGTCCTTGTTGTGGAGCGTGAACGCGTCGGTGCGGTACAGGCTGAACGACGAGTCGAACGTCTGGATCTTGTTGCGGAGCAGCGAGCCGTCGGCCCACTTCATCGGCTTGGCGTGGGCGTCCACCGGAAGGATCAGACCCTGGCCCGGGTGGGCGGAGGTGTTGTTGTCCTTCTGGGAGGTGTCCCACTGCCAGATCATCAGGCCGTTCTGGTACGGGTAGTGCTCGACCCACGCGTCCTTCGGCGCCTTGAAGCCGAAGTTGTACGGGCCGACCCGCAGGGTCTCGTCGTACGAGACGTACTGGCGGTTCTCGGCGATGTAGTACTGCTCGTACTCGAGCGTGAAGGACTCGCCGATGCGGTTGAAGCCCTTGGCGGCCCATCCGGCGTCGTCGCCCTCGGCGTTGTCCGAGAAGAGCACGGCGCCGTCGGCGTTGACGGTGATGGCGTCGGCCGCGAAGCCCTTGCCGGCCACGCCGCCGTCGGTCTGGTAGCGGAAGCGGACGTCGATCTTCTTGCCCGCGTAGGCGTCCAGCGAGTAGACGAGCTTCTTGTGCGCGCCGGAGACACCGGTCAGGGCCGGCTTGTCGCCCGCGTCGCGCGGAATCGCCTTGCCGTCCGCGGTGCCGTCGACGGGCGTCCAGTTGGCGCCGCCGTCGGTGGAGACCTCGGCGTACAGGTAGTCGTAGTTCTCCTCGATGTCCCACCAGCCGGTGAGGTCGAGGGAGGCCGCGGACTTGCCGGTGAGGTCGACCGACCGGGTCAGGGTGTTCTTGAGGTCGTCGCCCATGTCGCTCCACCACTGCTTGGAGCCCTCGGCGGGCTTCACGACAGTCGTGGTGACCGGCTTCTTCGGCAGCTCGACGACGAGCGCCTGCGGCTTCTTGGTGTTGTACGCCGACACGCCCAGGGTGTGGGTGGACTTCGTCGCCGCCTTGGCCGTCTCGTAGTTGAGCCAGCCGAGCTGGAGCTTGTCCCAGGCGGTCATGTCGCCGGGGAGGTCGCCGATGGAGTCCTTGCCGGTGCCGAGCCAGGATCCGGCCGACATCAGGGTCCAGTAGCCGGTGGAGTTCTCGCCGCCGCCGGAGGTGTCGTAGTGGTCCGGCAGACCGAGGTCGTGGCCGTACTCGTGGGCGAAGACGCCGAGGCCGCCGTTCTCCGGCTGCATGGTGTAGTCGCCGACCCAGATGCCGGTGTCGCCGATCTGGGTGCCGCCGGCCTTGTTGCCGGCGGGGCCGGACTTGCCGGCGTCGGTGCCGTACGCGTACCAGCGGTGGGCCCACAGGGCGTTCTCGCCCTGGGCGCCGCCGCCCGCCGACTCGTCCTCGCCCGCGTGGACGATCTGGAAGTGGTCGATGTACCCGTCGGACTCGTTGAAGTTGCCGTCGCCGTCGAAGTCGTAGCGGTCCCACTCGTCGTAGGCGGCGAGCTGCTGCTTGATCTCGGCGTCGGTCGCGCCCTTGGCCTTCTGGTCGGCGACCCAGGCGGTCACGCCGTCGCGGACGGTGTCCCACACGTTGGCGCAGTTGGTGTCGCCGCAGTAGTTGGAGCCGTAGCGGGCCTCGTTGTAGTCGACCTTGACCCAGTCGGAGACGGCGCCGTCGACCGAGTACCGGCCGGACGAGGTCTTCTCGTAGTAGGTCTTCAGGGACTGCTTCGGCTTGCCGTTGCGGTCCTTGCCGGTGCCGAAGTACAGGTCCTCGAAGTGCTTCTGGTCGTAGTCCGCCTGCCAGGCCGTCGAGTTGTCGACCTTGCGGTCGGGCTTCGCGATCTGGTTGTGGAGGGGGCCGGGCTCGCCGCCGTACTTCTTGACGGGGGCCTCGGGGCCGTCCGGACCGTCCGGGTCGTACATCGTGGTGTCGTCGACCTTGTCGCCGAACTCCACGAGGATGGTGAAGATCTTGTCCGTCTTCTCGCGGGCGAGCTCGACGTACTTCTTGTCGTCGAGCTTGACGACCTTGGAGCCGCCGCGCGTCTGCACGGTGGCGTCGCCGGATATGACCTGCTCCAGGGCGGCCTGGCGCTGCTGCTCCTGCTGCTTGCTGAAGGGGCCTTCGAGGTCGTGCTCGACGTGGCCCTTGTGCGGAGCGGGGTCGTGCCGCTCGATGGCCGCAGGGCCCGACGACTTCGGGCCGTCGGCCTGGGCGAAGGTGAACGCCGAAGCCGTGGCGGTCGTCGCGGCGAGCGCCACGACGACGGCGGATGCTCTGAACGTCCGTCGCTTGCTGGTCACTTGATGGTGTCCTCCCCCGCGTCCCGTCGCCGCCGCGGACCGGTTGGTGGGGTCGTCCGCGCGCGCGGTGTACGCGTCTCAAGTGACGACATTCGACCGGAGTTGAAGAAGAAAAGACAGTCCTTGACTTGAACGCGCCAACTGCACTATGCAGGAGCACCGCTCCGCTATCCGGACGACCGCCCGGTCGGTCAACACCCGCGCACTTCAGGCCACTTGAGCCGCCCCATGACTCCGTGCGCCCCCCTTGCTGCCGCACCATGGGTAAGGTCACGCTTACTCGGCGTTCCTCCCGGGCATCCAGGACCGTAGAGTGCTGTGCCGGTGCGCCAGGACACCGCCGCCCCGGCGGACGTCCCGGACAGGCCATGGCCCCAGCCTCCCCCGACCCTGCCCAGAGGACGGATACCGTGATGCCGCGTCCGACTGCCGCCCAGTACGCCTACGGTTCGGCCACCGTCGTCCTCTCGGCCGTCGCCCTGCTCCTGCTGACCGGGGCGACGGGCCCCGCCGCCGTCGGCGCGGTCTGCGCCCTCTCCCTCGCCCTAGGGCTCACGGCCACCGCGGCCGGGCCGCTGCGCCGCGCCGCCGTCGCCCGTTCCCGGTCCGGCCCCGCTGCCCCGCCGGCCGGCGGGACCGCTCCCCGGATGCCCGCCCCGCGCACCGAGGCGCGGGTCGGCGGGCACCCGGTGCGCCGCTGAGCCGAACGAGCCGCTGAGCCGCTGAGCCGCTGGATCCGCCGTACCGCGGGATCCGGGCACGCCGCGGCCGCCGGGCTCCGCCTGCGCGGGCCGCGGCGGCCGTACGCGGTCCGCCGCTACGGCGCCGAGACGACGACGGTCTTCCCGGCCTTGTCGTGGAGGCCCTGCTTGTACGGCTTGTCGGCCACCACCGTGATCAGGATGACCAGCCACCAGACGCAGTAGCAGCACACCAGCGCGGGCACCCAGAGCACAACCGCGCGCATCAGCGCGGCGCTGGTGTCCGGGGTGCGGCCGTCGTTGAGCATCGCGACGCGCAGCTTCATCAGGCGCTTGCCGACGGTCCGCCCGTCCTTCTTCGTCATGAGCGTGTCGTAGCCGACGTACGCGACGAGGGAGATCAGCGTGAACAGCCACTGGCGGCCGGTGTTCACCTGATCGGTGATCTCCTCCCAGTCGTCGCCGCCGTCGCTGGTCCAGTCCCAGCCGCCCAGCAGCAGCGAGATCAGCGCGAGCGGCACGGCGATGATCAGGATGTCGATGAGGCGGGCGAGAAACCGTTTGCCGAAGGGCGCGAGCGGCGGCATGCCGGCCAGGGGGTCCTGGCCTCCGTAGGCTCCGCCGTAGGGGTCCTGCCCGTAGGGCGGCTGCTGCCCGCCGCCGTAGGGGCCGCCGGGCGCGCCCGCGCCGCCCCCCGGGGTGTCGTACGGGGAGCCGCCCGGGGGCGGCTCGTACGGGGAGCCGCCGCCGCTGCCGTAGGGGGAGCTGCCGCCGCCGGGCGGCGGGCCGCCGGCGCCGCTGCCGTCCGGCGGCGGCGTCGGCCCCTCGGGCCTCTTGCGGAACGGGTCGTCGTCGGGAGGCGGGGTGCCGGGCGGCTGGTCGTTGCTCATGTCGGCAGTGCATACCGGGGCACAGGGGCCCGCAACGGCACGCGTGCGTTCGGGGGAACGCGGGCGGGGCCGGGTGTGACGGCGGGTCAGCCGCTGACGAAGGTGCCCGCCGCCTTGTCGTGCCAGCACTGGCGCCACGGACGGTCGAAGAGGCACCAGAGCACGTTGAGCACCCCGATCACCAGCACGCCGAGCAGGCTGTAGACGAGCCAGCGCCGCAGGGCAGCGCCGAAGGAGGGCGCCTCGTGGGACTCGATGCCCATCACCCGCACCCCGCAGAGCTTCTTGCCCAGCGTCCGGCCCCACGTGGCCGTCGGCAGCGCCTCGTAGAGGACGCCGAGGACCAGCAGCGCGCCGAGGACGATGCCGATCTGGCCCGCGGTGGTGGCGTCGACCAGCCACACCGTGACCGTGCGTCCGGAGAGCTTCGCCGCCTCGATCTTGTCGTCGATGTGGTCGATCGCGCTGGTGCCGACCGGGACCGCGACCGCGGAGACCAGGGCGCCGAGCAGCAGGGTGTCGAGGAGGCGGGCGGCGAGACGTCTGCCGAGCGCCGCCGGGCGGGCGTCGGCCTGGGCCTGGGCGGCGCGCAGGAACGGGTCGTCGACCGGAGGCTTCCACGGCACGACCGGCTGCTCCCCGCCGGGGCCGGCCGGCCCGGACTGGGCGAGCCGGTGCACCTGCTGCGGCCAGGACGCGGCTCCTCCGCCGGAACCGCTGGTGAGCGGCGAGCCCGCGGCGGGCGCCGCCCCGGCGGCCGGCTGCGGGGCGGCGGGCCGGGGAGCGGCGGGCTGCGGGGTGGGAGGGACGGGTGCGGGGGTCGGGGCGGCGGGCTGCGAGGGGGCGGCCGGCGACGGGGCCGGCGCTGCCTGTGCTGCCTGCGGCGGGACCGCGGCCGGCGGCTGCGGACGGCCGGCGGAGCCGGTCGACGGCTGGGCCGGGGCAGCGGCGGGGGCTCCGAGCGAACGGATCGTCATCGTGCCCTCGCCCGGCCCGGGGCCGTCGGCGTCCGGGCGCTTCGCGCGGATGGCGACCGTGTGCTCGGGCCCGCCGGACCCCTGGGCGCCGCCGGGGCGCGTGGCCCGGATCGCGACCGTGCCCTCTGGGCCGCCGGGCCGTGCGCCGGGGTCGGCCTGCGCCGCGGAGGGGTCGGGCACGGCGGGAGTGCCGGAGGGGACGGAGCGCATGCCCGGCAGCAGGCCGCCCGACGGGTCGTCCGCCGTGGGCGCGGCCGGCTCCGCGGGGCGCCGGGGGTCGGGGGCCGCTCCGCCGGCGGCCCGGGGAGCGGCCGGCCCGGTGCCGTCCGCGGCCGTGCCGGGGGCGCCGCCCCAGGAGACACGGCTGTCGAGGTCGCCGCCGAACCCGGTCTGCCGGGCGGCGTCGGCCTGCCAGGCGGACGCCGGTTCGGTACGGGCGGGCTCGGGCTGCCACGGAGCGGCGGGCGCGGGGCGGGCGGGACCGGTGCCGGGGTCCGACGGCTCGTCCACCTCGTCGAGGAAGACCGGACCCGTCTCCTCCACCGCGGGCGCGGGCGGGGTCACGGGACCCTGGGCGGGCGCGGCTCCGGCCGGCTGCGGCGCGGCGGCGGCCTCCTCGCCGGAGGCGGGGGCGGGCCTGCTCGTGCCGGGGACCCAGGCACCGCCGTTCCAGTACCGGACATATCCGGGAATGGAGGGGTCCGGGTAGTAGCCGGGCGTGGGGCTGCCGTCACCGGTGGCCGGGGTTGGGGCGCTCATCACCGTGGTCCCGTATCTCTTCGAGGCCTCAATACAGGGTGCAGAAGCCGCCGTCCGACCCTCCGCCGGGTACCGGCGTGTTCGGACAACAGCTTCCTACATCTATCAGACCCGCGCGGGCGGCTGGGCCGGTCCGCCCGTAACGGCCACTTTCAGGTAAGGGGAGGGTCACGGAAAGTTATGGTCCGAAGTCGCGTAAGAGGGGGCGGCCCGGCCGCTCTCCTCCTGTGGGGCCCGCGGACGGCGGGCCCGCACAGACGGCAGAGAGGACACGACCGATGACCGACACCGTGGTCGAGCGCGAGCTGGAACTGAACCTGGTGCTCTCCCCCGAGCGCAGCGTCCCGGTGCCCGCACGGCTGACGTACCGCACGGCGGACCCGTACGCCGTGCACGTCGTCTTCCATGTCGGCTCCGACTTCCCGGTCCGCTGGACCTTCGCCCGGGAGCTGCTGGTGGAGGGGGTGTTCCGGCCCTCCGGCGGCGGGGACGTGCGGGTGTGGCCGTCGACGTCGGAGGGACGCGGCGTGGTCCTGCTCGCGCTCAGCTCCCCCGACGGCGACGCGCTGCTGGAGGCCCCGTCGTCCGCCGTGTCGGCGTGGCTGGAGCGGACGCTGCGGGCGGTCCCCCCGGGGACGGAGGCCGGGATGCTCCGCATCGACGACGGGCTGGCGGAGCTGCTGGCCCCCGCGGCGGCGGACGAGCGGCCGCTGAGCGGGGGCCGCACGCCGGCCGACGACTCCCCGGACGGCGAGGTGTGAGCCCCGGGGCGGCTCCCGGTGGGCGTCACACGAACGGGTCGGCCCGCGCCCGGGGCGCGGGCCGGGGTCAGAACAGCTTGCCGGGGTTGAGGATGCCCAGCGGGTCGAAGGTCTGGCGGATGCCGCGCTGCAACTCCAGGGCGACCGGGCCGAGTTCCCTGGCGAGCCACTCCTTCTTCAGGACGCCGACGCCGTGTTCGCCGGTGATGGTGCCGCCGAGTTCCAGGCCGAGGGCCATGATCTCGTCGAACGACTCCCTGGCCCGGCGGGACTCGTCCGGGTCGAGATGGTCGAAGCAGACGACGGGATGGGTGTTGCCGTCGCCGGCGTGGGCGCACACGCCGATGACGAGGCCGTGCTTCTCGGCGATGGCGGCCGTCCCGTCGATCATCTCGCCGAGCCGGGACCGGGGCACGCACACGTCGTCGATCATCGTCGCCGACTTCACGGTCTCCAGCGCGGTCAGCGACAGCCGGCGTGCCTGGAGCAGCATGTCCGACTCGGCGGCGGTGTCGGCGGGGACGACCTCGCTCGCGCCCGCCGCCTCGCAGAGTCCGGCGACGGCCGCGAGGTCGGCGACCGGGTCGGGGGTGTCGAAGGCGCACAGCAGCAGCGCCTCGGTGCTCTCCGGGAGGCCCATGCCGGCCAGCTTGTTGACCGCGTGGACCGTGGTGCGGTCCATGATCTCCAGGAGCGACGGGGTGTGACCGCGTTCCATGATCGCGCAGACCGCGTCGCAGGCCGCGCGGGCGGAGGGGAACTCGGCGGCCAGCACCAGCTGGGCGGGCGGCCGGGGCTTCAGCGCGAGGACCGCCTCGACGACGATGCCGAGGCTGCCCTCGGAGCCGACGAACAGCCGGGTGAGGTCGTAGCCGGCGACCCCCTTGGCGGTGCGGCGGCCGGTGTTCAGCAGGCGTCCGTCGGCGAGGACGACCGTCAGGCCCAGCACGTACTCGGCGGTCACGCCGTACTTGACGCAGCACAGGCCGCCCGAGGCGGTGCCGATGTTGCCGCCGATCGTGCAGGTCTCCCAGCTGGAGGGGTCCGGCGGGTAGTACAGCCCGTGCTCGTCGACCGCGCGGGACAGCACCGCGTTGACGACGCCCGGTTCCACGACGGCGATCCGGTCGACCGGGTTGATCTCCAGGATCCGGTCCATCTTGACGAGCGAGAGGACGATGCACCCGTCCGAGGCGTTCGCCGCGCCGGACAGGCCCGTGCGGGCGCCCTGGGGCACGACGGGGACGCGCAGCGCGGTCGCGGTCCGCATGACGTGCTGGACCTGTTCGACCGTGCGGGGCAGGACCACGACGGCGGGGGTGCCCGCCTCGCAGAAGCTCGCCATGTCGCGCCCGTAGGAGGCCGTGACGTCGGGGTCGGTGATCAGTGCGTCGGCAGGCAGCCCGGTGAGCAGCCGCTCCAGGAGATCGTCCATGATCCCAGCGTCGCACCGGGGGCCATCGGTGTGAACCCGTCTGCCTTCCGCTTCCCGCCTCCGGGTGTGTTCTTCGTATGGGCTGCCCGCTGACGCACAGTGAGCGCCATGAGACGCGAAACGCTGAAGAACGCCGCGGTGAGCACGCTGGTCGGCGCGACGCTGGTCACCGGGGTGGTGCTGCTCGCGCCCGGATGGGGTGACGGGGACGGCGCTCCGGCGGGCCCCGCCGCCCGCGCGCTGGCGGCCGCGGGCGCGGGCGCGCCGGCGGCTCCGGCCGATCTGAAGGCGCTCATCTCCGACCACGAGGACCGTGTGCGCGACCGACCGGGGGACGCCGCCGCCTGGGCCGTGCTGGGGGCGGCCTACGTGGAACGCGCCGCGCAGACCGGCGACTTCGCCCTCTACCCGAAGGCCGAACGGGCGCTGCGCCGCTCGCTGGCCGAGCGGCCCGCGGAGAAGGGGAACACCGGGGCCGCGGTCGGCATGGGGGCGCTGGCCAACGCCCGGCACGACTGGGCGGCGGGCAGGTCCTGGGGCGAGAGGGCCCGCAGGCTGGATCCGGCGTCCTGGGCGGCGTACCCGGTGCTGGTCGACGCCTTCAACGGGCTCGGCGACCACGCGGCCGCGGGCAGGGCGATGGACAGGCTCCAGCAAGTGGCGTCGGGACCGCAGGTGAAGGGCCGCGAGGCGATGGTCTACCGGGACAAGGGGTGGCGGGAGGACGCCGCGGCCCTCGCGTACGACGCGGCGCTGACCTCGTCGACCCGTTCGGAGAAGGCGGCGGCCCTCGTCCGGCAGGGCGAACTGGCGTGGGAGCGCGGCGAGGCCGCCGAGTCGCTGGAGCACCACGAGGCGGCGCTGGAGGAGGACCCGGAGGCGCGCAGGGCGCTCGCGGGCCGGGCGCGCGCGCTGGCGGCGCTGGGCCGCTCCGGTGAGGCGCAGCGGGACTGGCGCACGGTGCTGGAGGAGCGGCCGTCGGCGGAGTACGCCCTGGAGGCGGGCGAGCTGGACGACGCCCTCGGCCTCGACGGGGACGCGGGCACCCGGTACGCGCAGGTGCGGGCGCTGGTGGCCGAGGCGCGGAAGCACGGTGTCGACGGCGATCTGGTGCTCGCCCGGTACGAGGCGGACCACGGCGACCCGGCGGCGGCGGTGCGGCTGCTGCAGGGCGAGTGGCGGCAGGGGCACCGCAGCGTGCACGTCGCCGACGCGATGGGCTGGGCGCTGTACCGGGCGGGCCGGGCCGGGGACGCGCTGCCGTTCGCGAAGCTCGCCACCGGCCAGGGGCTGCGCAGCGCGGTGTTCTCGTACCACCGGGGCGAGATCGAGCGGGAGCTCGGCTCGTCCGGGCCCGCCCGGCGGCACATCGACGAGGCACTGCGGACCAACCCCGGTTTCTCGCCGCTGCTCGCCCCGGTGGCGCGCAAGGCCCTGGAGGACCTGGGCGAGCCCGCGGCGGGCGGCCCGGCTGACCTGTGGGGCGACGGCCCGGACGAGATCACGCGTGGGGACGAGGAGGAGAAGGCGGAGTCCGGCGGGGAGGGAGCGGAGTCCGGCGCGGAGGGAGCGGGGGACGCGGGTGCGGAAGGCGTGTCCGGGTCGCCGGCGGCGTCGGTCTCGGGGTCGGCGTCCCCGTCGCCGGCGGGAGGCGCGGGGCCGCGCTGAGCGCGGCGGGCCGTGCCGGGCGGGAGCGGGCGACGGCCCGCCGGGCAGGGGCCGGCGGGCCGTCGTCGTGGGGAGGCGGGGCGGATCAGAGGTTGCCGCGCTTCTCCTGCTCGCGCTCGATCGCCTCGAAGAGCGCCTTGAAGTTGCCCTTGCCGAAGCCCATCGAGCCGTGGCGCTCGATCATCTCGAAGAAGACCGTCGGGCGGTCCTGGACCGGCTTGGTGAAGATCTGCAGCAGGTAGCCGTCCTCGTCGCGGTCGACCAGGATCTTCAGCTCGCGCAGCGTCTCGACCGGCACCCGGGTCTCGCCCGCCCACTCGCCGAGGGTGTCGTAGTACGAGTCGGGGGTGTCGAGGAACTGGACTCCGGCGGCCCGCATCGACCGGACGGTCGCCACGATGTCGTTGGTGGCCAGCGCGATGTGCTGGACGCCGGCGCCGCCGTAGAACTCCAGGTACTCGTCGATCTGCGACTTCTTCTTCGCGATCGCCGGCTCGTTGATCGGGAACTTGACCTTGAGCGTCCCGTCGGCGACGACCTTCGACATGAGGGCGGAGTACTCGGTGGCGATGTCGTCGCCCACGAACTCCTTCATGTTGGTGAAGCCCATGACCGAGTTGTAGAAGCCCACCCACTCGTTCATCCGGCCGAGTTCGACGTTGCCCACGCAGTGGTCGATCGCCTGGAAGGTGCGCTTGGCCGGGGGTTCGACGATCGGGGCCGCCGGGACGAAGCCCGGGAGGTACGGGCCGTCGTAGCCCTTGCGCTCGACGAGCGTGTGGCGGGTCCTGCCGTACGTCGCGATGGCGGCGAGGACGACGACGCCGTGGTCGTCCTTGACCTCGTGCGGCTCGACGATGCCGGTGGCGCCGTGCTCCACGGCGTACGCGTACGCCGCACGCGCGTCCGGGACCTCGATGGCGAGGTCGACGACCCCGTCGCCGTGGGCAGCCACGTGGTCGGCGAGGAACCGGCCCCAGTCGGTGCTCGCCTTGATCACGGAGGTGAAGACGAAGCGGGCCGAACCGTTGGTCAGGACGTAGCTCGCGGTCTCGCGGCTGCCGTTCTCCGGTCCGGAGTAGGCCACGAGCTTCATGCCGAACGCCGTCGAGTAGTAGTGCGCGGCCTGCTTGGCGTTGCCCACGGCGAAGACGACCGCGTCCATTCCCTTGACCGGGAAGAGGTCGGCCTCGCGCGCGGTGTCCGGGGTGTGATGCGTGGTCTCAGTCATGGCAGCAGGCTCCCCCCGGACGGCAAGGTGCGCAATAGTTCGCGTAGAGCCTGGTCAATGTGTACAGCCGATCGGGCGAACAACCGGGCGTTGTGTACAGGATGACCATCAGGATGACCATCGGGGAGGCGACCATGGCGATCGATCACCTGGACGGGAGGCTCATCGTGCTGCTGGCACGGGAGCCGCGGATAGGCGTACTGGAGGCGTCGCGACGGCTCGGGGTGGCCCGCGGGACCGTGCAGGCACGGCTGGACCGGCTCCAGGGCAACGGCGTGATCAGGGGCTTCGGCCCGGACGTCGACCCTGCCGCGCTGGGCTATCCGGTGACGGCGTTCGCGACGCTGGAGATCAAGCAGGGCCAGGGCGCCGACGTGCGGTCCCATCTGGCGACCGTCCCCGAGGTGCTGGAGCTGCACACCACGACGGGGCACGGGGACATGCTCTGCCGGCTGGTCGCCCGGTCCAACGCCGACCTCCAGCGGGTGATCGACCGCGTCGTCGGGTTCGAGGGGATCGTGCGCGCGTCCACCGCGATCGTGATGGAGAACCCGGTGCCGCTGCGGATCATCCCCCTGGTGGAGCAGGCGGCGGAGGACTCGCCGGAGCGGTGACCGCCCGGCCGGACCCGCCCGGGATCGGCCGGGCGGGTTCGAGCCCGGCAGGCGGATGCAAAGAACCCCTTGCAAAGAAACCCTTGCAAGAGGTCGCTTGCAAAGCTATCTTTGCATCATGAGCGAGCATGACGATCCCCGCGAGCACGGCGTCCCCGCACCGGCCGACGACGAGGACCCCGGCGGCGGGCCCCACAGGGCGGACGGCGAGCGGCACGACCCCGAGGGGACGCCCGATCGCGACGGCGACGGCGACGGCGACGGCGACGAGATCCAGCCGCCGGCGGTGCGGACACTCGATCCGCACTCGCTGCGCGGCCTGGCCCACCCCCTGCGGATGCGGCTGCTGGCGCTGCTGCGTCACGACGGCCCGGCGACCGCCTCCCGACTCGCCGCCGCGACGGGCGAATCGAGCGGGGCGACCAGTTACCACCTGCGGCAGCTCGCCGCCCACGGCTTCGTCGAGGACGCGCCGGAGCGCGGCAGGGGCCGGGAGCGCTGGTGGCGGGCGGCGACGGACGGCACCCGCTTCAGCGACACCCTGCTCACCGACCCGGACCCGGCCGTGCGCGGCGCCGCCGATCTCTTCATCCACGAGGTCGCCTCGACGCACACCCAGGAGGTCGCCACCTGGCTCGGCACCCAGCACCAGTGGAGTGACGAGTGGCGCCTCAGCTCCGACCTCAGCGACTTCACGCTGCGGCTGACCCCTGCCCAGGCCCGCGAGCTGAGCGAGCGGATGCACGCGCTGATCGACAGCTACCGCGAGGCGGCGCCCGAGCCGGGGACCGAGGGCGTCGCCCAGGTGCGCCTGCACCACCACGTGCTCCCGCGCGCACTGGAGTGAGGCGCGCACCGGCCCACCGCACCGCACCGCACCGCACCGGCCCGGGAACCACCGGCACGGCGACGACCGAACGCTGAGCCGGGAGCCACGAGCCAGGACACAGGAACCGCGAGCCACCAGCCACCAGCCACCGACCGAGGAACCACCGACCCGAGGGGGGCCGCCGCCATGCATTCCGCCGACGTCCATCTGATCGTGCACCGGGCCCGCGCCCGGGACCTGCGGGCCGAGGCCGCCCGCGCCGTACCGCGTGAGCCGATACGCACCAGGGTGGGCTGGCTGCTCGTGGAACTGGGACTGCGGCTGGTCCGCAGACCGGCCGCGCACACCGGCCGCTCCGGGCGCACCGCCAGGGCACGGCTCGCGTGATCGGCGCGCAGTCGCCGGACGCCGCCACCGGGCGCGACCGGCGTCCGCTCGCCGCGGTGCTGGCCGCGAACGCCGTCTCCATCAGCGGCAACTCGCTCACCCTCATGGGCGTCCCGTGGTTCACCCTCCAGACCACGGGCAGCCCCGCCAAGGCCGGTCTGGTCGCCTTCTGCGCGACCCTTCCGGTGGTGGTCTCGGCGATCGCGGGCGGCCCGGTCATCGACCGGATCGGCCGCCGGCGGATCAGCGTCGCCAGCGACCTCGTCTGCGCCGTCGCCCTCGGCGCGATCCCCCTGCTGCACTACGCGGGCGCGCTGCGCTTCTGGATGCTGTGCGCGCTCATGGCCCTCACCGGGCTGGTCCACGCCCCGGGCGAGACCTCGCGCCATGTGCTCGTACCGGACCTCGCCACGCTGGCCGGCACGCCGCTGTCCCGGGCCGCCAGTCTCTTCGACGCCGTCTCCCGCGGCGCCCGGATGACGGGGGCCGCGGTGGCGGGGGTGCTGATCGCGGTTTTGGGGCCCGAGGCCGTCCTCGTCGTCGACGCGCTGACGTTCGGCGTCTCCGCCCTGCTCGTCGCGGTCGGCGTGCGCGGGATACCCGCGGCCGAGCCGCGGCGGGACGCGGCCCCGGTGTCCTTCACGGCCTACCGGGCCGAGCTGCGGGAGGGGTGCGCGTTCCTGCTGCGCAGCAGGCTGCTGCTGGGCGTCATGCTGATGGTGACCCTCACCAACGGCATCGACCAGGGCTGGAGTTCGGTGCTGCTGCCGGTGCACGCCCGGGAGAACCTGGGCGGCTCCCGGGAACTCGGGCTGCTCGTCGCCGTCTTCGGCGCCTGCGCACTGCTGGGTGCCCTGCTCTACGCGGCGGTCGGGCACCGCTTCCCGCGGCGCGCGGTGTTCACGGTGGCGTTCCTGCTGTGCGGAGCGCCGCGCTTCGTGGTGGCCGCGCTGGTCGACGGGGCGGTGCCGCTGGCCGCCGTGATGGCGGTCGGCGGGCTGGGGGCGGGCATGCTCAACCCGATCCTGACGACGGTGATGTTCGAACGGGTGCCGGAGGACCTGCGGAGCAGGGTCATGAGCGTCTCGACGGCCGCCGTGCTGATGACGACACCGCTCGGCGGCCTGGCTGCGGGGCAGCTGATCGAGCGCGGTGGTCTGGCGACCGCCCTGCTGGTGATGGGCGGGCTGTACTTCGCGGCCACGCTGGCTCCGGCGGTGTTCCCCGCCTGGCGGGAACTCGACACGGGGCCGGCACAGGCGCCGGACGGGCCCGGACCGGAGGCGGGGCCCGTGCGCGGCGGTCCGGTTCCGGGGAGTGTCCGCGGAGGTGCGGCTTCCGAAGCGGGGCCCGTGCGCCGGGGCACTGGGCCCGTGCCGGGGACGGCGGACGCGCCGGGCGGCGCGGCGCAGGCGCCGGGCGACGGCGCCCGGGAACGCGGTGGGAAGGACCTGGCCGGCGGGGCGGGACGGCGCTGACCCCGGGGCCGTCCCGGGCCGCGCCCTGCCGGGGCGTGTGACGGGGCGGCCGGGGTCACCGGCCGGTGGTCAGCAGCTGGGGACCTTGCCGCCCCGCTGGAGGGCGCGGAGCGATTCGACCGTGCGCTCCAGGGTGGTGACCGGGATCAGGCGCAGCCCCTCCGGGAGTTCGGCCTGCGCGTCCGAGCACTCCGCCTCGGGGACGAGGAAGACCGTCGCCCCGTCGCGCTTGGCGGCCTGGGTCTTGAGGGAGACGCCGCCGACCGGGCCCACCTCGCCCTCCGGGGTGATCGTCCCCGTGCCGGCGATGGTGCGTCCGCCGGTCAGGCCCCCGCCGGAGCCGTCGCCGTCGAGCTTGTCGACGATGCCGAGGGCGAAGAGCAGGCCGGCGCTGGGCCCGCCGACGTCGGCCAGGTGGAGCGAGACCTTCACCTTCGCGGGATCCTCGTCGAGGTAGCCGAGCGCCGCGCGGGTGGCGTCGTCCTGCGACTCCTCCATGTCCTGCGTGTTGTGCCGCTCGACCTCCCGGTCGGACTTGCCCGGCGGGTAGACGGCGTCCCGGGGCAGGACCGCTCGGTCCGTACGGAACCAGCCGTCGACCACCTCGCCGAGCCCGACGTCCACCGACGGCCCGGAGGCGACGATCGTCGTCATCCGCAGCTGCCCGTCGGTCCTGCGGGTCGGGGCTCCCGTGATGGTGATGATCTGCTTGCCCCGGTCCTCGCCGAGGACGTCGGCCGTCCCGCCCGGCTGCGCCACGACGAACGGCAGCGGCGCGAACCCGACGACGGCGAGGAGCGCGACGACGGGCACGGCGCTGAGGGCGAGGGCGCGGGGGCGCGAGAGGCTGGAGAACACGACGTCAATCTATCTGCCCTCCCGGGGGCCGGTCCGCCCCGTCCCGCGGCCCTCCCCCGCCGTGCTCAGCGCAGGGCGTCGGCGACCTCGCGGGCGGCGTCGACCACGCGCGGGCCGACCCGCTCCGGGACGGCGTCGGCGAGCATCACGACGCCCACACTGCCCTCTATCCCCGTGACCCCCGTCAGCGCGGCGGCCGCGCCGCAGGCGCCAGCCTCCAACTCGCCCTGTGTCAGGGTGTATCCGGGCTCGGCGTGGGCGGTCTGCCGGGCCGCCAGGATGGCCTTGCCCGCCGCGCCGCGGTCCAGCGGATGCCGGAAGCCGGCCCGGTAGGCGACGTGGTAGTCGGTCCAGGTCGGTTCGACGACGGCGACCGCCAGGGCCTCCGCGCCGTCCACCAGGGTGAGGTGGGCGGTGGCCCCTATGTCCTCCGCGAGCGAGCGCAGCGCGGGCATCGCCGCCTCGCGGACCAGGGGGTGCACCTGGCGGCCGAGGCGCAGCACGCCGAGGCCCACGCGGGCCCGGCCGCCGAGGTCGCGGCGTACCAGGGCGTGCTGCTCCAGGGTGGCGAGCAGACGGTAGACGACGGTCCGGTTGACGCCGAGCTTGTTGGACAGCTCGGTGACGGTCAGGCCGTGATCGGTATCGGCGAGCAGCTTGAGGACACGAAGTCCCCGGTCGAGCGTCTGAGAGGTTTCCGCGGTCACGACGCCCCCTCCTTAGGAGTGAGTGACGGCGGTCCCCCGACGGAGGTGGCGGCACCGGTCCCATCGGCGACGCACCCAGAGGCCGCCGGCAGGCCATGGCACACCGACTGCGCTCCGCGGCGGCGCTGCCACGGGGCGTGTGTATGGCGGGGACAGTAGCGACCGGCACCGCTCAGCGGAAGACCTCGTCCAGAATCCGGGCGATCTTCTTCTGACGACGCGTTATTGCTCCCCCTTCGGGGGTTCTGTCGTCACCCCGTACGCGTCTGGCCCGAACGCGTGGCCGGATGCTGTTGTACCGCACCGATAGGCGGCATGTCACCGATTTCCGGCACGTGCGGCGGAAGCGTGACACGGGGCCGCCCGGCGGGAGTGCGGCACGGGCCCGCCCGTCACCGGGCGCCCGGGGCCCGCGCGGGTCGTCGCACGAGGCGTTCGCACCGGTACCCGGCCCGACCGGAGCGGGGCGCCGCGGGCGGTCCGGCGGCGCCGCGCCTCAGCGCATGCGCGTGGCCCACTCCTGGACCTTCTTGATCCGCTCGCGGATCTGCCCCGCCGTGGCCTCCGCGCTCGGCGGCCCGCCGCACACCCTGCGCAGCTCGGTGTGGATCACCCCGTGCGGCTTGCCGCTCTGGTGGACGTACGCGCCGACCATGGTGTTGAGCTGCTTGCGCAGTTCCAGGAGCTCCTTGTGGGAGACCACCGGCCGCCGCTCGGCGGGGAGTTCGAGGAGGTCGGCCTCGCTGTCCGGCTTCTTGCGGCTGTGGGCGATCTGCCGTGCCTGGCGCTTCTGGAGCAGCAGCTGCACCTGGTCCGGTTCGAGCAGTCCGGGGATGCCGAGGTAGTCCTGCTCCTCCTCGCTCCCGGGGTGGGCCTGCATGCCGAACTCGGCGCCGTCGTACAGCACCCGGTCGAAGACGGCGTCGGACTCCAGCGCCTCGAAGGGCAGCATGTCCTGCTCGCCGGTGTCCTCGTCCTGCTGTTTCTCCGCCTCGGCCAGTTCCTTCTCGGACTCGGCGTACGGGTCCTCCTCGCCCTCCTTGCGCGGCTTGTCGAGGGCGTGGTCGCGCTCGACCTCCATCTCGGAGGCGAAGCCGAGCAGGTTGGGGATGGTCGGCAGGAAGACCGACGCGGTCTCGCCGCGCCGGCGGGAGCGCACGAAACGCCCGACGGCCTGCGCGAAGAAGAGCGGCGTCGAGATGGTGGTGGCGTAGACGCCGACCGCGAGGCGCGGGACGTCCACGCCCTCGGACACCATGCGGACGGCGACCATCCAGCGGTCGTCGTTCTCGCTGAACTCCTCGATGCGTTTCGAGGCGGCCGCCTCGTCGGAGAGCACCACGGTGGCCTTGGTGCCGGTGATCTCGCGGATCAGTTTGGCGTAGGCGCGGGCGGAGTCCTGGTCGGAGGCGATGACGAGCGCGCCGGCGTCCGGGATGCCCTTCCTGACCTCGGTGAGCCGCTGGTCGGCGGCGCGCAGCACATTGGGCATCCAGTCGCCGCGCGGGTCGAGGGCGGTGCGCCACGCCTGCGAGATCGCGTCCTTGGTCATCGGCTCGCCGAGCCGGGCCTCGACCTCGTCGCCTGCCTTGGTGCGCCAGCGCATGTTGCCGCTGTAGCTGAGGAATATCACCGGCCGCACGACGCCGTCGCCGAGGGCGTTGCCGTAGCCGTAGGTGTAGTCGGCGGAGGAGCGCCGGATGCCGTCGGAGCCCTCCGCGTACGTGACGAACGGGATCGGGTTGGTGTCCGAACGGAACGGCGTACCGGTCAGCGCGAGCCGCCGGGTCGCCGGTTCGAACGCCTCCAGGCACGCCTCGCCCCAGGACTTGGAGTCACCGGCGTGGTGGATCTCGTCGAGGATCACCAGGGTCTTGCGCTGCTCGCAGCGGTTGCGGTGCAGCATGGGGCGCACGCCGACGCCGGCGTAGGTCACGGCGACGCCGTGGTACTCCTTGCTCAGCGGACCCGCGCTGTACTCGGGGTCCAGCTTGATCCCTATCCGCGCGGCGGCCGCGGCCCACTGCTTCTTCAGGTGCTCCGTCGGCGCGACCACCGTCACCTGCTGGACCACGTGGTGGTGGAGCAGCCAGGAGGCCAGGGTCAGCGCGAAGGTCGTCTTGCCGGCGCCGGGCGTGGCGACGGCGAGGAAGTCGCGCGGCTGCTCCTGTACGTACCTGTCCATGGCGCCCTGCTGCCAGGCGCGCAGCTTGCCGGCGGTGCCCCAGGGGGCACGGCCGGGGAAGGCGGGTGAGAGGTGGTGGGAGGCGGTAGTAGTCACGGTCTCCGGGTACGGGCTCGGCTGGACGGGGTGCTGTACGACAACCGGGCCACCCTACCGGGGGTGCGGTCGGATTCCGGTCCGGACGACACCCCCGGCACGCGGAGTGCGAGGTGCCTCACACCGGGCGGTCACTTCGCGAAACGCGGGAGCTGCTCGGCGATCTTCGGTACGTCGAGGTGGCCCTGGCACACGCCCAGGACGAAGCGCTCGGCCTCGTCGACGTCGAATCCCGCGTCGAGCGGGTGCCCGTTCATGTGGAGGAAGACCCATGTCGCATACCAGGCGATGCGCTTGTTGCCGTCCACCAGACCGTGGTTGCGGGCCAGCGACTCCATGAGCGCCGCAGCCTTCTGCCAGACGTCCGGGTACGCATCCTGGCCGAAGACGCTGGACTGCGGCCGCGCCAGCGCGGAGTCCAGCAGCCCGTAGTCGCGCACCTCATCGGCCCCGAGCCGCTCAGTGAGCCTGAGCAGTTCGGGAAGGGTGAGGTACTTCATCAGGCGAGCCTCCGGTTGAGCTCCTCGCTCACCTTCAGGACATGATCCGCCGCCTCGTTGAAGAGGCGGGAGTGCTCGTTGATGGCGGTGATCACCGCGTCGTGGGCGAACGACTGCATGCTCCGCCCCTCCGCCTCGGCCCGCTTGCGCAAGGCATCCAGCTCTTCCTCGGTGAACCGCAGATTCAGACCGGCCATGACCTCATGGTACCGAGTGGTACCACATGGATCTACACCGTTCTCCGCACGCCCAGCCGCGTCGCCACCCACGCCCCCACCAGCGCCACGCCCGCCATCGGCAGGAACACCGCGGCGAACGCCGCCGGGTGGGAGCCGGTGGCGCCGCCGGCCGCGCCGTGGGCCGCCGCGCCGACCGCGCCGCCGCCGAGGGCGGCGAAGGCCGCGCCGCCCGCCGCGAGCAGCAGGACGTTGGAGAGGGCGTCGGAGATCTGGAGGGCCGCCGAGTTGGCGCCGGCCTCCTCGGGCGCGGACAGCTTCAGCAGCAGGACGCTGGTCGAGCCGATCACCAGGCCCATGCCGAAGCAGCCGAAGGTCCAGGCGACGGCCACGGTCCAGACCGGCACGGAGTCGATCAGGACGGCCGGCGCCGCGGCGATCGCCGCCGCGACCAGCAGCATGCCGAGCGCGACCAGCCGCTCGCGGTACCCCTCGGTGCGGGGCCGGGACTGCACGTACGAGCCGAGCGCCCAGGTCGCGCCGCCCGCCGCGAGCGAGAGGCCCGCGAGGGTCGGGGACAGGCCGCGCTGGGTGACCAGCATCAGCGGGACGAAGGACTCCGCGGCGATGAAGGAGCCCGCGGCGATGCCGCGCAGCAGGACCACGGACGGCAGTCCGCGGGCCGCCCGGTAGGTGCCCTTCGGCAGGACGCCGAGCACCGACGGGACGAGCAGGGCCGCCCCGGCCGCGGCGGGCAGCAGGGAGAGCCACCGCAGGTCCTGGCCCGCGTACTGGAGCAGTGCGGCGCCGAGGGCGATGCCGAGGGCGAGCCTGATGCGCCGGCGGTCGAAGGCGGGGACGGGCGCGTGCGGGTCGGCGGGGCCGGACGCGCGCTGCCGTATCGCCGGCAGGGCGAGGGCGAGCGGGACGGCGACGAGGGCCGGGATGCCGAGGAAGACCCATCGCCAGCCGAGGTGCTCGGCGATCGTGCCCGCGGCCAGCGGCCCGACGACGGACGGGATGACCCAGCTCGCCGCGAACGCCGCCATGATCGCGGGCTGGAGCCGGGGCGGGTACGCCCGGCTGACGACGACGTACAGGGCGACGATGACCAGCCCGCCGCCCAGGCCCTGGACCGCGCGCCCGGCCACGAAGACCCACATCGCCTCCGCGGTGCCGGAGAGGGCGAGTCCGGCGGCCCAGGCGGCCATGCCCGAGGCGAGCGCGCCCAGCGGGCCGCGGCGGTCCGCCCACTGACCGGCCACGACCATGCCGAAGAGGCTGGTCGTGAAGTACGAGGAGAAGGCGAACGCGTAGAGCCCGACGCCGTGCAGGTCGCGCGCGGCCACGGGCATGGCGGTGCCGACGGCGGTCGCCTCGAAGGCGATCAGGAAGACGACGGCGACGATCCCGACGCTCAGCGCCCGGTGGGCGGGCCCGAGGACGCCCCCGCCGCCGCCGTCCCCGCCGCGCACGGCATCGCCCCCGGTGGGGTGGGGCGCGGCGGTGGCACGGGGCGCGTGCGTGACCTCGGTGTCACGCGGCTCGGGGGCGGTCATGCCCACCAGAGTAAGGGGCGTCTGCCGGAATGGGCCCTGTCGCTGGTCGGGTCCGGACCGGGCCCTTGGTCGTAGGACCGCCAGGCCGTTCGTGAACGGCACATGGCAGTCGTGTTGCGGCGCGCCCGGAAACCTTGAGCGCCCCGCCGACGGCGGCCTACGGTCGAGGAGTTGAAGAACACGGCCGTGTGCCCGAGTGGCTCAGGGGCACGCCTGCAAAGCGTGTAACGCGGGTTCGATCCCCGCCACGGCCTCCGTACGGCGAAGCGGCGGTCCCTCCGGGGGCCGCCGCTTCGGCGTGCCGGGCCGGCCCCCGAGGGGGCCGGCCCGGGTTCAGGACTTCGGTGTCGCCGCCACCGCCGCCTGGGGCCGGATCGGGAGGCGGTTGACCGGGCGGCCGGTCGCGGCGCGGACGGCGGAGGCGACCGCGGCCGGGGCGGTGACCACCGGGACCGCGCTCGCCGGCTTCGCGCCGAAGGGGGCGACCACGTCGCGCTCCTCGACGAGCTTGACGATGCGGATGTCCGGGGCGTCCAGGGACGTCGGCAGGGCGTAGCCCGTCAGGTCGGGGTGGCGGACGAGGCCGCGGACGGTGCGCAGGTTCTCGGTGAGGGCCGCGCCGATGCCCTGGGTGACGCCGGCCTCGATGCGGGTCGCCAGCTGGGCCGGGTTGAGGATGCGGCCGACGTCCTGGGCGACGGCCATCTCGACGACCCGCACCGAGCCGAGCTCGATGTCGACGTCGACGACGGCGCGGATCGCGCAGAAGGCGAGGCCCACGAAGGCGTCGCCCTGCCCGGACTCGTCCAGCGGCTCGGTGGGGTGGGGGCGGCACTGGGCCGTCGCCCAGAGCTCCTTGCCCTCCATCGCCTCGGTGACGGTGGTGGAGAGCACTCCGTCGTACGAGGTGATCTTGCCGTCGGTGATCTGGAGCAGTTCCGTGGACATGCCGAACTGGTGGGCCAGCGGGGCCAGCAGCTGGGTGCGGACCATCTTGGCGGCGCGTTCGACCGCGCCGCCGGAGACCCAGGTGTGGCGGCCGTGGGCGGCCGGGCCCGCGGGAGGCTGGTCGGTGTCGACGGCGGCCACCCGCACGTCCTCGATCCCCAGGGTCTCCTGGACGATCTGGCGGGCCAGGGTGGAGAAGCCGGAACCGGTCTCCACCGCCGCGCAGATGACGGTCGCGATGCCGTCGTGGACCTTGACGGTGGCCGTGGAGACCTCGTCCGTGCCCTCGGCGCCGAGCATGTGGACCATGCCGAGGGCGTAGCCGACGCCCCGGCGCACCGCGCCGGGCTCCCCCGCGCCCTCGGGGCCGCCGGGCAGCAGCCAGTCGTCCTCGGGGGTGTCCTTGGGCAGCGAGGGCAGCGGGGTGTCCCGTACGGCGCGCAGGAGTTCGGCGACCGGGGCGGGGCAGGTGACCGTCTGGCCGGTGGGCAGGATGTCGCCGGTGGCGAGGACGTTGCGCAGCCGCAGCTCCGCAGGGTCGACGCCGAGCCTGGCGGCGAGCTTGTCCATCTGGGCCTCGTACGCGGCGCACACCTGCATGGCGCCCTCGCCGCGGACGTGCCCGGACGGCGGGTTGTTGGTGCGCACCGCCCAGCCCTCGATGAAGGCGTGCGGGACCACGTACGGCCCGCAGGCGAAGGCGACGGCCGCGGCCAGCGACTCGGACGAGGCGTCGGCGTAGGCGCCCGCGTCCAGCAGGAGCTGGGCCTCGACCTTGACGAGGTGGCCCTCGGCGTCGGCGTGGTGGCGGTAGCGCAGCAGCGTGGGGTGGCGGTGAGGGTGGCCGAGGAAGGACTCCTCGCGGGTGGCCGTCAGTTTGACGGGGCAGCCCGTCCTCAGAGCGAGCAGCCCGAGGGCGAGCTGGAAGCCGGGGTCCTCGCGGTCGCCGGTCGCGCCGGGGACGCCGGTGACGACGACCTTGACCCGCTCCTCCTCCAGACCGAAGCAGGCGGCCGCGAGGGCGCGGTCGGTGTGGGGGTCGGTCGAGGCGAGGTACAGCTCGACGCCGCCGTCGGGGCGGGGCACGGCGAGGCCGGCCTCGGCGCCGATCGGGGCGGGGTCCTGGCGTCCGATCCGGTAGAGGCCCTCGACGACGACCTCTCCGGTGGCGTCCGGGTCCCCGTAGCGCAGCGGGATGTGGCGGACGAGGTTGCCGTCGGGGTGCAGCGGCTCGGCCTCGAACGCCTTCTCGGGGTCGGTGACCGGGTCGAGGATCTCGTACTCGACGGTGACGGCCGCGGCGGCGAGCCGGGCGGTGTCGGGGTGGTCGGCGGCCACCGCGGCGATCGCCTCGCCATGGTGGCGGACGATCTCCGAGGCGAACACGGGGCGGTCGGCGATGCGCCGCCCGTAGGACCCGTCGCCGGGGATGTCCTCGTGGGTGATCACGGCGTGCACGCCGGGCATGCGGCGGGCGGCGGAGGTGTCGACGGACAGGATCCGCGCGTGCGGGTGCGGCGAGCGCAGCAGGGCGGCCCACAGCAGGCCCTCGGCCCACAGGTCGGAGGCGTAGGGGAAGGTGCCCTCGGTCTTGGCCCGGGTGTCGGCCGCGGGCAGCGAGGCGCCGATGCCGTGCGAGGGCGGTTCGGGGGACGGCCCCGGGATGTCGGCGGTCCGGGGCGCGGGCGCCGTGGTGGCCGCGTCGTTGCTCACGCCATGCCTCCGTCGTGCGGGTGAGCCTGCACACTACCGGCGCCGGGGGGTGCCTGGTGCGGGATCCGTGCCTCGTCCTGGGCGGGTGCGTCCTGTCCGCCGTCCGGTGCGGTGTCGGCGGCCCCGGCCGGGGCGCGTCCGGCGACGACGTCGCGGACCGCCGCGAGCACGCCCTGGTAGCCGGAGCAGCGGCAGAGGTTGCCGCACAGGGCCTGCCGGGTCTCCAGCTCGGTGGGGGCGTGGTTGCCCTCCAGCAGGTCGTGGACGGTCATGGCCATGCCCGGGATGCAGAAGCCGCACTGCACCGCGCCGCAGGCGGCGAGCGCCCGCTGGACGTCGGACGGTTCGCCGTCGGCGGCGAGGCCCTCGACCGTGCGGACCTCGCTGCCCGCGGCCGTGGCCGCCGGGACCAGGCAGGAGGCGACGAGACGGCCGTCGACCTGGACGTTGCAGGCACCGCACTCGCCCTGCGAGCAGCCGTCCTTGGCGCCGGCCAGCCCGAGGCGCTCGCGCAGGACGTACAGCAGGGACTCGCCGATCCAGGCGTCCGCGACCGGGCGGTCGGTGCCGTTGACGCGCAGTACGTACGAGGTGGCCGGGTGCTCGTCGGCGGACGGCCCGGGGACCGGCTCGGAGACCGGTTCGGAGACCGGCTCGGGGGCGTCCCGCTCCCCGCCGCGGGCGGCGTCCGGGTCCTCGCCGTGGGCCGTGTCCGGCTCGTGGCCGGCGGCGGTGTGCCCGGGCCCCGCGTCGGGGGCGCCGTGGTCCGTGCCGGGCACGGCCGCGGGCGCGCCGGGGGCCGGGAGGGCCGTCGCGGGGGCGGCGCCGGGCTGCGGGGCCTCGGGGCGGCCCTGCTCGCCGCCGGGGGCGCCGGCGGCCTGGTGCCCCGCCTCACCGGCGGTCGCTCCGGCGGCCTCCGGGGCCGTCTCCGGGGCGCTCTCCGCGGGGGCGGGCGGGGTGGCGCCGACGGCACCGGGACCCTGTGTGTGCGGGGCGGCCGGTGCGGTGGTGTCGTCCGTGCCGGGGGCGGCGGCCGGCGGCGCCGCCGGCCCGGGGCCGAAGTCCGCGGCGGGGACGCCGGCGGCCGGGGTGTGCCCGCCGTCCGCCACGGGGAACGCGCCGTCGGGAGCCCCGTCGACCGCACCGGGGCCGAACTCGTCGGCCGCGGCGCCGGTCCCGCGGCCGGAGTCGTAGCCCTCCGCGCCGGTCCCACCGCCGGAGCCGAAGCCCTCCGCGCCGTCGGGAGCCCCGCTGCCCGCGTCGTCCGCGGCCGCGGGCGCGGGCGCCCAGGGAGCGGTCGCGCCGCCGGGCAGCGTCGTCCAGGAGGCGGGGGCCCCGCCGGGCAGCGTCGAGGGCGGCGTGGCCGTGCCCTGCCGCGCCGTGCGCGGGTACTCGCCCGACTCCTCGGGCAGGTCGCCGTCCGCTATCGGCACGGACCACTGGCCGGTCATCTCGGCAGCGCCGGGGGCGGGGCCCGGCTCGTCCGGGAAGGTCCACTGGCCGGTGCCGTGCGGATCGGCGGCCGCACCCGCGTCGGGCCAGCTCACCGGGGCTCCCGGCGTGCCGTCCGCGGCCGGCGGCCGCGGTGCGGACCAGCCGCCCGCCGCACCCGGGTCGGTGCCCGCCTCGGGGGTGAGGGGCTTCAGGGGCAGGATCATCGGCGGCGTGTAGCCGTGCCCGGGCGCCTCCAGCGGGGCCGTGCCCGCGGCGTCGTCGGGCGGCAGCTGGAGGAAGGTGGTCGAGTCGCCGTCATAGTCGGAGCCGGGGGCGGTCTGCTGCCAGGAGCCGTACTCGGGCGAGAAGCTCTCGCCGTACCCCTGGGAGGCGTCCTGCGGGTACTCCGGTGTCCAGCCCTGCTGGTCGTGGGCGTAGCCGTTGCCGTACTCGGGGCCGTAGTCGGCCTCGTAGGCGCCGCCGTACTCCGCGTTCCAGTCCTGGCCGTAGCCGTCGGCGTCCCCGCCGGGCGGACCGGGCTGCGCGGAGCCGTCCCGGACGAAGCCGTCGGGGAGGTGCAGGCCGTCGCCGCCCTCGTCGCCGCCGTGCGGGCGGTGCCCCTGCCGGTGGTCCTCGTCGCTCATGACAGTGCCCTCCCCAGTGCCCGTCGGGCCAGTGCGGCGACGGTGCGCCGCAGGTGCAGTACGGCAGGCGGCAGTACCTGCTGCTCCTCGCCCGGCGGCGCCGGGGGCGGGTCCGGGATGCAGGCGGCGGCCACGTACTCGCCGAAGGCGGCCAGCGCCTCGGCGGCCAGGCCGCGTTCGCCGTCCCAGTCGATCAGCGAGGCGATCCAGCGCTCGGCCTCCAGCGGCCGCAGCGGCATCGGCGCGATGGCCCCGACCGCGCAGCGCACCCCGCGCCGCGCCGGGTCGAGCACCACGGCCACGGAGGCGGTCGCGCGTCCCGGCCCGGTGCGGCCGGTGGCCTTGAGGAACACCTGGGGCGCGTGCAGCAGCGGTACGCGGACGAAGGCGATGAGTTCGGCCGGGCCGAGCATCTCGCGGCCGGCGAGCAGATGGGAGACGGGGATCTCGCGGCGGGCGCCGTCGGGTCCCGCGATCACGAGGTCCGCTTCCAGGGCGGCCAGCACGGGCAGGGTGTCGCCGGTGGGGGCCGCGGTGGCGATGTTGCCCCCGAGGGTGCCGGCGTTGCGGATCTGGGGCGGGCCGGCGGCGCGGGCCGAGGCGGCGAGGGCGGGGATGAGGGCGGCGAAGTCGGGCCGCCCCATGCGCGCGTGGGTGAGACCGGCGCCGAGGAGTGCGTGTCCGTCCTGGTAGCGCCAGCCGCGGATCTCGCTGATGCGGCCGAGGCCGACGAGTCCCGCGGGGCGGAGCCTGCCGCGGTTGACGGCGGCCATGAGGTCGGTGCCCCCGGCGACGGGCACGGCGGCGGGCATGGCGGCGAGGGCCGCCACTGCCTCGTCGAGCGAGTCCGGCAGCGTCACCGACCGCGCCGTCCCCGGTGCGTGCGTGGTCACCCAGTTGCCCCTTCCCGGTGTCCAGGCCATCCCGCCTGTGTGGCCGTACCGTACGTGCTCACATGGCGGACGTGGCAACTCTGGCACATCTTCCGGGCCGTCCGTCGAGAGGGTCCGCGAAGGGGTGTTCACCCCATGCGCCCTTTACCGCCCGATTACCCGATTCGCTCGGGAGCGGAGCCGGGTCGCCGGGCCGCGGGGAACGGCCCGCGGCCCGGCCGCCCGCGGACGGACCGCGCTGCGGTGAGCGGCCCGCGCACGGGCCCCCGGCGGGGCGGCCGGGAGCCGTGACGCGGGCCGTCACACGGGCCGTGACCGGGACTCAGACCATCGGGGGCGGGCCGTCGAGCGGGCGGCCGCCGACGCCGGGACGCCGCTGCCAGGGCAGGGGGCCGGCGGGCGGCCGGTAGCCGACGCCCAGGGCGTCGAGCCGCGCGTAGTGGGTCTCCATCCGCCGCTCGAAGTCGGCGAACACCCTTTCGTGGGACGGCGGGAGCGCGGACCAGGCGACCTCGGCGAAGGCCGCGAGGCGCGGGTACACCTGGTAGTCCACCCGCGAGCGGTTGTGCATCACCTCGGTCCAGACGTTGGCCTGGGTGCCGATGACATGGGCCGCGGCACCGGCCGACAGGGACGGCGGGACGGGCTCGAAGCGGTAGACGTCCTCCAGGGTCCGCACGAAGCCGATCGGGATCGGCTCGTCGTCGCCCGGCGCCTGCCGGTGGTCCAGGTACACCTGCTGCTCGGGGCACATGACCACGTCGTGGCCCGCCTCCGCCGCGGCGACGCCGCCCCGGTAGCCGCGCCAGGAGGAGACGGCCGCGCCGGGCGCCAGGCCGCCCTCCAGGATCTCGTCCCAGCCGATGAGCCGGCGGCCCCGCTCGGTGAGCCAGCGGTCGAAGTGGCGGATGAACCAGGACTGGAGGCCGTCCTCGCCGTCGACGCCGAGTTCGGCGATACGGGCCTGGGCGGCGGGCGACGCGCGCCACTGGTCCTTCGGGCACTCGTCGCCGCCGATGTGCACGAACTCGGACGGGAAGAGGGCGAGCACCTCCTCCAGCACGCCCTCGTAGAACCGGAGGGTGCGGTCGGTGGGGGCGAGGACGTTCGGGTTGATGCCCCAGTCGTCCCAGACGGTCAGGGCCCCGGTGTCGACGACGTCGGTGTTGCCGAGCTCGGGGTAGGCGGCGATGGCCGCCTGCGAGTGGCCGGGGACGTCGATCTCGGGGACGACGGTGATGTGCCGCTCCGCGGCGTAGGCGACGATCTCGCGGATGTCGTCCTGGGTGTAGTAGCCGCCGTGGGGCGTGTCGTCCCAGAGTTCGGAGAACCGGTGCCCGTACTTGCTGCGGGCGCGCCAGGCGCCGACCTCGGTCAGCCGCGGGTGGCGCAGGATCTCGATGCGCCAGCCCTGGTCGTCGGTGAGGTGGAAGTGCAGGACGTTCAGCTTGTGGGCCGCCATCAGGTCCAGCTGGCGCAGCACGTCGTCCTTGGGCATGAAGTGCCGTGCCACGTCGAGCATCAGTCCGCGCCAGCCGAAGCGGGGCGCGTCCTCGACGGTGCCCAGCGGCAGGGTCCACCGGCGGTCCGGCCGGAGGGGGGCCCTGCGGAACGCCTCGGGGCCGAGGAGCTGGCGCAGCGTCTGGGCGCCCCAGAAGACACCCGCCGGGGTGCCGCCGTCGATGCGCACGGCGTCCTCGCGCACCGCGATCCGGTAGCCCTCGGCGGGCAGTTCGGGGTCGACGGCGAGCACCAGCCGGCCGTCGCCCGCGTCCGCCCCGTCGGCGTCCGCCCCGCCGGGGGCGAGGGACAGGCCGGTCGCGGCGCCGACGGCGGACCGCAGCCAGCCCGCCGCCCGCTCGGTGCCGGGTCCGGCGTCGAGGCGGGTGCGCGGTCCGAGGACGAACGCCCCCTGCGCGGACGGCGCCCAGGCGGCGCGGCGGGGCGCGGGGACGAGGGCGGGCGCGGGGGCCCCGGCCGGTGCGCCGGGACCGGCGCCGGTGGAGGTGCGGGCGCCGGGACCGGTGTCGGCGTCCGTGGGGGCGGGGGTGGGGGTGTCGGGACCGGTGTCGGTCATCGCGTCAGTCCTTCACTGCTCCGCCGAGTCCGGAGACCAGGCGTCGCTGTACGAGTACGAAGAAGACGAGCACCGGGACCGTCATCACGGTGGAGCCCGCCATGATGCCTCCCCAGTCGTTCTCGTCCGGCTTGAAGAAGACCAGCAGCGCCATGGGCAGCGTCGACTGGGAGGTGTCGCTGATGATGAACGACTTGGCGAAGAGGAAGTCGTTCCAGGTCGAGATGAACGAGAACACGCTCGTGGCCACCAGGCCCGGGAAGACCAGGGGGAAGAGGATCTGCCACAGGAACCGGGTGCGGCTCGCGCCGTCGATGTAGGCGGCCTCCTCCAGCGCCTCGGGGACGGCCTTGACGAATCCGCGCAGCATCCAGATCGCGAACGGCAGCGAGAAGGCGATGTGCGGCAGGATCAGCGAGCCGAGGGTGTTGAGCTGGCCGAAGTCGCGCATCAGGAAGAACAGCGGGATGGTGAGCGCCTCGATCGGCACCATCTGCGCGACGAGGAACATGATGAGCAGGGTGGTGCGCAGCCGGAAGCGGAACCGCGTCACGGCGGTGGCGGCGAGGAAGGCGATGAGCGAGGAGGCCACGACCACGCTCACCGCGACCACCAGCGAGTTGACGAAGTACCTCCCGAACTCCTCCTGTTCGAAGACCCGCCGGAACGAGTCGAGCGACGGGGAGAGGGTCCAGGGGCGCGCGTCGGTGGACTGGATCTCACCGGCCGGCTTGAAGGCGGAGAGGACCATCCAGTACAGCGGGAAGGCCACGACCAGCGCGACGGCGAGGGCCGTCGCCTCCGCGGCGAGACGGCCGGGGCGGCGGATCCGCAGCCCGCTCGGGACGAGGCTCATATCTCTTCTCCCTGGCGTCGCAGCAGTCGCAGGTACACGAGGGTGACCGCGAGCAGGATCAGCAGCATGACCACGCCGATGGCCGATCCCAGGCTGTACTCGGACGACGCGAACGCCTTCTGGTACGCGTAGACGTTGAGCACGAGGTTCTGGCCGGCGATGCCGCCGCCGCCCGTCATCACGTAGATCTGCGTGAAGACCTTGAAGTCCCAGATGATCGACTGGATGACGACGACGACGAGGATGGGGCGCAGCATCGGCGCCATGACGGAACGCCAGACGCGCCACTGGGAGGCGCCGTCCAGCGCGGCCGCCTCCAGCACCTCGCCGGGGATCGCCCTGATGCCCGCGTACACGGTCACCATGACGAAGGGGAACGAGCACCACACGACCTCGAGGAGGACCAGCGCGAAGGCGCTCCAGCGTCCGTAGGTCCAGGAGAAGTCGCCGAGTCCGAGGACCTTGTTGACGGGGCCGAAGTCGGGGTCGAAGAGGAAGACCCAGACCGTCGAGCCGGTGATCGCGGGTGTCGCCCACGCGCCCAGCGCGGCGAGCATCAGGACGAGCCGGGGCACGGCCCTGATCCGGGTGAGCAGCACGGCGAGCGCGCAGCCGACGGCGAGGGTGGCGAGGACGCAGGCGGCGGCGAAGCCGACGGTCGCCAGCAGGACCTGCCAGAACTGGCTGTCGGAGAAGAGCGTGCGGTAGTTGCCGAGGCCCTGGAAGCTGGTCGGTTCGCCGCCGCTGACCTGGGCCTGGGTGTACTCCAGGAACGAGATCAGCCCGAGCTGGTAGATGGGGTAGACGAGCAGGGCCGCCAGGACGACGAGGGCGGGCGCCAGGTAGAGCCAGGGGGTCCAGCCGCCGCCGCGCCGCCCCGCGCCGCGCCGGGTGCGGCCCGGCGCGGGGCGGGCCGCCGGGGCCTTCCGCGGGGCGGGGACGCCGGAGCGTCCCGTGCCCGTGACGGTGTCGTGCGCGGGGGTCGCCACGGGTCAGCCCGCGGACGCGAAGGCCGCGTCCATCTTCTTCGCCGCGTCACCGGCGGCGGCCGGGACGTCCTTCTTGCCGCTGACGATCTCCTGGAACATGGTCGGCAGCACCAGGGAGGCGTCGATCTGCCCCCACGCCGGGGAGGCGGGGACGAACTTGGTGTCGGCGGCGAGGGTCTCGATGAAGGGGGCGACGAACGGCTCCTTCTTCGCCGCGGTGTCGCGCACGTCGGTGTACGTGGGCAGGAAGCCCATCGCGTCGAAGAGTTCGGCCTGGGTCTCCTTGCCCGCCAGGCGCTTCATGAGGTCGACGGCGAGGGTGCGGTGCCCGGTGCTGCGCAGGACGCCGATGTTGTTGCCGCCGGCGAACGCGGGGGCGATCTCGCCCTTGTTCCGTCCGGGCAGCGGGACGACCGCGTACTTGCCCTTGACGGCTCCGGCCTCGATCGCCTGGTGGCTGAAGTCGCCGCCGATGACCATGGCCGCCTTGCCGGCCGCGAAGGCGGTGGCGGTCGCGTTGCCGCCCATGGAGGCGCACTTGGCGGCGGGGCAGTTGTCGTCGCCGAAGAGCGAGGTGTAGGCGGCGATCCCCTTCTGTGCGGCGGCACCGTCGATGGCGGCCTTCCAGGTGCCGTCCTTCTCCACGGCCATCTCCCCGCCGTTGGCCCAGATGAAGGGCATCGCGCCGTAGGTGTACGCGCCGCCGACGGCGAGGCCGTACAGCTCCGGCCGCTCCTTGCGGATCTTCTTCGCGGTGGCGATCAGCTCGTCCTGGGTCGTGGGCACGCCGAGACCGAGCTCGTCGAGGACGTCGGTGCGGTAGTACAGCGCGCGGACGCCGACGAACAGCGGCGCGCCGTAGACCTTTCCGCCGACGGTGACCGACGCCCGTGCGGTGGGGTCGGTGTCCTTCGCCTCGTCCCAGGCGGCGAACTCGGCGCTGACGTCGGCGAGTCCGCCGTCCTTGACGTAGCCGGCGGTGTCGGTGTTGCCGTACTCGATCACGTCGGGCGCGCTGTCGGGGTCGTTGAAGGCGGCCTTGATGCGCTGGGCCCGGGTGTCGACGGGGATGTACTCGACCTCGACCTCGGTGCCCTCGTGGGACTTCTCGAACGCGGCGACGGCGGCGTCGACGACCTGTTCCTTGGGGGTGTTGTTGACCTCCTGGAAGAGCCAGACCCGCAGGGTGCCGCTCCGGTCGTCGCGGCCGGCGCCGTTGTCGGAGGTCTGCGGGGCGCAGGCGGTCGCCGTGAGGCCGGCCAGCGCGAGCGCGGCGACCGGGGCGGTGAACCTGGCGATGAGCTTCATGCGGGGTCTCCTGCGATCGGGCAGACAGGGCGTTGCAACATGCGCAACGGGTGTTTCGTGCTGCACAACACGCAGGAGGCTAGGGCCGGGCGAACGGACCGACAAGAGGTCTCAACCACTCTGTGACCAGCAGACGCAGCCCGTGCAACGCGCCGCCGGACGGGCGGGCCGGGAACGCGCAACGGCCCCCGGGCGCGCCTGGCGCGCCCGGGGGCCGTTGCGGAACCGGTGGAGGGCCGGGGCTACTTCTTGTCGCCGCCGCCCTTGCCCTTGTCGCCGCCGCCGGAGCCCATCGAGTCGTAGATCTCCTTGCACATCGGACAGACCGGGTACTTCTTGGGGTCGCGCCCCGGCACCCAGACCTTTCCGCACAGCGCCACCACGGGAGTGCCGTCGAGGGCACTCGCCATGATCTTGTCCTTCTGGACGTAATGGGCGAAGCGCTCGTGGTCGCCGTCGCCGTTCGACACCTGCGGCGTCGGCTCTACGAGGGTCCCGGTGCCTGTCCCGCGCTCGGGCTCAAGAGTGCTCATGAGCTCCAAGGGTACCCACGCACGGGCCCGTACGGGAGCGAGGCCCCGCCGCACCGGCCCGCCGGTCCGGCCACCCGCCGGCGCCGGCCGCCGCCGGGAATCTCAGTTGAGGCTCGGGTCGTCCGGATACGTCGCGAACATGGCCAGTTCGCTGCGCTGGCGCCGGAGCACCGAACGCCACAGGCCCTCGGGCGTGGGCGAGGACACGTCGCCCGGCTCCGACTCCACGACGTACCAGGCCCCCTCCTCCAGCTCGCCCTCCAGCTGCCCGGGTCCCCACCCCGCGTAGCCGGCGAAGATCCGCAGCGAGCCGAGGGCCGAACCCAGCAGCTCGGGGGGCGCCTCCAGGTCGACCAGGCCGATCGCCCCGTACACCCGGCGCCAGCCCAGCGGCCCCTCGTCACCGGGGATCACCGCCACCCCGAGCGCGGAGTCCAGCGAGACCGGTCCGCCCTGGAAGACCACGCCGGGTTCGCCCGCGAGCGCGGCCCAGGACTCGAGGATGTCCACCACGCCGACCGGCGTCGGGCGGTTCAGCACCACACCGAGCGAGCCCTCGTCGTCGTGGTCGAGCAGCAGGACCACCGCGCGGTCGAAGTTCGGATCCGCGAGGGCAGGAGTGGCGACGAGCAGCCGCCCTGTGAGCGAGGACACCTCGGTCATGCGACACATGATCCCGCATCTTCGCCCTCCGCGTGGCCACAGCGGCACAGTCGACGGGTGCGCAGGTCGCGGCGTGCCGCGCGGCCGGCGGACGCCCGCCGGCCTCCGTGACCGTGAGCGAGAACGCGCCGACGCACCGTGTTGTGCCCGTTTCATTACGTACCAAGGGCCGCCTCGCCCTTACCTGACAGGGCCTCCGGCCCCTTACCCTTTTCACTGGCCACCCGACCACGACTCCGGAACGCGAGATTCATGACCGGCACAGACGATGTACTGCTTGTCCACGGCGGCACCCCGCTCGAGGGCGAGATCCGCGTCCGCGGCGCGAAGAACCTCGTGCCCAAGGCGATGGTCGCCGCGCTCCTCGGCAGCGAGCCGAGCCGGCTGCGCAATGTGCCCGACATCCGTGACGTGAGAGTCGTGCGGGGGCTGCTCCAGCTCCACGGCGTCACGGTCCGTCCGGGCGAGGAGCCCGGCGAGCTGGTCCTCGACCCGACGCACGTCGAGAGCGCGAACGTCGCCGACATCGACGCCCACGCCGGTTCGTCGCGCATCCCGATCCTGTTCTGCGGCCCGCTGCTGCACCGGCTGGGCCACGCCTTCATCCCCGGCCTCGGCGGCTGCGACATCGGCGGCCGGCCGATCGACTTCCACTTCGACGTGCTGCGGCAGTTCGGCGCGACGATCGAGAAGCGCGCCGACGGGCAGTACCTGGAGGCCCCGCAGCGGCTGCGCGGTACGAAGATCCGCCTGCCCTACCCCTCGGTCGGCTCGACCGAGCAGGTGCTGCTGACGGCCGTGCTCGCCGAGGGCGTCACCGAGCTCACCAACGCGGCGGTGGAGCCGGAGATCGAGGACCTCATCTGCGTACTGCAGAAGATGGGCGCGATCATCTCCGTCGACACCGACCGGACCATCCGGATCACCGGCGTCGACAAGCTCGGCGGCTACACGCACCGGGCGCTCCCGGACCGCCTGGAGGCGGCGTCCTGGGCGTCGGCGGCGCTGGCGACCGAGGGCAACATCTACGTCCGCGGCGCACAGCAGCGTTCGATGATGACCTTCCTCAACACGTACCGGAAGGTCGGCGGCGCCTTCGAGATCGACGACGAGGGCATCCGCTTCTGGCACCCCGGCGGCCAGTTGACGTCCATCGCGCTGGAGACGGACGTGCACCCCGGCTTCCAGACCGACTGGCAGCAGCCCCTGGTGGTGGCCCTGACGCAGGCCACCGGCCTGTCCATCGTCCACGAGACGGTCTACGAGTCGCGCCTCGGCTTCACGTCCGCGCTCAACCAGATGGGCGCGCACATCCAGCTCTACCGCGAGTGCCTGGGCGGCTCGGACTGCCGCTTCGGCCAGCGCAACTTCCTCCACTCGGCGGTCGTCTCCGGCCCCACCAAGCTCCAGGGCGCGGACCTGGTCATCCCCGACCTGCGCGGCGGCTTCTCCTACCTGATCGCCGCCCTCGCGGCGCAGGGGACGAGCCGGGTGCACGGCATCGACCTGATCAACCGCGGCTACGAGAACTTCATGGAGAAGCTGGAGAAGCTCGGCGCGAAGGTGGAACTGCCGGGCGGCCCGCTCGTCTGACCCCGTGCCGCGCACCGCGTGCGCGGCACCCCCACCCACGCACGGCCCTCGCGGGGTTCGCTCCGCGGGGGCCGGTGGTGTGTGCGGGCACGGGGGCGGGGGCGGGGCGCCTGCGGCGGGCTCCTCCCCCACCCCGCCCCTTCCCGAAACCGGGCTCCGCCCGGACCCCCGTACCGCGCTCCGCGCGGTGTCCTCAATCGCCGGACGGGCTGACGGTGCCGGCCCCGCGGGCGCGGCGCTCCTTCCCGGCCTCGCGGCGTCCATGGCGGTTCCCCGCCCCGACGGCGTTCGAGGCGTGTTGCCCGCCCCGCCGGCGTTCGGGCCCCTCCCGGCTTCGCCGGACCCCGATGCGTCTTCCCGACCGCGACGACGATTGAGGCGCCTTCCCGGCCCCGCCGGCGTCCGGGCCCTTTCCGGCTTCGCCGGACCCGGTGCGCCATCCTGACCGCGCCGGCGTTTGAGGCGCGTTCCCGGCCCCGCCGGCGTCCGATACGCCTTCCCGACTACGACGACGTCCGATACCGCCTCCCGCCCGCGACGGCGCTTGAGGCGCGTTCCCGGCCCCAGCCCCGCCGGCGATCGAGGCGCCTTCTCAGCCTCGCCGGCGATGGAGGCGCGGGGCCCGGGGCGGAGCCCCGGTTGCGGGAAGGGCAGCCCCCAGCCCCGCCGGCACCCAAGGCGCCTTCCCAGCCCCGCCGGCGATTGAGGCGCGGGGCCCGGGGCGGAGCCCCGGTTGTGGGAAGGGGCGGGGTGGGGAAGGAGCCCGCCGCAGGCGGCCACCCCCGCGCCCCCACCACCCCCGCAACGCCGGAGGGCGGGCACCGATGCCGGTGCCCGCCCTCCGTGTGCCTGGGGCGCCTGACGCGCCCCGGCGCCTTACTTGCCCTTGGCGGCTTCCTTGAGCTTCGAGCCCGCGGAGACCTTCACGCTGTAGCCGGCCGGGATCTGGATGGGGTCGCCGGTCTGCGGGTTGCGAGCGGTGCGAGCGGCACGGTGGGTGCGCTCGAAGGTCAGGAAGCCGGGAATGGTGACCTTCTCGTCGCCCTTGGCGACGACCTCGCCGACGGTCTCGGCGAGAGCGGCCAGAACGGCGTCGGCGTCCTTGCGGGTCACCTCGGCGCGGTCGGCCAGCGCGGCCACCAGCTCACTGCGGTTCATGTTGTTACTCCCGTGTTCTTCTTGCTGTTGAGGCGTGCCACGCGGCAGGGCCGCAGGAGGCACAGCAAAGCTGATGCTGCCAGGGCCCTCGGACATTCCCCGGACCCGGGTCTGCTGTCAGACCCTCGCGCCCGAATAGGCATCCTGCCCCCACCACCGGCGGGAACGCCAATCCGGCACTCTCCCGAGTCACACGAAAAGCGCCACAGCCCCGTCGCGGTGACGTTGCGTCGACTGTGCCGGGACTCCTCGGAGCGGTCGCGGGCTCATGATCCGCCACCCTAGAGGGGGATTTGGGATGCTGCGACCCGCGACGCGCCGTATGTCGGGCCGGGTCAGGCCTGAGCGGTGGTCGTCACACCCGCGCCCGCGGCCTTCGCGGCGTCGCGTACGGCACCGGCGACGGCACCCGCGACCTTGTCGTTGAAGACGGAGGGGATGATGTAGTTCGGGTTGAGCTCGTCGTCCGTGACGACGTTCGCGAGCGCGGCCGCGGCCGCGAGCATCATCTCGGTGTTGACGGTGCGCGACTGGGCGTCCAGCAGACCGCGGAACACACCCGGGAAGACCAGCACGTTGTTGATCTGGTTGGGGAAGTCCGACCGCCCGGTGGCCACAACTGCCGCCGTCTGGCGTGCGATTGCCGGGTCGACCTCGGGGTCCGGGTTCGCGAGCGCGAACACGATGGCGCCGTCCGCCATCGCGGCCACGTCCTCGGCGCCGAGGACGTTGGGGGCCGAGACGCCGATGAACACGTCGGCGCCCACGACCGCTTCCTTGAGGGTGCCGGTGACGCCCTCCGGGTTGGTGTTGTCGGCGATCCAGCGCAGCGGCGAGTCGACGGCGGCGTTCACCAGGTCCTCGCGGTCCGCGTGCACCACTCCGTGGATGTCGGCGACGACGGCGTGCTTGACGCCGGCCGCCAGCAGCAGCTTGAGGATCGCGGTGCCGGCCGCGCCCGCGCCGGACATGACCACGCGCACGTCGGAGACCGACTTGCCCACCACACGCAGGGCGTTGGTGAGGGAGGCGAGGACGACGATCGCGGTGCCGTGCTGGTCGTCGTGGAAGACGGGGATGTCCAGGGCCTCGCGCAGCCGGGCCTCGATCTCGAAGCAGCGCGGCGCGGAGATGTCCTCCAGGTTGATGCCCGCGAAGCCGGGCGCGATGGCCTTGACGATCTCGACGATGGCGTCGGTGTCCTGGGTGTCCAGGCAGATCGGCCAGGCGTCGATGCCGGCGAACCGCTTGAAGAGGGCGGCCTTGCCCTCCATGACGGGCAGCGCGGCCTTGGGGCCGATGTTGCCGAGGCCGAGCACGGCCGATCCGTCCGTCACCACTGCAACGGAGTTGCGCTTGATGGTGAGCCGGCGGGCGTCCTCGGGGTTCTCGGCGATGGCCATGCAGACCCGCGCCACACCCGGGGTGTAGATCATCGACAGGTCGTCGCGGTTGCGGATGGGGTGCTTGGACGCCATCTCGATCTTGCCGCCGAGGTGCATCAGGAACGTACGGTCGGAGACCTTGCCGAGGACGACGCCCTCGATGTCCCGCAGGCCCTCGACGATCTCGTCGGCGTGCGCGGTGGAGCTCGCGGCGATCGTGACGTCGATGCGCAGCTTCTCGTGGCCGGATGCGGTCACGTCGAGGCCGGTCACGGACCCGCCGGAGGATTCCACGGCGGTGGTGAGCTGGGAGACCGCGGTTCCGCTCGCGGGCACCTCCAGCCGGACCGTCATCGAGTACGAGACGCTTGGCGCCGTTGCCATGACCGGGTTCCTCTGCTTTCCCTAGCTTCGCTGCTGCGCGGCACCGCGGCCGGGGCCCGGGCAGCGCTCTCCGATGGTGACACCTACCCGCGAGTAGCAGGTAATGCGGTCATTTAGTTTTCGGAAAGTATCTTCCACGATACGAGAAGCAGCCTACGGGATCGCGCCGCGCAGCAGAAGACCGGGAAGCGGAAGAGGTCCGCGAAACGGCGGAGGCCGGCGAAACGGAAGAGGTCCGGGTCACCGAGGGGTGACCCGGACCTCTGTCCGGAAGAAGTGGCACCGACCCGCCATGCTCGCCTCGCGGCAAGTGGTCGCTCGTAGCGACGAAGGTTGGGCCCGGGGGCTTGGATCGAGCCGGTGCCACACCCAGGCTAACGCACCACCCGGGGAAGTGATTCCCCTGCGGCACGTTGACTCGCCGTCAGTCCGCGCGGCCCCGTGCGGAGCGCCCGCCGGGAGCCACCCGGACGGCGCGGCCGCCCGCGGGAGCCGGCCCGCGGCGCCCGCGGGCCGTTCCGTCAGTCCCGCAGCAGGTCGGGGACCCCGTCCCCGTCCGGCTGGTCCCGGCGCGCCGAGACGACGGTGAGCTGCTGCGTCGCCCGGGTGAGGGCCACGTACAGCACCCGCAGTCCGGCGGGGCTCTCGTCGGCGATCTCGGCCGGCGAGACCACGACCGTGGCGTCGTACTCCAGGCCCTTCGCCTCCAGCGAACCGAGCGCCACCACCCGCTCGCCGAGGCCGGCGAGCCAGCGGGCGGCCTGCTCGCGGCGGTGCATCGCCACCACGACGCCGACCGTGCCGTCCACCGAGTCCAGCAGCCGCTCCGCCTCGGAGCGCACGGTGTCCGCGAGGTCGCCGCCGTCGGGCACCACCGCGAAACGGGGGCGCACGCCGGTGGAACGCACCGCGGCGGGCGAGCGCATCCCGGGCATCGCCAGCGCGAGGACCTTCGCCGCGAGCTCGGCGATCTCGGCCGGGTTGCGGTAGTTCACCGTCAGCTCGAAACGCCGCCGGGGTCGGGTGCCGAGCGCCTCGTCCCGCGCCTCGGCGGCCTCGTCGGGCGAGGACCAGGAGGACTGCGCGGGGTCGCCGACCACGGTCCAGGTCGCGTGGCGGCCGCGACGGCCGACCATGCGCCACTGCATCGGGGTCAGGTCCTGCGCCTCGTCGACGATGACGTGGGCGTACTCGGTGCGTTCGGCGGCCAGCCGCTCGGCGCGCTCCCGCTGCGACTCCTCGCGCTGCGGCATCAGCTCCTCCAGGCCGGTGAGCTGGTCCAGCGGGTCGAACTCGCGCTTCCTGCGGGGCCGCGCGGGCGCGCCGAGCAGCGCACCGAGCTCGTCGAGCAGGGCGACGTCGTGGACCGACAGCGCCTCGCGCCGCAGCGACCGGGCGAGCCGGCGCACCTCACCGGGGTTGAGGACCCGCCGGGCCCAGCGGCCGAGGCGCCGCTCGTCCGCCATGGCGGCCAGCACCCCGCGGGGGGTCAGCTCGGGCCACCAGGCGTCGAGGAAGGCGAGGAAGCTGTCCTCCGACGTGACGTCCTCGTCGAAGGAGGAGCGCAGCTCGGCGGCGAGCTCGGGGTCGCCCGGGTGCCGGCCGGCGGCTCCCGACTTGGCGTAGAGGGCGTCCAGCAGCAGCCGGCGGGCCCGCGGGCGGAGCAGGTTGACGGGCGTGGTGCCGCCGAGGGCGTTGTGCCGGATGCGCTGGAGTTCGTCGGCCTCCAGCTCCAGGCGGCGGCCGAAGACCACCACCCGCAGCCGGTCGGGGGTGGTCGTCGCCGCGGGCTCCTCCCCCAGGGCGAGCTGTCCCCCGGCGGGCGCGGACGGCTGCTCCAGCGCGCCCCTGGCCGCCTTGCGCAGCACCTTCAGCATCCGGGAGGAGCCCTTGACGCGGGCGACCGCCGGTTCGTCGTACGCGGTGGCCTCGGCCCCGTCGACGAGTGAGCCGACGGCGCGGATGGCGACCTGGCCCTCCTCGCCGAGCGAGGGCAGCACGCCCTCGGTGTAGGCGACCAGCAGCGGCGTCGGCGAGACGATGAGGATGCCGCCGGAGTATCTGCGCCGGTCCTTGTAGAGGAGGTAGGCCGCCCGGTGCAGGGCCACGGCCGTCTTCCCGGTGCCGGGGCCGCCCTCCACGTACGTGACGGACGCGGCGGGGGCCCGGATGACCAGGTCCTGCTCGGCCTGGATGGAGGCGACGATGTCGCGCATGGTGTGGCTGCGGGCCTGGCCCAGGGCGGCCATCAGGGCGCCGTCGCCGACGACGGCCAGCGGGGCGCCGTCGAGGGAGGCGGTGAGCTCGGGGCGCATCAGGTCGTCCTCGACGCCGAGGACCTTGCGCCCGCGCGAGCGGATGACCCGGCGCCGCACGACCCGGCCGGGCTCGACCGGTGTGGACCGGTAGAAGGGGGCCGCGGCCGGGGCGCGCCAGTCGATCACGAGCGGCGCGTAGTCGGCGTCGAGCACGCCGATCCGGCCGATGTGGAGGGTCTCGCCGATCGGGGCGGTGCCGTCGTCACGGACCGCGTCGTCGGCGGGCTCCACGGAGGTGTGGGCGCCGTCGGGGCCCCGTTCGCCGTCCTTGCCGTACAGCAGGTCGATCCTGCCGAAGAGGAAGTCCTCGAACTCGTTGTTGAGCCGGTTGAGGTGGACGCCGGCACGGAAGACCTGGGCGTCCCGCTCGGCGAGCGCGCCGGGCGTGCCGACCTGGCCCCGCTTGGCGGCGTCGTCCATCAGGAACTCCGCCTCGTGGATCTTCTCCTCCAGACGGCGGTAGACCCGGTCCAGATGGACCTGTTCGACGCCGATCTCACGGTCTCGCACCGAATCGGCGGCGGACGCGGCCGCCGGAACGGTCACGGAATCGACTACGGAATCAGCGGCATCCTGCGCGGCCACCGAGGCCCCCTTCTGACGTGCACTGGGCAGCCGTCAACCGTACGGCAAGGGGGGTGGGGATTGCACCTGTGTCCGGCCTGCGGCACGGTCCGGAACCCGTACGGAACCCGTCCGGGGCAGGGCCCGGACGCCCGCGGCGCGCAAGCGGCGCGTGCGCGGCGCGTGCGCGGCGCCAGCCGGGGGCGCGGAGAGGCACGGTGCCTCGCACCTGCCGTGCGGTCCCGGCCTCCGGGTCGCGGCACGGGCCCCGCGCGGGCGGGCGGCGCCGCGCACCACGGAGCCCGCCCGCGCACCACCGGCCCCGCCGCCGTGCGGGCATGCGAACGCCCCGGGCCTCGGGGGACCGGGGGAGGCGGCCGGCGCCGGGTGGCTACGCGTCGACCTCCACCAGGCGGGTGCCGTCGAAGGTGCGGACCTCGAAGCGGTCGATCTCGTCGCGGTCCATGGCCGCGCCGCCGTGGACGTAGAGCGGGTTCCTGGCCGCCTCGTGCGGGCTGTCCTCGATGCCGTATCCCCACTCGGGGACCGCCCAGGAGGTGACGACCTCCTCCTCGCCCGTGGTCGAGACGGCGACCAGGCTGCACTTGAGGGGGCCCTTGACGTTCTTCAGCTCCAGGACGGTGTGGGTGCCCCAGCCCTTCTTCTCCAGGCCGACGACGGCGCTGACCCTGGTCGTCGCGTCGCTGCCCTCGACCTTCTCCTCCATGTGGTGGAAGAAGGCGTCCTCGGCGGGGCTGGTGGGGTGGGGGTCGGCCGCCCGGCTGCTGCGGGTGTCGTCCGCCGTGACGACGACCGCGACCGCCGGGCCGCCGATGATCAGCGCGGCGCAGGCGGCGAGCAGGTACATCCCGCGACGGCGCTTCGCCGCCCGCTTGACCGCCACCTCGTCGAGCAGCCCGTCGAGGACCCGGGGGCTCGGCGAGGCGGGGACCACCGGTGCGGGCCTCGGCGGCGGGAAGTCGGCCGCTCCGGCCATGCCCCAGGGGTCGCCCTGGGGCGGCGCGGCCGCCGGGGGCGCGTCCGCCAGCATCGCCAGCATCGGTTCCATGCCGGAGAACTCGTCGAGACGGGCGGCGCACAGGTCGCACCCGGCCAGATGCGCCTCGAAGGCGGAGGCGTCCGCTTCGTCGAGCACTCCGAGCACATACGCGCCGACGGCGTCGTGCACGGACTCCTGCTCGTACCTGGTCACGCCGAGACCCCCCTCTCCTCCAGAGCGAGCTTCATGGAACGCAGTGCGTAGAACACGCGGGACCGCACGGTCCCGCTGGGTATGCCGAGCGTTTCGGCCGCCTCATTGACCGTACGCCCCTTGAAATACGTCTCGACAAGGACTTCCCGGTGAGCGGGTGTCAAATCGTCGAGCGCATCCGAGAGCGTCATGAGCCACAACGCCTTGTCGATCTCGTCCTCCGCGGGCATGACCTCCAGCGGCGACGGATCGACCTCCTGCGGCCGGGCCTGCCGGCTGCGGTGCGCGTCGATGACGATGCGACGGGCGACCGTCACCAGCCAGGGTCGGACAGAGCCGGTGGCCCGGTTGAGCCGGCCGGCGTTCTTCCAGGCACGGATGAGCGTCTCCTGTACGACGTCCTCGGCGCGCTGGCGGTCGCCGGCGACGAGGCGCAGTACGTAGGCGAGCAACGGTCCGGCGTGTTCGCGGTAGAGCGCGCGCATCAACTCCTCGTCGGGGACGGAGGTGTCGGTGGGCGGCTTCTCCTCCCCGGAGCCTCCGGGACGCGGGAGATGCCCTCTGCGATGGCGGGCCCGTTGCGGACGGTCATCGGCCACGGCGGCATCCTTGCGCACCTGAACCTCCCGGTCGAGACCCTGCTCACTGCACGGCTGCTGCTTGTCCCCCTGAACTACGGGGTGGGCCGGAGGATCACTCAACGCGGGGCGAAGAAACTTCAAGATCTTTTCCGCGGAACGGGTTTCGGCGCCGCGGGAGGTGCGCGGAGCCGCGCCGAACGGCGGGCCGGCGGACCCGGGGCGCCGGACCGTAAAGCCACCGGACCGCGAACCACCGGACCACCGCCCCCCCGAACCTTCGGGCGACGGCCCGTCAGGGCCGTTTGCCGGACGGTGCGGTCGTCCGGCGCCGGTGGCGGGCGACCCGCTCGCGGTTGCCGCACACCTCGCTGGAGCACCAGCGCCGGCGCCCGCCGCGGGAGGTGTCGAGGTAGACGCGGTCGCAGCTGTCGCCCTCGCAGCGCCTCAGACGGCCGCGGGCGACGGGGTCGGTGAGCAGTTCGACGGCGTCGCGGGCGACGACGGCGAGCAGCGCGTCGAGGCCGGGCGCGGCGCACAGGGCGCGCACCAGGGTGCCGTCCTCCTCGCGTACGGCCCTGATCCCGGGCGGGGGTTCGCCCGCGAGGGCGTTGACCGTCGCGAGGACGGGGTCCCAGGCCGGTCCCGGCAGGTCCCCGTCGAGCGCGGCGCCCATCAGCCGGCGGACGCAGCGGCGCAGTTCGACGAAGCCGTCGACCCATCCGCCGTCGAGCCCGGTGAGCCGGGTGGACGCCGGGACGAGTCCGGCACCGACCAGCCAGGAGGCGAGCCGGCCCGCTCCGGCGAGCGGTTCACCGGGCGGCTGCACGCCCGGGCCGCCCGGTCCCGGCGCCGTCGCGAGCAGGTCGAGGCAGACGCGTCCCGAGTCGAACCGCCATGGTGTGCCGCGCTGTCGCCTGGTCCGGGAGGGGCCCGCACCGACCGCCATGCCCTGTCACCGCCTCGGTCGTCTCACCGCCGGGTGTCACTCCCCAGAGTGCCCGCCCGCGGTGACGCCCGGAAGACCTCCCCCGCACCGGTCTGCCCGCGCGGCCGGGACCGGGCCCGCACCGCCGGGACCGGTCGCGGGAGTCCGGGTCAGGGCCCGTCGTACTTGGTGGCCGCCGCCGCGGGGTCCAGGGCCAGCCGGTAGCCGCGCTTGACGACCGTCTGGATCAGCTTGGGCGTGCCCAGGGCCGTACGGAGCCGGGCCATGGCCGTCTCGACCGCGTGCTCGTCCTTGCCCGAGCCGGGCAGCGCGCGCAGCAGGTCGGCGCGGGAGACGACCCAGCCGGGCCGGTCGGACAGGGCCCGCATCAGGGCCATGCCGGCGGGCGGCACGGGCCTCAGCTCCTCGTCGACCAGCACGGCGTGACCGCGGATCTCGACCCGGTGCCCGGAGACCGGCAGCACCCTCGCCCGGGCGGGCAGCTCGGTGCCGAGCAGTTGGACGAGGGGACCGAGCCGGAAGCGTTCCGGCTGGACGGTGTTGACCCCGGCCGCCTGCAGCGGGAGTGCCGTGACCGGGCCGACGCAGGCCGCGAGCACGTCGTGGTCGAGGGTGCGCAGCAGTTCCGGGAGCACCCCCCTGCTCTCCGCCCGGGAGAGCAGGGAGACCGCGGCGGGGGCGCTGGTGAAGGTGACGGCGTCGAGTGCGCGGGCGAGGGTGGCGTCGAGCAGCCGGTCGAGCGGGCCGAGATCCTCCGGGGCCATCCAGCGGTAGACGGGGACGAGGACCACGTCGCCGCCGGCGGCCCGCAGCGACTCGACGAATCCGGGCAGCGGCTCGCCGTGCAGCTGGAGGGCGATGCGGAGGCCCGCCACGCCCTGCTCCAGCAGCCGGTCGAGGACCTCGGCCATGGACTCGGAGGCCGGCGACCACTCCTCCGTGAGTCCGGCCGCCCGGATGGCGCCCTTCACCTTGGGCCCGCGGGCGAGCAGTTCGACCCCGCGCAGCCGGTCCAGCAGCTGTTCTCCGATGCCCCAGCCGTCCGCCGCCTCCACCCAGCCCCGGAAGCCGATCGCGGTGGTGGCGACGACGATGTCGGGCGCGTGGCCGATCAGTTCCTTGGTGGCGGCGAGCAGTTCCGCGTCGTCCGCCAGCGGCACGATGCGCAGCGCGGGTGCGTGCACGACGGCGGCGCCGCGCCGCTGGAGCAGCGCGCCGAGTTCGTCGGCGCGGCGGGCGGCGGTGACGCCGACGGTGAAGCCCGCGAGGGGGCCGTGCGGTTGGCCGTGGTCGTGCATCTCAGTCGTCCCCACTGGATGAGCCCGGTCGCGGCGCGCCCTCGCGGGCCGTGCCCCGCGGGGCGGTGAACTGGCGACCGAGCCTGTCAAAGGTGCGTGACAGGCCCGGATCGCTCATATTTCCCTGCTGTTACGCGGGTGGCCCCTGACGCCGCCGCGCGGAACGCCGTGTCACACCCGGGCGTACTCGGGTTCGGGCGCCGTCTCGTTCCGTGCCGTGCGGACGGGGACCGTGACCGGCCGGCGAAGGTATACCGCCCAGGTGACCAGGCAGCAGAGGGCGTAGTAGCCGAGGAAGGCGACGAAGGCGGAGGTGCCGGTGCCGGCCGTCTGGAAGGACTGGCGGAAGGCCAGGTTGATGGCGAGGCCGCCGATGCCGCCCACCGCTCCGATGAGCCCCATCGAGCCGCCGGAGAGCCGGCGTCCGTAGGTGGCGGCGGCGTCGCCGGTCATGCCCAGGGCGAGGGCCTTGTTCTGGAAGATGCCCGGGATCATCTTGAAGGTGGAGCCGTTGCCGAGGCCGCTGAGCACGAAGAGCGCCGTGAAGCCCACGAGGAAGACCGGCAGCGACTCCTGGAGCGAGGCGGCGATCACGACCCCCGTCGCGGCGGCCATCGCCACGAAGTTCCACAGGGTGATGCGGGCTCCGCCGAAGCGGTCCGCGAGCAGTCCGCCGACCGGCCTGATCAGCGAGCCGAGCAGCGGGCCGATGAAGGTCAGCGACGCCGCCTCCAGCGGGGTGCGCCCGAACTGGGTCTGGAGGACCAGGCCGAAGGCGAAGCTGTAGCCGATGAACGAGCCGAAGGTTCCGATGTAGAGGAAGGCCATGATCCAGGTGTGACCGTCCCTGGAGGCCGACCTGAACGCGCCGGTGTCGTTCTTCACCGGGGTCAGGTTGTCCATCCACAGCGCCGAGCAGAGCGCCGCGACGACGATCAGCGGGATGTAGACGCCGAGCACGATCCGCGGGTGGGCGGCGCCCGCGGTGCCGATGATCAGCAGCGCGACGAGCTGGATGACGGGGACGCCGATGTTGCCGCCGCCCGCGTTCAGGCCCAGCGCCCAGCCCTTCTTCCGGAGCGGGAAGAAGGCGTTGATGTTCGTCATCGACGAGGCGAAGTTGCCGCCGCCGACACCCGTCAGGGCCGCGACCAGGAGGAGCGTCCCGTAGGAGGTGCCCGGTTCCATGACGGCGAAGGCGGCTCCGGTCGGCAGCAGCAGGAGCAGGGCGCTGAAGACGGTCCAGTTGCGGCCGCCGAAGCGGGCGACGGCGAAGGTGTAGGGCACCCGGATCACCGCGCCGACCAGGGTCGCGGTCCCGATCAGGAAGAACTTGCCGGCGGGGTCCACCCCGTACTCGGGCCCCATGAAGAGGACCATCACGGACCACAGGCTCCAGACGGAGAAGCCGATGTGCTCGCTGAGCACCGAGAAGGCGAGGTTCCTGCGGGCGACCCGCTCCCCCTTCGTCTTCCAGAAGGTCTCGTCCTCGGGGTCCCACTCGTCGATCCAACGGCCTGCCATCGTGCGCCTCCACCTGGGTCCGGTCGTGGGCACGACGGTAGACAGGGCTCGTTTCAGCGCGGTGGCACGAGGTGACCGGTGCAAAACGTTGCTCTCACTCGGCGGGCGCCTCCGCGGTGAGGGCCCCCGGGCGGCCGGGACCGCGGCCGGCGGTCCGCATCACGGCGGCGTCCTGGTCCGGCAGCCACTCCCCCGGCGTGCGGCGCAGCCATCCCTCGTCGGCCGCGAGGCGGGCGGCGGCCGTCCGCAGGGCGTCGAGACCGGGGTGGCGCAGTCCCCTGCGCCAGACCATGGACAGCGGGGAGAGCGGTACGGGATCGGTGATCGGACGGCACACCGTGCCGGGCATCGGGGGGAAGCCGGTCACCGCGAGGACCGGGGTGCGGTTCTTGGCCATGACCCGGCGGAACTCCTCCGCCCCCACCGCCATCGGCGCCGGGGGCGCCACGGCGACGTCCCGTCCGTCGAACAGCAGGATGGCGAGGTCGGTCCACTCGCGGGTGCGCGGGTTGCCCGCGCCGGCGTAGACGCTCTCGCCCGCCAGTGCGTCCAGCGGTACGCGTTCCAGGGCGGCGAGCGGATGGTCCTCGGGCAGCAGCACCGCCATCGGTTCCAGCCGTACGGGCAGATGGTCGAGCGCGGTCCGGGCGGCGGGGGCGAGTCCGGCGAAGCGGCCGAAGGACACGTCCAGCCGCCCTGCGGCGATCTCCGCCGCGGCTCCGGTGAGACCGCTCTCGTAGCGGGCCATCAGCTCGCAGTCCGGGGCCAGTTCGCGCGCGAGGGCGAGCACCCGCCCGGAGGTCATGCCCGCGCTGTTGAGATCGACGAGGAGCGGGCGCCCGGTGCCCGCGGCGGCGGCGAGCAGTTCGTCCTGGGCGAGGAGCAGCCGCCGCGCGTAGGGCAGCAGGCGCTCGGCGTCGGCGGTCGGCGCGACCTGCCGGGTGGTGCGGACGAACAGGTCGACGCCGAGCTCCCGCTCCAGCCGCCCGATGTCGCGGCTGAGGGCCTGCTGGGCGGTGTAGAGGCGGGCGGCGGCCCGGGTGAAGTGCAGTTCCTCGGCGACGGCGACGAAGGCGCGCAGCAACCGGGGGTCGATGTCTCGGGTCACAGCGCATTCAACAACACGGATGCGTGAATCGCCATCGAGCAGGTGTTGGACCCCTCGCGGCCGCGCGGACGAGGGTGGGCACCATGCACCGCACCTCCCCCCGGCCCGGCCCGGCCGTCCCCGCCGCCCCGCCCGTGATCGCGCCGGGTGCCCCGGCCTTCGCGCCGCGTGCCGTGACCGGCCCGGCCCGGGAGGGGCTGCGGGCCCGGCGCCGCCGACCTCCGGGCCCCTACCGCCGGCTGTTCGCGGTGCCGGGCACCCGTGCCTTCACCGCGGGGAACCTGCTCGCCCGGCTGCCGATGGGCATGTTCGGCGTCAGCGCGGTCGTCATGGTCGCCGGCACGTACGGCTCGTACGCGCTCGCCGGCGCGGTGACGGCGGCCGGTCTGGCGGTCACCGCCCTGGTGGCGCCGTGGACCGCGCGGCTCGTGGACCGGTACGGGCAGGCGCGGATCGCCGTGCCGGCGGCCGCCCTGGCCGTCCTCGGGCAGCTGGCGCTGGTGGTGTGCGTCTGGCGCGAGGCCCCGGCGTGGACGCTGTTCGCCGCCTACGCGGCGACCGCGACCTGCCCCAACACCGGCGGCATGGCCCGGGCCCGCTGGGCGCGTCTGTACCGGGACGACCCGGGCGCCCTGCACACGGCGAACTCCTTCGAACAGGCCGCCGACGAGCTCTGCTTCATGCTCGGCCCGGTGCTCGCCGCAGTCCTGTGCTCGGCGCTCTTCCCGCAGGCGGGCACCCTGACCGGAGCGTTCCTGCTGCTCACGGGGGTGCTGCTGTTCACGGCCCAGCGCTCGACCGAGCCGCCGCCCGCACCCCGCGCCGCGTCCGGCTCGCCGCTGCGCGCCCCCGGCATGCGGCCCCTGCTCACGGTGTTCCTGGCGACCGGGGCGGTCTTCGGGTCCGTGGAGGTCGTCACCCTCGCGTTCGTCGACGGCCCGGCGGCCGGGGCGGTGCTGGGACTCATGGCGGCCGGCTCGTGCGCGGCCGGTCTGGTGCACGGCAGGGTCCGGCGGTCCGTGGGCCTGGTGGCGTGCCTGGCCGCGATGACCGCCCTGATGACCCTGCCGCTGCTGGCCGCCGCGGGGACCGGCTCGGTCCCGGCCGTGGCCGTGTCGCTGCTGGTGGCGGGCGCGGCGACGGCACCGACGATGGTCACGGGGATGACGCGGGTGCAGCGGCTGACGCCGGAGGGCCGGACGAACGAGGGCATGACCCTCGCGGTCACGGCCCTGCTCGGGGGCATCGCCGCAGGCTCGGCGGGCGGGGGCTGGACGGTGGAGCACCTGGGGCCGGCGGCCGGATACGCGGTGCCGCTCTGCGCGGCGGCCCTGGCACTGGCGGCGGCCGCGGCCGGGCGCTCCACGGCACGGGCCGCGACGGCATGACGAAGGCCCGCCGGCTGCTGCCGGCGGGCCTTCGCCCACATGGGATGCGGAGCCTTCGGCCGTGGCCTGAGGGCTCCATCGGTGGAGATGGCGGGAATCGAACCCGCGTCCAACGGTGCAGAACCAGGGCTTCTCCGTGTGCAGTCCGCTGCGATTTTCTCAGCCCCGGAGATCACGCGGACAAGTCTCCGACGGGCTCAGTCACTGTTTGGTTTCCCTCCGGACCCCGTGACCGGGTCTAGAGGTTTAGTTCCCTAGTTGACGCCAGGAACCGGGTCGGGAACAGCCCCGGGCTGACGCTCCATGAGTGAAGGTTCGTCTCTACTGCTTATCAGGCAGCGAGGGCGAAGGCTTCGGAGTTATCGCGCTTGGAATTGGCGATTATTGGTTGCGACATATGGTTTACGAGATCATTGCCGCTTCCTCGACACGCTTCCCCTGCCTCGACATCCGCTGTCGAAACCGATCATCCCCATGTTGATTTTTCAAGCCCCCGTGAGGGGCGTTGCCATCGTACGTGACCAACGCACGCCGATGCCAGCCTATTCCGCCGGGCCCGCGCGGGCCCCGGATCAGGCGCGCCGCGGCCCGGGGATCAGGCGCGCTGCCTGCGGCGTACCGCCGACATCGCCCGGTCCGCCTCGCGGCGGTCCTGCTTCTCCCGCAGCGTCTGCCGCTTGTCGTACTCCTTCTTGCCCTTCGCCAGCGCGATCTCGACCTTCGCCCGGCCGTCCTTGAAGTACAGCGCGAGGGGCACGACGGTGTGCCCCGTCTCCTGGGACTTGGCGTCGAGCTTGTCGATCTCCTCGCGGTGCAGCAGCAGCTTCCGCTTGCGGCGCGCGCTGTGGTTGGTCCAGGTGCCCTGGGCGTACTCCGGCACGTGCACGTTGTGCAGCCACGCCTCGCCGCCGTCGATCTGGACGAAGCCGTCCGCGAGGGAGGCGCGCCCCTGGCGCAGCGACTTGACCTCGGTCCCCGTCAGCACGAGCCCGCACTCGTAGGTGTCGAGGATGTGGTAGTCGTGCCGCGCCTTCTTGTTCTGGGCGATCAGCTTGCGCCCTGATTCCTTTGCCATAGTGCCGTCATTTTCGCACTACGGGGCACCCCTGAGGCCACCCAATACCGTGCGGGCCTGCTTCTCCGCGCTCTCGGCCGCGACCAGGTCGGGGGTGATCCCCCGCCCGTCGACGCTGTGACCGGCGGGAGTGCGGTAGTGGCCCACGGTCAGCTCGGCGACCGAGCCGTCGGGGAGGGTGCTGGGCATCTGCACGGAGCCCTTGCCGAAGGTGCGCGAACCGACCGTGACCGCCCGCCCCCGGTCCTTGAGCGCCCCGGTCAGCAGTTCGGCGGCGCTCATGGTGCCGCCGTCGACGAGGGCCACCAGCGGCCGCGCCGTGTCCCCGCCCGCCTCCGCGTAGAGCGCCTGCTGGTCGCCGCGGACGTCGTAGGTGGCGACCAGGCCGCCGTCGAGGAAGGCGGAGGCCGCGGTGACGGCCTCGGAGACCAGACCGCCCGCGTTCCCCCGCAGGTCCAGCAGAACGCCGGCGCCCCGGGGGGCGCCGCGCACGGCGTCCCGCACCCGTGCCCCGGTGCCCTTGGTGAAGGAGTCGACCTTGATCACCACGGCGCCGTCCAGGTGGCGCACGGTGACGGACTGGGTCGCCAGGCGGGTGCGGGTGAGGCCGGCGGTCCACTCCCGGCCGTCCCGCTCCAGGCCGACGGCCACCCGGGAGCCCTCGTCGCCGCGCAGCAGCCCGACCACCTCGGTCACCGGGCGCCGGGCGACGTCCTGCCCGCCGACGCTGCGCAGCCGGTCGCCCGCCCGGACGCCCGCCCGGTCGGCCGGCCCTCCCGGGCTCACCCGGGAGACCTCCACTCCGCCGTCGCGCGTGCGGCGGGCGCTCAGGCCGACGCCGGTGTACTCGCCGTCGAGGGCCTCGGCGAACTCCTCGTACTCCTCGCTGTCGTACACGGCGGACCAGCGGTCGCCGCTGCGGCTGACGAACTGCTCGGCCGCGGCGGCACCGGACTTGCCGTCGGCCATCGCGTCGGCGGCGGCCCGGGCGACGTCCTCGCGGTCCAGGGACGCGGCGGCGGAACGGACGGCGGGGGCGCCCTCCGGCCGCTCCTCGTCCTGCGGCAGACCGCCGGTGACGGCCGCGGTGGCGAGCACGGTCGCGAAGACCAACGTCAGGGCCGCCCCGCGGCAGACGCCGCGGGGCCGGGGACTGAGATCGGGGCCCTCCATGGCGACGAGTCTAGGACAAGCGAAGGGCGCCGTACGGAGGTTGACCGCACGGCGCCCGGGGCGCTTGTCACACCTTGAGGTACTTGCGCAGGGCGAGAAGAGCCGCAACTGCGGGCATCAGCAGGCTGATCGCCAGGATCAGCGGGAGCTGCGTCAGCACGGCGTCCCAGCCGATGAAGTTGACCAACTGCATCTTCTCGGCGAGCGCCAGGCCGTTGTCGATCAGGAAGTACCGGCCGACGAGCAGCATGACGCAGGCGAGTCCGCCGCCGAGGAGACCCGCGAACGCGGCCTCCGCGATGAACGGCGTCTGGATGTAGAAGCTGGACGCGCCGACGAGCCGCATGATGCCGGTCTCACGCCGGCGGCTGAACGCCGATACGCGCACGGTGTTGACGATCAGCATCATCGCGATCACCAGCATCAGGCCCATCACGCAGAGCGCGGCGATCCGCATGCCGTTCATCAGGTCGAAGAGGTTCGAGAGGATGCCGCGCTGGTCCTGGACGGACTGCACGCCGTCCCGCCCGGCGAACGCGGTCGACACGACCTCGTACTTCTCCGGGTCGTGCAGCTTCACCCGGTACGACTCCTGCATCTGGTCCGGGGTGATCGTGGACGCGATGGGGGTGTCGCCGTACTGCTCCTTGTAGTGCTTGTACGCCTGCTCGGCCGTCTCGTGCTGAACGGTGTCGACGATGTCCAGCTTCTTCAGGTCGGACTGGATCTGCTCCTTCTGCGCCGACGTGACGGCGCCCTTGGCGCACTGGGGCGAGGTGGCCGCGTCGTTCTTGTTGCAGAGGAAGATGGAGACGTTGACCTTGTCGTACCAGAAGTCCTTCATGGTGTTGACCTGCTTGTTCATCAGCAGGGCGCCACCGAAGAGGGCGAGCGAGAGGGCCACGGAGACGACGACGGCGAACGTCATCGTGAGGTTGCGACGGAGACCGACACCGATCTCCGACATGACGAACTGGGCGCGCATGGCGTGCTTTCAGCCTTTCAGTCTGTCCGGGCTCAGTGCTGGTAGCCGTAGACGCCGCGTGCCTGGTCGCGTACGAGACGGCCCTTCTCGAGCTCGATGACGCGCTTGCGCATCTGGTCGACGATGTTCTGGTCGTGGGTCGCCATCACCACGGTCGTACCGGTGCGGTTGATCCGGTCGAGCAGCTTCATGATGCCGACGGACGTCTGCGGGTCGAGGTTGCCGGTCGGCTCGTCCGCGATCAGCAGCATCGGCCGGTTCACGAAGGCACGGGCGATGGCCACGCGCTGCTGCTCACCGCCGGAGAGTTCACCGGGCATCCGGTCCTCCTTGCCGCCGAGGCCGACGAGGTCGAGGACCTGCGGCACCGCCTTGCGGATCTCGCCGCGCGGCTTGCCGATGACCTCCTGCGCGAACGCCACGTTCTCCGCGACGGTCTTGTTGGGCAGCAGGCGGAAGTCCTGGAACACGGTGCCCAGCTGGCGGCGCATGTGCGGCACCTTCCAGTTGGAGAGCCGGGCCAGGTCCTTGCCCAGGACGTGGACCATCCCCTGGCTGGCGCGCTCCTCGCGCAGCAGCAGCCGCAGGAACGTCGACTTGCCGGAGCCCGAGGATCCCACGAGGAAGACGAACTCGCCCTTCTCGATTTCGAGGGAGACGTCGCGCAGGGCAGGTCGGTTCTGCTTGGGGTAGCTCTTGGAGACGTTGTCGAATCGGATCACGGGTGCACCACGGGTAGGCCGGGAGTAGGTGAGCGTGACCATACGCGAACCGGCACAGGCCGTGCAGTCGCGGTCCCGGCTTGCGCGTTTTGTCCGGTCACGGAACGGGCGTAATCCGACGGGGCGCGCCGAAAAGCGCCCGAGCTGGCACAGTGGTAGGGGAACAGTCGCGTTTCCCTGCGCGTTGTCGGAGGGGAAATGTGCTGACGGTCCGCGCCTGCGGCCTCGGCGCGCGGGAGGAGGAGTGCGGATGACCTACGACCGACTGGTGTGCGCGAACTGCGCGTCGCCCGTGGCCGAGGGCCGCTGCCCGGTCTGCCGGGCCAGCCGTGAGCGCCTCCAGCAGGGCGGCCCGCTGGCGGGCGTGAGCCCGGCGGCGCTGCTCGCGCTCCTGGTGCTGCTGGTGGCCGCTGTGGCGCTGCTGGCCGTCTAGGACACCGGGCCGCGAGGCGGGTTTCAGGGACACCGGAAGGCCCGGGGTGCTCGGCACCCCGGGCCTTCGGCATGTCACTGTGCGTGTCAGGCGACGGTGCGTCCGCCACCGACGAGGCGCGGCAGCATACGGAAGCCGATGCCGCCCGCGATCATGGTCGCGGCGCCCAGCAGCAGGAACGTGGTCTCGGCGGCGCCGGTCTCGGCCAGCTCCTCCTTGGCCTCGCCCTGCTCCACCGGCTGCGAGCCCGCGCTGTCGGTGTCGGTGCCCGTGCCGGCGTCACCGTCGATCACGCCACCGTTGGGGTCGGTGTCGTTGCCACCGTTGCCGCCACCGTTGTCGCCGCCGCCGTTCTCGCCGCCGCCGTTCTCCCCGCCGCCGTTCTCGCCGCCGCCGTTGTCCCCGCCGCCGTTCTCGCCGCCGCCGTTGTCCCCGCCGCCGTTGTCGCCGCCGCCGTTCTCGCCGCCGCCGTTCTCGCCGCCGCCGTTCTCGCCGCCGCCGTTGTCCCCGCCGCCGTTCTCGCCGCCGCCGTTCTCGCCGCCGCCGTTGTCCCCGCCGCCGTTCTCGCCGCCGCCGTTCTCGCCGCCGCCGTTCTCGCCGCCGCCGTTCTCGCCGCCGCCGTTCTCGCCGCCGCCGTTGTCCCCGCCGCCGTTCTCGCCGCCGCCGTTCTCGCCGCCGCCGTTCTCGCCGCCGCCGTTGTCCCCGCCGCCGTTCTCGCCGCCGCCGGACTCACACAGAGTGGGGTCGATCTCGCAGGGCTCGCCCTCGCCCGGACCGTCATTGATGCCGATGCCGGCGTCGATGCTGTTGCCGTCGGCAGAAAGACCCACGTTGATGTCGAGCGCCTGCGCGGCACCTGCGGCGGTCAGCGACGCACCCGCGGCGATCACGGCGCCGGCGGCTATACGTGCGACACGAATCCGCGTCTTCTTCATCATCTGGCTGCTACCCCCAGTAGCTATCTCGTCATTGGAGCAGCGTCCGGAGCAGCAGCGGGCTCGGATCCGTGGTGACTCCCCCGCTCGCACACGCCCCGGAAACACGCATGCCGCACGCCACCATTCCGATTTTCCGCAACACCGTCAAGGTCGTTGCGGGCGCGATGCCCGAAATACTGTCAGTTGCCTGACCTGCGGGGATGCAACTGTGACATAAAAGGGAACTGCCGCCCGGTGGACGGCAGTTCCCTTGTCGACAAAGCGGCCGACTACTTGTCCTGCTGCTTGCGCCAGCGAATTCCGGCCTCCAGGAAGCCGTCGATCTCCCCGTCCAGCACCGACTGCGGGTTGCCCACCTCGAAGTCCGTGCGCAGGTCCTTGACCATCTGGTACGGGTGCAGGACGTACGAACGCATCTGGTTGCCCCAGGAGCTGCCGCCGTCGCCCTTGAGGGCGTCCATCCTGGCCCGCTCCTCCTGGCGCTGGCGCTCCAGCAGCTTCGCCTGGAGGACGTTCATGGCGCTCGCCTTGTTCTGGATCTGGGAGCGCTCGTTCTGGCAGGAGACGACGATGCCGGTCGGGATGTGGGTGATACGGACCGCGGAGTCGGTCGTGTTGACACCCTGGCCGCCCGGACCCGAGGCGCGGTAGACGTCCACGCGCAGGTCGGACTCGTCGATCTCGACGTGGTCGGACTGCTCGACGACCGGGAGGATCTCCACACCGGCGAAGGAGGTCTGCCGGCGGCCCTGGTTGTCGAACGGCGAGATGCGCACGAGGCGGTGGGTGCCCTGCTCGACGGAGAGCGTGCCGTAGGCGTACGGGGCCTTGACCACGAAGGTGGTCGACTTGATGCCGGCCTCCTCCGCGTAGGACGTCTCGTAGACCTCGGTGCCGTAGCCGTGACGCTCGGCCCAGCGCAGGTACATGCGCTGGAGCTGCTCGGCGAAGTCGGCGGCGTCCACGCCGCCGGCCTCGGCGCGGATGTTGACCAGGGCCTCGCGCTCGTCGTACTCGCCGGACAGGAGGGTGCGGACCTCCATCTCGTCCAGCGCCTTGCGCACGGCCTCCAGCTCGGTCTCGGCCTCGGCGCGGGTGTCCGGGTCGTCCTCGGCCTCGGCGAGCTCGAAGAGCACTTCGAGGTCGTCGATCCGGCCGCGCAGGGTCTCGGCCTTGCGGACCTCGGCCTGGAGGTGCGAAAGCTTGCTGGTGATCTTCTGCGCCGCCTCGGGGTCGTCCCACAGGGACGGTGCCGCCGCCTGCTCCTCGAGCACGGCGATGTCTGCCCTCATCCTGTCGAGGTCCAGAACGGCCTCGATCGACCCCATGGTCGAGGAAAGGGACTTCAGCTCTTCGGATACATCGACGACTGCCACGGGTCCAGCGTAACGGCTGAGCGGAGGAGACCGTGCTGGCGGCCGTCCGCCCCCGGGGCTCAGGGCTCCGAGGGGGCGGACTGCCTCTGGTCGTGGGGCCTGCTCGCGCCGTCGTCGCCGCCGGCGACCAGCCAGCCGCCGACTCCGACGACGGCCGCCACGGCGACCGCAGCCGCACCCAGCGTGATCCGCCGCTTGCGGACCGCCGCCGCCTTGTTGCGGGCGGAGCCGGGACGCCGCTGGCCGGGCGCGCGGGGCGCGCGGGCGGTGCCGTGGGCGCCGCCCGCGAGCTCGTCGGGTGCGGGGACCCGCATCGAGGTGTGGGTGTCCCGGTTGGAGTCGGCGGGGGCGCCGCCGGGGACCAGGGAGACTGCTCCCCTGCGCCGGGGGCGGTCGGCCTCGGGCTCGGTGTCCTCGTAGGGCTCCGCGGCGGGCTCCGCGTCGGGCTCGTCGACCTCCAGCGGCGGCATGCCGCGCAGCAGCGGCAGCAGGTCGTGGAGCCGCTGCGCCAGCTCGGAGGCGCGCAGCCGGGAGGCGGGCGCCTTGGCCAGGCACTGGACGATCAGCTGCCACAGCTCGTCGGGGATGCCGGGCAGCGGCACCACCGTCTCGGTGACGTGCCGCCGCAGGACCGCGCCGGGGTGGCCGCCGCCGAAGGGGGTGAACCCGGCGAGGAGTTCGTAGAGGACGGTGGCCAGCGCGTAGATGTCCACGGCGGCGCGGGGCGGCAGCCCTTCGACGATCTCCGGGGCGATGTAGTCGGGTGTGCCGATGATGCCCGAGGCGTTCGGGGCGCCGCCGCCGGCGGACCGGGTGGCCTTGGTGCGGCGCGGGGTGTCGATCAGCTTGGCGACGCCGAAGTCCGTGAGCAGTGCGGGATGGGACCCGGCCGGGCCGAGCGGCCCCTCCATGTCGAGCAGGATGTTCTCCGGCTTGACGTCCCGGTGCACGATCCCGGCCGCGTGTGCGGCAGCCAGGCCGTCGGCGACGTCCGCGATGATCGCGACCGCCGCCTCGGGGGCGAGCCGCCGCTCGCGGTCGAGGCGGGTGCGCAGGTCGGTGCCGCGCACCAGGTCCATGACGAGTGCGAGGTCGTTGCCGTCGACCACGAGGTCCCGGACGCCGACGACCCGGGGGTGTCCGAGTCCGAGCAGCGCCGTGCGCTCCTGGACGAAGCGGCCCACGAGCTCCTGGTCGCTGGCGAGGTCCTCCCTCAACAGCTTGATCGCGACGGGCCCTTCGGGGCCCTCGCCGAGCCACACCGTGCCCGCGCTGCCCCGCCCCAGGATCTGATGCGCCGTGTACCGGCTGCCGATGTTCCGTGCCAAGACTGCTCCCTCAGCGGCTGGCGTTGCCCCCAAAGTACGCGGGCATCGGGGAGGTGTGTGCCCCGGATGTCGCCGACCTTCACTTCTGCGGGATAAATCAGCCCGCGGAAGTCGACAAATAAACAGAGTCGTGCGCCGCGGGGCGGCGGACGGGTGTCCGTCGCCCCGCGGCGGCGCCGGGCCCCGCCGGCGCCTACTGCGGTTCGGTGACCTGGTCGGCGGTCTCCTTGGCGTCGCCGAGCTGGGAGACCCAGTCGGTGACCGTGGAGATCCCGTCGCCGATCGCCTCCCAGTAGCTCTTGCCCTGGGCGATCCAGTCCTGGAGCGGGGTGAGCTCCCAGATCAGCCAGCCGCCCACGACGAAGAGCACGACCATGACCAGGCAGCCCTTGAGGCAGCCCAGACCGGGGATGCGCACCGGGTTGGCACTGCGCCGGCGCGGCTCGCGCGGCGGACGCGGCGCGGGCTGCTGGGGCGGCGGCTGCTGCGGGGCGTACGGCTGCGGCGGCGGGTTGTAGGGCTGGGGCTGCGGCGGCTGCTGACGCTGGGGCGGCTGCCGGCGCTGCGGCTGCTGCGGGGAGGCGTACGGCTGGGGCGCGGGGGGATACCCCTGGCGGCCCTGCGGGGGCTGCTGCGGCTGCTGGGGCTGCCGCTGGGGGCGGCGGCGCAGCGGGTCCTGGCTCGGGTCGAGGTACTGGACCTGGGTCTGCTCGTTGCGGTCCCGGGCGGCTCTCAGCTGCGACTGCCAGGGGTGCGGGTCCTCGGGGCCGGGCACCGGGGGCATCACGGACGTCGGGTCGGCGTTGCCGCCGCGCGGTCCGGTCTGCGGCATGACGCTGGTGGCCGCGGACGGGTCGTACGCCGAGGCGCCGCCGGGTCCGGTGTTCGGCAGGACCTGGGTCGGGTCCGCGGCGCCGGGGGTGTCCGGCACGGGCGCGGGCGAGGGGTCGGGCGCGAGCAGGGCGGCGACGCCGAGGGCGGCGTCGATCTGGGCGGAGTTCGCATGCACACCGATGCCCGCGGCGACCGTGCGCAGCCCCCTGGCCAGGTTCTCGGCGCTGGGGCGCTCACCGGGCTCCTTGCGCAGGCAGCGCTCGATGACCGTCCACAGCGGCTCGGGGACGGTGCTGGGGCGGCGCGGCTCCTCGCTCAGGTGGCGGTGGAGCACCTCCAGGGCGGTGCCGCCGGCGAACGGCGGTCTGCCGGTGACCAGCTCGTAGAGCAGGATGCCCGCGCCGTAGATGTCGACGGCGGAGGTCTGCGGCCGGCCCTCGGCGGACTCCGGGGCGACGTACGCCGGGGTGCCGACGAACTCGTGGGTGCGGGTCAGGCCCGGGGAGTCCGCGAGCCGGGCGATGCCGAAGTCGGTCAGCATCGGGTGCATCTGGCCGTCGGCGTCGGTCTTCAGCAGGACGTTCGCCGGCTTGAGGTCGCGGTGGACCACGCCGTCGGAGTGGCTGGCGGCGAGCGCGTCCGCGATCTGCGCGGTCAGCAGCGAGGCCGCGACCGGCGAGAGGGGGCCGTTGTCGCGCAGGTAGTGGTGCAGGTCGGGGCCGTCGACCAGGTCCATCACCAGCGCGAGCAGGTCGCCCTCGACGACGAGGTCGCGGGTGCGGACGATGTTCGGGTGGGTGAGCCGCAGCAGGACCGAGCGCTCCCGCAGGAAGCGCATCACGACGTCGGCGTCGTTCGCGAGCTCCTCCTTGAGGACCTTGATCGCGACGGTCTCGCCGGGCTGGCCGGGGACGGCCGCCTCGGCGCCCGCGGTCTCCCGCTGGCGCGCTCGCCAGACGGTGCCCGTGGCGCCGCGTCCGAGCGGCTCCTCGAGCAGGTACTTGCTGCCTACCGGCCGCACGTCGCGCTCCCTGCTGATAGGGGTCCTCACATGGTCCGGGCCCGCCGATGATCCTCTGATCCGTACGGCCTCCCGTGTGTCCGGCCCACTGTAATGCCGTGGAACGGATCACCGGCGGCCTCGCCGCCCATCTCTTTCCCGCGGGCCCGGCGCTCCGGGCGCCGCCGTGCCCTCTCGAACGAGGACGCGGCGACCGTACGCGCGGTTGCCACCCGGAAGTGCATCGAAGCTCACTTTTCGGACCCGCCCGATCGGAGCGCGGTTCCCAAGCAGGCACTTTTGTGTCCAGAGCCGACCATTCAAGATCACTTGAGGGTGGGTCCCGGGCGTGTTGTCGGCGGCAGGTGCAAGGATGCCCTCAGCACACGGCCGTGTGGACGGTCCTTTCGGCGCGCCTGCGGCGAAGGCCCGGAATCCCGCGGCTTCGGCCCTGCGTTCGGATCCGGCCCGGTCCGCGCGGAAGGGCCGGGTGCCGACCTGCCGGGTGGGGCGGATCGGGGCGGTCCCCGGCCGGACGCCCCGCGCAGAAGGGATTGCTGACGGCGATGCAGATCCGGCTCACGGTGCTCGCCCCGCGCGGCGGACAGTCCGCGCCCGGACGCGCCTGCGACGTCCTGGTCACCGCGCCCGCGGGGACGGCGCTCGCCGCCGTGGCCTCCTCGCTCGCGTCCGCCGCCTGCGGCCCCGACGCCTCGGGCGCCGTGGTCCTCTACGCGGGCCGGGAACGCCTCGACCTCCAGCGGCGCACCCTCGGCGAACCGCCCCTGGTGGACGGCGCCGTGCTCGCCCTCCACTCCCCCGCCGACGACGAGCCGCACGAGGCGGACGTCCCGGCCGAACTGCACGTCGTCGCCGGACCCGACGCCGGCGGCGTCCACCTGCTGCACGGCGGCCGGATCAGCGTCGGCCGCTCGGCCGGCGCCGACGTCCCGCTCGACGACCCGGACGTCTCGCGCCTGCACTGCGAGGTGACGGTGGCGGAGGACGGCCGGGTCACGGTCGCCGACCTCGGCTCGACCAACGGCACCAGCGTCGACGGCCGGCCCGTGGGCGAACGCCCGGTGCGGCTTCCCGCCGGGGCGCTGCTCCGGGTCGGCGAGTCCGCGCTGCGGCTGGCCTCCGGCCCCGCCCCCGCAGGACCGGCGACCGCGCCGGACGGCGAGGGCCACCTGCGGGTGGCCCTGCCCGGTGCGGCCCCGGACAGTGCCGCGGCGGACGGCTCTGCGGGGCCGGGAGGACCGGACGGCGCCGGCGGAGTCCCGGCCCGGACGGCCGGCGCAGCCGCCCCGGACGCCGGGCATCCCGGTGACCCTGCCGGGGACGCCGACGAGGGCATCCCCTGGCCCCCGCCGCCCCACGTCCCGGCGGCCCCGCCCCGGGTCCCCGCCCAGTACGCACCCGCCCCCGGCGCCACCCACGGCCGCCCGATCGACCTGCGGAGCGCCGCTGCCGGGGACTTGGGAGCTCCGGCCGCCGGGCCGGACACACCCCCCGGCGGTCCTCCGGCGGAGGCCGCCCCCCGGCGGCGGGGCATAGGCGCCTGGGCACGCCGGCTCGCCGGCAACCGGGACTCCGGCACCCCCGAGGCCCCGTCGGCACCCGCGTCCGGCGCCGCGGACGGCGGCGCCGGGGGCGAGAGCTGGCCCGACCCGGCCGCCGTGCTGCTGACCGCGCTCGGCCCCGGCCCCCGGCTGTGGGAGCGCGCCCCCGAACACCCCGAGTCGCTGGTGATCCGGCTGGGCACGGCCGACCGCGCCGACCTGCCGTCCGTCCCCGTCACCGTCGCCCTGCGGGAGGCGGGTTCGCTCGGGCTCGCCGGGCCGCGGGCGCGGCTGCTGGGTCTGGCCCGTTCCGCCGTGGCACAGCTGGCCGCGCTGCACGCGCCGTCCGGCCTGGAGATCGTGCTGATCAGTACGGACCGGGCCCACGGCCCCGACACGCGCCGGGGGGACTGGGGATGGCTGGGCTGGCTGCCCCATGTGCGTCCCGGGCACGGCCAGGACTGCCGGCTCCTGCTCGCCTACGACCGCGACCAGGCCACCGCGCGCACGGCCGAGCTGACCAGGCGCCTCGACGACGGGCCGCTCGGCCCCGGCTGGCCCAGCGCGGACCGCGAGGCGGTGGCGGAGGCCGCCGCCCGCCACAGCGGGCCGCGCACGGTCCTCGTCGTCGACGGCGACCCCGGTTCGGCGGCGCTGCGCGAGACGGCCGCCCGTCTCGCGGGCGCCGGGCCGGCGGCCGGCATCCATGTGATCTGCCTCGCCGAGACGCCCTCGGCCTCACCGGTGTCCCCCGTCGCCGCCACCTACGAGGCCGCCTGCGCCGCGTCGCTGCCGTTCCGGGAGTGCGGGGCCGTCGCGCTGCTCAGCGGGGACGTGGCGACCGCCCTGCGGGTGCTGCGGGTCGCCGGGGGCCGGGCCGCCGGGCACGGCACGGTCGGCACGGTGGACGCGGTCTCCGCCGCGTGGGCCGAGCGGTTCGGCCGCGCCCTGGCCCCCCTGCGCACCGAAGGGTCCCCGACCGCCCCCGGCCGGGCCGTCGCCCTGCCGGCCACCGCCCGGCTGCTGGACGAACTGGGACTCGCGAGGGCCACTCCGGCCTCGCTGATGGCGCGCTGGGCGTCGGCGGACGACGGCACGGCCGTCAACGCGGTCCTCGGCGCCGGGCCGCACGGCCCGCTCTCCGTCGACCTCACGGCCGAAGGCCCGCACCTGCTGATCGAGGGCCCCGCGGGCAGCGGCCGGACCGAGCTGCTGCGGGCGCTCGCGGCCTCCCTCGCGTCGGCGGGCCGCCCCGACCGGCTGGGGCTGCTGCTGGTGGACGGCGCGGGCGGCGAACGCGGGGAGGGCCTGGCGGCCTGTACGGAACTGCCGCACGTCACCGAGCACCTGGTGGCGAGCGACCCGGTGCGCATGAGGGTTTTCGCCCAGGCGCTCGGCGGCGAGCTGAAGCGCCGCGCCGAACTGCTCGACGGCACCGACTTCGCCGCCTGGCACGCGCGCCGGGAGGTGTCGGACCGCATGGTCGGGCAGCGGACCGCCCCCGACGCCGCCGACCAGCGGGGCGATCTGCACTCCCCGCCGTCCGGGACGCTCCGGCTGCGCCCCGGCGGGCGCACCCGGCGGCAGGGGCCCGACCCGCTGCCGCGGCTGGTGGTGCTGGTGGACGACTACGACGCGCTGGTCGCACCCGCGCTCGGCAGCCCGGGACGGCCGGCGGCCGGCTCGGTCGTACGGGCGCTGGAGGCGATCGCCCGGGACGGCGGGCGGCTCGGGGTGCACCTGATCGCCTCCTCGTCGCGCCCGGACCGGACCGCCGACACCCGGCTCGCCGAGGGCGCCAGGCTGCGGGTGGTGCTCCAGGCGCCGCCGGTCTCCCCGGGGCCGGACGATCCGGCACCGGGCCGGGGCCGGCTCGGGCATCCGGACGGGCGGGTGACCGCCTTCCAGACCGGCCGGGTCTCGGGGCGGATCCCCCGTACGGCGACCCTGCGCCCGACCGTGGTCCCGCTGGAGTGGGAGCGGATGGGCGATCCGCCGACCCGCCGCCCGGTCCGCGAACTCGGCAACGGCCCCACGGACCTCGCACTGCTCGCGAGCGCACTCCAGCGTGCCGCGCAGTCGGTCGACGCGGGCCCGCTGCCGCCGCTGATCCCGGCCCAGACCTGACCGCCGACCCGCTGCCCCGTCACGCTGCTGCCCCGTCACCGCGTCTGCGCGTCACCCTGTCACCGCGCTCCCGGACGGACCGGTCCGTCCGCCGGTCGTCCCGGTGCGGATGGCGCCGGTTCCGGTCCCGGAGCCGTCCGGTGCGACGGCGGACGCGGTGACATGACGGGCCGCCGTGCCGGGACGCCGTGACGGCACCCCGGGGCCGGGCCGCGGGGTGCCGGGGCCCGGGTCAGATCGGCGCACCCACGCGTCCGGCCGCCCGCTCGCCGGGGACGTACTGCTCGCCGGGGACGTACTGGCGGTTGAGGACGTCCTGGACGTCGACGTGCTCCCCGGCGACGATCGTCTGCGCCGCGTGCGGGGTGAGCACCGCGACGTACTGGTAGCCGAAGAGGGTCGGCCGCACCCGGGTCAGCAGCCGGGAGACCGCGCCGAGGCCGCCGGCGAGGGGGCCGGCCCCGAGCACCGACCAGAACGGAGCGCCGGTCGCGGCCAGCCGAAGCTCGTCGAAGCCGGAGGAGCGGATCGTGCGGCGCAGCCCGGCCCGGGTGAAGAAGCGCAGGTGCGTCTCGTCGAGGATGCCGCGCCGGTCGTAGCCGAAGGCGCCCACCACCACCCGCAGCCGCGCGTACCAGTGGCCGAAGTTCGGCACGGAGAGCAGCAGCCGGCCGCCGGGTACGAGCACACTGCGCAGGCCGCGGAGCACCTCCTCGGGCCGTGACAGGTGCTCGATGACATCGGCGGCCACCACGTAGTCGTACCCCTCGCCGGCCTCCGCCGGCACGCCCCGTTCCAGGTCAGCGAGGACGAAGCGGCTGCACCGTGTCCGCACCCCGGGCACCTCGACGTGGTCGAGCCCGGTGACGGTGTGTCCCAGAGCCTCCAGCCGTGCCGCGAACTCGCCGCCGGAGCAGCCGACGTCGAGCACCCGCCCGGGCGGCATGGTCCGCATGATGCGCAGGACCGCGGCGTGCGAGGAACCGTCGTCCTCCTTGAAGGCGTACGCGACGGGTGCGGGGATCCACGGGCAGGTGCCGAAGCCCTTGAGTGCCAGCCGGTACTCCAGGACGTCCTTGACGACATCCTTCGCGTACCGCAGGCCGTCGACGTGGCAGATCTCGTCGCCGTAGTGGGTCGGGACGGGGATCTCCACGATCCGCATGCCCGCGTGGAGCAGCTGGACGATGATCTGTGTGTCGAAGTCGAAGGCATCGGTGTTGCGGTCGACCGGCAGCCGGCGCAGCGCGGCGACGCTGTAGGCCCGGTAGCCGGAGTGGAACTCGCTCAGCCGCGAGCCGAGCAGCCCGTTCTCGACACGTGTGAGGACACGGTTGCCCAGCCACTTGTAGAGCGGCATACCGCCCCGCAGCGCGCCGCCCGGGTCCTTCATCCGGGAGCCGAAGACCGCCTCGCACTCGCCGCGTTCGAGGGGGGCGACCATCTCGGGGAGCAGCTCGGGGGCGTACTGGCCGTCGGCGTGGAGCAGGACCACGATGTCGAGGCCGCGCTCGGCGGCCAGGGCGTAGCCCGCCTTCTGGTTGCCGCCGTAGCCGAGGTTCTTGGTGTGCCGCATGACGACGGTCGGGGGCACGCCCTCCCGCTGCGACCAGCGGCAGGCGGCGGTGAAGGTCCCGTCGCCGCTGGCGTCGTCGAGGACGAGGATCTCCGCGATCCGGGAGCGGAAGTCCTGCGGGATGCGGTCGAGCGTCTTCTCCAGGGTCGCCTCGGCGTTGTAGGCCACGACGAGGACGCCGATCCGCGGGCCCGTCCCCTGGGCGGGCAGGGCGGGCCGCCCCCGGGGCGGGCTGTCGGCGTGGCTCTCCATCACAGGCGTTCTCCACTCTCCCTGGTCGGGACGGTGCGATCGGGTCGGTGCGGCCGGGGTGGTGCGGGGGTGCGGTCGGGTCGGGTCGGTGCTTTGGGGTCGGCTGGCGCGCCGGGGTGGTGCGGTCGGACGGGGCCGGGTCGGTGCGGTGGCGGACGGGCGTGGTGCCGCGGCGTCCGGCGGTGGTCGCGCCACGGGGCGGTGGCCGCGGCGCGCGGGGTGTCCGTGCGGCGGCCCGCGCCCCGGTGCGGCAGGCGCCGCGGGGGCGGGACGCGCCGGTTCAGGGGACGGGTGACGCGGGGGCGGACTCCCTGGCCGGCGCCGTCGCGGCCCGGGGGACGGCGGCCGGCGGTCTGCCGTCCGCGTACGGCGGCGCCTCCACGAAGACGCGCCGCAGGCCCGTGACGATCCCGGCGGCGAGCAGCACCCACGCCGCCTCCGCGAGGTGGAGCGCCCAGTCGTCCCAGCGCACGGCGCTCGCGCCCGCGTAGACGACGGTGGCCGCGGCGCCCGCGACGGCGGAGTACAGCGCGCCCTCCACCGCCCCGAAGAGGAAGAGCCCCACCACCGGCCAGGCCAGGTACTGGACGGCGGAGGCGGTGGACAGCAGGAGCAGCAGCGTGGTCGACAGCGCCACGGCGTACGCGGGCGACGCGGGCCTCGCCCAGGCGCACCACGCGCCCGCCGCCGCGCACACGCCGACGAAGAGCAGCGGGAAGTCCCCGTGCAGGCTCTCGGTGAAGCCGTCGGACGCCCCCGCCCAGTCGGCGAAGCGCACGAGCCCCCAGAGCCGTGCTCTGCCGCCCTCGTAGGCGAGGACGTTCCGCCACAAGCCCTCGGGCACGGCGGCCGCCGCCGGTCCCCACAGCACCAGCAGGGCGGCGGTCAGCCCGGCGGCGAAGCGGCCGAGGACGGGGCGTCCGCCGCGTGCCGCGGCCACCAGGAGGGCGGGGACGGCGACCACGGGGATCAGCTTGACGCCGACCGCCACCGCGGCGGCGACGCCGGCCGCGCACGGAGACTTCCGGTCGGCGAGGAGGTACGCCGACAGCACGGCGAACATCACGGCGACGGAATCGGTGTTGCCGTGGTGGCCCGAGGTCGCGAGGAGCAGCGGGCTGAGGGCGCAGCCGACCGCGCAGGCGGTGGCCGTGCGCAGGCTTCTGCGGCGGCGCAGGATCTCCAGCACCAGCAGCGCGGAGACGAGGTCGGCGAGGGTGGCCGGGGCGCGGATCAGACTGCCGAAGGGGATCCCGAGCTGTCGGAGCCCGTCGAAGCCGAGCAGCATCCAGCCGGTGAGCGGCGGATGGTTGTAGACCGGCTGGTCCGGCATCGGATGCTCGTAGATCCCGAGCGGCCCCACCCGGGCGATCGCGGCGGCGAAGGCCTCGAAGATCCGTACGTCGGCAGGGCCCCGGGTCACCGCCGCGATCACGGCCTTGGCGACGAGTGCGGCCAGCGAGACGGCGAGGACGACGGCTCTCGCCCGGCGCACGCCGGACGTCCCCGTGTCCACAGCCGATGCCGTCCCGGTCCGCAGGTCCATGGCGGCCGAACGTAGCAATGGAGGCCGCCCGCCAGGCGGACCGATCATCACACCGAACGGTCCCGACGGGGACTTCTCCGCGTTTCCCGGTGGAGCCGCGGCACGCGAATCACCCGCTTGGCCGAGAGCACACCCGCCCTTCCACGGCCCCGCCCGCCACCGGGACGAGCCCGCCCTGCATCCGGTCGCACTCACCCTCGAGCGCGGCGAGATCGTCGCCCTGGTCGGCGAGACGGCGCCGGCACGCCCCGGCAGGACGGCCCCGTCCGAACCCGCCCGCCGCGCAAGGACACCCGGCAGGAGGGGCCCTGGCCCGGCCCGCGCGTGCCCCGGGGCCGGCCCTGGGCGCGGCAGCCGCCGAGGCCGCCGCCGGGGCCACCCGGGCGGCGGCCCAGCCCCTGGGCGCGGACGCACGGGGCTGGGCCGCCGGGTCGTCCGGGCGCCCTTCCAGGAGCCCCCCGCGCCACCGGGGACCGCTGCGGCGCGATCCGGCCGGCGGCGGGCGTGCGGCGCGGACGGACGGGCCGGCGAGGGCGGCGGTGGCGGTGGCGGTGGCCGCGTACGAGGAGTTCACCGGCCCACGGGGCGGGCGGCGCTGAACCGGCGGCCGATCCGGGTAGGCTCCCCTGCTGCCGTCGGCCGAGGGGGAGGCAATGAGCGGGACACGGGGGCCACAGCCGCTGCGCGAGGGCGACCCGCGCGAGGTCGCGGGTTACACGCTGCGGGCCAGGATCGGCGAGGGCGGGATGGGCACCGTCTTCCTCACCCGGGAGCGGGAGGGGCGGCGGCCCGTCGCCCTCAAGCTGATCCGTCGCGAGCACGCGCAGAACGAGCGGTTCCGCCGCCGCTTCGCCCGCGAGGTCCAGGTGGCCCGAACCGTGCAGGGCCCCCATCTGGTACCGGTCGTCGACCACGACGCGCAGGCCGAACTGCCCTGGCTGGCCACCCGGTACGTACCGGGCGTGCCGCTCGACGAGGCGCTGCGGGACTTCGGCCCGCTGCCGGCGGCCGCCGCCCTGCGCCTGACCGCCGGCGCCGCCCACGCGCTGGCCGCGGTGCACACGGCGGGGCTGGTCCACCGGGACGTGAAACCGGCCAACGTGCTGCTGGCCGCCGAGGGACCGTGGCTGATGGACCTCGGGATCGCCCGCGACACCGACGGGACCTCGGCGCTGACCACGGTGGGGCGGATGGTCGGCACCCCGCGCTACATGTCGCCCGAACACGCCCTGGGCCGCGACCTGACGTCCGCCTCGGACGTCTTCACCCTCGGACTGGTGGCCGCGGAGGCCGTCACGGGACGCCACCCGTACGGCGAGGGCGGCGGTCTCGTCGTCGCCACCCGCATCGCGGGCACCGAGTACGACCCGCCCGACCTGAGCGCCCTGCCCGCGCCGCTGCGCGAGCTGGTCGCGGCGGCTCTGGCCCCGCGGCCCACCGACCGCCCCACGGCGGCGGAGGCGGCGGCCGTCTGCGACGCCCTCGCCTCCGAGGCGCCCGGCCGGGGCTGGCTGCCCCGCCCCCTGGCATCCGCCGTCTCCGCCCTCGCCCGCAGGGCCGACCCCCGGACCTTTCCCTGGCTCCGCCTCCGCCCCTGACCGCCCGCCCTCACCGGCGCGAGGGGCGGCAGGCCCGCACCGGCACGCGGAAGCGGACGGAGGGGCGGGGCGGGGACGAATCCCCGCCCCGCCCCTCCGGTCATCCTCCGAGCGGGTCAGCCGGTCAGCCGGTCAGCTGTGCGCCCGCAGCAGCTGGCGCATCGTCCGCATCGCCACCGACAGGTTCGCCAGGTCGAACGTGTCGGACCCGTGGATCTCGTCGAGCGTGGTCCGCGCACGGCCCAGCAGCGCCGCGTTCCGCTGCTCCCAGTCCTTGAAGCGCTCCTCCGGCGTGGACGAGCCGTTGCCGCCCGACAGCACGTCCGCCGTCAGCGCGGCGTGGGCCGCGTACAGGTCCTCGCGGATGGAGGCGCGGGCCATCGACTGCCAGCGGTCGGCCCGCGGCAGCTCGATGATGCGGTCCATCAGCTGGGTGATGGACAGCCGGTCCGCGAGGTCGTAGTAGACCTCGGCCACCGCCAGCGGCTCCTGGCCGGTGCGGTCGGCGATCGCCACGATGTCGAGCGTCGGGAACGCGGACGAGAAGCCCGCGACCCGCAGCGCCAGGTCCTCCGGCACTCCGGCGGCAGTCAGTTCGTCGACGATCCCCTGGTACCACTCCAGGTCGGCGCCGCGCAGCATCTTCGGCAGCGAGGCCCAGACCTGCTCCACGCGCTCCGCGAAGAACTCGATCGTGTCGGCCAGCTCCAGCGGCTGCGGCCGGTTGCCGAGCAGCCAGCGGGTGCCGCGCTCGACGAGCCGCCGCGAGTGCAGCCGGACCCGGGTCTGGACGCCGGCGTCGACCGTGTTGTCCAGGTTCTCCACGGCGTCCCACACCGCGCTCAGACCGAAGATCTCGCGGGCCGCGGTCTGCGCCCGCACGATCTCCTCCAGCGAGGCCCCGGTCTCCTCGCGCAGCCGGTGCAGGAAGGTCGAGCCACCGGTGTTCACCGTGTCGTTGACCAGGACGGTCGTCACGATCTCCCGGCGCAGCGCATGCCCGTCGATCGCCTCGGGGAACTTCTCCCGCAGCGGCTTCGGGAAGTACGCGTGGAGCAGCCGGCGCAGGTACGGGTCGTCCGGCAGGTCCGTGCCGATCAGGTTCTGGGCCACGGTGATCTTGGTGTACGCCAGCAGCACCGCCAGCTCGGGCTGGCTCATCCCGCGCCCGCCGCCGAGCAGTTCGCGGACCTGCCGGTCGCTGGGCAGGAACTCCAGGTCCCGGTCGAGGAACCCGTCCCGCTCCAGGCGGCGCATGAAGCGCTGGTGGGCGTGGAGCAGGGACGGCGACTGGGCGACCGCGTTGGCGAGGGCCGTGTTCTGGGCGTAGTTGTTGCGCAGCACGAGCGAGCCGACCTCGTCGGTCATCTGCGCGAGGAGCTTGTTGCGCTGCTTGACGGTCATGTCGCCCTCGGCGACCAGTCCGTTGAGCAGGATCTTGATGTTGACCTCGTGGTCGGAGGTGTCCACACCGGCGCTGTTGTCGATCGCGTCGGTGTTGATCTTCCCGCCGATGCGGTCGAACTCGATGCGCCCGAGCTGGGTGCAGCCCAGGTTGCCGCCCTCGCCGACGACGCGGACCCGCAGGTCCTCGCCGTTGACGCGGATGGCGTCGTTCGCCTTGTCGCCGACGTCGGCGTGGGTCTCGGCGGCCGACTTCACATAGGTGCCGATGCCGCCGTTCCACAGCAGGTCGACCGGCGCCTTGAGGATGGTCTGCATCAGCTCGGCCGGGGTCATCTTGGTGACGCCGGCGTCGATGCCGAGGGCCGTGCGCATCGCGGAGCCGACCGGGATCGACTTGGCGCTGCGCGGGAAGACGCCGCCGCCCTGCGAGATCAGGCCGGTGTCGTACTCCGCCCACGAGGAGCGCGGCAGCTCGAACAGGCGCCTGCGCTCGGCGTACGAGGTCGCCGCCTCGGGGGTGGGGTCGACGAAGATGTGCCGGTGGTCGAAGGCCGCGACCAGTCGGATGTGCTCGCTGAGCAGCATGCCGTTGCCGAACACGTCACCGGACATGTCACCGACGCCGACGACCGTGAAGTCCTCGGTCTGGGTGTCGTGGCCCAGCTCGCGGAAGTGCCGCTTGACGGACTCCCACGCGCCGCGGGCGGTGATGCCCATGCCCTTGTGGTCGTATCCCGCGGAACCGCCCGAGGCGAAGGCGTCGCCGAGCCAGAAGTCGTAGGCGACCGCGACCTCGTTGGCGATGTCCGAGAAGGACGCGGTGCCCTTGTCGGCCGCGACGACGAGGTAGGTGTCGTCCTCGTCGTGGCGGACCACGCGCTCCGGCGGGACGACCTCGCCCGCGACCATGTTGTCGGTGATGTCGAGGAGCGCCGAGATGAAGATGCGGTAGCAGGCGATGCCCTCGGCGAGCCAGGCGTCGCGGTCGGCGGACGGGTCGGGGAGCTGCTTGGCGACGAAGCCGCCCTTGGCGCCGACCGGCACGATGACGGTGTTCTTGACCATCTGCGCCTTGACCAGGCCGAGGATCTCGGTGCGGAAGTCCTCGCGCCGGTCGGACCAGCGCAGGCCGCCGCGCGCGACCTTGCCGAAGCGCAGGTGCACGCCCTCGACCCGCGGCGAGTAGACCCAGATCTCGAAGGCGGGACGCGGGGCCGGCAGGTCGGGGATGGCCTGGGGGTCGAACTTCATCGACACGTAGCCGTGCAGACCGCCGTCCTGGGTGGTCTGGAAGAAGTTGGTGCGCAGCGTCGCCTTGATGACGGTGAGGAACGAGCGCAGGATGCGGTCCTCGTCGAGGGAGGCGACCTGGTCGAGCGCGCCGTCCAGCTCCTCCAGGAGGCCGTCGATCAGCTCGGTGCCGGCCCGCTGGCGGTCCGGCGACATCCGGGCCTCGAAGAGGGAGACGAGCAGCCGGGTGGTGTGGACGTTGTTGCGGAGGGTGTCCTCCATGTAGTCCTGGCTGAAAGTCGACCCCGCCTGGCGCAGGTACTTGGCGTAGGCGCGCAGCACCATGGCCTCGCGCCAGTCGAGTCCGGCGCCCAGGACCAGCGAGTTGAAGCCGTCGTTCTCGGCCTGCCCGGTCCACACGGCGGCGAAGGCGTCCTGGAAGCGCTCGCGCGCGTCGTCGGCGAGATAGTCGCCGTTGCCCCCGGTCAGCGGCATCCGCAGGCCGAAGTCGTAGATCCAGGCGTGGGTCCGGTCGGCGCAGCGCAGCTCGTAGGGGCGCTCGTCGACGACCTCGCAGCCCAGCCGCTGGAGCACCGGCAGCACGGCCGAGAGCGACACCTGCTCGCCGGTCCGGTAGATCTTGAAGCGCCGCTCGCCGGGCGCCGCGCCGACGGGCTCGTAGAGGGAGAGCTGGAACTCCTTGTCGGAGTGGGTCAGCTGCTCCAGGCGCACCAGGTCGGCCACGGCGGAACGCGGCGAGTGGTCGGCCTTGTACCCCTCGGTGAAGGCGTTCTGGTAGCGGCGCAGCAGTTCCGCGGCGCGCTCCTCGCCGAACTCCGCGTTCAGCGCCTCGCCGAAGCCGTCGGCCCAGGAACGGGCGGCCTCGACCAGACGGGCCTCGACGCGGTCGGCGTCGGCGTCGGTGAGGTCGGGCAGCTCGGTTCCGGCCGGGACCCGCACCACGAAGTGCAGGCGGGACAGAATCGATTCGGTGTTCCACGCGGTGAAGTCGACGCTGGTGCCGCCGAGCTCCTCCTTGAGGATGTCGATCATGCGCAGCCGCACCCCGGTGGTGTAGCGGTCCCGGGGCAGGTAGATCAGCGCGGAGTAGTAGCGGCCGTACTCGTCCTGCCGCAGGTACAGCCGGAGCCGGCGGCGCTCCTGGAGGTAGAGCACGCTGGTGACGATGGAGCGCAGCTGGTCGGCGGGCGTCTGGAACAGCTCGTCGCGCGGGTACGTCTCCAGGATCTGGAGCAGGTCGCGGCCGTCGTGGCTGTTGGGCGAGAAGCCCGCGCCCTGGAGGACCTCGGCGACCTTGCGGCGGATCACCGGCACCCGGCGCACCGACTCGGTGTAGGCAGCCGAGGAGAAGAGCCCGAGGAACCGGCGCTCCCCGATGACGTTGCCCTCGGTGTCGAACTTCTTGACGCCGATGTAGTCGAGGTAGCTCGGGCGGTGGACGGTCGCCCGGCTGTTGGCCTTGGTGAGCACGAGCAGCTTGTGCTCACGGGCCTTGGCGCGCGCGTCGGCGGGCAGCCGGCTGAAGGACGGGCTGACGGGGTGGTCCTCGTCGGTCGAGTGCTGCGGGTCCGAGCGCAGTATGCCGAGCCCGGTGCCCGCGACGGCCGCGAGCGCGTCGTTCTCGGTGAGCTCGTACTCGCGGTAGCCGAGGAAGGTGAAGTGGTCGGCGGCGAGCCAGCGCAGCAGCTCGCGGGCCTCCTCGACCTCCTGAGCGGGCAGGTCGTCCGCGGTCGGCTCGTCGGACAGGCCGTCGGCGATGCGCAGCGCGGCGTCGCGCATCTTCTCCCAGTCCTCGACGGCCTCGCGGACGTCGGACAGCACCCGCAGCAGGTCGGCGGTGATCTGCTTGAGGTCGGCGCGGTCGGTCTCCCGGTCGATCTCGACGTGGATCCAGGACTCGACGAGCGCGTCGTGCGGCAGCTTCTTGAGGCCGGTGCCCTCGGGCAGCACCTCGACGAGCCGGCCGGTGACGTCGCGGCGGACGACGACCTGGGGGTGGATCACGACGTGGATGCCGCGCCCCTGGCGGGAGAGCTCGTTGGTGACCGAGTCCACCAGGAACGGCATGTCGTCCGTGACCACCTCGACCACGGAGTGGCTGCACGTCCAGCCGTTCTCCTCGACGGTCGGCGTGTGGACCCGCACGTTCGCCGTGCCCTGCGGGCGGTTCTCGGCGAGCCGGTAGTGGGAGAGCGCCGCGCCGAAGACGTCGACCGGGTCGCGGTCCGTGAGGTCCTCGGGAGCGGTGTGCAGGTAGTAGCGCTGGAGGTACGTGAGCAGGAGGTCCCGGTCGGGGGACTTCCCCCCCTCGGCCCCGGTCGGAAGGTTCCCCCCGAGCGGGCTGTTCTCAGCTACCCGGGCGGCCCGTGCGAGCAGCTCGGCCTTGGCTTCGTCCAGCTTGGTCTGCATGTCCTCTGGCTCCTGTCGCGCGCCGTTGCGTGACGTAGGTGAAAGATGCTGCGACGCAACGCCACGACGCGGGGTGTCCGGTCGCTGTCGACGTTATGCCGCGGTGGGAGAGGTCCGGGCGCTTTCGAGCCGATTGAGGCGGAAGGGCCGGACCGGGAAGATGATCAGGCACCGCCCGGACGCCGTGGCTCTCCGGGCGCGTTCCCCCAGCCGTGGCTGGGCGGTGGCCGCCGGGGGCTTCGCTGCCCCCACGGCGTATCGCGCTGATCACGCCCCCAGGCTATCGCCCTTGACCCCCGGGTCGTCATGAGCCGTATGTGTACAAAAGAGGGGCTCGAAGTTTGACACTCTGGACAGCGACACAGGCCCTCATGGCAGACAACCACCGGGAGCAGCCATGACCACCAAGATCCTGATCGTCACCGGCGACGCCGCGGAGTCCCTCGAAGTGCTCTATCCCTACCAGCGACTGGTGGAGGAGGGCTACGAAGTGCACATCGCGGCTCCCAGCCGCAAGAAGCTGCAGTTCGTCGTGCACGACTTCGAGCCGGGCTTCGACACCTACACCGAGAAGCCGGGCTACACCTGGCCCGCCGACCTGGCCTTCTCCGAGGTCGACGCCGGGGATTACGCCGCCGTCGTCATCCCGGGCGGCCGCGCCCCCGAGTACCTCCGCAACGACGGCGAGCTGCGCAAGATCCTCAAGGCGTTCTTCGACGCGGACAAGCCGGTCGCCCAGATCTGCCACGGGCCGCTGCTGACCGCCGCGATCGGCGGACTGGAGGGCCGCAGGGTCACCGCATACCCGGCGCTGGAGCTCGACATGCAGGCGGCGGGGGCCACGTTCCAGGACGCGGAGGCCGTGGTCGACGGGACCCTGGTGTCCTCGCGCGCCTGGCCGGACCACTCGGCGTGGATGCGCGCCTTCCTGGAGGTCCTGCGGGAGACGGCCCCGCCGTCCTGATCCGCGGCTGCGGCGGCCGGCGGGGGCGGTCGGCGGGGGCGGTTCCCCGCCGGGCGCCGCCCCGGGCTCAGGACCGGACCCGCTCCCGGCTCAGGACGCCAGCCGCAGCGCTTCCCGCACCGCGTCGGCGAGGGTGTCGACGACCGGCACGCCGACCGCCTCCAGGCTGGCCCGGCTGTGCGAGCCGCCCGTGTAGAGAACCGCGTGGGCGCCGACGTGCGCCGCCGCCACCGCGTCGTCGACCGCGTCGCCGATCACGACCGTGCGCCGGGGGTCCGCGCCCTCCAGGGCGGCCAGGTGGCGCACCATGTGGGCGGCCTTGGACCCGCCGGACGGTCCGGTGCGCCCGTCGACCCTCAGGAAGCGGCTCGCTATGCCGTACCCGTGCACGACGGGGACCAGCTCGTCGTGCCCGTACATGCTCAGCAGCGACTGGCTGCGCCCGGCCAGCTGCCAGTCCCGCAGCAGGTCCTCCACCCCGTGGGTGAGGCCGCACTCGGCCCGGCGCTCGGTGTAGTAGCGGTGGAAGGCGGCGTCCATGACCTCCCACTCGGCCGCACTGGGCCTGCGGCCCATCAGGCGCTCGTAGAAGAGCGGGATCGGCACGCAGTAGAGCTCGCGGTAGCGCTCGAGCGTGATCGGCGCGACACCCACCTCGGCGAAGGCCGCGTTGCTGGCCCCGATGACCGCCGTGATGTCGTCGAGCAGTGTGCCGTTCCAGTCCCAGACCAGGTGGGCACCGTGATTCGCCGTCGTTCCCATGGCGTCACACGGTACCCGCCGGGTGCGACAGCGGGTCCGGCCGCCCGGGACGGGCAGGCCGGGGGCACACCCGGCCCGGCCGGCCCGGCCGACGACGCGGGGGTCCAGCCGGACAGCCGTCCGCGCGGCGGTGCGGGCGGGGCGGCCGCGCACGCGGCGGTGCGGGCCGCCGTCAGCCGACGATGTCGGGGATCTCCTGCACGCCGAACCAGAGCAGCTCGTGGTCCTCGGCTCCGTCGACGACGAACTGCGCGTCGTCGTCGCCGTGGTCGGCCGCACCCAGCGCGTCGACGGCCGCCGACACGTCCGCCACGGCGTCGTCGACGTCCGCGTGGACGGCCGCGGCCCGGGACAGCGGGACCGCGCGGGCGATCCGGACCTCACCGAGGGCACTCGCGTCGAGCACCTCGTCGGGGTCGGCCACCGCGTCCTGGTCCGGCACGTCGACGGCGACGACCACGCGGCGGCGCGGTGTGCCGGCGGCCCGGGCGAGCAGGCGCAGGGAAGCGGCCGCGGCGCGGTTCAGCGCCGCGTACTCCAGCTCCTCGATGTCGTCGGAGACGTACCACTCGCGCAGGCCGGGGGTCACCGCGTACGCGGTGAGCGGGCCGGGGCCCAGCTCGCCCGCCTTGTGCGCCTCTGCGAGACCGGGAAGGGTCAGGGGGACGTAGACGCGCATGAGGGCCGCTTTCGTAGTCGGAAATGCGCCCTCAGGATACGTGCGGCGTCCCCGATCGGAGGTGCCCGTCCCCGCTCCCGCGGCGTCAACCCCGCGCGATCGGCACCCTTCCCCCGCCGTGCCGTGCCATGGGCACACCCACCCTGATAGGTGACATCGCCCGACCGCTCCCCGGCCCTTCGCCGCACATTGCGGCCTCGCGCCGCACGCCATAGAAGTTCCCCGTCGAAGCTACTTCCCGGTATCCAGCCCGGGACCGGCACATCGGGGCGATGCGCATGGACAGGACCAGGCCCGCAGGACGACACGACCAGCGCCGGCCGGCGGCAGCCGCCGCGGCGGCGCTCACCCGGGCCCGCGGCAGGCAGCACAAACCGCACTACTGGTTCGCCGACCGTCTGCTGGCGGTCCTCAGCGGCCGGCGGCCCGTGCACTGGATGCTCGGCCACACCGTCGGAGAGGCGTACGAACAGCTCGTCCGCCTCGCCCCTGCGCCCCGCCGACCAGGCGACACCGGTGGTCCGCCACTGCGGCGAGTTCCACCCGGGGCCCGGAGTGATCGAGGCCTTCGCCCGCATCGGCTCGGGGGAACGCGTCGCCGCGATGGCCTTCCGCCTCGAACAGGGCCCCGATCACCGCTGGCGCTGCGCCGCCGTCGAACTGGGCGGCGAACGCAGCCCGGTCGCCTGACCGGCCCGCACCCCTCTTCCGTCGCCCGAGGCGAAGCCCGGGGGCGAGGGCCGCGACGGGGAGGGAGGGCCCCGAGCTCCGCGCGGCGGGCCGCCCGCCGGGCGGAACGGACCGTTCGGGGACCGGCCGGCTGCGGGCCGCGAGCGTTCCGCTGAGGCCCGAACAGGGACTTGAAGCGGGGCGCAAGCAGCCCGGCTCCGCACGCCAGGGCGCCATCACCCACCGGACGAAACCTCCACTTCGGGGGCCGGACCGGAAGGAGCTCCCCCGGGAGCCCGGACGCGAACCGGAAAGGCGCGACAAGCCCGGCTCCACGCGCCAGGGCGCCACCGCCCGCCGGACGGAACCTCCGGTTCGGGGGCCGGGCCGGAAGCGGCTCCCCCCGGGAGCCCGGACGCGGACCGGAACCAAGGCGCGACGATCCCTGCTCCGCACGGCCAGGACGCCACCGCCCACCGGACGGGACCTCCGGGACGCAACAGGACGCCCGAAGCACCGGCCCGGTAGCGGACCCGCAGCGGGACGCGAGGTGCCGCCACCGGGCCGGGGACAGAGCTCGGCGGCCGGTCGGCACGAGAGGCGCGCTTCCGGGCTGTGTGCGGGGTCTCGGGACGGTTCCGTTCCCTGCCTCGCACGGCGCAGGACGGCCGCGCCGGGGCCGCCGGAGGCGGCCCAACGGGGCGAGTGGCGCCGATGTCCGGCGGGAGGCGGGACGACGGGCACGAGCAGGGGGATCGTCGTCTCCTTCGGCGTCCGGCACAGCAGTCACCGCCCTCGCCGTCGGCCAGGAGCCCGACGAGCCCCCAGCGGCGCCCTGAACGCGCACACGCACCACAGGGAACGGCAGAAACCACGCGGACGGGGCCGGAGGCCGCCGACGGCCTCCGGGACGGACCGGGAGGGACACGGGCGTGCCCGGAGCCGCACAGGGGCCCTGGGGGCCCTCCCCGGCCCTGGAAGCGCCCCGTCCACGGCCCGCCGGCAAGAGCCGGCCGTGGCACCACCGCGCCCGGCCCGAGCGGCTCCGCACGGACGGCGCCTCACCGCGGCCGAGCGGCATGTCCGCGGCCCCGGTCCGCCGGGGCCCCTCGGAGCACCCCGCCCGTTCCGGGGCGCCCTCCCGCCGGAGCACGGCACAGGCGTACCCGCCGGCCCGTGCTCCGGCAGCGCTGCCGGGCCGCCCCTGCGCGGACACCGGCCCGCACCGCCCGCGGCGGCCGCCCCCGGCGCAGAGCTCCGCCCCGCGGCAACGGCGCGGGGCCGGACACACCTCGTGTGTCCGCCCCGCGCCTCGCCCGGCGGCCACGCGGTGCGCGGCCGGAGCGGCTACTTCTTGCGGCGGCGGCCGCCGCCCTTCGCCGCCTTGCGGCGCTCGGCACGCGTCATGCCGTCGGAGCCCGACGCGCCCTCGCCCCCGTCGTTGTCGAAGTCGCCCTCGACGACACCGCCCTCGCCGTCCACCGTCGGCGCGGAGAAGTGCAGCCGGTCGGGGCGCTGCGGCGCCTCCAGGCCCTTGGCGCGGATCTCGGGGCGCCCGGCGCCGGCCGGCACCGCGTCCTGCTTGGAGAGCGAGGTCTTCTCCGCCGCGTCCTGCACCGGGACCTCCTCGACCTGCTGCTCGACCTGGACCTCCAGGTTGAACAGGTAGCCGACGGACTCCTCCTTGATGCCCTCCATCATGGCGGTGAACATGTCGAAGCCCTCGCGCTGGTACTCGACCAGCGGGTCCTTCTGGGCCATCGCGCGCAGGCCGATGCCCTCCTGGAGGTAGTCCATCTCGTAGAGGTGCTCGCGCCACTTGCGGTCGAGGACCGACAGGACCACGCGGCGCTCCAGCTCGCGCATGATCTCCGAGCCGAGCTGCTTCTCGCGCTCCTCGTACTGCGCGTGGATGTCGTCCTTGATCGACTCGGCGATGAACTCCCCGGTGATGCCGGCACGGTCGCCGACCGCGTCCTCCAGGTCCTCGATGGTCGCCTTCACCGGGTAGAGCTGCTTGAAGGCACCCCAGAGCCGGTCCAGGTCCCACTCCTCGGCGAAGCCCTCGACGGTCTCCGCCTGGATGTACGCGTCGATGGTGTCGTCCATGAAGTGGACGACCTGCTCGTGCAGGTCCTCGCCCTCGAGCACCCGGCGGCGCTCGCCGTAGATGACCTCGCGCTGGCGGTTGAGCACCTCGTCGTACTTGAGGACGTTCTTGCGGGTCTCGAAGTTCTGCTGCTCGACCTGCGACTGCGCGGAGGCGATCGCGCGGGTGACCATCTTGTTCTCGATCGGAACGTCGTCGGGGACGTTCGCCATGGCCATCACGCGCTCGACCATCGCGGCCTTGAACAGGCGCATCAGGTCGTCGCCCAGCGACAGGTAGAAGCGGGACTCGCCGGGGTCGCCCTGACGGCCGCTGCGGCCTCGCAGCTGGTTGTCGATACGGCGGGACTCGTGGCGCTCGGTGCCCAGGACGTAGAGGCCGCCCAGGTCCTTGACCTCGTCGTGCTCCGCCTTCACGGCCGCCTCGGCACGCTCCAGCGCGCCCGGCAGGGCGGCCGCCCACTCCTCGACGTGCTCGACGGGGTCGAGCCCGCGCTGGCGCAGCTCCGCCTCGGCGAGGTCGTCCGGGTTGCCGCCGAGCTTGATGTCGGTGCCTCGGCCGGCCATGTTCGTGGCGACGGTGACCGCGCCGCGGCGGCCGGCCTGGGCGACGATCGTCGCCTCGCGCTCGTGGTTCTTCGCGTTCAGCACCTCGTGCTGGACGCCTCGCTTGTTGAGCTGCTGCGAGAGGTACTCGGACTTCTCGACCGAGGTCGTGCCGACCAGGATCGGCTGGCCCTTCTCGTGCTTCTCGGCGATGTCGTCGACGACGGCCGCGAACTTGGCGACCTCGGTCCGGTAGATCAGGTCGGACTGGTCGAGGCGGACCATCGGCTTGTTCGTCGGGATCGGCACGACGCCCAGCTTGTAGATCTGGTGGAACTCCGCGGCCTCGGTCATGGCCGTACCGGTCATGCCGGAGAGCTTGTCGTACAGGCGGAAGAAGTTCTGCAGGGTGATCGTGGCGAGGGTCTGGTTCTCGTCCTTGATGTCCACCCCTTCCTTCGCCTCGATCGCCTGGTGCATGCCCTCGTTGTAGCGGCGGCCGGCGAGGATACGGCCGGTGTGCTCGTCGACGATCATGACTTCGCCGTCCATGACGACGTAGTCCTTGTCCTTCTTGAACAGCTCCTTGGCCTTGATGGCGTTGTTCAGGTAGCCGACGAGCGGGGTGTTGACCGACTCGTAGAGGTTGTCGATGCCCAGCCAGTCCTCGACCTTGGCGACGCCGGCCTCGTGGATCGCGACCGTGCGCTTCTTCTCGTCGACCTCGTAGTCGCCGGTCTCCTCGATGCCCTTCAGCGGGTTGCCCGCCTCGCCCTTGGTGAGCCGGGTGACGAGCTTGGCGAAGTCTCCGTACCACTTGGTGGCCTGGTCGGCGGGGCCGGAGATGATCAGCGGCGTACGGGCCTCGTCGACGAGGATCGAGTCGACCTCGTCGACACAGGCGAAGTTGTGGCCGCGCTGGACGAGCTCGTCCTTGGACCACGCCATGTTGTCGCGGAGGTAGTCGAAGCCGAACTCGTTGTTCGTGCCGTAGGTGATGTCGCAGGCGTACTGCTCGCGGCGCTGCGCGGGCGACATGTTGGCGAGGATGCAGCCGACCTGGAGGCCCAGGAACTTGTGGACCCGGCCCATCATCTCGGAGTCGCGCTCGGCCAGGTAGTCGTTCACCGTGATCAGGTGCACGCCCTTGCCGGACAGCGCGTTCAGATAGGCGGGGAGGGTGCCGACGAGGGTCTTGCCCTCGCCGGTCTTCATCTCGGCGACGTACCCGAGGTGCAGGGCGGCGCCGCCCATGAGCTGGACGTCGTAGTGACGCTGGCCGAGGACGCGCTTGGCGGCCTCGCGGACGGTCGCGAACGCCTCGGGCATCAGGTCGTCGAGGCTCTCGCCGTCGGCGTAGCGCTGCTTGTACTCCTCGGTGAGCGCCCGCAACTCGGCGTCGGAGAGGTTGACGAAGTCCTCTTCGATGGAGTTGACCTGGTCCGCGATGCGGTGCAGTTTGCGCAGGATCTTGCCTTCGCCTGCACGCATGAGCTTGTTGAAGACGGACACTGAGGCTGGTCTCCTTGCCGGTCGGGCCTGGCACTGGGTCGTGTGACGGACACTGGCGCGGGCACGGCAGGTGGGCCCCACCGCATCGGCCATCGTAAGCGAGGACCCCGCCGGGTCGGGAGGTCCATGGCCACCCGGGCCGCACTGTCCGCCATCAGGAGAACGCACCAGGCGCTCGGAAGGTGCCGGGAAGGCCGCAAAAGTGCTCGCATCGCACGCGGGACCTGACCACAATCCCCGCATGGAGCCGATCACACTCACCACCGAGCGCCTTCTGCTGCGGACGTTCACGGCCGAGGACACCGAAGCCGTGTACCGGGCCTGCCAGGACCCGGACATCCGGCGCTGGACGACGGTTCCCTCCCCGTACGAGTGGCAGCACGCCGCGGAGTTCACCGAACACATGGTCCCCGACGGCTGGCGCAACAGCACGATGTGCACGTTCGCCGTGCTCCCGCGCGAGGGCGGGCCGCTGATGGCGTCCGTCGGCGTCACCCTGCGCACCTTCTCGGGCACCTGGGAGATCGGCTTCTGGACCGGCAAGGAGCACCGCGGGCGGGGTGTCATGGCGGAGGCCGTGTCCGCCGTCGCGCACTGGTCCTTCATGCGCCTGGGAGCCACCCGGCTGGAGTGGCGGGCCGAGGTGGGCAACACGGGCTCCCGCGCGGTGGCCGAGAAGGCCGGCTTCCGGGTGGAGGGCTGTCTGCGGGCCGCCCTGCTCAACAAGGACACCCTCCGCGACGCCTGGGTGGGCTCCCTGCTCCCGTCCGACCTCGGTCTGACCAGCACCCACGCCTACCTTCCGGCAGGCTCCTGACCGCGCGGACGGGCGGCCCGGCTGTCGGTGCCGGGCCCTAGGGTGCGGGGCATGACCTCTGTGCCGCCCCCCTCCGTCACCCTCTCCGCCGACGAGGCGCGTCGCATCGCACTGCGCGCCCAGGGCTTCCTCGGCGCCCCCGACCGCCGCGGCGGGGTCCGGGGCGTACTGCGCGCACTCGGCGCGGTGCAGCTCGACACCATCTCGGTGCTGGCCCGCTCCCACGAGCTGATCCCGTACGCCCGGCTCGGCGCCGTCGGCCGCCGGACGGTCGAGGACGCCTACTGGACCGAGGGCCACAGCTTCGAGTACTGGTCGCACGCGGCCTGCATCCTGCCCGTCGAGGAGTGGCCGCACTTCGCGTTCCGCCGCCGCGCCTACCGCGCCCGCCCGCACTGGCACCACGACCTCCCCGACGGGGCGTACGACGCGGTCGTGCGGCAGCTGCGCGAGGAGGGCCCGCTCACCGCCACCGAACTGGGCGGCGCGAAGAACGGCGGCGAGTGGTGGGACTGGTCGGCGTCGAAGGTCGCCGTGGAGCGCGCCCTGATGTACGGCGAGGTGGTGTGCGTCGAGCGCCGGGGCTGGAAGCGGGTCTACGACCTGGCGGAGCGTGCCGTTCCCGGCGCGGTGCTCCACGACGAGCTGGATGACACCGAGTGCCTGCGCAGGCTCGTCGGCCTCGCCGGGCAGGCGCTCGGCGTGGGCACCCGGGCGGACATCGCGGACTACCACCGCATCAAGGGCGAACAGTTCGACGCGGTGGTCGCGGACTCGGGCCTGGTGCCGGTGGCCGTCGAGGGCTGGGCGAAGCCGGCCTGGGCGGACCCCGCGGCACTGTCGTCGGTGCCGCGCGGCCGGCACCGCACCACGCTGCTCTCCCCCTTCGACTCCCTGATCTGGGAGAGGGCGCGCACGGAACGGATCTTCGGCTTCACCCACCGGCTGGAGGCCTACGTGCCGAAGCAGAAGCGGGTGCACGGGTACTTCACGATGCCGCTGCTCGCCGGGGGCCGGCTCGTCGGCCGGGTGGACCCGGCGCGCGAGGGCACCACGCTGGTGGCACGGCAGCTGTCCCTGGCGGGCCCCAAGGCCGTGGCCCCGATGGCCCAGGCACTGCGCGAGGCCGCTTCCTGGGTGGGCTGCGACACGGTGCGGGTGGAGCGGGTCGACCGCCCCGAGCTCGCCGCGGACCTGGTCAGGGCCCTCGGCTGACCGTGACCCCACCGGCCGCCCTCGCCGCTGTCCCGGCCGGCGAGGGCGCGCGGGGAGGGCTAGCGGATCTCCAGGATCTTCTCGCGCATCGCGTAGACCACGGCCTCCATCCGGGAGTGCAGCTGCAGCTTCTCCAGGATGTTGCGCACGTGGTTCTTCACCGTGTTCTCGGAGATGAAGAGCTCCTTGGCGATGTCCCGGTTGTTCATGCCGGTGGCGACCAGCTTGAGCACCTCCAGCTCGCGGTCGGTGAGCCGGGGCGCGGGCACCAGCCTGCGCTCGTCCGTGCGCTGGATCATCGACTTGAACTCGGTGAGCAGCTTGGAGGCCATCGAGGGACTGATCTGCGACTGGCCGTCCGCGACCGCGCGGATGGCGGTCGCCACCTCGTCGGTGGAGATCTCCTTGAGGAGGTAGCCGGTGGCTCCCGCCTTGATCGCGTCGTAGAGGTCGGCCTCCTCGTCGCTGATCGTCAGCATGATGATCTTCGCGCTGGGGGCGACCTCCTTGATCGACGTGCAGGCCTCGATGCCGCCCCGCTTGGGCATCCGCACGTCCATCAGCACGATGTCGGGCAGCAGGTCGGCCGCCTTGTCCACCGCCTCCGCCCCGTCGCCGGCCTCGCCGACGACCTGGATGTCCTCCTCCTGTTTGAGGACGATCTCCAGTCCTCGCCGGAAGAGCGCGTGGTCGTCCACCACGAGCACCCTGATGGGCTCCGTCCCGCGGGACCCCGTCGGCTCCTCGTCGGTGTCGACGGCGAGCGGGCGACCGGTCCGGCCCGCTTCGCCGTGCATCGGCCCGAAGCTGTCCGCCATCGTTCCTCCCCCTGAAGGCCGTGGCCCGAGATCATGTCTGGTCTGCCAACGTCAGTGCGCCGCACATCCGTTGGCCTGCCGGGTCATGCTTTCATGCCGGGGCGGCGAAAGGGTGATCCCGCGGTCGCACGATGGTGCCCCTGGGGGGCGCACGGGGCGCTCCAGGGGCACCTGGTCCCTGTTTCCGTTGCTGTTTCGGCCGGGCGGACCGGGAGGCTTCCGGGGCGCTTCGCCGGCGCGCTCCCACCGGGCGGCGGCCGGTCGTGCCCTTCGGACGGCCGTCTCTCCCCGGGGGTCAGCGGGCGGCGGCCGGTCAAGGAACCGGCCGGGGGCCGGCGCCGGGCGGAGTGCAGTGGGCTCCGGTCCGGCGACGGCCGCTTCGGGCGGGCGAGGCGGGTGTCAGCCTCCGAGCGCGCCCCCGGCGCCGCCGGCCTCGGCCCCGGCCAGCGGGTCGGTCTCCAGGTGGATGACGCCGTAGTCGTACGCGTGCCGCCGGTAGACGACACTGGGCTGCTTCGTCTCGGAGTCGACGAAGAGGTAGAAGTCGTGACCGACCAGTTCCATCTCGTAGAGCGCCTGGTCGAGCGTCATGGGGGCTGCCGTGTGCAGCTTCTCGCGGACCACCAGCGGTCCCTCGCCCTGCACTTCGAGCGAGCCCATCCTGGTGGTGGGGACGGCGTCCGTCGCCTCCTGGGCGACCGGCTTGCCGTTGGCGTTCAGTTCGGCGACGCCGGGGACGACGTCGGCCACCTCGGCCGCCGAGAGGCGTCCGTTGCCCCGCCGTGTGTGGCGCTTGTCGTGCTCCTTGCGGAGCCTTGCCTCCAGCTTCCCGGTGGCGAGGTCGAGCGCTGCGTACGGATCGGCGGCGGACGCCTCCGCGCGGATCACCGGGCCACGCGAACGCAGCGTGATCTCCACGCGGTCGGAACGGTCTGCCTGCCGCGGGTTGTGCTCCTTGGACACCTCGACGTCGAGGCTGATCACCTTGCCGTCGAGCTTCTGGATCTTGTCCAGCTTCAGCTTCTCGGCCACGTGCTTGCGGAACCGCTCGGGCACCTCGGTCTTGCGGCCCTTGACGACGATGTCCACGCAGAACTCCGTTCCCGGATCGCCCCGCCGCTGCTCGGCCGCGGAGCATCTCCCAATTTCTTGCACCAGGCCCCGACGATCACCGGGGCGCGGACTCGGTGAGTTTCACCTCCTCCTCCCCAGTCGACAAGATCTCCACCCACCCAATTCAGAGAGGTCTCTGTCCCGAATCCCTGGCCGGAAAACACGGCACTGCATTCGGTGCGGAACGCTTTCGCCATTCCTCACAACCGAACATAGTCCCAGCGGGCCGATGTCGGCACCCGCTACCCGAAGGTACCTCCGATCAGGCGTTATTGCCTCTCACTACCTGCAACGTTGCGAGTTCCCCGTCAGTTCCGGTTTATGGCCGGAGACGGCGGAGGAACCGCGACGACCGCTGCGCTCACCTGTACGAATCCCGCGAAAGCCGAACGGGCCCGACGCCGCGCGGCACTGAGTGCCCGGGCCGCCTCCGTCAACGACGCCCCCGTCGTCATCACGTCGTCCACGAGCACCGGCACCCCGTCCGAGAGCAAGCGGTCCGCTCCCGCCCGCACCCGAAGCGACCCGGACATGTTGGCCAGCCTCTCCGGAGCGCCGAGGCCCGCCTGGTCGGCCACCGGGCGCACCTGGCGGAGCACCGGCAGCACCTGGGCCGGACGCCCGGTGCGCCGCAGCGCGGCCGCGGCGGCCACCGCGATCCGCCGCCCGGCGTCGTGGCCGCGGGCCCGCACCGCGTGCGGCGCGGAGGGCACGGGGACGAGCAGCAGCGGCACCGCGCCGGAACCGGGAGCCGCCGCCCGCACCGCGCCGGCCAGGGCCCGGCCGAGGGGCTCCGCCAGCCCCAGGGACCCCCGCTCCTTGTGGGCGAGGATCACGGCCCGCACCGCGTCCCCGTACGCCGCGGCCGCGTGCACGGCCGGCAGCCCCTCCGGCTCCGGCACGGGCCGCGCACGGAGCACCGGACCGCCGTGCAGCGCCCGCGCACACCGTGCGCACAGCAGGGTGCGCCGACGGCCGCACCCCGCGCAGTCCACCGGCAGCACCAGGCCGGAGATCTCCCGCCACCATTCCCGCATGCGTCCAGGCTGACCGGTCCCCGGGGGCGGCGGCCACCCCTGTGGACAACCTTGACGGCCGGGCTCCGCGGCCCCCGCCGGGCCCGGCTCAGCCCGGATAGACCGGCGAGGTGCCGCTCTTGACCAGGGTCTGCCAGTTCGCTCCCGCGGGCAGCCGGACGATCCCGTCCTCCTGCGAGTACGCGACCAGGGGCCTGCTCTCGTCGTCCGACGCGGCGACCGACCGCACCTGGTTGAGGCCCGGCAGGATCGAGTTGGGCGCGGTGGAACCGTCCGTCTGGATGTAGCGGACCTGCTGCACCCCGCCGGACTCCTTGCCGACCACGACGAGCCGGCTGGGGCCCGCCCAGGACACCGCCGTGACGGTCTCCAGGTGCGGCGCCGCCGGGCGCAGCTCGGTGACGGTGACCGCCGGGTCGTCCTCGGGGCCGTGCCGCTCCACCCGCCCGATCTTCAGCGTGGTCGTGCCGTCCTTGGTGAGCAGCAGCGCGATGCGCACACCGTCCGCAGACACCTTCACCGCCTCGATCCGCGCGCCGTCGACCCCGGGCACGATCCGCACGTCCTGCGGGGTGCCCGTGCCGCCCGGCACCCGCATCAGCCCGGGGTCCGACGGGTTGCGGTCGGCCACCCACAGGTCGCCCCTGCCGTCCCAGCTCGGCGAGGAGAGACGGTTCTCCGCCTGCCCGCCCGAGCTGGTGACGACGGGGGTCCTGAGCTCGGAGCCGGTGAGGATGGACGCCACGTACAGCTTGCCGGCGTCCATGGAGACGGCGGCCGCCGTCTGCTCGTCGCGGGCGACGGCGACCCGGCTCATCCGCAGCCGGCCGTCGCCGAAGGGTCCGGGCACGTTGTGCGGTTCGGCGGCGTCCTTGGACCCGCTGGCGAGCAGCGCGAGCCGGTCCTCCTCGTCGACGAAGTACTGGCTGTCGAGCCGGCCCGAGCCGTGATCGGGTGCGTACTCCTCCGCCTGGCCGCTGCCGAGCACGCACAGCTGCGAGCCGTTCGCGCGCAGCAGTTCCACCTGGTCGACCCGCGCCGACGACAGGTCCTTGAGCGTGAACAGGATCTGGGCCGCCATCTTGGTGCACTGCGGGCGGCCCACCGAGGACGCCTTCTCGTTCAGCGGGACCTTGAGCCCGTTGCGCTCGTCGAACTCCAGCGAGCGGGTGCCCTTCCTGAGGGCCGTCCCGGCCGGGAAGCGGGACTCGACCACGGGCGCCAGCCAGTCCGTCGGCCCCGCGAGCAGCGCCGACACCGCCTGGGTCACCGGATCCTGGCGGGTGACCGGGTCCTGCCGCTGGCGGATGTAGACCGGGTCGGCGACCACGACGCTGCGCCCCGAGGCGAAGTAGTACTTGTTGACGGACACGTAGTTGCGCTCGAAGTCCGACGCGCCCAGCAGCAGCCCGGGCGGCAGGCTGTCGATCCGCCACTGCTTGCCGTCGGGGCCGTTCTGCTCGGACAGGTGGATGGTCCGCCGGTACTCCACAGGCGTCACCGGCTGGTAGGCGCGCTGGGAGTCGACGGTCGCTATCTGGCGTCCGTACAGGGGGTAGCTGCGGCCCGGATTGTCCCGGCCGCTGAGTATCGGCGCCCCCGGGTCCGGAGCTGCCGTCAGCACCGTGGTGCTCGCCTCCGGCTTCCACCGCTTGGACGCCTCGTCCGTGAGGTACGAGCGGGCCGTGGCGAAGTTGGAGTCGTCGCTGGTCATCGCCTCCAGGAACCCGGTGACGATCTCGTCCGGCGTCGCGCCCTTGCGCGGCTGCACGGCGTAGACCCGCACCTGGGAGTCGCCGCGCTGCGACGCCTTCACCGGATGCACGTCGCCGCTGTCGGGCATCGACGCACAGCCCGCCAGCAGCACACCGCCGCACCCGAGGAGCGCCGTGAGGCGCAGCACCCGCGCTCGGCCCCCACGACGCTCAGCGCCCACGATCCGTGCCCTCCCGCTTCGATGAGATCTGTTCCACGGGCGCGTCCGCCCGCTCCCCCGCCGACCGGGGCACCACCCGGGAGCCGTTGCCGGGCAGCGCCGCGGGATCGACCCCGACGGGCGCGCTGCCGCGCTGCTGCACGGGCAGCCGGGAGTACTCGGGCGCCGGCTGCACGGGGACGGACGTCAGCCGGTGCCCGTTCGCGGCGGGATCACCCGACGCCCGGGCACGCTCCGTGTTCTGCCGGGAGTCCTCGGGCTCCAGCGGTATCGGCGAACCCCTCAGCGGCTCGTCAGCCGTGCGCGGGAGCGTCAGCCGGAACTGGGAGCCGCCGCCCGGCTCGCCCCACGCCTGGAGCCAGCCGCCGTGCAGCCGGGCGTCCTCGACCGCGATGGACAGGCCCAGTCCGGTGCCGCCGGTGGTCCTGGCCCGTGCCGGATCGGCCCGCCAGAAGCGGCTGAACACCCGGGTCGCCTCGCCCGGCTTGAGGCCCACTCCGTAGTCCCGCACGGCGATGGCCACGGCCCCGCCCGCGACGGCCATGCGCACCACGACGTCCTTGCCGTCGCCGTGCTCCACGGCGTTGACGACGAGGTTCCGCAGGATGCGCTCCACCCGGCGGGCATCGGCCTCGGCCACCACCGGCTGCTCGTCGCCGACGACACGGATCCGGGAGCCCTTGCGCTCCGCCAGCGGCTCGGCGCCGCCGATCACCCGGCGCACCACGTTGCGCAGGTCTATCGGCTCGGCCTCCAGGGCGGCGGCGCCCGCGTCGAACCTGCTGATCTCCAGCAGGTCGGCGAGCAGGGACTCGAAACGGTCGAGCTGGTCGCCCAGCAGTTCCGCGGACCGGGCGGTCACCGGGTCGAAGTCGCTGCGGGCCTCGTGGATCACGTCGGCCGCCATGCGCACGGTGGTCAGCGGCGTCCGCAGCTCGTGGGACACGTCGGAGACGAACCGCCGCTGCATCCTCGACAGCTCCTCCAACTGCTGGATCTTGAGCTGGAGGTTCTGCGCCATCTTGTTGAACGCCTCGCCGAGCCGGGCGATGTCGTCCTCGCCGGTGACCTTCATCCGCTCCTGGAGCTTGCCCGCGGCAAGGCGTTCGGCGATGCCCGCGGCCATCCGCACCGGGGTGACGACCTGGCGCACCACCAGCCAGGCGATGGCGCCGAGCAGCACCACGACGAACAGCCCCGCCGTGGCGAGCGTGCCGCGGACCAGGGTCAGCGACTGCTCCTCCTGGGAGAGCGGGAACAGGTAGTACAGCTCGTAGGGCTTGCCCTCGATGTCGTTGAGCCGGGTGCCCAGCACCAGTCCGGGCTCGGGGTCGGAGGCGTTGTTCCAGTAGCGGATGCTCATGAACGTCTCGTACGTCCCGGTCCCCTGGCCCACGTCGTCGCGGAGGACCTGCGGGATGGACGCCGGGTCCACCAGGCCGGAGGTACGCGGCGCGCGGCCGGCACCGTCCCGCTCGGAGTCGGCGCTGAGGGCGACGACGTTGTACGAGCCCTGGCCGCCGCTCGCCAGCTGGGCCACGAGGTCGGAGCGCCACGAGTTGGCGTTCCTGGCACCCGCCGCCGATCCGTCCTGGCCGGCGGGCCCCACCGGTGCGTTGGCCAGCTCCCTGGCGACGGCGAACCCGCCGGCGGCCTGACTCTGCGCGGCTTGGCTCTTCGCGTCGAGCAGGCCGTTGCGCACCTGCCCGATCACCACGAAACCGAGCAGCAGCACCACACCGAGTGACATCAGCAGCGTGCTGGCGACCACCCGGAGCTGGATGTTCCGACGCCACAGCCGCAGGGTCGGCAGGAGCGGACGCCGCAGCCAGCGCATGACGAGCCGGGGTATCGGCGCGCCGGGGGCGCCGTCCTGGAGGAGGCGGCCGAAGCGTGCGGGCCCCCGGCCCTGTCCGGCAGCCCGCCCCGTACGGACTCCCGGACTCCCGGGCTTCGGAGCATTGCTGCCACCGGACATGTCAGCTCGGCCCCGCCTTGTAACCGACGCCCCGTACGGTCACGACGATCTCCGGTCGCTCGGGGTCCTTCTCGACCTTCGAGCGAAGGCGCTGGACGTGCACGTTCACCAGCCGCGTGTCGGCGGCGTGGCGGTAGCCCCAGACCTGCTCCAGCAGCACCTCGCGGGTGAAGACCTGCCAGGGCTTGCGGGCGAGGGCGACCAGCAGGTCGAACTCCAGCGGCGTGAGCGCTATCGACTGGCCGTCGCGCTTGACGGAATGGCCGGCGACGTCGATCACCAGGTCGCCGATGGTCAGCTGCTCGGGCGCCGGCTCCTCCGACCTCCGCAGCCGCGCCCGGATACGGGCGACCAGCTCCTTGGGCTTGAACGGCTTGACGATGTAGTCGTCGGCCCCGGACTCGAGCCCGACGACCACGTCGACGGTGTCGCTTTTGGCCGTGAGCATCACGATCGGCACGCCCGACTCGGCCCTGATCAGGCGGCACACCTCGATGCCGTCCCTGCCGGGCAGCATCAGATCGAGCAGCACAAGATCGGGCTTGGCCTCCCGGAAGGCGGCCAGCGCCTTGTCGCCGTCCGCCACGAACGACGGCTCGAAACCCTCACCACGCAGCACAATCCCGAGCATCTCGGCCAGTGCGGTGTCGTCGTCGACGACAAGGACTCGTCCCTTCATAATCGACATCATCCCATTCTCGTAACAGTGTCCGACGTGCTGGTGAGGTAGCTCACTGGCCGGTGACGATAGTCGCACCGGGCCGTTCCCGTGCGTGGTCGCCCCAGGCTCCCCCGGGCGCTCACGGGAAGCGGACGACTCCGCAGCGTCGTCGTCCGCGTCCGCCCGGCGCCTCCGCCGGCGCCCCGGGTGCCGTGGCAGGAAGCACGGCACCCGTGCCGGCGCCGTGGGCCGTCAGTCCACGATCCCGTCCCGGGCCCCGGCGCACAGCCGCGCGATGCCGTCACCGGTGACCGGTGAGATCACCCCGACCTCGGTGACGACGGCCGTCACGAGCTCGGGCGGGGTGACGTCGAACGCCGGGTTGTAGGCACGGGTCCCCAGCGGCGCCATCGGCACACCGCCGCCGCTGCCGGCATCCGCGCTCCGGGGTGCCGGCACGTCGGTGACCTCCCGGCCGGGCCTCTGCTCGACCTCGATCGACGCTCCGTCCGCCGTGGTGGGGTCCAGCGTCGTGGTGGGCGCCACCACGATGAACGGCACGTGGTGGTACCGGGCCATCACCGCGAGGGGGTAGCTGCCGACCTTGTTGGCCACCGAACCGTCCGCCGCGATCCGGTCGGCGCCGATCACCACCGCGTCGACCTCGCCCGCGGCGAACAGCGACCCCGCGGCGTTGTCCGCCAGCAGGCTGTACGCCATGCCGTTGCGCGCCGCCTCCCAGGCCGTCAGCCGTGCTCCCTGCAGCAGCGGCCTGGTCTCGTCGACCCACAGGTGCCGCAGTTCACCGGCCCGGTGCGCGGCCAGCGCCACCGCGAACGCCGTCCCTTCGCCGCCCGAGACCAGCGCACCGCTGTTGCAGTGGGTGAGGATCCGGTGTCCGCCGCCGGGCAGAAGCTCGCCGAGGAGCGCCAGCCCGTGACCGGCCATGCGCCGGCTGGCGTCGGCGTCGGCCCGGTGCAGTGCCCGGGCGGCCTCCAGCGCCTCGGCCGCAGCCTGCTCCCGCGTCCCGCCGCCCGCGAGCGCCCGGCCGTGCGCATCGGCGGCCAGCCGCACTCCGTACCGCAGGTTCACTGCGGTGGGCCGGGCGACCTCCAGCAGGCCGGCGGCCTCCACGACGTCGTAGCCCCGGGCGGCGGCGAGCGCGATGCCGTAGGCGCCCGCGATCCCGAGCAGAGGCGCACCGCGGACGGCGAGCGTCTGGATGGCGTGCACCAGCGCCGGGACGTCGGTGCACACGAGTTCTGTCTCGTGCGCCGGCAGTCGCCTCTGATCCAGAAGCACGAGCACCGGCCCTTCGGGCGGCTCCGCCCAGCGCAGCACCGGGGGCTGCGGTGGCACCGAATCGAGGGCGTCGTGTACCTGCTGATCAGCCATCCGCCCAGTCTGCCCGCCGGTGGTCCGGCAGTGAAGGCACGAACCGGATACGGGCCCCCGCCCGCAGACAGCGCGCGCGTGGCACGATGGCAGCCAACCGGCCGCCCTGCCAGGCGGACGCACACCGTGAAGGTGCCGGTCCCCCACTCCGGCCCCGTGACCCCTGCATGAGGTGGACGACCGTGAACGACTCTCCGGGCTGGGCCTCGCCCGGATCGGCTCCCTCCCCCGACGGACAGACCCCGGGCGTACCGCGCCCTGCCGAGCCCGCCGACGGTCCCTCCGCCAAGTGGTCCAAGGAGCAGCCGCCGCCGGGACAGTGGTCCGCGCCGACCGGACCGGGCCACACGCCGGGCCGGCCCGCTCCGGGCTGGAACGGGGGCCCGCCGCCGGGTGCGTGGGGACGCCCTCCTGCCGCCGCGAAGCCGGGTGTGATCCCGCTGCGCCCGCTCGGTGTCGGCGAGATCCTCGACGGAGCCGTGGCCACGCTGCGGACCCACTGGCGCACGGTCCTGGCGGTGACGATCACCGTCTCGGTCATCACCCAGATCGCCAGCATCCTCGTCGAGCGCTACCTCCTTCCCGAGCCGCCCGTCGTCGATCCCGACGCGACTCCCGAGGAAGCCCTCGAACAGTCGCTGGCCTCCCTGCAGAACAGCATGATCGCCATGGGCCCGGCGCTGCTCATCACGCTGATCGGCACCCTGCTCACGACGGCCGTCCTCACGGTCGTGATCAGCCGTTCCGTCCTGGGGCGCTCCGTGACACTGCCCGAAGCCTGGCGTGAGGCCCGGCCGCGGCTGCCCCACCTGCTGGGCCTGACCTTCCTGCTGCCCCTCGGCAGCGCGGCGATCATGACCGTCGGCATCCTGCCCGGCCTGCTCATCGGAGGTGCCGGTGTGCTCCTCTCCGTCCTCGGGGGGCTCGGCGCGATCGTGGTCATCGTCTGGCTGATGATCCGCTTCGCGCTCGCCCCGCCGGCGCTGGTGCTGGAACGCCAGGGCGTGATCGCGTCCCTCAAGCGCTCGGCCAAGCTGGTGCAGGGCACCTGGTGGCGCATCTTCGGCATCACCGCGCTGACGGTGCTCATCTCGTTCCTGGTGAGCATGGTCATCGGGATTCCGTTCGCGATCATGGGCTTCGCCGTGGACGGCGTCTCTCTCGGCGACTTCCTCGACGGCGGCGAGTCCCCGATCGGCTGGCCCTTCCTGATCATCACCGGCATCGGCGCGGTGATCGCCTCCTCGATCACGTACCCGATCTCGGCGGGTGTGACGGCGCTGCTCTACGTCGACCAGCGCATCCGGCGCGAGGCCCTCGACCTCGAACTCGCCCGCGCGGCAGGGGTCCCCGGCTACGGCACCGAGCCGCCCGGCCCGGTCTCCACCGGGGGCTGATGCGGTGTCCGGCGCGGGGGGCGGGACGACGGCGGACCTGTCGTTCCCGGCGAGGGACGACATACCGGTGGACATCTCGCGTGTCCCCGCCCGGGAGGCGGCGGAACGCGAGTTGTCCGACCCGGTGTACGGCGAAAACGAACCGAACCTGCTCCAGCGGGCTCTCGACGACTTCCTGGACTGGGTCGGGGGCGTCTTCGACGGATGGTCGGGCAGCGGGCCGGGCGGCACCGTCGGGCTGATGGTGGTCCTGCTCCTGGCGGCCGCCCTGATAGGCGGCCTGTGGTGGCGGCTCGGCACACCGCGCCGCTCGGCCTCCACAGCGGACTCCCTCTTCTCCGACGGTCCGCGCAGCGCCGCGGAACACCGCAGCAGGGCGGAGAGCCACGCGGCGGCGGGCCGCTGGAATGAGGCCGTACAGGAACGGATGCGTGCCATCGTCCGCGCTCTGGAGGAGCGTGCGCTGCTGACACCGCGTCCCGGCCGCACCGCCGACGAGGCCGCCGCCGACGCCGGACGCTCCCTCCCCTCCCACGCCGGCGAACTGCGGGCGGCGGCCCGTTCCTTCGACGACGTCACGTACGGCGGTCGCACGGGCGACCAGGACATGTACGAGCGCATCCGCCGTCTCGACGCGGCCGTCGAGTCCGCCGAGCCGCTCCTCGCGGACACCTCCGGAGGCGCCTCGTGACCGGTACCTCCGCCACCTCCCTGTCCCTCTCCGGCCACCAGCTCTGGAGACGCACCCGGGGTCTGCTCCTCGCCGTCCTGCTGCTCGTCATCGCGGGCATCACCATGGCCGCTCTGCGGTCCGGGGACCACCGCGGAGCCCTGGATCCCCGGTCCGCCGACCCCGTGGGCAGCCGCGCGGTCGCCGAACTGCTCACCGCACAGGGGGTGTCGGTACGGGTCACCACCACGGTGGGCGATGCCTCGGCAGCCGTCGGCGAGGACGTCACGCTCCTGGTCACCGATCCGGATCTCCTGACCACCTCCCAGCAGCGCACGCTCGCCGCGGCGACGGCCTCGTCCGGTGGCCGCACCGTGCTGCTCGCACCCGGGCTTCCGTCTCTCGGCATCCTGGCGCCCGGGGTGACCGCGGAGACCGCCGCACGGGTCTCGGCCCGTGCCCCGGGGTGCGCCTACCCTCCTGCCGTACGGGCGGGAGACGCCCTCCTCGGTGGTGAGCGCTACCGCACGGCCGCGCCCGGTGCCGACGAGTGCTACGACGCCGACGGCCTCCCCACGCTGCTCAGGACGGACTCCCCCGGCGGTGGCGACACCGTCCTGCTCGGCGCTTCCGATCTGCTGCACAACGAACATCTCGACGAACACGGCAATGCCTCCCTGGCTCTGCAACTCCTCGGATCCAGGCCCGAACTGGTCTGGTACATGCCGTCCCTCGACGACCCCGCCGCATCCGGCGCGGACGGAGAGGCCCCGGGTCCGGAGTCCGGAGGCGAGCGGTCGTTCCTCGATCTGATCCCCTCCGGCTGGCTGTGGGGGACGCTGCAGCTCGCCATCGCGGCCGTCCTCGCCGCCGTCTGGCGCGCTCGGCGTCTCGGCCCCCTCGTCACGGAGCGGCTGCCGGTCGCCGTCCGCGCGTCCGAGGCCACCGAAGGCCGCGCCCGCCTATACCACAAGACGAACGCCCGCGACCGGGCCGCATCGTCCCTGCGCTCCGCGGCACGCGCCCGGATCGCCCCACAGCTGGGTGTGTCCCTGTCCGGCGCCCACACGCCGGCCGTCCTCCTCCCTGCCGTCTCCGCCCGACTGGACCGTCCCGAACGGGACGTCCACGACCTGCTGTTCGGCCCCACGCCGGCCGACGACACCGCCCTCGTCCTGCTGGCCGACCACCTCGACGCCCTCGAAAGAGAGGTACGCACCGCATGAGCGCCCCGACCCCTGAGACCGCCGATCACCCGGACCGTGCCAGGGCCTCTCTCGAAGCCCTGCGAGCCGAGATCGCGAAGGCCGTGGTCGGCCAGGACCCCGCAGTGACGGGTCTCGTCGTCGCGCTCCTCTGCCGGGGTCACGTCCTGCTGGAAGGCGTCCCGGGTGTCGCCAAGACCCTCCTGGTCCGCGCGCTCGCCGCATCCCTCGAACTCGACACGAAGCGCGTCCAGTTCACTCCGGACCTCATGCCCAGCGATGTCACCGGGTCCCTGGTCTACGACACCCACACCTCGGAGTTCTCCTTCCAGCAGGGTCCGGTCTTCACCAACCTCCTTCTCGCCGACGAGATCAACCGCACTCCTCCCAAGACCCAGTCGTCGCTCCTCGAAGCGATGGAGGAGCGTCAGGTCACCGTCGACGGCACCGCACGTCGCCTGCCGGAGCCCTTCCTGGTGGCGGCGACGCAGAACCCCGTCGAGTACGAGGGCACTTACCCGCTCCCCGAGGCTCAGCTGGACCGATTCCTCCTCAAGCTGACGGTGCCCCTCCCCACCCGCGACGACGAGATCAGCGTCCTGACCCGCCACGCCGCCGGATTCGACCCGCGCGACCTCACGGCTGCGGGGGTGCGTCCCGTGGCCGGCCCCGAAGACCTGGAAGCCGCCAGGAACGCCGTCGCCAAGACCTCGGTGTCGGCCGAGATCGCCGGCTACGTCGTCGACGTCTGCCGGGCCACACGTGAGTCCCCGTCACTCTCTCTGGGCGTCTCGCCGCGCGGTGCGACCGCCCTGCTCTCCACCGCCCGCGCCTGGGCCTGGCTCACCGGTCGTGACTACGTCATCCCCGACGATGTGAAAGCCCTCGCGCTCCCCACTCTGCGCCACCGGATCCAGCTCCGGCCGGAAGCGGAGATGGAAGGAGTCACTCCCGACTCCGTCATCACCGCGATCCTCGCCCACGTCCCGGTCCCCCGCTGAGGCACTGATGGCCCTCACTGGACGGACTGCGCTGCTCGCCGCCCTCGGCTCACTCCCCGTAGGCATCCTCGCCCCCAGCTGGACGGGGATGCTCGCTGTCAACGCGCCCCTCTCACTGGCAATCCTGTGCGACTACGCACTCGCCGCGCCAGTGCGCACGCTGCGTTTCACCCGTTCCGGTGACACATCAGTTCGACTCGGTGACGCGGCTCAGGTGCATCTCGCGGTCACCAACCCCTCGTCCCGTCCATTGCGTGCCGATCTCCGGGACGCCTGGCCGCCGAGCAGCTGGCCTGCGGAGGCGCCCCCGGAGGCGTCACGCCACCGGGTGCGCGTCCCTGCCGGGGAGCGGCGCCGCGTGACGACCCTGCTGCGCCCCAGCCGCCGGGGGGACCGTCACTCCGCCCAGGTCACGGTCCGGTCCTACGGCCCGCTGGGCCTGGCCGCGCGACAGGGCGGCCACAGGATTCCCTGGACGGTGCGGGTGCTGCCGGCGTTCGAGAGCCGCAAGCACCTTCCGTCACGGCTGGCCCGTCTCCGTGAACTCGACGGGCGGACGAGCGTCCTCGTCCGGGGACAGGGGACGGAGTTCGACAGCCTCAGGGACTACGTGCCCGGTGACGACACGCGCTCCATCGACTGGCGAGCGACCGCCCGCAGGAGTGCCGTCGCGGTCCGTACCTGGCGGCCCGAGCGGGACCGCCACATCCTTCTGGTCCTGGACACCGGCCGCACCGCGGCGGGCCGTGTCGGGGACGTACCGCGCCTCGACGCCTCCATGGACGCCGCGCTGCTTCTCGCGGCCCTGGCATCGCGTGCGGGTGACCGCGTCGGTCTGCTGGCCTACGACCGGCGCGTGCGGGCCCGCGTACAGGCGCGGGCCGCCGGAGACGTGCTCCCTGCGATGGTCGGCGCCATGGCTCCGCTCGAGGCCGAACTGGTCGAGACGGATGCGCGGGGACTGAGCGCGGCCGCTCTGGGCAGCGCGCCGCGGGGTTCCTTGATCGTGCTGCTCACCGGCCTGGACGCGTCTTCCGTCGAGGACGGTCTGCTGCCGGTGCTTCCCCAGCTCACCCGGCGCCACACCGTGGTCGTCGCCTCGGTCGCCGATCCCCACGTCGAGCGGATGACAAGGTCCCGGGGCAGCGCGCAGAGCGTCTACGAGGCCGCCGCGGGGACGCAGGCGCACCACCAGCGGCAGCGGACCGCGGAGCTGCTTCGGCGGCACGGTGTCACCGTCGTCGACGCCACCCCGGAGACGTTCGCGCCGGCGGTGGCGGATGCCTATCTCGCTCTCAAGGCGGCCGGCCGGCTCTGAGCTCCGAACACGCTGTCCGGTCACCGTGCGAGACAGGTGACCGGACCGCAGGTCGTCCCGTGCCTCTCCTTGCCCGGCCTTCATGCCCCGCGCGTCAGGCATGTGTCCGTCCGGGATGCGCGGGATTCGGCGGTGAACGCAGAAAAGCCCCGGAACAAGGTTCCGGGGCTTCCCCACAATGATTGTTCGGCGGCGTCCTACTCTCCCACAGGGTCCCCCCTGCAGTACCATCGGCGCTGAAAGGCTTAGCTTCCGGGTTCGGAATGTAACCGGGCGTTTCCCTAACGCTATGACCACCGAAACACTATGAAGATGTCGAACTACCAGCCGGCAAAGGCGAGTTCGTTACTTCAGAACTAACACAGTGGACGCGAGCAACTGAGGACAAGCCCTCGGCCTATTAGTACCGGTCAACTCCACCAGTTACCTGGCTTCCATATCCGGCCTATCAACCCAGTCGTCTACTGGGAGCCTTACCCTCTCAAGGAGGTGGGAGTCCTCATCTCGAAGCAGGCTTCCCGCTTAGATGCTTTCAGCGGTTATCCTTTCCGAACGTAGCCAACCAGCCATGCCCTTGGCAGGACAACTGGCACACCAGAGGTTCGTCCGTCCCGGTCCTCTCGTACTAGGGACAGCCCTTCTCAAGACTCCTACGCGCACAGCGGATAGGGACCGAACTGTCTCACGACGTTCTAAACCCAGCTCGCGTACCGCTTTAATGGGCGAACAGCCCAACCCTTGGGACCGACTCCAGCCCCAGGATGCGACGAGCCGACATCGAGGTGCCAAACCATCCCGTCGATATGGACTCTTGGGGAAGATCAGCCTGTTATCCCCGGGGTACCTTTTATCCGTTGAGCGACGGCGCTTCCACAAGCCACCGCCGGATCACTAGTCCCGACTTTCGTCCCTGCTCGACCCGTCGGTCTCACAGTCAAGCTCCCTTGTGCACTTACACTCAACACCTGATTGCCAACCAGGCTGAGGGAACCTTTGGGCGCCTCCGTTACCCTTTGGGAGGCAACCGCCCCAGTTAAACTACCCATCAGACACTGTCCCTGATCCGGATCACGGACCCAGGTTAGACATCCAGCACGACCAGAGTGGTATTTCAACGACGACTCCACAACCACTGGCGTGGCCGCTTCAAAGTCTCCCACCTATCCTACACAAGCCGAACCGAACACCAATATCAAACTGTAGTAAAGGTCCCGGGGTCTTTCCGTCCTGCTGCGCGAAACGAGCATCTTTACTCGTAGTGCAATTTCACCGGGCCTATGGTTGAGACAGTCGAGAAGTCGTTACGCCATTCGTGCAGGTCGGAACTTACCCGACAAGGAATTTCGCTACCTTAGGATGGTTATAGTTACCACCGCCGTTTACTGGCGCTTAAGTTCTCAGCTTCGCCCGGACGAATCCAAGCTAACCGGTCCCCTTAACGTTCCAGCACCGGGCAGGCGTCAGTCCGTATACATCGCCTTACGGCTTCGCACGGACCTGTGTTTTTAGTAAACAGTCGCTTCTCGCTGGTCTCTGCGGCCACCCCCAGCTCAGAGTGCAAAACTCATCACCAGGAATGGCCCCCCTTCTCCCGAAGTTACGGGGGCATTTTGCCGAGTTCCTTAACCATAGTTCACCCGAACGCCTCGGTATTCTCTACCTGACCACCTGAGTCGGTTTAGGGTACGGGCCGCCATGAAACTCGCTAGAGGCTTTTCTCGACAGCATAGGATCATCCACTTCACCACAATCGGCTCGGCATCAGGTCTCAGCCTTAATGTGTGACGGATTTGCCTATCACACGGCCTACACCCTTACCCCGGGACAACCACCGCCCGGGCTGGACTACCTTCCTGCGTCACCCCATCGCTTACCTACTACCACCTTGGGTCAGCGGCTCCACCACTCCGACCTCGTCCGAAGACTCAGCCGGCGGCTTCACGGCCTTAGCATTAATGGGCTCGATATTGGGCGTTTCAAAGCGGGTACCGGAATATCAACCGGTTGTCCATCGACTACGCCTGTCGGCCTCGCCTTAGGTCCCGACTTACCCTGGGCAGATCAGCTTGACCCAGGAACCCTTAGTCAATCGGCGCACACGTTTCTCACGTGTGTATCGCTACTCATGCCTGCATTCTCACTCGTGAACCGTCCACAACTCGCTTCCGCGGCTGCTTCACCCGGCACACGACGCTCCCCTACCCATCACAGCACCCGTTGGGGCTATACGCTGCAATGACACGACTTCGGCGGTACGCTTGAGCCCCGCTACATTGTCGGCGCGGAATCACTTGACCAGTGAGCTATTACGCACTCTTTCAAGGGTGGCTGCTTCTAAGCCAACCTCCTGGTTGTCTCTGCGACTCCACATCCTTTCCCACTTAGCGTACGCTTAGGGGCCTTAGTCGATGCTCTGGGCTGTTTCCCTCTCGACCATGGAGCTTATCCCCCACAGTCTCACTGCCGCGCTCTCACTTACCGGCATTCGGAGTTTGGCTAAGGTCAGTAACCCGGTAGGGCCCATCGCCTATCCAGTGCTCTACCTCCGGCAAGAAACACACGACGCTGCACCTAAATGCATTTCGGGGAGAACCAGCTATCACGGAGTTTGATTGGCCTTTCACCCCTAACCACAG